>NZ_JACJPX010000042.1 GCF_014696315.1 Calothrix membranacea FACHB-236
CGTGCCACACCCGGTTCCCTTATTTTCCGCCTAAACTGTTTTGACTCTACTTTCTTAGTTTCTCACAATAATGGTTGGTTTATTTACGCCGTGCTGTACTAGTGTTAATTTTTTATTGTTTTTAAATAACCTTCTTAAAACTTTAATATTTCTAGGATCTGGCTCTACAGCTATAACTTGACAGCCTATTTTCAAATAAATATTGGCTTTATACCCAACATTTGCTCCTATATCAAATACAAGGCTATTAGGTGCTAGAATGCTTTGATTAAATTGCAAGACTTTTTTGTTCTCTGCAAGTAAATCACGTCTAAAAATATGAATATATAATTTCTGTAAATAAGAGCCTTTGTAATATCTATTATAAAAATCGTTTTTTGTAAAAATTTTTCTTAATTCGTCTAGACTTACCTTATTTATAGTTAACATAATTAAATCTCTTTGTTGTGCGTAAAAATTAATATTAATCCTGTCCATTTATTACCATCTGCGTTTAACAGATAGACTTGTCTAGAAACCTCATATATTAGTAGGTTTCTGGTACTCAATAATGGTGTCTTTCTAAAAATAGATGTACCTGATAATTTAATAATTAACTAATATAGCTGTCCTAAATTATTTTGCGAAACACAATAAAAACTAGTAATTCTTCTTTCATATTTCCTGGCGCAATGAAGAATTTTATAACCCATTTAGGATTGCTATGATTATTCTTTTTTAGTGAGTATCTAATATTGCTTATATACGCTTAAGAGCAAGTAAAATTAATTTATTATATTAGTTTATTGTTGTCAATTATTGTATACATAAGTTCACATTTGTAGGATAGATATCCAGTAATATCGGTTTTAGCTGTTGACTGTTAGCTCTCAACTGTCAACGCTTAAGAGCCTTCCAAGTAAAAAAATATTCCAAATGTTATTGTTGACTGTTAACTGTGAACAGTCAACGGTCAACAATCTAAATACGGAATAATTTATTTTTTGGAGTTTCCTAATTCTGTGACTTTTGCGTAAGTTCTATTAAAGTGAGAATTAATTGTTTATTGCCTGAAATTCTTGCTAGAAGCGGATATTTATTCACAGTTACATCATTACTGAAAATATCTAATTTAGATTTTTAAATGCTGAAGAATTAAAGAGCAAACATCTGTTGCTGGAATTATGTCTTCATTCATGAGGTGAGTTTGATGGCTAATAAACATCGGCCCCTCGCTGGGAGAAGTTGTCACACAACCATGAGAACCGCGTACTAAAGAAGCATCGAGAGGAATGACATCCATCAAGTAGCGAAAACCTAATTTTTTCTGCAACAGCTTGGAAGCGATTTTGAGTTGAGGAAATTTCAGTTGCGGATCGAGGAAAAGCTCTACAGGATCGTAACCTGGCTTGCGGTGAATATCTACGGTTCTGGCAAAATCAGGCGCTTTTGCATCGTCTAGCCAGTAGTAGTAGGTAAACCAAGCATCAGATTGTGCGATCGCAACTAACTCCCCAGAACGAGGATGATTAAGATGGTAGGCTTTTTTCCCTTCTTCATCCAATACCTGCGCTACCCCTTGAGTTGACTCCAGCAAATCGCGCACTTTAGGAATATACGCTGCATCATTAACATATACATGAGCTACCTGATGATCGGCGACAGCAAAAGCAATACTAGCACCTGGATCGAGTAATTCTCGCCCTAACTCTTCTCTGACAGCAATTAAACCATGTTTCCTAAGTATACGGTTCAAATCTACCGCCTGAGACACTGGCGTAATACCATACTCTGAAAGAATAATTACTTGAGTATTTCTTGCTTGATAATAATTAATTAAATCCCCACAAACAGCATCAATTTCTTGTAAATCTTTTTGAATTTGTTGGTTGTCTTGACCAAATTTTTGTAAACAATAATCTAAATGAGGCAAATATATTAATGTTAATGTTGGGCTATAACGTTCCTCAACCCACTTAGCAGAATTAGCAATCCATTGACTAGAAACAATTGAGGTATTCGGCCCCCAGAAATTAAACAGAGGAAACTGACCTAAATCTGATTGAATTTCCTCCCGAATATTACCAGGATATGTATAGATATCAGGTAACTTTCTGCCATCTGCAGGATACATGGGGCGTGGCGTAATTGCATAATCTACAGCAGAATACATGTTATACCACCAAAAAAGGTTGGCACAAGTAAAATTGGGGTCAATAGATTTAGCCATTTCCCAAATTTTAGGAGACTGTACTAATTTATTAGACTGTCGCCAAAATTTAATGTCACAATCATCGCGAAAATACCAACCATTAGCCACAATTCCATGTTCATCAGGTAATTTTCCTGTTAAATAAGTAGCTTGAACAGAACAAGTTACAGCAGGTAATACTGGCGTAATTGGTACTACTTGACCTTTAGCAGCCCAAGCAGATAAAAATGGCGTGTTTTCTCCTAGTAAACTAGGTGTTAAGCCAACAACATTCAGAACAACTGTTTTCTGCATAAATTTAATATCCTATTAATTACCAGAGAAATTTGTTAATACCCACTCATATTCTCGCTGAATAGACGTGAGCAAATCTATTTTCATTTCTGGTGGTAAAACATCCCATGTATAAGTCTCAATCTCTAGATGTTGACAAGCATGATTTTGCTGAAGCAAATGCAAAATTGTGACAATATCATCTTGTGTAGACTGCAAAATTTGATAATCACGAATGAAAATTGGCACATGAAAATGAGTGCGCCATTCTTCAGCAAGGGATTGTTGCAGTTGCGGTAACGCCGTCATTAAATCAGGATAATGATGTAGCGTTCCATCAGCACGCAGTTCTATAACTTGATGCAAATAAGTCGATTCAGCAAAAGGTTGTAAGCGTTCAACTATTAAACTACGCTGCTCAATTTCAGGTGGTATTTTTACTTGAATTGCTGCACTAATTTGCATCTTGCCAATTTTAATCCCGGCTGATGCCAAGCGTGCAAATACAGACTCAGGTTGCTCATATTCAACTGAAAAATGGCAAGTATCATAGCAAATGCGTACATGGTCTAGCAATTTACTTTCCGCTAAACTATGCTCAATATCTAATTGCTCAGCTAAATAATTACCAGCTATAGGTAATAACCAATTTTGATAAAATTCAATTACTTCTGATGTATTTTCAATTAGCCCATCAGGTTCAGGTTCTAAATCAATATGCAACAACTTCCCTGTAGCTTGCTGAATCCGGATCATTTCTGCAACAACTGCTGCAATATTCAAACAGCTAGTCTTAAAAACTATCTCTTTTTTTTCTTCTTTATCTAACCACCAAGGTTTATATGATAAAGGTAATGTAGAAATTCCCCCATCTAAACTTTCAGGTAATAGAGCCGCTAAAATTTTTGCCAAATTTAATGTATATTCTACTCGTTCTTGATTTGACCAATCTGGTGAATAAACTTGGTCTTTAACAACTTGGCGATGAAACCCTCCGTAAGGAAAACCATTTAAAGTGAAAACATATAAATCATTTTGTGTTAGCCAAGCTTGAAATTGAGCTAAATTTTCACCTACTAAAAGTTCTTTTGCGGCTGTATCTGCTAACCGTAAACCAATGCCAAAAGCTGCTTCAGGAGATAAACGAGATTTGAGTTCAGGAATATATTTTTTTAAATTGGCAAAAACTTCTCCCCAACTTTCACCAGGATGAATATTTGAGCAATAAGTTAGGTGAAAGTTGCTATTAGGTGCAATTTTCATAAGATAAATACCTGAGTTTTTAAGTGTAAATTTTGTTTCTATGGTGTGTTATGCCCTTGCATTGTTAATTTGGTTGCGGTGCGTTGCGCTGCGCGACAACACACCCTAAATTCCTGCAACTTTAAGTAACGGCAAACATTTTGGCGAATGACATAGAAATTGGTAGCAAAATTAATACCAATAAACCGTAAGCTAAACCAGTAAAACCAGATGCAATTGTTGCATCTAAGATAATTAAAGATAACACGCCAACTTTCACCGCATTGCGGATTTTTTCTGGTACAGGCTCACGCGCAGCTTGGATAAAATTAGGTAATACTCGCACCGCTAATAAAGCTGCAAATGGTAATGCTGCAATTACTGTATATTCTGCAAAAAATCCTAAACTTAAAACTGCTGCCAATACTATTGCTATTAAAATTAACGCCAGTACTCCCGTAATTCTTTTACCACCGTGAACTTCGCCTTGACTAATTGCGGTGATCGCCGCAATGTAAAGTACAGGAATTAGTGCTAAATACCAGCGTTCCCCAACCATAGCAGGTAAAACGCTGACACCCAATAACAAGTTACTACCACGACACACACCCATATTTAAAGGGCCAAAAAAGGAATGATGCTTCCCTACAGAGTCATACAACAGTGCTGCGAAAGTAATGAAGATGGCAATAGTGACACTCAACAAAGATACTTGAGTAGCCGCAAAAATTGCGATCGCAAATAATATCATCCCTAATAAAGCTGCATTCTCGCGAGACACACGACCGCTAGGAATTGCCCTTGATGGGCGTTCTTGCTGATCTAATTCAGCATCATAAACATCGTTAAAAACGATACCACCGCCATATAACCCAGTTGTAGCTAGTAATAACCAGGCTAAGGGAATTAAACCATCAGCCGTTGCTTGTCCATTAACTAATTGAGTAAAAATCACCCCAGAACCAGAGGCCGCAAACCCAACTAAAATATCAGCCCAAGCAGTCACAATATTAGCTGGGCGCATCAACTCTAAATAACCCCGCCATTTTGGTAAATTTAAACTTGCAACAATATTCACTTGTGTGTCCTTCATTACTCAATGTTTGTCATTAGGTAATTGGTAATTGGGTGTTTGTTATTTTTCTCCCTCATCCCCAGTCCCCAGTCCCCAGTCCCCAATCCCCAATCCCTACTCAATCAACACATAATCTGCAACAGACTTAATCCCCGGTTCTTGTCCCCGCAATACTGAGTTACCATTGAACATTTGACGCTGGTCAGCAGATGGCGCATCTAGCCAATCTGAAGCTTTCATTTGTCCTGTTTGACCGTAAGCTGTTAGTGCGTTTTCGTAGCAAACAGCTTGTACGTGTTTTTCCGGCATACCTGTGTCTAACATTAATTGTGCTGTTTTCGGGACTGCTAAGGGGTCACTCACACCCCAATCGGCGCTACTATCTACAATGATGCGACGAACGCTATCGCGTCCCGCTCCGCTAACGCTTCCATATTGACGAACAATATCTGCCATCCTAGCGTTACCCATCTTGGTTTTCGGGTAAATTGTAAAAGCTGCCCAAAAACCTCGGTTTAAAACTTCTTCAACGGTTTCTTCGTTGTTGTGATCAATAATTACTTGTGATGGATCTAGTCCATATTCAATGCAACGATCCATACTGCGGCTAGCCCCTGCTTTTTTATTTCGATGAGGGGTATGAATCATTACCAGCATATCAAGTTCTTTGGCTAGCGCTAATTGTTCGCAAAAGTATTTATCTTCTGCTTCTGTCATGTCGTCATAGCCAATTTCTCCAATCGCCACCACACCTTCTTTACAAGCAAACAGTGGTAGCAATTCCATCACTTCTGCTGCTAAGGCTTCGTTGTTAGCTTCTTTAGGGTTGAGTCCGATAGTACAGTAATGTTGAATCCCAAATTGACTGGCGCGAAAGCGTTCCCACCCAACCAAGCTACTAAAGTAATCTTTAAAGGAACCAGCAGTTGTGCGGAGTTGTCCCAACCAGAAAGATGGCTCAATCACTGCGACAATACCATGTTCCCGCATGATCAGGTAATCATAGGTGGTACGGGAACACATATGAATGTGGGGATCGATAAACATCATAAATAATTGAAAATTCCTAATTCAAAATGAATAACGCAGTATTAATCACTGTACTGAGACCTGGCGTAAGAGAGACGCGATTCATCGCGTCTCTACCCTGCTGAATATTTTTTAGGGGGAAGCTTTTTATTTGCAGACTGCTACGCGATCGCGGCTAAAATTACTCCAGTTCAATTCGCCTTCTGCAATGGCTGACTGCAAGTTTGGATAAAGAGATAGTAGTGCTTGCGCTTCTGGTAAAGGAGATTCTGAACAAGCTAATGCTGCTGCTTGTTTTTCAACAATGCTGCCCTCTGCCAAGACTTTAGCTAAATCTGCAATGATTGCATTATCGGCAAATCTACCTACAGGTCGCCATAGTTCTGGCGATACTGGACGTTTAGCAGCCCAACGTTCATGGGCATAGTTTACCAGCATCCTTGCTAATTCAGGGTTAGCACGTTGGTCTAGACCCCAAATTTGATGCAAAGGACTACCCACAAATAAAGCCTTCAGCACCATCTGATTCCAAGCAATATTATCTAGATAATTTGCTGGATAGGGGTTGTTGAGTGCGATCGCACAGAATACATTAGTCATGTTACTGCGAATACCTTCAGATGCGCGTTGGCGATGTAACTCTGGATGCGGCAGTAAAGGTAGACTTTGATACAGTGCAATCAATTCCCCCATATCCGCAACACTGAAAACTTTATCGAGCGAGCGTCCATAATCTTCAGTGCGATCGTGGGGTAAAGCTAAAACTAAGAGTATTCTACCAGCTTGATCCACAGTCCAATTACCAGGAGACCAGCCAGGAACTAAGTCATTAGCTGCTGCTAAGTCCTGGGATGTCAGTTGTAAATTATTTTTACCGAGATAACGCGGTACAGCACTAAAAGAAGTATAAAATATCCTCTCAGGCGCGCCATTAGCAATCTGGCTTTGCTTTTGTTCCAACCAAGCCAGTGCTTCCTGGGACACAGACTGTATTAGCCAATGTTGTAACAACTGGTTGACGCTACTCATAATTAATACACAATAATTCCTGAAGTTTTTTCTATGACAAACTAAATTTTCAACTTTTTCCTACGTAAAGGTATTTATTAACTCACGCGCAATAATCTCAATAATATTTTTTCTACTATAAGAAAATTACTGAGATGTATAAAAAAATTCATATCCAACTTTACTAAATCTATAAAATTCCGGATGATTTAAATAAGATAATGTAAAGATAGGGTTATCAAGTGCTGAATTATAAGAGCAAATTATATAGAATAAGTCTACTCTGAAATTTAATAATCCTTCTTAAGACGCACCTTTCAATAAAGGTTAAAGCCTAAAGCAAATTGCAGTCAGAATGTGAATTTTGCATACATTTACTAGGAAATTGAGCTAGTTAAACTCACTTAATTAGTGAGAATCTATCTTCTATCAAGCATTTCAGTATTTAAGTACTGGAATGCCTTCTTAATGATTGATGCTGAGCAATTCCTAGTTGCTAAAAAATCCAAACTTGGGAAAGTAATACTTAAAAAATAATTAACTAAAGATGCTCATTACACACAAGCCATCTACTAGCCTGCAACCAATTCAGCAATCAGTCTGTGTCAACTTTAATTATGATGTTTACTTTACCAATGGTCTGTTTCAATTAGACAATCCTTTACTAGCGCAAGTGATTGCCGCAGATGGAGAAATAACGGCAAAAAAAGTTCTCGCAATAGTAGATGGAGGACTATTAAAACATCAGCATGGACTATTAAAACAAATATCAGTTTATGCAGATTTTTATTCAGATGTCATTAACTTAAGTGATGCTCCGATTATCATTCCTGGTGGAGAAATAGTTAAAAACGAGCCAAGATTTATAGAACAAATTCATCAGATGATCGATGCTGCAGGATTATGCCGCCACTCTTACGTATTAGCTATTGGGGGTGGAGCATTATTAGACATGGTAGGATACGCAGCAGCAACAGCACACCGAGGAATTCGGTTAATACGGGTGCCAACCACAGTGTTAGCGCAAAATGATTCTGGTATAGGGGTAAAGAACGGCATCAATGCATACGGCAAGAAAAACTTCCTCGGTACATTTATGCCACCTTATGCAGTATTGAACGACTTTGATTTTCTCACGAGTCTGAGCGATCGCGATTGGCGATCGGGCATTGCAGAGGCCGTGAAGGTAGCATTGATCAAAGATGCAGATTTCTTCGAGTTCATTATGAAATCTGCTGAGAAATTAGCTGCTCGTGATATAAGAGCTATGGAAAAACTAATTTATCGTTGTGCCCAATTGCATTTAGAACATATTGCCAATAGCGGTGACCCCTTTGAAAAAGGTTCATCCCGCCCCTTAGATTTTGGGCATTGGGCGGCGCATAAATTGGAAGACATCACAAACTATAAATTACGCCACGGTGAAGCTGTGGCGATTGGGATAGCCTTAGATACCACCTATTCCTATTTAACAGGTCTACTATCGCAATCAGAATGGCAAAAGATTTTAGGCACACTTGAAACATTAGGTTTCACCTTGTACTTATCTGCATTAAGAGAGCAATTACATCAGCCAGAGCATCCCCATTATCTATTTAGAGGACTGAGCGAGTTCCGCGAACACTTAGGTGGCAAATTAACAATTACTCTCTTACAAGGAATCGGGCAGAAAATAGAAGTTAATCAGGTAGATATATCTGTTTATAAACAAGCTATTTTAATGTTACAAGATTGGGAACTTTCACACCATTGAACAGCTAGTAGGACTTCTATTTAAATGTTGCAAATATAAAGTAGAGTGAGCATTATCCACTCTACTTTTTCATTATTACTAAATCTAATTACAGCATATTTCAGGTAAAAGAAGTACGCGCTTCAGGGCATGGCAGTGCCAATGCCCCTACAATCAACGATTATCTGTACCTCACCAACTTGCAATTCGATGTATCTTAGCTGGAAAAATTATAAATATCTTGAGTATATCAGCGTTATACAAATTTTAAAAAAGAATGCCACAGATTGTAGGGGCAGGGCAATGCCGTGCCCTCTAGAATATATTGATATGCTGCCAACATTATTTAAATTGGTATTAACATTCCTCTATCGGCAGTGAATCCTTCCTGATCCAAAAAAGGTAGAAAGTAAAATTACTTCCTACCTGCCTGAATTATATTTGTAATAAGTCTAATGTTTCATCCCATTAATTGCTATCAGCAAATGATTTTAAAGTCATGGATTATTAAGCCTTTGCCATAGCTTGTTCAATACAAACCTTCATTTTTTCTGACAAAGATTTAACATAGGGTTCGTTAAAAATTGAAAAGTGGTTTCCTGGAACATGTTGGATATCCAGACCACCTAAAGCCAATTCACCCCAACCCATGTTTGGATCTACCACACCTCCGTTATTTGCAGGGCGTTCTTCTGCTCGAAATACAGTGACTCTACCCACATAAGCTTTAGGAACATATTCCTTAGCCGCTTGTTTGTTAAAATCTTTAATTTTTACTTGTTTTCGGTAGGTGTAAGGTAAAAAGCGAGAGATGTTTAGATAAGCTTTGAAAGTTAATTTATTTAGCTTTCTTTTAACCATATAATCAATCCAACTGCGCTTACCTTCTATTTGCTGAAGAATGTACTCAGGGCCAATTTCTAAAAGGTTATACAAATGGCGAGAAATGCGCTTCTGTGTAGGTATAGGCTGGATATTAGTCTGGAGACGAGTTGTATTACTAGTATCAAATAAAGCTAACAATGCAACCTTCTGACCTTGTGCGGTTAGCTGTCGAGCCATTTCCCAAACTACCAAACCACCAAAAGAGTAACCTCCTAAAAAATAAGGCCCTTGAGGTTGAATAGTTTGGATCTCTTTAATATAGTGAGCCGCCATTTTTTCAACTCTGGTAAGGGGGGCTTTTTTGCCATCCACACCGATAGCTTGTAATGCATAAACTGGCTGGTCTGTACCAAGATATTTAGCAAAATCACGATAGTAAAGCACACTTTCACCAGCACCATGAACACAAAATAGAGGTGGCTTGTTACCGTTGGGTTGTAGTGGTACTAGTGATGAGGAAGGTAGCCATTCTCTTGTCTCTAGATTAGTGTGATTTTCCTCTACAATTTGTGGGTAATTTCCACCTTTAAAAACTTTGGATATAGCTTTACCAAAAAAGTCCTTAAATAAATGCCGCGGTTGCTCAGTATTTGCTTGTTTTTCGGGCGATTTATCGCGAATGTAATGAGCTAATTGCTCAATTGTTGGTGCTTGTAAAAGAATGGATAAAGGCAGAGTTTTACCAAATCTTTTTTCAATCTCAGCAAATAGCCTGACTGCAATTAGTGAGTGTCCACCCAAATCAAAAAAGTTGTCTGTAATCCCAATTGGATGAATACCTAAGAAATTCTGCCAAATTTCTGTTAACTGAATCTGCACTGAATCTTGTGCGGGAACAAATGTTTTTTCTATTTGATTATTAGTTAGATTTTGAGAACTTTTGACTTGATGATCTAATAACAGTGGTAATTCCGAAATCGGCTGATCTGGGTTAGCAACAATACCTTCCAGTAAAGTTTTGTAATGTCCCAGCATCCGTTCTACGGTACTGGTATCAAACATCTCGGCATTGTAATCGAATACCATGCCCAGACCATTATCCTGTTCACGCAATACCAAAGTCAGATCGTATTTGGTCTTGCCATGATAGATGTAGCCAAATAGAGAAGCGATCGTCAAATCAGGTAATTCTACCGCTGCCATACCGCGACCATTTGACCACGGGGGATTGAGAGAGAATTTTACTTGAAATAGTGAGGAAGTATAACGGCTTTGTTGTTCTGGTTTAAGTTCTTCAATAAGTCTTTCAAAAGGTAAATCTTGATGGCTATAAGCTTCTAAACAATCCTTACGTACTCGGTTTAATAATTCTCGGAAAGTGGGATTACCAGCTAAGTTACTCCGCAGTACCAAAGTATTAGAGAAAAATCCAATCAGTCTTTCGGTTTCAACTTGTCCACGTCCAGCACTAGCAAAGCTAACTAGTAAATCTTCTTGCCCAGAATAGCGATAAAGTAATAGCTCAAATACTGTTAGTAGCGTCATAAACAGGGTAGCTCCCCATTTTTGACTCAAGTCTGTCAGCGCATGATTGAGCGCCTTTGGTAATAATAAAGCAGCGCGATCGCCTCGGTATGTTTGCGCTCCTTGGGGACGAGGATGATCGTAAGGTAAGTCTATGATTGGTAAATTGCCTTCTAGCTTTTGCTTCCAGTAATTTACCTGTGATTCCAAAATCTCTCCTTGTAGCCATTGATGTTGCCAATGGGTAAAATCAGCATACTGTACTGGTAAGGGCGGTAAAGGCGAAGGCTGGCCTGCTGACAGTGCTTTGTAGATAGTAGTGAAGTCTTGATAGAAAACATCCGAAGAAGCACCATCGCAAACTATACTGTGCATATTCCAAATCAGCAGATGTTCGCGATCGCTCAACCGCAGCAGCAGCACTCGCAAAACTGGCCCATTAGCTAAATCAAAGGGTTGATGAGCTTCTTTGGTTGCTAATATATGAGCTTCTGTCTCTTTTTGTTCCTCTGGTACTTGCTGTAAGTCAATAACTGGTAGCTTCAAGGAAACATCTGTGGCGATGACTTGAGTCGGCTTACCATTCACAGCCGGGAAAGTTGTCCGCAATACTTCATGGCGACGGACAACTTCGCGCAGACTTTCCTCTAACACAGCAACATTGAGATTCCCCGTAAACCGCACCACAACGGGCATATTATTTGAGGAACTATTCGGTTCAAACTGATGCAGAAACCACAAACGTTGTTGACCAAAAGAAACGGGTAAATTACCAGTTCGTTCACAAGCGACAATTGGCGGAATTTTAGAAGTGGCGATTGTGGTAACTTGACGCAGAAAGTTGATAATTTCGGCTTTTTGCGTTTTTAACTCGTTCAACAATTCTGGTGTCAGGCTGTCTTTTGCTGCCCGATAACGCAGGCGATCGCCCTCTAACCAAAGTTTGACATCGCGCTGACGTAGCTCAGATAGTAGTTCATCCAATGTTTTCATAAAACCTCGCGGAAAATTTGGCTGTGTGGGTAATGGGTAATAGGTAATAGGTAATGGGGATTTCTCCCCTTACCTCACCAAACCGTATTAGCTATGGGAATATCAAAGCTCGCCTTCTTCGTAATCATCTGCCGAATCATTCTCAGCAGCTTGAATACCTTGAGTAGCCCAACGCAGAGTTTCCACTCGTTCAGCCAAATCTGCTACTGTGGGTAATTCAAATAAATTGGACATCAAAATTTCTACTTGCAAAGCCTGTCTCAGACGAGAAATTACTTGAATTCCTAACAGAGAATATCCACCCAATTCAAAAAAGTTATCGTAAATTCCCACCTGCTTGACATTTAAAACCTGTGTCCAGATATCTGCAATTTGCTGCTCAATGGGAGTACGAGGTGCAACATAATTTGCTTCCAATTCTGGACTATAAGCATCAGGCTTTGGCAAAGCGCGGCGATCTACTTTGCCGTTCGCATTCAGAGGTAAAGCTTCTAGTGCCACAAAAATCTTGGGCACCATATACTCAGGCAATTGTTGTTTTAAGAATCGCCGTAACTCTGAAATAATTTGCGAACTATCTTCATTAGTTTCAGCCACAAAATACCCAACTAGCAATTTCTCACCTGGAGAATCTTCCCGCACAATTACCACAGCTTCTTTCACTAGCGGAGATTGTAAAAGTGCGATTTCAATTTCGCCTAATTCTATGCGGAAACCGCTAACTTTTACCTGATTGTCAATTCGACCGAGGTATTCAATCTCTCCATTGGGCAAATAACGCGCTAAGTCACCACTTTTATATAAGCGTGATTGAGAATTTGCGCTCAAGGGATTAGCAATAAATCTCTCAGCAGTTAAATCTGGGCGATTGAAATATTCTCGTGCTAAACCATCGCCACCAATATACAACTCACCTATGATGCCAATAGTAACTTGTTGTAAATAGGAGTCCAAAATATAAACTTGGGTATTAGCAATTGGACGACCAATAGGAATAGAAGCCCCTGGCTTTAATGGTGCTGTGATTTCATAACAGGAAGTAAAAGTTGTACTTTCTGTAGGGCCATAACCATTAATTAATTTACAGTTTTCTACTGTATTGAGAAATTTCTGAACATGGGCAACAGATAAAACATCACCACCAGCTAACAGTTGATGCAAGGGTTTTAAAGCCTCAATTTTTTCATCAACTATCAAGTGGAATAAACCTGCTGTTAGCCACAGAGTTGTCACCTGGTATTGCTGAATAATTCCCCCCAATTCATCTAAAGATGGGGTATGGGGAGGGAAGATAACTAATTTGCCACCATTAAGTAAACAACCCCAAATTTCAAAAGTGGAAGCATCGAAAGAAACAGGACTAATTTGCAGAAATACTTCTTTTTCGGTAAGGCTGACATAGTTAGTTTCTTTAACTAACCTCACTACACCTTGATGAATAACACTAACACCTTTGGGTGTACCTGTAGAACCAGATGTGTACATTACATAAGCCAAGTTATGAGGCTTGACATTAGTAATTAAATTCTCTGTCGCCTGTTGGCTGATAGTCTGCCAATCTGCATCTAAGCAAATTACATTTGCGTTATGAGTAGGTAGTTTTTCAACTAGTCGTTTTTGGGTGACTAATAATTTGATTTGGGTATCCGCAAGCATGAACGCCAAACGTTCTTGGGGATAACCCGGATCTAGAGGTACATAAACCCCACCAGCTTTCAAGATACCTAATAGACCTACTATCATTTCTAAAGAGCGTTCCACGCAGATTCCTACCAGCACATCTGCGCCTACTCCTAGTGTTTGCAGGTATTGTGCTAATTGATTGGCGCGAGTATTTAACTCTCTGTAAGTAAGTTGCTGTCCTTGAAATACCAAAGCCACAGCATCAGGGGTACGCGCTACCTGTTCCTCAAATAACTGATGGATGGATTTATCTTGAGGATAGTTGGTTTGAGTTTGGTTCCATACTGCTAATAGCTGTTGCTCAACTGCTGGCAAAATGGGCAATTTCGCAATAGTTTGATTGGGGTTTGCAACTATACCCTGCAACAAAGTTTCAAACTCTGCCATCCGACGGCGGATAGTGTCAGCATCAAATAAGTTAGTGTTGTACTGACATTCCAGAGTTAGTTGACCGCGTAATTCTGTAGCATTAATAAATAGCTCAAAGTTCTCAAAAGAGCGAGGGTTAGAGAAAAATTCTACTTCCAACCCTGCGAAGGGGAGTTTATCGCTATCTAAACCTTGATCGATATTAAATGTAATCGGAACCAAGGGAATCCGGCTCGAATCCCGTGGAATACTTAATTTTTTAACTAGACTACCAAAGGTAAATTGTTGATGATCGTAGGCATTTAAGACAGTAGAACGACGGCTTTGCAAATATTCACTGAAAGATTGTGCGCCATTGATTTGGCTACGCAGTGGTAATAAATTTACACAATGACCTACGAGATTATATTGACCTAAAGCAGCTTGTCCTGCGGCGGGAATACCCACAACTAAGTCGTTTTGTCCAGTGATACGGTGTAGCCAAGCTTCAAATCCTGCCAGGATAGTAGTCATAAAACTACAACCAAATTTTGTCCCTAGCTGTTTAAGATCTGCAACTAATTGCGGATTTAATTGCCAATCTTCGCGCGCGGCGTTAAAAGTTCTGATATGTGGGCGAGGGCGATCGCAGGGGAAATCTAGTACAGGTACAGAGTCAGCAAATTGTTCTAGCCAGTATTGTTCAGTGGCGATCGCTTCTGGACTATCTACCTCTTCTTCTTGCAAAACAGCATAATCACTGAGGCGATCGCTTTCGTCTAATTCGGGAACAATACCCTCTAGCAAGCCAGAATACAGTTTACCTAAATCTGGCATCAGCACCGCCCAAGACCAACCATCACAAATAATATGATGAGCAGTCAAAATCGCTATATGTTCTTGCGGCTGCAATTTGATAATTTGCGCCCTAAATAGAGGGCCATGCTCTAAATCAAAAGGCTTTTCTACTTCTTGTCGCCGGATACTAGCTAATTTTTCTTGTTGTTCCTGTAGTTCTAGGCTAGAAATATCAATAGTTGGGATTTGAATTTGCAGTGAACCAACAATGCAGAGTGTATTACCATTTGTGCTAAAAGTTGTCCTGAGCGCTTCATGACGTTGGACTAACTCTTGCAGTGCAGATTGGAAAACTGTGACATCAAGTTTACCTTTGAGTCGCAGAGATTGGGACTCGTTATAAGCACAATTTGCCGCATCCCCCATTTGCACAGAAGCCCAAATTTCTTTTTGAGATTCAGTAGCAGGGGCAGTTAATAGTAATTCTCCATCTGCAAATGGATCAAAATCAACAGCAGCTAATGAGGATTGCAAATTTACAGGTGATAAAGTCATAAAAATCTCTTATTTTCTCAGGTTGTTTAATGGTTTAGATTGAATCTTGCTTTGATAAACTGCTGATGCTCAATATTGGTTAGCTAATAGTTTTGACTTTAAATAGTTACGCATAGGAACTTCTACGAATTTATATGTGAGTGATGCAGCTAATAAGGTAATCATCATAAATACTCCTAGTGCGAAGAAGTTTTCCAATCTAGTAAAACCTTGTCCGAAAATCTCATTAAATTTATAACCCCAGACAAATTTAATTACATCTTGAATAAACCAATGAACTAGATAAATAGAGTAAGAGATTGTCCCAAGATATAGCATTAACTGTGAATTTAAAAACTTTGATATCACACTATTGTTATAGCCAGATACAGCTAAAATTAGTAGAGAAAAACCTGGTAAAATCAGCCAATCATGAAGGCTACGCCAATGATGCCAGTAATTATGCATAATCAGCATTATCCAAGTTATAGCTATAATTGCCAGTAAATTCAGATTAAAATACTTTTGATAATTACCTCGGCGATAGACTTTATAAGTGATAATGCCAAGTACACATTCTAGTCCGCATCTAGCTATCGAAGGTACACCAATGATACTATCTAAATTTCCCCGGGTAAAGGTGATTAATAATAATATACCCCCGAGAGTAGAAAGATATATCATTAAATCATTTTTATAGTTATTTTTTAATATAAAAAATAATAGAAATGGAAATATACAGTAAATAACAAATTCTACGCTAATTGACCAAGCAGGTTCATTCCAATAAGTATTACACCAAAATAAAGGCGGGCAATTGAGGTCAAAGGCTTGGAGAAGAAAAATATTAGCAAATAATGCTGTTAAATTAAACTTACCCGTGAATGCAGAATGATGAATTAAAAATGTTTTGAAAATCTCCAATCCAACGAATAAAGACAAAATGAATATATGGAGAGGATAGATTCTGGCAAAACGTGAGAGTAAGTATGAGCGATAGTTATCTGAAGTCACTTTTGCAGAAAAATCTCTGGCATAAACGTGGGTCATAATAAAACCACTTAAGATAAAGAAAAAGTCAACCCACAAATATCCATTATGAAAAAAGTTGCTATATGTTGATAAAGTTGAACCAGTTTTCGGTAATGTATAGTAAGAAAAATGATGGATAACAACAAATAAAGCTGCAACACCGCGCAGAGAAGTAAGTGAATTAATGTGTTTGTACATTGATATTTTTGCTGTTAATTATCGTAAGAATAATCAATTATTTATTATTACGATGATTTATTTCTTGGCGTTGCTGAATTAAGGGATGAATTTGTATGCCTTAGATAAAACAAATCATCCCGCCAGCAACGCCGAAGTTTTAAAACACGCTAGGAAACACCGGCGACTTGTAAATATTTCCCAGGACGCTCAGGATCAGGAATGTACCAGGAGGGATTACCTTGCGGATCTCGTCCTAATTTTGCACCAGGTTGAGGAGGGCGATTGCGGAGGCTGTTATTGGTAGCAACAACTCCATTTTGGCTACGGTTTGTTGCTTCTACAGATGGTGCGGTAAAGAATCCAGCAGCTTGCATTTCGGCAAGACTCTCTTTAAAGACCGTCATCACAAAAGCCAAATCAGCTTCGGAATGGGCTGTGGTGAGGAAGCAAGGACGGTGATCCCAAATATGTACTCCCTTTTCGCGCATCAAGTAAAAGAGCAAATCTCCGTAGATGAACTCTGGTGCAGGTTTCACCATGAATAGCGAGCCGAAATTATAAGCTGTGAAGGGTGCTTGTACTTGTTGGAAACATCTCATTATTTCTGCGACAAACTTATCGGTTCTGGCATTGAGATTTTGCTGTAAGCTAGGGCCACTCTGCTTTAAATGTTGTAGTACTGCTTTTGCTGCTGCTAGTGCTAGGGGATGGCGGACGAAAGTACCAGCAAAGTAAGTGACACCTACTTCTGGAACTGAATCATCACCATACTGCCAAAAGCCACCATCTAGAGCATCCATATATTTTGATGTCCCAGCAATGACTCCAATTGGTAGCCCACCGCCGACAATCTTACCGTAGGTGGCAATGTCAGCTTTAATACCGAAATGAGCTTGCGCGCCACCAGGATGAATTCTAAATCCTGTGACGATTTCATCAAAAATCAGAGCAATATCAGCCTCTTCAGTGAACTTACGCAATTGTTGCAAGAATTCCTTGGGTTGGTATTCTGGGCGGCGGCTTTGCACTGATTCCACCATCACCCCTGCTAATTCATCAGCCCGACTTTTGAGGATTTCTAGAGACTCGGGTGAATCATAATCCAGTACCAAAATATTCTCTACCTTTTCTGGTGGAATACCAGGCGCGGCGGGAATTGACCGCAGTTGCTTGCTACCACGAACAATCACTTCATCTAAAATGCCGTGATAGGCTCCCGAAAAGATAGCGATTAAGTTCCGCCCTGTGATTGTCCGCGCTAACCTCATCGCCCCTAAAACCGCTTCTGAACCTGTGTTACAAAAAGCGGCGCGGTCAAAGTTGGTCAATTCACACATCAACTTTGCTACTTCTCCCACTAAAGGAGTTTGGGGGCCGATTTCCATCCCGAGTTTCAGTTGGGCTTCAATTGCTTCGTTAATGAAAGCTGGCGACCAACCAAATAAATTCAAGCCAAAACCATTGCTTAAATCGACGTATTCGTTACCGTCAATGTCCCAAAGTTTAGAACCCGATGAACGAGATACCACAATTGGGTAAACCATCTCTTTCATCGTGGGGTTGAAGCCAGAAACACTTCTGGGATCTGCCAAATAACGGCGATGAGATTGGGTATATTCTTTGGATTGTTGCGTCCGTTTTGTATATCGTTGGATAAATTTATCTAGATAAGCGCGTTGTGCTGTTGTCAGAGTTTTCTGGGTTTTTTCAATTCGTGCTGCTGCACCAAATGCCTTTTTAGCACCGTTAGATTCAGCTTCTACTGCTGGTTTTGCTTCTTTGGTGGTTTGGGTAGGGGTAACAGATACAGTATTTTGTGGGGTTGATACTGTCGGTACAACTGGCGTTGTCAGAGATAAATTGTTGTTACCCAATAACGCCAATTGCTGGGTCATAATTTGTAGCTGCTGATTAATCACAGTTTCCAAGAAACTGGATGCAACAACAGGTTGAGCAGCAATTTGTTGAGGTGCAGATACATTTGTAGGAACTTGATGCACTATCGCTGATGTAGTTGCAGGTATTGGTAATGCTGCTTCTGGAGTGGGTTCTGCAACGGTTTCTGTTAAACCAAGCGCCGATACAACTTCGGGAGATAAACCGTCATGGATCAAGTCAGCCAAGGTTCCTAAATTGGGGCAAACTTCTAGTAATTGTCTTAGTGTTACCTTGACTTTAAATTTTTTCTTTAACGCTAGCCCAACTTGAGTTAGAGATAGGGAATCTAACCCCATTTCTAAAAACGTTGTCGATTCGTCAAAACCAGCGATTTCCAGTCCAGAGGTTTCTTCGAGAACTTCTGTGAGCAGGGGAATAAGTTTTTGTTTGGGGGATGACATAGTTGCAGGTTTCTCTAAACTTTGGGGATTGGGAATTTGAGTAGTTTTGGCGCTGTTGGGATGGGGTAGCGGATCGATCCAAAAACGTTGGCGTTCAAAGGGATAAGTAGGAAGCGGAATTCGCTGGCGTGTTTCGTCTTGATAGAAATTGCTCCAGTCAATAGTCACTCCTGCTAACCACAGTTGTCCTACTGCTTTGAGTAATGCATTCCATTCGGCTTCGTTCTCCGCGTTGTCAGTTAGAGAAGCGATCGCAATTTGTTGTTTGATATCTTTTGCTTGTTGGCGCGCTAGGGTTGCAGTTGTGGCGCGTGGCCCCACCTCCAGCAGTACTCGTTCTGGTTGTTCCCATAGGGTTTGTACACCTTCAGCAAAGCGCACAGTCTGGCGGAGATGATTCGCCCAATACATTGGATCAGTGGCTTGCTCATCTGTAATCCAGTTGGCGGTAACTGTGGAAACAAAGGGAATTTGAGGTGCGGATAATTTAACTTGTGCAACTACCTCTGCAAAGGGAGCCACAATACTATCCATCATCGGGGAGTGGAAAGCATGGGAAGTATGGAGATGGCGACAGACAATTTCTTCGCTTTCTAGTTGTTGTTGCAGCGATGCGATCACATCTGTGGGGCCTGCAACTACACATAGGGAGGGGCCATTAATTGCTGCGATCGCTAATTCTGCACTCAATCGCGGCTCTACCTCTTTAGCTGGGAGGCGCACTGAAAGCATGGCTCCCCCCGGTAATTCCCACATTAAGCGACCACGAGTCGCAACCAACATCAGCGCATCTTCCAAGCTAAATACACCCGCAATACAGGCGGCGACAAATTCACCAATACTATGCCCAATCATGGCTTCGGGTTTGACTCCCCAACTTTGCCATAGTTGCGCTAGGGCGTATTCAATCACGAATAATGCTGGCTGGGTAAAGAAGGTTTGTTTTAAAGAAATAGCCGCAGTTTCAGCATCGCCTGGTGCGGGATACATGATTTCGCGTAAATCTTTCCCCAGCAAAGCTTTGAGAATTTCCGCGCATCGATCTACTACCTCACGAAATACAGGTTCATGGTTGTAGAGATTCAATCCCATGTTCACATATTGCGATCCTTGTCCGGGGAACATGAAAGCAACGGGAGGATTGCGGATTTCTGTATGACGGGTACTTACTTGATTGGGGTCTAAAGATTGGAGAGAGGCGATCGCATCTGTAATATCGTGACAAACTACATAGCGGCGATAGTTGAAAGCTTTACGTCCGCGCTGTAGGGTAAAAGCAACATCAGCTAAGTTAATTTCGGCGTTGTATTGCAGATGTTGCTGTAAATTTGCGGTTGCAGCATCTAAGGCTGTACTTGTTTTGGCTGAGAGCAACAATAGCTGCTGTGGACGAGAAGCACTGGAAGGTTGAATTTGTGGGGCTTCTTCCAGAACTACATGAGCATTCGTCCCACCCACACCAAAGGAACTCACACCAGCGCGGCGCGGAGTTTCACCTTCTGGCCATTCCACTAGTTTGGTATTGACATAGAAGGGGCTGTTGGCAAAGTCAATTTTGGGGTTGGGCGCTGTAAAATTCAAGCTTGGAGGTAGCTTTTTTTGATAGAGCGAGAGCGCAGTTTTAATTAACCCTGTTACCCCAGCCGCCGCTACTAAATGCCCGACATTGCTTTTAACTGAACCAATGGCACAAAATTGTTTAGCATCTGTATGCACTCGAAACGCTTGTGTCAGTGCTTCAATTTCAATCGGGTCGCCTAAGGGTGTGGCTGTACCGTGCGCTTCAATATAAGAGATAGTTTCGGGGTGAATGTTGGCATAAGCTTGCGCCATCGCAATGGCTTCAGCTTGTCCATCTACACTAGGAGCAGTAAAGCTAACCTTATCACCACCGTCATTATTGATACCAAGACCCCGAATTACAGCATAGATGCGATCGCCATCTTGCAATGCATCTTCTAAACGCTTCAAGGCAACTATTCCTGCGCCGTTATTGAACATTGTGCCTTGAGCGTTAACATCGAAGGGGCGACAATGCCCATCCCCAGAAAGCATACTGCCTTCTTGAGCGATATAACCGCTATTTTGGGGTGTAGTCATAGATACACCACCAGCTAAAGCCAAATCGCATTGATAGTTACTCAGGGATTGGCAAGCTTGAATAACTGCTACTAAGGAAGTAGAGCAAGCAGTATTTACACTGACAGCCGGGCCTTTGAGGTTAAGTTTATACGCTGCACGGGTGGTTAAAAAGTCTTTTTCATTAGCTAGCATCGTTTGGAATTCACCGATGCGATCGACAATTTCCATCCGACCGCTAATGTGCTTGGCAAAATAAGTATTTTGACCACAACCCGCGTAAAGCCCAATCAAACCATCGAAAGACTCTGATTCATAACCAGCATTTTCTAAAGCTTCATACACCAACTCTAGAAAAACTCTTGCTTGGGGGTCCATAACCACAGCTTCCGAGGGATTGATACCAAAGAAAGCTGCATCAAAGTTTTCACCTCCGGGGATGGTTCCTCTAGCTTTGACGTAGCTAGGATCTTGGCAAAGGTTGGGGTCAATACTGGGATCTAATTCCTCATCTTCAAAGAAAGTTGTTGATTCTACTCCCTCACAGAGATTGCGCCATAATTCATCGACATTTCTAGCGCCAGGAAATCTTCCTACCATGCCAATAATGGCAATACCATCAATGGAATCTTGATTATCCGATGCTTGCATATCTACCATTACTTAAACACCTTGTTGATGATGACGGCGACGAGCACGAGCTGCTTGTTGGCGTTGAGCGCGACTTTGTAGCTTGTCATAAGCAGGTTGGCTATTTTGTTTTAATTGCAAATACTTTGCTAATGCGCCAATTGTGGAATATTGAAAGAGCTTCACTGCAGGTAGTTCAATGCTCAGTTCCTGTTGAATCCGCGCTGTAACTTGCAGAATTGAGATGGAAGTTGCTCCCAAATCAAAGAAGTTATCATCAATCCCCACACGATCAATTTTCAGTAAATCGCCCAAAATAGCTGCTAATTGACGTTCTAAATCGGTTTGGGGAGCAATGTAAGCTTGTTCGAGTTGGGGACGTTCTCTACTTGGTGCGGGTAATTTATGTCTATCTACTTTGCCGTTGGCAGTTAAAGGCATTGATTCCAACAACAGAAACGCTGATGGCATCATGTAATTAGGTAGTTTTTGCTGTAAAAAGCTCCGCAATTGATGGTGTGTATAACTACTGTTTTGATGCGGCACAATATAAGCAACTAACTGCTTTTCGCCTGTGTCTTGCTGAAGTGCTAAAACCACATTTTCCCGCACGTCAGGATGTTGAGCAATTTCTCTTTCGATTTCCCCAAGTTCAATACGGAAACCGCGAATTTTGACTTGATTGTCAATTCTTCCTAAAAATTCGATATTACCATCTGGTAAAAATCGCGCTAAATCGCCAGTTTTGTAGAGGCGTGTTTGCGAATTCCCATCAAAGGAGTGAGAAATAAATTTTTCAGCAGTCAAATCGGGACGGTTGAGATAGCCTCTAGCGAGTCCATCACCAGCAATGTACAACTCGCCAATTTCTGCGATCGCTACTTGTTGGAGGTTGTCATCTAATATATAAACTTGAGTATTGGCAATTGGGCGACCAATGGGAATAGAAGCACCTGGTTGCAATGGTGTTCTGATGCTGTAGCAGCAAGTAAAGGTTGTATTCTCAGTGGGGCCATAACCATTAATTAGCTGACAGTTCTCTACAGTTTGGAGAAACTTCTGCACATGGGGAACTGATAAAACATCACCCCCAGCTAACAGTTGACGCAAGGATTTTAAAGCCTCAATTTTTTCATCAACTATCAGATGAAATAACCCAGCAGTTAGCCACAGAGTTGTAACTTGGTTGTGCTGAATAATCTGCACTAATTCTTCCAATGATGGTGTATGAGGAGGGCAAATTACTAATTTCCCACCATTGAGTAAGCAACCCCAAATTTCTAAAGTCGAAGCATCAAAGGAAATTGGTGCAAGTTGCAGAATTACTTCTTTATCTGTTAATTGAGCATAATTAGTTTCTTTAACTAACCTGACTACACCACGATGAATCACACAAACACCCTTGGGTGTACCTGTAGAACCTGAAGTGTACATCACATAAGCCAGGTTTTCGGCAGTGACGTTAGTAGTTAGGTTCTCTTGGCTATTTTGAAAAATTGCATCCCAATTTTTATCTAAGCAAATTACAGATGCATTATGAGTAGGTAATTTAGTAACTAAATCTTTTTGAGTTAATAGTACTGATACATTGGTATCAGATAGCATGAAAGCTAAACGTTCTTGCGGATATGCTGGATCTAGAGGTACAAAAGCTCCACCAGCTTTAAGAATGGCGAGCAGCCCTACAACCATTTCTATTGAGCGTTCTACACAAATTCCTACTAAAACTTCTGCACCAACCCCTAATATTTGCAGATATTTTGCTAATTGATTAGCACGACCATTCAAGTCTTTATAGGTAATTTGCTGCTCGTTAAAAATTAAGGCTACAGCATCGGGTGTTTTTTCTACTTGTGCTTCAAACAACTGATGAATACAAGCTTGCTTGGGATAATTGGTTTGAGTATGATTCCACTCAATTAGTAATTGCTGTTGTTCTATTGTTGACAAAATAGGTAATTTTGAGGTGTCTTTTTCTGGGTTAGTTTCAGATAGGGAGATTTGATACACCATTGGTAGTAATAATTTTTTTAAGTAAACCGCATTTTTTAGGTATGTATTTATCTGCTCGTTATACGGTAAATACGACAATTCAAAGCATGAGGTATTACCACTAATAAAGCTGCAATACCCCAAAGTAATGTCTGCTTAAGCAGTGTGATTCATACTGTTATTTAATTAGTTAGTTATTAAATGAGAACTTGAACCTAAATTCAGCTTCCTAACAAATTATCGGAGGTTTACAAAATGCGTGTAATAATGCGTACGTAATCAATCTGTGTTTTAGTTATTTCATTCTGACCTAATTTATAAAAATCATAGTTACTTTCAATACATCTTTATTGAAAATTAAAACTTTAGAGCCGATTTCCTAGGTGAATATTAAGTCTTTATAGAAAAATTAATCGTTGTTCAAGAAGTATTGACGTTTTGAGAAATAGAGGCTAGAGGCTCAGAAATCAGGGTTAGAGAAGAGAAATATCATGCTTCTGGGCGATCGCCTGTAGAATGATATTGACAAAACAGAAGTAAATACTGAGTAAACAATAGTACTTATAATTACTACTTGATAGTACGGTTGATAACAAAAGGCAAAATTAACATAAAATTCAACAAACTTACTGACTATACTTACTCTTACTGTTAGCCTATAGTCAAGAGTTGTGGCTAATAAGTTTTAAGCAATAGCTAAAGGCGCTTCGTTTCCACTAATTACGCTTTGGTTTTAAGAGGCGGAACCAGAAGCGAGAACCACCTTCAGCAAGGGGTAAATAACCTATTTTCCCTCCCCAACGTTCAACTGTAATGCGACAGAAGTAAAGTCCTAGTCCAGCTCTACCAGATCTGCTTTTACCTTGAGAGAATTTTTGAAATAACATTGGTACAAGTTCTGGCTCTACGCCAGAACCCCGATCATCGACAGTTACAAGAACTGATTCTGCATCTAGTTGTAAGCCAATTTCCACAGTAGACTGTGGTGGGCTATGGCGGAATGCATTTTCTACCAAATTAGAAATTATCCGATCCAAACGCGAGCGATCGCCTACTACTCTCCAGTCGGCTGTTAAGTCAACATTGCTGGCTATTTGTAATTGCATATCATTGAGTCCAAAGGTTGGACTGAAGACCTTGATTACTTCTTGTACAGAAGTGAGAATATTAGGTGCTTGTTCGGGATCGAGTGTGAAAGCTTCTAAAGATTGCATTTCCGCAGAAAAAGCATTTAATATTTCCCGAATCAGCATTTCTTGTTTAATAGTCTGCTGTCTACCAACTTCTAAATGTTCTTTTCCTTTAGGTGTTAAGTTCTCAAATTCCAGCAGAGCTAGGCAACAATTAATACTACTTATCTGTCCTGCTATATCGTGGATAATACAATGAATCAATATTTCTTTTTTCTGATTATCTTTTAATAACTGTTGATAAACTAATTGATTTTCTCTAGCTTTTTGAATAATATATTGTTTTTCGTAAAAAGAATTATCTAGTAATTCAATTAATAAAATTTTTCTGTTATTTAAACAAATAGCTGAGGCTTCAAAATGATATTCTTTACCAGATAAATCCCGGTCTGTCCAGAAACCGGAAGTTAGCTTGGTCGTGCTATTATTTTGCCAAAATTCTTCAGCATCAATCAAAAAGTTTTCTAAAAAAGGAAACTGTTCTTCTGGTATTAAGACTTCCATCCCTGATGTAATTCTGGGATAGCAAAAATGTCTTAACCAATGTGGTACTGTACCAGTAACTTTAAATGAACCTATATTAACTCGCTCTAACACTAAAATATTTAAGGCTGCAAATAGGTCTGCTGTGATAGAGTCATTCATGATGTGATGCCGCAATACATTAATTTATGGTCGATTACTGCTTAAAAATTTTTCTTAATTTCTCTTGCAACAAACTAAATTCATTTGCTTGTTGTTGAGTAAGTAATTTGTGACTTTCATCGCGAGTAGCATCTAACATTAATACCCAGTCACCTTCCTCGGAGGGAAAGAGATGGACATCTGCACATATCCCGTATTCCGTTTTCATTCGGGGTAAAAATAGGGGAAAATCATCTAATGGCAGTAGACCTTCCAGAAAAAAAACCTTTTGTGTAATATGTTCACCTGCTTGCAGGTTACTTACTCCGTATGCTGCCAATTTTCCCCCCCACGCAGACAAGCAACCATCTTTTTTAACTAATAGATAGGCAAGAGAGAGTTCTTCCACGATAAAAGTTAGAAGATAAGCAATCACAGGCGTGGGGATATCTAACATTTATTCATCCATGATTTTTTCAGCAAGAGTTTGAAAAACTTCTGCTACACCCAGACCGTTTTTAGCACTTGTTTTCATGACAGTCCAACCTTTTAGCTGAACTGCATCGATTTCTACAGGATCAATCTCCCATTCATCTGTCAAATCCCATTTGTTCAGTATCATAATAAAGGGAACATTGCCAATTGTATCTTCTACTCTGGTTTGCAGGTCAAATGCTTTTTCTAAGGTATTCCTCCGCGTGCCATCAACTACTAATAAATAACCTGATGATCCTCGCAAATATGACATTCTTACTTTTTGAAATTCATCTTCTCCATAAAGATCCCAAAGTATTAAATTAATAGTTCTATCTTGAATATTTAGTGTTTTTTTATCAATTTTTACTCCTACAGTAGTATGGTATTTTTCGGAAAAAATACTACTAACAAACCTAGATACTAAACTAGTTTTACCCGTGGCAAATGCACCCACCATGCAAATCTTTTTCTGGAGCATAATTATTGAGACTGCTTCAGCTTAGAGGTGTCGGTTATGAATACTTTGAAGGAAACTCTGCGGTTATCTGCTGGTGCTAATTCTGCTTGTAAAGATAGAGCCATAGCACCTACACCCTCAGTTTGAAATTTGCTGGGATTAATACCTTGAGCAGTTAGATAAGCAAGAATTTTATTAGCACGGGCTTGGCTGAGAAAATTATTTATTTGTTCTGTACCCGTATTACTTGTGTGTCCTGAAATTTGCAAACTCACATTTTTATTGAGAGATTGAGCAATATCTAAAAGCTGATTGATTTTTATCACTAAGTTAGGAAGTTTATTCACTTCACCTGTAATCAACTCAGTTGTGCCTTCTGAAAAAAGGAGCATTTCTTGTTCTATTTGCTGTTTATATGACTCTAGTTGAATAAGTGCGATGTCCTGAAGATTTTTGTCATTAAATTGAGTTACCCCTGGAATAAAACGCCATAAATTTCTTGCTTGTGAAATCCATTGGCGCGGTGCTGCACCAGTGGCATTAAGAATGCCATTTTCGTCAACTTTTAGGGTTACGGTTTTTGGCGGTTGCAGCAATTTCTCAGATCTCAGGGTAATTAATTGCGGATCTAATGATATATAAGGTTGCCACTGACCTATGACGCTTTTTGGATTGATATTTGCTTGCTGTATAAGTTTTGTAGGATCTACAGCTAAGGGATCGCGCATTCCGGAAATAAAATGTTTTCCCTGGCGCTGCTCTGTATTAACTACTACGATTCCTGGTTGGGACTCTAGTTTTTGGATATAGGAATGCCAGCGAAATTGCTCTCGGATTGCCAGAAAGCTCCAAACACCGCAAGCGATCGCAAT
This sequence comes from Calothrix membranacea FACHB-236, assembly GCF_014696315.1. Lineage (GTDB taxonomy): Bacteria > Cyanobacteriota > Cyanobacteriia > Cyanobacteriales > Nostocaceae > Aulosira > Aulosira membranacea. The sequence goes on from NZ_JACJPX010000042.1 coordinate 27,128, forward strand.
CGTACCTAAAAAACCCCAGGCATAAGTATAATTTTTTTTAGGCGGTGATTTATAGCCTTCTGCTAGACAAGCTTCTAAATAAGATTTACTGGCGGTAAATGGCTCTATATCCCCAGCGAAATCGTTCATTTCGCTACTCAATCGCAGATGGATTTTTTCGAGAGCATCTTTGAGGGTTAACCTAAATTCTTGAGGAGGTTTCCCTCGAATAATCACAGCTAGTACTGCTTGCGGCCCTTCTTCAACCCAAATGGTAAGTTCTCCCAACTGCAAAGTTTGCAGTCCATCTTCTTTTTCTATATTGAAAGAATCTCTGATAAAATCCTGAATGGCTGTCAACATTGCTGAAACTAAATCAGGATCTTGAGTTTTTACCTGGGGTGCTATTAGGTGCTGCAGTAATAATCCAGTATTTTTATGAATTAAAAATACTTGTTCTACTCGGTAAAGCAGCGTGCGGAGGAGAATTATTTCTGCAAATGATTTCCCTGTCCTTTTTGCTTCTAGCCGCCACTGCAAACTTTGCGGTGACAGGCTATGTTCTAAAGTTTGATTCAAAGATTGGAGCATCTCTTCCAAAGCTGTGGAAATCGCTTTGCGAGTTGCTGGCCCAATAATGGGAAAAAATGTCTCAGACAGTATATTGTGGTCTTGTTTAACTGAGCTTTCAAGCGCTGCTTCTACAGTAGTTACTATCGCTTCACCTAATTGTTTATCCTGCTTGGAACGCAACACTACAGCTTCTGGAAGCAGGCGGCTAATATCTTCTGCTTGAATTTGAGGATTCTCTAATCGCTCATATAGTTTGTTTAGTTGAGTTGGCTCAACACCAAGGAGTAAACTACGGATTATATTTAATTCATCATTGTTTTGTAAATGATGATTGTTGATAGGTGAATTGATAGAAACAGAATGAGGAGAAGATTTTGCGGCAGAATTCTCTGAACTAGATAAGTGTGGTTGTTGGAGAGCGATCGCCGGGTTTATATCTATGCTGATTTGCTTACCATTACTCAAAGATTTCAGGGATTCTTTAGCTACTTCATTAGTAGAATTATTACTCATTGCTAAAATTTCCTGATATATAATAGATGCTGAATTTAAGCGCGTTTAATTCTGGCGATTTAACTGTTGTAATAGTTGCCATAGCGCAGTTTTAACTTTTAAATTTTTAATTTATAAATTTATGTGATGTAGTAAAAACTGAGAATATAAACAGGATATAGATATATTCTCCATAGCTGCCTAATTTAATTAAGACTTAATGTCAGAGTTTAACCTCACAGCTAGCTCTGTAAACAAAGATGCTAGTTTGGAACGGTCGGTTTTATCTCGCCGCAGTTCCTGAGATTCTCGTTCTAGTAAAGTCAGAATTTCTTGATATTTTTGCCGGATATCATCCTGTAGGCTATTAGATTGGTTAAGGATCTGTTCGCGTAATTCCCGTTGGCTATTAGTAGTTTGTTCATCCAATTGGGCAAACTTCTTTTCTAAATTAATGGTGATATTTTTCTGCTCTTCAGCAAGCGCTTTCACTCCTGTATCTCTGTCTAGTTGCTCATTTTTTAAGCGCTCTGTTAAAGAATCAACCTCTTTTTTAATATATAATTCTAAGTAATCTAGACGTTTTTTGGTCTCATCTCGTACGTTATTTAATTCTTTAACCAAACGGTCTTCTAAGCGTGCAAATCTTTTTTCTACTTCCCTTACCTGGTTACCGAAAAGGATATCTCTGACTTTATCTAAACTGTTAAGTTCGGCGAGATTTGTCCCATTTGATTGTGGTTTATTGATGTCCGAAATTGACCCCCCTTGACCTGGCTCTCTGGAATTACTATTGGTGTATTCTTCAGGCGGGTTCATGGTTTTAATCCTTTTTTAAAGTGGACTTAGTTGTACTTTATAGTTGTTGTACCAGATCTGGGGCCCCAAATATCTCTATGTTGGGTAGAATCTTTAAATACAATCATCAAAAGCATCTATCCTCAGATATAAATTTTTCTGAAGTATAGGTTGCTATGGAGAGCCAATCTTACTCCCATCAAAGGATACCATTACTGAATTAGGGGTTATACCCTACAGACTGCCATGTTTTTAGGGGTTAAAGAATGCAAACTCAGTAGAATTAGCTAGCGATCGCCAGCAATTATCAAAATAAGCATTGCAATCGCCGAATATAAAGAAAAAATAAATATTTCACTTCATGAAGCTGTAGAGTGATCACTTGTGAGATATTCCACAAGTTTTGATGATTTTGCAGTCAGGACTTTAGTGCTTAACGATCCAAGACTAAAGTCCTGAATACGAATTTACTCACGCCTCAGAATGCATACGATAAACCATTAGTGATTATGAGGGTAAGAACGAAAGCACTGGTAGTCTTTACCCTACCAAAATTACTTATGCTCGATTTAAAGAAAGTATCCTAAAGTAGAAAGCGAAACAACACATACAACGCCGAAGCTACCAACTGTAGCAGCATCACTGGGATACCGTAGTGTAGAAAAGTTTTAAAAGAGATGCGTCGTCCATGCTGCTCGGAAACGCCCGCAGCTACGATGTTAGAAGATGCTCCCACTAGTGTGCCATTACCGCCCAAAGTCGCACCAAACATCATGGCGTAAAACAATGGTAAAACTTCTGGGGGAAATTGTCCTTGAAAGTCTGCTGCTAAAACTGCGGCTGGTGCTAATCCGACGTTGACAAGATATTGTTTTAGTAAGGGTACCATTGCCACTACTAGGGGGATATTAGGAACAACGCTAGATAATATACCTACAAAAAATATTAAAGCTAAGGAACCTAAGACAATATTTTTTCCCAATATTATTGCTAATAGTCCTGATAAACCATTAATTACTCCAGTTTTTTCTAGTCCTCCAATCAGCACAAAGATACTCATGAAGAATATTAATGTGCTCCAGTCTACATCTCGCAATATGTTGTTAACTGAATCGATTTTACTGTGATGTGATAGCAGTAAAGCTAAAGCTGCACCTAACAAAGCCACAGCCGCAGGGGAAATAGGAACTGGTAAAGATTCGCCAATAACAAAAAATAACAGGACAAAAGCAATAATTAATGTACCCACTGCTAGAACGCGTGGGTGATTAATTTCTGGATGTGGCAGTTGTTCAAGATTTTCTAGTTTTGTACGCCAAATTTTGCGAAAGAAAAATGGTAATGTAGCTGTTACTGTGGCAACTGCAATGACTCCACCTAAGCTGAGTTTCAACAAATAATCTGTAAAGCTGATATTAATTGCATCACCTACAATAAATGTCGCTGGATCGCCAACGAGCGTCAGTAGTCCAGCACTGTTAGCAACAAATACCATCAAAATCAATAAAGGGACAAAATTTACTCCTACTTCCTCCGCCATTGGTGGAATTAAGGGTGCTAATAACATCACTGTTGTAGCATTGGGTAAAACCGCACAAATGGGGGTAGTAATCCCCACAATACCCAGTAGGAGGCGCTTACCATCACCTTTAGCCAATAACACCATTTGTGTGGCTAAGTAATCAAATATTTTAGTAGGTTCAAATGCTCTTACTAGTACCATCACACCGAAAAATAAACCTAGTGTGCCATGACTATTGCCGATATAACTCACGGCTTCTTCTAAAGTCATGACGTTGGTAAAAACTAGTAATAATGCCCCTAAAAATGCAGCAATAGTAAGATGTACCCATTCTGTCATGATTAAGATAATGACAGTTATAAAAGTAATAATGCTCAGGATCGCTTGCCAATTTTCCACGCTTTCCCTCTCTTAAATCTAATTATTTGCATAATAATGAAAAAAGCCACCTAAGTATAGGTAGCTTTTTCAGCTAGCATTCCTTACTTGATTTGTGAATTACTCCCAAAGGCGGGGAACACAATAAATAGAAAAGGGAACGAAAAAGAAGCGAATTAGACGTAATGTGGAGCTTTTCAGAAATCAAATAGGAATGTAAGACATCTTAATTAAATGAAGAGAAACTGAACTCTATAGCCCTTGTTTATTCTTCAATACCACTGGGGATACCTAAAACAGCACAGGGGAAATCGGAACCTAGTGCGCGAATAATAGGATGCTCGACAGATCTACAACCGATAAATAGAATATCAGCAGTTTCTAATTCCACAACTTTTTTCAGTTCGGTAGCAATTGAACCAAACCGCAAATGCGATTTAAAGGAACCTTGCCATTCCTCTGCTAAACTACGTGCTTGCCATAGAATTTGATCTGCTTGCTGAATAACAGCTAAGGATTTTTCTTGTAAATTTGGTGCAATAACTGTTAGTTTTGGTTGAGTTAAAACGGGTGTAACAGATTTAGATACGTTGCTTGTAGGACACTCTAAAGGAGTGAGATTTCTGCTAAAGCTAGAAATATCTGTATACTGACTCTTAAGTTTGTCTGCTACCACATAGACAGCTTGAACTGTTACTTGAGTGTTTGTAGCCAAGCGCGTTTGATGAGCAATCCAAAAGGCAATATCTAATGCAGTATGACTTTTGGGAGATGCATCATAAGCGACAATTAAGTTGACTGGTTTTGTAGTAGAACCTTTTATAGAAGAGTTTTTTTCAGGTTCTGGTAACAAGACCATTTGTTCAATTAAGTCGTCTCGACCTATAGTGCTTTGTAGGCGCACTAACATTGGCTTGATTTTCACAGCTTAACTTCTCTCCCATAAAACAAATTACTAATGAGAAGCAGGGTAACCAACTTTGTCTTTTATCATTTGTCCTATGTCATTTGTTTAGATCCATCACCAATGACTAGTAACTAATGACTAATAAGTAAAATCGGTAAAAGAAACCCCAATAACAACTGGTGTAAAAGCCAAAGTTCTTGGCGGTTCCTTCCACTGCCGACGGAGTTAGCTGACGGGCTAAGACTGGAAGGTGTCTCTCATAAAGATTAGCCCCAAACATTGGTTCCTCCGCTTCAAATCCAAAAGATGACGAATTTGAATTAGGCTACCCACTATAAAGAATGATAATCTAATTTATTCGTCTTGGCTAAAATAGCGGTCAAGAAAATTCAGGGCGTGGTTACGAAGTTCAAAATATTCTTTTGAGTTTCGCATAGCAGAGCGATCGCGTGGATGCGAAAAAGGCACCTCTAATATTTCTCCGATTGTCGCCGCCGGGCCATTAGTCATTAATACGATGCGATCGGACATATAAATCGCCTCATCTACATCGTGAGTAATCATCATTACGGCTTGGCGATGCTTTTCCCAAATATCCAATACTTGCCGCTGCAATTTACCTCTAGTTAACGCATCTAACGCACCAAAAGGCTCATCCATCAGCAACATTTTTGGGCGAATTGCTAAAGCTCTAGCAATACCCACACGCTGTTTCATTCCTCCTGAAATTTCATCAGGATATTTATCAGCTGCAGCTGTTAAGTTTACCATTGCTAAGTGTTCGTTCACAATGCTAATTTTCTCAGCACGAGTGGCATTTTTTAGCACTTCATCTACTGCTAAACGGATATTTTCTCGTACTGTTAACCAAGGTAAAAGCGAATAATTTTGAAATACCATCATCCTTTCAGCACCTGGCTGACGGATTTCTTTACCATCTAGCCGTACCGATCCAGAAGTGGCTTTTTCTAATCCCGCTACAATTTTTAACAAAGTTGATTTACCACAACCAGAGTGACCAATTACAGAAATATATTCATCTTCACCAATCGAAAGATTAACACCATCTAATACGACAAAATTACCTTTATCTGCTGAGGGATAGGACTTGACTAAATTCTCAATTTCTAGAAATCCAGTGCGGGGAATAACCTGATTATGAGTATTGATAGGTACTGAGGTAGATTTCATGCTCAAATGCTCCGGAAAATATTTAGTCGTCAGTCAATATTGCTACTACGAAATTAAGACATGAAAAAACGAATAGGAGATTTAGCCCTAATTTCAAAACTATTTAAATAGCCCACTGGATCGCTAGGGTCAAAAGCTTTTTTATCTATGAATACGTCTTTTGATTCCACTTTGTAATCATCTTTAGGGCATTCAATACCCATTTCTGCGGCTATCTCCCGATAAAGGTCTGTTCGCCAACCTTTTTCGGCTAATTCTTCTGCATCTTTGGGAAATTCTTTAATTTGTCCCCAACGCGCTGCTTGTGTCATCAACCAAATACTTCTGGATCTCCATAAGAATGTTGAGTGTTCTCCTGGCTGTTTGGGTAGGTTGTCAGGAATATCGTAGAAAATCGTATTATCAGCAGCTGTGATAGTGCGGTCTTTACCATCAAATCCACCATAGTTGTAATTGCCGAGAATTGCTGGCCCTGTAAATTTGGTAATTAGGGCACCTGGTTTTTTAGGTTTTGCGCCAGTAAAAGACCTATCTGTAATTAGTTCGGCAACTTCTTGGCGGTTTTCTGGTTTGCTGCAATACTGACAGGCTTCAATCATCGCCTTAACTAAGGAACGATAGGTTTTGGGATAGTCGTCGATGAATGATTCCATCACTCCCAATAACCTATCTGGGTGTCCCAGCCAGACTTCTTTACCTTGGGCGAAAGTAAAGCCAACACCTTCGTTACCTGTAATTGCTCGAGTATTCCAAGGTTCAGCAACCATGTAGGCTTGCATCGCCCCAATCCGCACGTTGGTTACCATCTGGGGGGGTGGGACGATGATGACGCGAAACTCTTTGAGAGGATCGACACCAGCCGCAGCGGAAATATAACGCACAAAGTATTCGTAGATGGCAGAACTCAGCACTACTGCCCAAACTTTGCGTTCTGGGGGTTGGTTGTCAAAGTAATTGCGAAAATCTCTGCCGAAGGCTTCTAATGCACCATCGCCATATTTTTGTTGATATTCGTACCACGGACGCAGCCCTGAATCCCACATGGCTTTGTTCATCGTCATGGCGTTACCGTGGCTGTGAATTGTCATGGCAGCACATAATTTGGCATGGCGCGCGCCTTCGGCACCAATTCTGGCGTTGGTAACTGCACCGGATACTACAGGCGCAGCATCCAAGCGACCAAATATTAAGCCATCGCGGGAAGTTGCCCAACTAGCTTCGCGGTTGAGTTTGACGTTTAAACCATATTTGCGGAAGAGGCCTTTTTTCCAGGCGATCGCAAATGGCGCACAATCATTTACAGGTACGTAGCCAACAGTAATATCCGGTTTTTCTAAGTCTTGGGATCTAACTACTGGTTTTATGGCTAAGGCTTCTTCGGTGAGTCCTTTAGCACCAGTATTACCTTTGATGGCACAGGAGGACAACGCCATTCCAGCGGTTGTGGCTCCCATTCCTAAGAGAAAATCACGTCGATTCCAGTTATGATCAGCCATTGAAGTGGCTCCAGCCAAGATTAATAGGGGAAATTAGCTCACGCAAAGGTAAGAAGATATTGAAGCTGTTTGCGTGAAAAAAGTGAATTATTTAGCCACTGTGGGGCGACGGGTTACTAATTCTTGAAGTTTGCCAACGGCGTAATCAAGAATTAATCCAGTTACGCCAATGACAAATACAGCTAGAAAAACTGAACTCAAATTTAAACGGCTCCATTCATCCCAAACAAAGAAGCCGATACCAATACCGCCTGTTAGCATTTCTACGGCAACAATTACTAGCCAAGCAATACCTAAACTGATTCGCAATCCAGTGAAAATATAGGGTAAGCTGGCAGGCCAAATAATTTTGGTAATGCGTCGCCAACGGGGTATTTCCAATACTCTGGCGACATCTAAATAATCTTTGGGTACGCTAGAAACTCCTAAGGCGGTATTAATAATTGTCGGCCATAGGGAGGTGATGAAAATTACGAAAATCGCTGAAGGATCTGCCAAGTTAAAGATAGCTAAAGCAATCGGTAGCCAAGCTAATGGTGATACTGGTTTAAAGATTTGAATGATGGGATTTAAGGCTAACATTGCGGGTTTTGACATCCCAATCAAAAATCCCAAGGGAATCGCCACTATTGCACCTAAAAGAAAACCTAGGAGTACTCTGCGTAGGCTGGCAAGTAACAACCAACCGATACCTAAGTTACCTGGCCCTCGTTCGTAGAAAGGGTTTAAAATATAATCCAGATTCGCCACTAGTGCTTCTGGTGGAGTGGGCATTAATTCATGGTTTAATAATGCGACAATCCACCACAGAAGGATGATGCCTAAGAATCCTAAAGCGGGCAGGATAACAACATCTTTGACCAGGACAGGTTTAGCTTTTTTCCAAGCCACTTGTCCAGCTACGGCAAAAATCGCAGCTAAATTTAGTTGCAATAGCATTTACAACCTCAACAAATGTCAGCACGGGTACAATAATCCGAGCAGTACCAGCCTTGGACACTGATGAGATTACAAAAATGTCTTCTCTTCAGTCTCCTCTCATTGCCTACGAAGTTAGCTGACGGGCTAGGGCTGAGAGATGCCCCTCTCTTAAAGGATGAAGTGAAAAGTATCAAGGATGAAACTTTTTCCTTAGACTTTACCCTTTAGGAGATACGCCCCATAATTTGGTTCCTCCGCTCTAGTGTCACATACTGTAATACACTAGATTAGGCTGACTTACTCTAAGTCAGCTCAATATAACATGATTTATCAGTAAATTTATCTGTCCATAGATTTAAATTTTCGCTTGAAGTACTGAGATTCCATAAAAATTATCTTGGCTCAGTATTATTTTACATATATGTATATAGTTATATTTCTAAGCTGAATTATGGTGCGCTAAGGCACATTAAAGAAAGATTTATCAAGCAACAAGGTATTTAAGGGTGAGATTAATTTTTCGGTTTTAGTGATAAAAAATATACATATTAATTCAAGAGCGTTAGTTATTAATCAAGCTAACACAGCAGTTAACTGAAGCTAAAGGTTAAAAATATATACCATTTGGTAGTTGTATTTTTTTGAATTACCCTAACTAAAGGCGGCACTTGTTAAACTTAGTGGATATAGAATTTTACTCATCTGTCTATTTACAGAATTTAAAATAATGGATTTTAGTCAAGTACTGGCTGAAAAGACTGAGATTATCTTGCAAAAATGGGTGTTAGAGGTACGAAAAGATCAACATATTGAAAGCGCGGATGATTTATCTTATACAGCAATCAAAAATCATCTGCCTGATGTCATCAAAGCAATGGTCACAGTACTGTCAAAATCCCAGGGTAATGATGTAAAATCAATTGTTGTGGCTAGTTGGCAGCACGGAGTTCTGCGCGCTGAACAGGGCTTTGATCCAGGCGAAATTGCGCGGGAATATCATCTGCTGAGAAGAGTAATATTTGAAACTATAGAAACAAATTTATTACAGGGAACACCAACAGCAATTGTGCGGGCGATGCGGTTAATTGATACTGTGATTGATGAAGCGATCGCGCGGTGTTTTAATAGTTATTTTGAAGAACGGTTGCGAGAATTACAACAGCTCTATAATTCCCTGATGCTGCATAATGAGGAACTCAATCGTTTAGTAAATGCTAATCAAGATTATCTTGCTCAATTAGCTCACGAATTGAAAAGTCCTTTAGCCTCAATTATTGGTTATTCAGATTTATTTTTACGTCAACAAAGACAGCAACCTAAGGTAAATGATCACCATGTAAATGTAGAACATATCGAAAGAGTTCTACGTAATGGTAGACATTTACTGCGGCTCATCAATGATATTTTAGAAATATCACGCTACGATGCAGGGAAGGTACAACCAGAACCAGAATTGATTAATGTGAGCGAATTAATCAACAATGTTCTGGAAATGTTAGAGCCTTTAGCCAGGGAAAAAAAGTTACCAATTATTGTTAATTGTCAAAACGCTCCTCAACAAATATTCACAGATCCAGTAAAACTACAACAAATTATTATAAATCTTGTTAGTAATGCCATTCGCTATACAGAGTCTGGAAGCATTGATATAAGCTGTGAGGTATTGGACGATCAAAAATGGGCGATCGCAGTTAAGGATACAGGAATTGGCATTGCACCAGAAAATCAAATTCAGATATTTGAACCTTACTTTCGTGTTGGTTGTAGTAATAATTCTTACGTTCCCGGAAGTACTGGTTTAGGGTTAGCAATAGTGGCGCGACTGGTAAAACTATTGCAAGGTGAGATTAATTTAGTTTCAGAGATTGGGGTTGGTTCAACTTTTACTGTCACCTTCCCTTTGCAATTGAAAATGTAAAAAATTTTATTTCCTGCATAGATAAGTAGGGTGTGTTGTCGCGCAGCGCAACGCACCAACACAAAATTAATATTTCAAAATAAATAGAATTTTCTCACAAATTTTCCTAAACACAAAAGATAATTTTGTATCTATGCACTAATCAAAAATTATGTTTACAACAATCCTTGTGCTTGTAATTTAGCCAATGCATCTTCCGCCGCAGCTTTTGCAGCTTCTTTTTTGTTACTTCCCTTACCTTCTCCATACTCTTTTCCATCTACAAAAACTTTAGCTAAAAACTCTGGCGCATGAGCTAAACCACCGATTTGAAATGTTTCATATATAGGAGGAGTTGGACTAACGTTGCGTTGTACCCATTCTTGAAAGCGATTTTTAGAATCTACATTAGAACGAATCATCACAACTTGTTCTGGTACGGAATCAAATAGTGGTTCTATAATGGCGCGTACTGCTTCGATATTGGAATCGTTATCTAAATAATAAGCGGCTAGAACTGCTTCAAAGGTACTGCTGAGTAAATTAGGATTTTGGTAGCCACCATCTCGAATTGCACCTTTTCCTAAACGCATCTTTAAGTTTAAATCTATCTCAATAGCAAACTTTGCTAATTGTTTCTCATCTACGAGTGCAGAACGCCGTCTTGTTAATTCATCTTCTCCCTTTTCTGGATGACGGCTATAGAGATACTCAGCGCTTAAATAATTTAGCAAAGCATCACCAAGAAATTCTAAGCGTTCGTTGTGTTCGCCTTCGCCTGGATTTTCATGAACATAGGAACGGTGAGTAAGCGCACAGCGTAACAAGTTTTCATTATGAAATTTTAAAAGCTTGTGCATTGTAATGTTTTATCTGGTTAAAAAAAACAATTTTTTGCTGACAATTACAAGTCTTATTATCTTAAAAGATGAATTTTAACAATCGCAAAATCTGGTTCATGTTCACTGTTAGGAGGTAATGTAATTGGAGCTTGAAATTGCAAAGTAGCTCTATCTTCTACTAACTTAGGTAACTGTTTCCACAGATTTCTTAAACAAGTTTCATGGGCTTTACCCTTCGATACCATTTCGATGATTTCTCCGTTGACTAATTCAATATGGTCATCTTCATGGAAAAAACCTAACTCTGTGAGTCTGTGGTATTCGTCTAGAGTGAAGCGTTTAGCCTGAGCAATACTCATCAATCTTGCTCCTGGGGGAAAGTTGTCACAACACTTATTCTAAATGGGCCAGAAGCTTGATATGCTAAAAGCCGAGACTAGCTATATTGCCAAACAATGCCTGCGCCTACTATCACCCCTAAAGTCACTTCCTTCCCGCTGACAGCCGTAGTCGGACAAGAAGCGATTAAATTAGCTTTACTCTTAGCAGCAGTCGATCCTGGATTGGGTGGAGTGGCGATCGCAGGCCGTCGTGGTACGGCAAAATCTGTGATGGCGCGTGCTATTCACGCCCTGCTACCACCCATTGAAGTTGTTCAAGACTCGCTTAGTAACTGTGACCCCAATCAACCCCAAGATTGGGACGATCTACTTTTAGCAGAATACGCAGATAAAGATATTCAAGAAGTCCCCACTGCAATTGTCCCTGCGCCTTTTGTGCAAATTCCCCTCGGGGTGACAGAAGACAGACTCCTCGGTTCTGTGGATGTGGAAAAGTCGGTAAAACAAGGCGACACTGTATTTCAGCCTGGGTTACTCGCTACAGCCAATCGCGGTGTGCTGTATGTGGATGAAATCAACTTATTAGATGACCAAATTAGCAATCAGCTACTAACAGTATTATCGGAAGGACGCAACCAAATTGAACGGGAAGGGATAAGTTTTCAACATCCCTGCAAACCTTTGTTTATTGCTACCTACAACCCAGAAGAAGGCGCATTACGGGAGCATTTGCTAGATAGAATTGCGATCGCACTCTCAGCAGATGGAGTATTAGGCTTAGATCAAAGAGTACAAGCAGTTGAACAAGCGATCGCTTATTCTGTATCTCCCCAAGAGTTCCTAGAACAATATAACGAAGACTTAGACGGACTCAAAACTCAAATTATCCTGGCGCGGGAATGGTTAAAAGATGTCATCATTACCCACGATCAAATTGCTTACTTGGTAAACGAAGCCATTCGTGGCGGCGTTCAAGGACACCGCGCTGAGTTGTTTGCGGTGCGCGTTGCGAAAGCGGCTGCGGCTTTGGAAGGACGCAACACCGTCAACGCAGAAGACTTGCGCCGGGCTGTGGAATTGGTGATTGTCCCCCGCGCCACAGTTGTGCAGACACCGCCACCAGAACAACAAGCACCGCCACCACCCCCTCCACCACCCCAGCCACCAGAAAATCAAGACGAATCTGAACAAGAGGAACAGGAAGAAGAACAAGAACAAGAGGAACAAGAACAACAAGAACCACCCAGCATCCCCGAAGAATTTATCTTCGATCCGGAAGGGGTAATCCTTGATGATACTGTGCTTTATTTTACACAGATGGCAAAGAGGCAAGGTAAGTCTGGTAGCCGCAGTATTATCTTCTCGGAAGACCGAGGACGATATATTAAGCCCATGTTGCCCAAGGGCAAAGTCAGACGCATTGCCGTAGATGCCACACTCAGAGCCGCTGCACCGTATCAAAAAGCACGCAGAGAAAGACACCCTGATCGCAAAGTCATAGTTGAACAGGGAGACATCCGCGCCAAGCGGTTAGTACGCAAAGCCGGGGCGTTGGTAGTATTTGTAGTAGATGCTTCTGGCTCCATGGCCCTCAACCGGATGCAATCAGCTAAAGGTGCAGTCATGCAACTTTTGACCGAAGCATACCAAAACCGCGACCAAATAGCCTTAATTCCTTTTCGTGGCGAACAAGCAGAGGTATTATTACCTCCTACTCGTTCCATTGCTTTAGCACGTAACCGTTTGGAAAGACTACCTTGTGGTGGCGGTTCACCCTTAGCGCATGGTTTAACCCAAGCTGTACGCGTTGGGTTAAATGCTCAAATGAGTGGAGATATTGGGCAAGTTGTGGTTGTAGCCATTACCGATGGCCGGGGTAATATACCCTTAGCCCGTTCCTTAGGTGAACCACAGGAACCAGGAGAAAAGCCAGATATCAAAAGCGAATTATTAGAAATTGCGGCGAGAATTCGCGCTTTGGGAATACAGCTGTTAGTAATTGATACTGAAAGTAAATTTGTTTCCACTGGCTTTGCCAAAGAATTAGCACAAACAGCCGGAGGTAAATATTATCATTTACCGAAAGCGACCGATAAAGCAATTGCTGCCATGACTAAAGGTGCGATCGCGGATTTAAAATCTCGTTGAGTAGAGATGAGGTAGATGAGGGGGATGAGGGAGAGGTTAATGTTTAATTAGCCAAGGTGATGGCTTGTTGATTATGTGTACTAAGCCGCTAATAACTTTATTGTATGTACCATAGAGTTCTCGGCCTATTTCAATATCCATGTAGTTACACTTAACAGCAAACTCAATCCAAGTCTGAGTCTCCGCCGATTCTGCTTCACAGTCATTCAACTTAGCTACAAAAGCTGCTGGATATCTTCTTTTACGCCATCCTTCAGCAAAATTGGCACAAACTGAACGTGAAGAACGACGAATCTGATCGGTGAGTGAATAGCGTTCTTCTACTGGAAAATTTTTAGATAGTTCAAAAATATTCATGGCTCCATCAAAAGCCATTTTATATACTACTAAATCTTTATGGTCTTTAATAACTTTTCCACTATTCTCCCTCATCTCCCTTATCTACCTCATCTCCCTTTGCTACTTATGATCCACTAGCTACAGGCTGCGGTTGCAAATAGCAAATTAAATCTTGAATTCCCTTTTGCAGATATCGCGTTACTGTCATCGGACTGGTGCCAATATTTTTAGCTGCATCTTTACGGGAAAGTTCTTTTAAAAATACTAATTCAACTGCCATACGTGGCTTTTCTTCTAATAAACTGATAGCGCCTTGTAGTTGTTGGCGTTCTTCTTCTTGTTGCTGAAGTGTACTAGAACGAGGACAAGGAAGGGCTTCACCTAAAGTTATTTGGCAATCAACATAATGAACTGCTGTAGCATCTAAACTTAAAGGCATCCGATTTTGAGCAGCTAATTTAGTTTCTTGCCATTCTTGGACAGAGACATGCAACTGTTTTGCAATTTCGGAATCTTTAGGAGGGCGACCTAAAGCAATTGATAATTCTTTGCGAACCTTTTGCCCCTCATTATATAATTCTTGCCAACGCCGGGGAATTTTTAATAGAGTACTGCGATCGCGCAGAAAATGCAGCATCTCACCACGAATATATGGTACAGCGAAGGAACTAAACGCATATCCTTGGCTGGGATCAAAGCGTTCAATGGCTCTAATCAAACCAAAATAACCGATTTGTTCTAAATCTTCATAAGGTTCATTACATTGATGGCTAAATTTGTGAGCCATCTTCCGTACTAAACCAGTATGTAGCTGTACAAGTTGATTACGAAGTTTAATAGAAGGATTCTGGTGGTATAAGTGTAATAGCTCTATACCATCTATTCGCACAGAGGACTCACTTGCTGCCATATAAAAATTCCTTTGTTGTAACTCCTTTTTCTGAAAAAATGGAGTTGCGTATTTTGTTATCAAGCTGTAATTATTTTCCTTAGACGAGACTGAATAAACCATCGTCGTTTTACTGAACTTATCAGGGTCTCGAAGCTCTAATTCAGTATTTACACGCATGATTTTTTATTTATCTATGTTGTCGGTGAAATTTATTTTCTCCACAACAATTTGCAGAAGCTGATTACTTTCAGTTCTGGCAACACACCTTAATTGTTTCTGCTTAAAAATACATACATTTCTCAACGAGTAACTTGCTTGCTGAGTGAAATGGGAAAAAAATACTGCAAATACATCGCGGAAATAAAATTGCTCATCTTGCTATCAGAGCTAGCTATAACAGCATGTGCGGATATTACCTGATGATTAACAAGTTATCTCAATAGGGCTATTTTGAATGTTTTTAGTTTGCTTGCTAAATTTTACCTATCCTGACCTTTGCCCTTGAACAGAAAGCACCAAGAATTCTCTGTCAGTACGAACAATACTGTAGAGTTTCCAAAACCTCAAGACTAAAATTTTTTAAGCACAAAATTATCATTCTGATTTGATAAGTACATCAAAAAACATAATTTATCTAGCCGTACTCCCTGGTTACTAGCCGCAGATATTGGTAAAAATGAGAGTAAGGCAGAATGTTTATCTGTAAAACACGTTTTTCAATATGAGCAATACCAGCAATTTTCGTGATGCCATTCGTGAGGCTAAAACTCAAGCCCTCGTTGGCCCCAATGTAATTGCCAATGCCCTTCCTTATGTCGGTGGCGGTCTTGTACTCACAGCACTGGGTACCTACGGTGGTTTGGGAGTTATCCGTAATCATCCCGGATTATTCTTTCCCACCTTCATTGGTGCAGTAATCCTAGAGTTAGTTTTGTTCTTTGTAGCGCAAAATGTTGCTGAAAAAGGCAACAAGGGTTTGGCGCTACCACTATTGGCTACCTATAGCCTCTTAACTGGATATACTCTCAGTGGCTTAGTATTTGTCGCCTTGAGAACTCAAGGTGTTGGCATTCAAGGTATTGGTTTAGCCGCCCTTGGTTGTGGCGTTACTTTTATTGTCGCCCGCCAAATTGGTTCAAATCTTTCTGAACAAGACGGGATGGCTTTGACTAAAACCATCTCTCTCGGCATCATTGCCTTGGTGGTTGTCTGTTTAACTCAATTTGTGTTTGCTTTGTTCGGTGTCTATACACCAACATGGCTAGAAATTGCCATTTCTGGTTTAGGTGTATTTTTGTTCGCTGGCGCATCTGTGGTTGATTTCTACATCTTGCCACGTACTTATCGCAACGATCAGTACTTGCCTGCGGCTTTGTCTATGTACCTCACCTACATCAACCTATTCATTTTTATTTTGCGGCTGCTAATTGCCTTGAATGGACGTGATTAAGTATCTGTGGGTAAGTAAGGTTTGATTAATTATGGCCGTGGTTGTTCAGGTTCAACCACGGTTTTTTAATTTGTAGGATATTTCAGGTAGCAAGGAGTTTGGTAATTTTAGCAAGTTATACAAATGCAACGCGAGAACTTGCTCAACTACAGCTAAAATCAAAAAGGCAAATAGAATTAAGGGCAAGTTCCTCACCATCGGGAGCGCTTTATCTTTAGTAAGCACTATGGATGTCTTAGAACTCAAACGCGAAATCGAAACGTTGTCTTACCGCCTGGGTAAAACCCAGGACTATCTTTGACGTACCTGCACTGACAGCGAAAATTCAAGACTTAGAACAAATTTCCGCCCAGCTAGAATTTTGGGACGACCAAACCACAGCCCAAGAAACTCTACAAGAACTCAATGACCTGAAAGCCCACCTTGAGCAATATCATCAGTGGCAAACTCATCTGGAAGATACCAGGGCTGTAGTTGAGTTGTTGGAGTTAGAAACCGACGAATCGCTGTTGCAAGAAGCGGAATCTACTATTACTAAACTCAATAGCGAACTCGATCAGTGGGAGTTACAACAATTACTTTCTGGCCCCTACGACGATAAAGGCGCGGTGTTGACAATTAACGCTGGTGCTGGTGGTACAGATGCTCAAGACTGGGCATTTATGTTGATGCGGATGTATACCCGTTGGGCAGAAGCCCACGGTTACAAGGTCACTTTAGCTGAAGAGTCAGAAGGTGACGAAGCCGGTATTAAATCGGCTACCTTGGAAATTACCGGTCGCTACGCCTATGGTTATTTGCGATCGGAAACTGGTACACATCGGTTAGTGCGGATTTCGCCATTCAACGCCAACGGTAAACGCCAAACCAGTTTCGCTGGGGTGGAAGTTATGCCACAAATAGATAGTTCTGTACAGCTAGATATTCCAGATAAAGATTTAGAAATTACTACATCTCGTGCTGGTGGTAAAGGTGGACAGAACGTCAACAAAGTAGAAACAGCAGTACGCGTTGTTCATATCCCTACTGGTATAGCTGTGCGTTGTACAGAAGAGCGATCGCAATTACAAAATAAAGAGAAAGCACTCACCCGTCTTAAAGCTAAGTTGTTAGTGATTGCACGAGAACAACGCGCCCAAGAAATTGCCGAAATTCGTGGTGATATGGTGGAAGCTTCTTGGGGTAACCAAATCCGTAACTATGTATTTCACCCCTACCAGATGGTTAAGGATTTGCGTACCAACACAGAAACAACTGCCATTACTGATGTAATGAACGGCGACCTTGACGCTTTCATTCAAGCCTATTTGCGTCAAGAAAACCAGCTTGTAGAAAGTACTCCTGCTTAAGTTGGGGACTGGGGATTGGGGGGATGAGGGGGATGAGGGGACAAATGACAAATGACAAATGACAAATGACTAATTTAATAGAATACGAACAAGCCAGCGATGAAGTGCGGGCGGTATATGATGACATCCGTGCTACACGCCAGACTGAATATATCAACAATTTTTGGAAAGCGATCGCTAATCATCCCCCTACGCTGCAACGCACTTGGCAAACTGTCAAGGAAGTTATGACCAGTCCAGGGGAGATTGATCCATTGATGCGTGAACTAATTTACATTGCTGTGAGTGTGACCAATGGCTGTGATTATTGTATTGCTTCACATACAGCATCAGGACGTGCCAAGGGCATGAGCGATACGATGTTTGGTGAATTGTTAGCGATTGTTGCTACAGCCAATACAACTAATCGCCTTGCTAATGGCTATCAGATTCCCGTAGACGAGCAATTTAAAAATCAGTAATAGTCTGGTTTTATGTAGTTGCTATGTATTAAAACACAATATTTTTGTGCTGCAAACTATGCTATTGGAATCAGTTTTTATGCAGAGAAAATACTGAAGTAGAAAGAGAACAGGGAAGAAGAAATCAAGGTATACGGAGTTTTTGAGCTATCAAATATGATTCTTATACTACAGTGAAGGCAAATAAACTACACATTATCAATTGGTATAAAGCTTACTCGACGCATTTCTTAATTTCATACTTCAGCCTAGTCTGCTTCAAGACGCTCTGTACTTATAGAGTGAAGATTTTTTTACTAGCTATAGTTTTGTGAAAATCAAGTTTTATGGCTTTATATTAAATCTGAGGATTTTAATGATGTATAAAATATGATTCTTTTAGAAGAGTTGTATTTGCATAAATTCAACATATATAAGAATAATATTTGAGTTTTGAAAAAGCTTAGTATAATTTTATTCTTGCTAATCGTTGCGCTTTCTCCTTTCTACGCAAGCATTTGCAGGTATCAAACCTAATTGTTATATGTGAGAAATTAGTTACAAATATGGCGCAAAATTTTTAAGCTTGTACTTTTCTATTTAAGCGCAGCAAGTAATAAATACAACAAGTTAAATCTCTTGTCATATCATTGTTTTGATGAGTATAAACTGGTAGCATTGATAGAGAATAACCACTGAAAAAAGATAGAATTTGACAGACAATAGAATATCTGCAAACCTATCGTAAGACAGATGGAAATATTATATAGAAAAAACTAAAATTATTAGAACTAAAGCAAAGGGCATCACGAATCTTGAGGGTGCAGATACATAGGTAAATACAGAGTAAAAAATTATAATTTTTTACTCTGTATTTTGTATTTTGGCTGAGATTTTTGAGTTTGAACAGTATTACTTAGTAACCCTGATCAACTGCATACAGTAACAAGTACTTGTGTAAAATTAAGTTTATTAGTGGAAAGAAGCAACAGAGAAATCATCTGTGTAATTAATGGTATTGAGCTACTTAATATAACTCAATCAGCAATCCCACTTGACAGCAGTGACTACAAGGGGGTGAATCCCTTACCGCGCTTTGGACATCTTACGGTAGGCGTTAATCTTTTTTAGGTAGTCATCTATACAGCGATGCTACTCTCCGGGAAGTCGTAGAAGCGTCAGCGCTGTTTCAACCTATTCAACCGCGGTAAAACTCCACAACAACCATAAAAATCGTTCTTTTTTAGCCTAAGGGAGTTCCAATTAAAAAAATATTCCAAAAATATTCCATTGCTGTGTATGCAGAGGAAGTAGAGGAGGGCAGTTGCGTGGGCGGGTTTCCCACGCCAGTCCGCACAACGGGGAGCCACTGCGGTCTTCTCCCAAGGGGAGACGCTAAAAGCGATGGGGTTTCCCCTAGTGGAGCAAGTGGCGTGGGAACCCCCGCAAGCGGCTGGCTCGACTTGAGCAAACTGACCGTGAAGCATAGGAGAAAGAATCTACTACTCTGAAAATGGGATAATTTAATTTGTGGAAGTCCTTAAGCGCTCTATTTTCAAATTAGTGATTTCTTTAACACGTCAACTTTGATATCATTGGCGGGGCGTTAGCTTACGGCATAATGTACTTTACTGCCTAAAGTTAGCAATAAACTGTTGCATATTTTTATCTAACTAAATAAATTTACATCAGTAATAATACGCAAGCTATAATCAAATAACTCCGGATAAAACTATATTTATTTTCATGCATAGTCACCTTCTGGATGCACGTTACCGAATCTTGGCGGTTCTAAATACAGGGGAATTGACACAAACCTATTTGGTGGAAGATACAAACCTTCCTAACAGTCAATTTATCCTGAAGCAACTACAACCTGCTAACAAAAATCCTCAAGATATAAAAATTTTGCGCCGCTTGTTTGCACGTGAAGCAGCAACTTTGGAAAAAGTTTGTAAAAAACACGAGCAAATTCAGCAGCTAATTAATTATTTTGAAGAAAATGAAGATTTTTATTTAGTACAAGAATTTATTCCTGGTAAGCCTTTAACTGAGGAAATCCTTTTAGGCATTCCATTGGAAGAAGAGCAAGTTATTAATCTCTTAACAGAGATATTAGAAATTTTGGTATTTATCCATAGCCATGATATCAGCCATCAGGATATTAAACCTGCAAATATTATTCGCCGCGAGTCAGACAATCAATTGGTGTTGATTGACTTTGGTTCTATTAAAGAAATTGTGGCAAATATTGTTGGCAATCTTGAATATATACCAATAGAGCAATTACAAGGTAACACACAACCTAACAGCGATATATATGCTTTAGGTATTATAGCGATCGCATCTCTCATCGGTTTAACAGAAAATGAAATAGATATATTACCAAAACACAAAAATTTGCTGACAGGTGAAATTATTTGGCGTGATAAAATCCCCCAAGTCAATAAAGATTTAGCCAGAATTATCGATAAAATGGTGCGTTTTGATTACCGGAAACGCTATCAGTCTGCCACCGAGGTATTAAATGACCTTAAGCAATTAAATCAAGATAGTAAACAGCAGCCAATTCAAAAACCTTGGTTAATTCTTGCAGGAATAGTTAGCTTGGTTACAGTTGGCATAGCTGCATGGTTTTCGCTGATGCCAAAACCTGTAGGTGATAGTAAATTAATCTATCTGCAAGGGGTGGAAAAATATGAGCGAGGAGACTATAAAAAAGCCGTTGAAGATTTGACTAAAGTTATTACATTAAATCCTCGAAATTCACAAGCTTATAATCGCCGCGGCGATGCTTTTTATCGATTAGGAGACTACCAAAAAGCGCAAGCAGATTCTAGTAAAGCAATTGCGCTAAATCGGCGGGATGATAATGCTTATTATGACCGAGGTTTTTCTTTTTATGAATTAGGCAAATATAAACAAGCGATCGCAGATTTTAATCAAGCAATTAAACTGAATGCCAAAAATCCTTATGCTTACTATGGGCGGGGTTTAGCGCGTGTAGAATTGAAAGATTATCAAGCAGCAATCACAGATTTTAGCAAAGCGATCGCATTTAACCCTAAGTATAGCGAAGCTTACTTACAACGGGGTATTGTCCGCCGTCGTTTGAAAAATAGACAAGCAGCAATTCAAGATTTTGATACAGTGATTGAGATCAATCCCCATGATGCTAAAGCCTATTATCAAAGGGGTTTAACTTTATTTGCGAATAACCAAAGTCAAGCTGCGATTCAGGATTATAATAGCGCCATTGAAATCAATCCGAAATATCTCGAGGCTTATCTAAGTCGGGGAGATGTTTATAGCGATTTAGGCAAAAATTTAGAAGCAACTGAAGATTACAACAAAGTTATAGAGCTAAATCCGAAATTATCTATAGCATATATCCATAGAGGAATGCATCGCTTTTCGTTAGGAAATTATCAAGGTGCAATCGCAGATTACAACCAAGCAATTCAACTAAATCCTAAAAATGCAGCTGCTTATAATAACCGGGGTAATGCTTATCTTGAATGGGGAAATAAAAAAGTAGCACTGGCAAATTACACTCAAGCGATCGCAGTTAATTCGCGCTATGCTTTAGCCTATTATAATCGGGGTTTACTGCGGGCAAAACTGGGGGAGAAAAAAGGAGCGATCGCAGATTTTCAGCAAGCCGCAAAATTATTTAAGCAGAAAGGCGATGGCGATGCTTATAAAGATGCACAATCACAGCTAAAAGGATTACAAACTACATCAGATACCAAACCTAAACCTACGCCTACGAAAGAAGAGAAAAATTAACTATTTAGTGAATTTTATATTTTTGGTTAAGAGTTGCAGAGACAGGATTAATCGCGTCTGTACAAAAGTCAAAATAATTGGTACTTTTGGTTTACATATCACTGAAACTTTGCTTTTTCATAGCTTCTCTCTCAGCTTTAAATTTTATCAACTTGGCGACATTTGGCGGGGGATTACGTCGCTGTGCTGCCTGAATTTTATGACTCTAATCTGCACATAAGATAAGCTGACAATTATTTTATAAAATTTTATTGCTTGTAAAACTTATATTTTTCAAACAGCCTCTAAGACTGGTATATTAACGCTAGTACAAATGTTCAGTAAGCATCCGCTTGTGATGCTTCAATATTTTGCTGAATAGACTACGGATAGAGATGAATGGAGTAAAACTATACCAATTGCTTAACAGTAATGCTAAACTCGCCTGACTCTTTGTGCGTTCTGTACACAGGGAATGGTTCAATAAATCCTAAATTATCTAGCTCAACTAGTAGACAATCTATATTTCCTTGCTACACTTTTACTTCATTAACCCAGCTACCCAGCGCCTATGGTTCATGTAAAGCGCGTGGAACTTACCAACTTCAAGTCCTTTGGTGGCACCACCCAAGTTCCTTTACTGGGGGGGTTTACTGTCATATCTGGGCCGAATGGTTCTGGTAAATCTAATATTCTTGATGCGCTATTATTTTGTCTTGGACTCGCTAGTTCCAAAGGAATGCGAGCTGATCGCCTCCCTGATCTGGTAAATAATACTCAAACAGCTAAAAGCCGTGCCACTGTCGAAGCTAGTGTGACGGTAACTTTTGATATCACTGATGCAATCTCTCACAACGATACTAAGCCGCAAAGCTTAGAAAATATAGAGGAAGTCGAAGTAGTAGAAATTGAGGAAGTTGAGAACGTTGAGGAAGTCGAAGAAGTTGAGGAAGACAAGTTAAAATCTAAACTTCCCAATCCTGAATCGTCAAATGAGTGGAGTGTCACCAGAAAATTGCGGGTGACGCACCAGGGAACTTATACATCGAATTACTATATCAACGGCGCTTCTTGCACCCTGACAGAGTTACATGAAGCCTTAGAAACACTGCGGATTTACCCGGAAGGCTACAACGTGGTGCTGCAAGGGGATGTCACCAGCATTATTTCCATGAACGCCAGGGAACGGCGGGAAATTATTGACGAATTGGCGGGGGTAGCGGCATTTGATCGCAAAATTCACCAAGCCAAGGCGACTTTAGATGAGGTGAAGGAGAAGGAAGATAGTTGTCGGATTATTGAAACTGAATTAACTGTACAACGCGATCGCCTTTCCCAAGACCGCGCCAAAGCCGAAAAATACCAAAAACTCCGCGCGGAATTTCTCGCGAAACAATCCTGGGAAGCAGTTCTATCATGGCGTTCCCTACAAGCACAGCAAGAAAAATTAGCTAACCAAATACAAAATGGCGATCGCAAATCCGAAGAACTTTCTGCGGAACTGACGGCGCTGAACACCACAATTGAGCAAACCACCGTTGAATTAGATAAACTCAACGCCCATGTTAAAGCTTTAGGGGAAGAGGAACTTTTAGCAGTACAATCTACCCTCGCCACCCAAGAAGCTGAACATAAACAACTCCAGCGTCAACGCAGCGAATTAGAAACTGCAATTCAAGAAACGACAAAACGTCAGACGCAAAGTCAGCAAGAAATTCAACAACACCAACGTTCTCTAGAACAAATTGCGGAAACTCAGGTAATTGAAAAGCAATCGATTGTCTACTTACAACAGCAACGAGATGAGACGCAACAAGCTTTAGAAACTTCGCGCCAAGCAGCGGCGGAAATTGCTTCGGCTTCGGAAGCTTGGGTACAGCAACAAACGGCGTTGAACCGTCAAATTGAAACCCTGCTGCAAACCCTGGAACCCCAACGCACCGAACAAGCGCAGCTAAGAGAACGGAACGATCAGCTACAGCAGCAAATTCAAGAGCAAACTCAGCTTGTGGCTAATTTAGAGCCAGAATTAGCCACAAAACAAGCTGATTGTAGTCGTCTAGAAACAGAATTTAACGCCTCTAGCGAACCCATCCAAAATTTAGCGCAAAACCTGGCAGCTACAGAACAAGAACTGCAAATTCAACAGGATACGCAAAAGCGCTTACTCCAAGAACAACGGGAAAAACAACGCCAGTTAGATAAACTCGAAGCGCAAGCGCAAGCACAGCAAGAAATCCAAGGAACCCAAGCTAGCAAAGTCATCTTGCAATCGGGATTACCGGGACTTTGTGGCTTAGTGGTACAGTTAGGCCGAGTTGAACCCCGTTACCAACTGGCTTTGGAAATTGCAGCTGGTGGGCGCTTGGGACATATAGTGGTGGAAGATGACGGTGTCGGTGCTGCGGGAATTGAACTGCTGAAACAGAAACGCGCCGGGAGAGCCACTTTTTTACCGTTAAATAAAATTAATGCTCCCAGATTTACCCAAGATGCCACACTGCGTTTAGCCAGTGGTTTCGTCAACTATGCTGTGAACTTAGTTGAGTGCGATCGCCGTTATAAAGATGTATTTGGCTATGTATTTGGCAACACTGTTGTATTTTCTACCCTAGAACAGGCACGAAAAAACATAGGTTTATACCGCATTGTCACCTTAGACGGGGAATTATTAGAAACTAGCGGTGCAATGACTGGTGGTAGTAACACCCAGCGTTCGGCGTTGCGCTTTGGGAACGTCGAAGCTGCTGAACCCGAAGAAGTCGCCGCTTTAAAAAGACGCTTGGGGGAAATTGAACGAGTTTTAGAACGTTGTACAGAAGCCATTTCTACTCTCGCCGCGAAAACCAAAACTTTATCCCAGGAAGTTACAGAAGCACGTCAAGCTAGGCGAGAACAGCAGATCCAATTAGAACAGCTGCAAAAAGAAATTAAAACTTTGACAGCGCAGTTAGAAAATACGCGATCGCAATTAGCGCAAAATAGCGAAAAGTTTGCTACTTCTCAATCTCGCTTGGAAATTTTGGATCGGGAATTACCAGGTCAAGAAAATCAGCTGCAACAATTGCGACAAACTTTAGCAGAGTTAGAAGCCTCCCAAACCCCCAGCGAATGGCAACAAATCCAAGCCACCATTAAAAACCAAGAGCAACAATTACAACAAAGAGAGACATCTTTACGGGAAGCAGAACAAAGATTAAGAAATCTCGAAAATCAGCAACAGCGATTACAAGAAAAAATCCAAGAAGCTGAGGAACGAATTACCCAGTACCAACATGAGCAAGAAACCCAGCAAAATCAATTAACCTTGATTAGCACCCAGCACTCAGCAATAAGCGCCCAAATAGCCGAAATCCGGGCGAAATTGAGTCAAATGGAACGGAATTTAGGCGAGGAAAAACAAAAACGCGATCGCACCGAACAAGAACTGCGATCGCATCTTCTGCGTCAGCAACAATTAGAATGGGAACTGCAAAAACTCCAAGAAACCCTCACAGCCAAGCGCGAGGAAATCGTTAATGTGAGGGAACAACTGCAAACCGTCGCCGCCGAACTCCCCAGCCCCCTGCCCGAAGTCCCCGATCAAGTAGACTTAGAAGAATTGCAGAAAGAATTGCGATCGCTTGCCAAACGCTTGCAAGCAATGGAACCAGTAAATATGCTGGCCTTGGAAGAATACGAACGTACCCAAAACCGCCTGCAAGAACTGACGCAAAAGCTGGAAACCTTAGAAGGGGAGCGCACAGAATTACTTTTACGCATTGAAAACTTTACTACATTGCGTCAACGCGCCTTTAAAGAAGCCTTTGACGCAGTGAACGAAAACTTCCAATCCATTTTCGCCACCCTTTCTGAAGGGGACGGCTACCTACAACTAGACGATCCCGAAGATCCGTTTAGCAGTGGCTTGAATTTAGTCGCCCACCCCAAAGGTAAACCAGTACAGCGACTAGCTTCCATGTCTGGGGGAGAAAAATCCCTCACAGCCTTAAGCTTTATCTTTTCCCTACAACGTTATCGCCCTTCTCCCTTCTACGCTTTCGATGAAGTTGATATGTTTTTGGATGGGGCAAACGTAGAACGATTAGCTAAAATGATTAAACAACAGGCTAAACAAGCTCAATTTATAGTTGTTAGTTTGCGTCGCCCGATGATAGAATCAGCCGAACGCACAATAGGCGTTACTCAAGCACGGGGAGCTTACACCCAAGTTTTGGGAATTAAATTGCAAGCTGACCATACATCTGCTTGAGTTTTTGTTAATAATAGTGTATAGATTAACCGGATTCGAGATCAGGACTCGGTATAGAATGACCTCTGAACAGATAATTAGGCGTTCCGACATATTAAATACCCAGGTAATTACCCGCGACAATGGCAAGCGGGTAGGCATAGTTAGTCAAGTCTGGGTGGATATTGACCAACGAGAGGTTGTGGCTCTTGGTTTGAGAGACAGCCTGATCTCTATTTCTGGTATACCGCGCAATATGTACCTTAGCAGTATCAGCCAGATTGGTGATGTGATCCTGGTCGATAACGAGGACGTAATAGAAGATATTGAAATTGAAACCTTAAGCAACCTGATTAACTGGGAAGTAATTACAGAAACCGGTGAAGTTCTAGGCAGAGTGCGGGGCTTCAAATTCAATGGTGAAAATGGCAAACTTCACTCTATAGTCATTGCTTCTGTAGGATTACCGCAAATTCCCGAACAAGTGCTAAGTACTTACGAACTTTCCATTGATGAAATTGTCAGCACAGGCCCCAGCAGATTAATTGTATTTGAGGGAGCTGAAGAACGCGTCAATCAATTGACAGTTGGCGTTCTAGAACGCATGGGTATTGGCAAAGCCCCCTGGGATCGCAGCGATGATGAAGAATACGGCTATAGTGCGCCTCGCACCGTCGCACCCGCCAATCAATTACCCAGCGGTGTACCATTACAACCACCCAAGCCAAAAGTTCGCACCCCCGAACCCGTAGCCCGGGAAGAGTGGGATGAGGACTATGTAGAAGAAGAAAGACCCCAGCGCCAAGTAATGCAAGCGCGCCAGTACGAATCGATTCAATACGAAGAAGACGACGAAGAAGACAACTGGAGTGAGGCTACAGATAAAGACAGGTATCAACAGCCCGCCAAATTTGAAGCTCAACCCTATAAAAAGCCCTACGTCGATGAATATGACAATTATGACGATGTAGATGGCGATGCTTGGGAAGATGTGCCCCAACCAGTCAATATTCCGAAGAAAGTCAAAGAAAAACAACCAGAATACGAAGAAGAAGGATATTAAAGTCAAACCCCTCCTCGCAACTGAAGAGGGGTTTTTAATTGCAGGACAAGGGGGCAAGGGGACAAGGGGAGTATTTTTTATTGCCGAATTATCCAAACAGAAGGGTTATTAATCATTTTGACTAACTGTCCAAGAACTCGATTATAAAGTCTATATAATTCTCGCCCTTGATGGAGATCCAGGTAGTTGCATTTCACTGCAAACTTTAGCCAGACTTGAGTTTCTGCCGCTTCTGATTCACAATCATTAAGTTTAGCAATAAAGGCTGCTTTATATCTCCGTTTACGCCAAGCCTCCGCTAAGTTAGCGCATACTGAACGAGAGGAACGACGAAGTTGATCCGTT
This sequence comes from Calothrix membranacea FACHB-236, assembly GCF_014696315.1. Classification (GTDB taxonomy): domain Bacteria; phylum Cyanobacteriota; class Cyanobacteriia; order Cyanobacteriales; family Nostocaceae; genus Aulosira; species Aulosira membranacea. Next base: position 54,490 of record NZ_JACJPX010000042.1, read on the forward strand.
AAAGAATATCGTTCTTCTACAGGAAATTTCTTCGAGATTTCAAAGATTTCCATCGCTGCGGAAAAAGCCTGTTGATAAACTTCTAAATCTTCATGAGTCTTTATAGATTCTTTTTTCATCCCCGTGTCTCCTTGTCCCCTTGTCTCCTTGTCTCCTTGTCCCCTTGTCCCGACGTTCTAGGGATTGATCGCAGAATTAGCCATTTTAATCAACGAAGCGCGATCGCCTGCTTTCAAACCTACAGTATATTGCACACCCTGAAGTCGCCAAGTCAAGGTTGCATCTGAGCAATTAGCGCCACAAGTAGAATCTACAAAATAGCCCTTAATACCCTTAGCTAATACAACTCGTTTCCCAGTCAACTTAGGAGTTTTACGGGTTATAGCTTCCGCAGTCACAACACCTAAACGGCAAGCTGTTCCACCAGTACAATCGGGACTAAAACCTAGTAAAATATCGTATTTCCTCAGCGTAGCGTTTTCTACAATCGCATAAACTGGGTTAGCACCATCCGACTCAGGAATAAATTTAGGTAATAACAGTCTAATTTTTATCTTCTGTCTTAATCTTGGTAAAATCGCCTTAAAAACCGGATGTGGTTGAGAATCAACGGTTTGGACTTGACTTTGGGCAATTTTCTGAGGCTGAGGATTGGTAGATGCGATCGCTAAACCTGATAAGCTACTGGCTAGCAAAATTGCGGCAAACGCACCACTGAAATTTCTTAAACCGAATATCATCCGCATAACCCTATTTATAGGTAAATACTTAATTGATGACCAAATTTTAGTATCAAATTATGCGGTTTGTCATTTGTCAACAGTCAACAGTCAACAGTTAACAATTCCCCTTAACTACAAGTAGCAGCTGAAGCCGAGTTCACTTTTCTTAAATCCCCAGTGAAAACGGCTGTGTATTTGTAGGGTGATGAACCAGTGCAATTCATCGCAGTTGTATTAGCGCGGCGGGGAGTCCACCAAGAAGTTGCATTTACAGTTAAATTCACACCATTCCACAACAATTGGGTGACTAATAAAGAGTTAGTTTTCCCATCACTCGGCCTTTGAGCCGTCAGAAATGTCGCATAGTTTACATCACCATTTTCAGGATTAATCCTGGCTATAACTGCTACTTTCGGGCCGCCTCCACTACCATAACTGGCTAGCCAACGACCAGTAGCAAAGCGGCGAAAATCATTTCCTGGCTGGCTACCAGTGGCGGAAAACACACCGTATAGAACGCTGCTACCATTCCAAAACAAACCATAACCAGAACCATCATCACCCGTGGTTTCGTAATCATCACGACACCATTTTTTGACACCATTATCAAAACGGATGATCCGCGGGTTTTTGTTATTAGAAGATACTTGCTTATAACCGATGTAGATTGTTTTGTTCCCACTACTGACTTTGGGGCCATTTTGAGCTTTGATTGTGGCTTCACTATCACCACAATTGAATCTCGCACTGTTACCAAAAGATGACTGTACAGTAGTTTGGGCATTCACGGAAGGAGCAAGGTCTGTGATTGCAAAATCAGCGCCTAATACCACTGATAAAGATAACAGTGCCAAAGATTTTGGCAGTTGGCGTTTATACATCATGGGAATTGATTTGATTACATTACTTTACAAAAACAACACCGTATCATGAAGTTTACATGAAGCTTTAAACAACTTAATGTTTATTAATAATGCATTGATAATGTGTTGTTACTAAGCATCAAGAAGATGGATATATTAACTAAATACAAAAAATTTTGCAGCGCGAACACATTGGGATGTTGCACTGAAAACCTGATAATTGCTGGTTACAAGTCTATAAATTACCTAATAATCAATTCATATTTTAGAAATTCAAAATATCCAAAGATTCTTCAATTTCTAACTCTAAAATTCTTTCTTTTGCATCTTTATGTTCTGCTATTTTCCCGGCTTTCCAATAGAAATCTGCGGCTTTTTGGAAATCTGCTAATGCTCTGGTTTTATCATCCATGCTAACTAAAGCATTACCACGGTTATAATATGCATCGATATAATTGGCATTAATTTTAATCGCTTGACTATAATCTAAAATTGCGCTTTGGTAATCTTCTAAATCACACCTTGCATTAGCACGACTGTAATATGCATCGGCGTAATTAGGGTTAATTTTAATTGCCTGAGTGTAATCTGCGATCGCACCCTCATAGTCTCCTAATTCTGCACGTGTATTACCGCGATTATAGAAAGCTACAGCATCATCAGGAGCAATTTTAATTGAATGCGTCAATCGCTGTTGTTCTTTTAATAAATAACGGGAGATTACTCGATTTTTATCTGCAACAGCATAATTAGGATTAATCTTAATTGCCTGTGTATAATCTTCAATTGCACCTTGATGATCACCAATATGAGAACGAGCATCAGCACGGTTCATATAAGTAAGCGCAACATCAGGATTTATTCTAATGGCTTGGGTATAATCTTCGATAGCGGCTTGATAATCTTTTAGTTGATAACGCGCTAAACCACGCTGGGTATAGGCTTTGGTGTAATTGAAGTTAATTTGGATAACCTGAGTATAATCTGCGATCGCACCCTCGTAATCGCCTAAATGGTAACGCACCATGCCGCGTTTGTAATAAATATCGGCATTATCAGGATTCAGTTGCAAGGCTTGGTCGTAGTTAATAATTGCTGTATCAGATTCGCCTTGCTCAAAAGATTTATCGCCCATATTTACATAATTCAGATTTAAATCAGCAGTGTTATTTAACACAACTTCTTCTGCTGTTGGTAGCGCTAAGTGCTGATTTATCTGATGATGATTTTGATGATTAGGTAATTTTTTTTGTATATATTGCTGAGAATTATATTGATAAATAGCAGAGGGTTTTTCTTTAATTTTAGCAGCTTGTAAATCTTCTAAATAGCCGAATAAGCCACCACCATAAAGTAATTGATTAATCCCAAATGCAATTCTCCCTCTTTTGAGTTTAATCATTTGCGTAGGTAGAAACCCTGCTAAAAAAAGGTGATATTCTTGTTGAGCTTCATGTACTTCTTCTTGAATTAAAACGCAGACAACAACTGCATTTTTTTCCACTTCTTCAGAACTAACAGACCATCTAACTCTGTCAATACTGCCATGACGCGATTTAACTTCCACACCAATTGAGGGTTCAGCCGTGAGGGTAAAATCTACCTTGCCATCACCACCGATTTTTTTTTCATAATCTACTTCTGTAATAAAATCAGCTAACCGTTCTTTAACAACTTCCTCACCGAGTTTACCTTTTAAGTTGCTAATAAAAACATCCCGGACTGGCGAAGTACGCTTATATTTTTCTGCCATCAGCCAGCAAAAATCTCGGAGAGTTTTTAACCTTTCTCCAGAGATTATAGTTAACTCACTATATTGACCTTCTGTTTCGCAATGAAGCAGACAACCACTAGTTAACCTTCTAATAAAATCAGACTGTAGCGATCGCAGTAAGGTAATCCAGTCCATTTATATTTCTGCGAGTCTTTTGATGAGATTATTTTATTAAAATATCAAATCGGCGTAAATCGTTGAATTGTGTCAAGGGTCAAGAGTCAAAAGTCAAAAGTCAAGAGTCATTAGTTATTTCTCTCCTTGTCCCCAGTCCCCAATCCCCAGTCCCCAATCCCTAATCACAATTGACCCCTCCTTACAAGCCAGAAAAGGTAAGCAAGGAGGGATCAGGGAGCGATACATTAAATGTATCGTCTGCAATTGATTGTAACTAAAATGCACTTAAAATCGGTCAAGAGTACGGCAAACTGCTAACTTGAGGCGATGTTGACTATCAACTAATCAAAATACCTCATCTTCAATACCGCGCCACCATTCACCCAAATTCATCATATCTTGGAAGATATCTTCTAATTCCTCAACATAGACCTCTTGAGGAATCAAAGCTTGACGTTCTTGGAGTTTCTTGAGGCGAAGTTGTACTAATAGCCAAGGTTTAGCGATGCTATCCGTGGCTTCCATGTATTGAGCCAGCTGTCTACTATCCATGATGTTTATATTTGTGATGATGCCATTACTTTTTACGATACAAGACGTAGCCGTAAGTGGCCATTTTTTATGCATAGCTTAAGTAAGCGATCGCACTTCTATGCCCTATGCATGATGATTGCTGTTGGTTAAGGGCAAAGGGGAATAGGAAAGACAAATCTTTCATCCCAATTCACCAAAAATAGGGAATAGATTCACAGCGCAAAACCTAAATTCATCGAAGTTTCTTAATTTACCAAGAAAAATAACCAACTGTTCACCTTCTGAAGGCGGAATTTTCACCTCAAAGCCTGAAGATTGGAGTTCAAAGCCTGAAGCTTACAGCTTTTATCTCGAACATTGCAGCTTTTATCTTGGAAGTTGCGCCTTTTAGCCTCAACGTTGCAGCTTTTATCTTGAACGTTGCGCCTTTTATCCTCATCATTGCGGCTTTGATGCGGAAAATTGCGGCTTTTATCTTGAACGTTGCGGCTTTTTGCTTGAAAGTTGAGAAAATGAGCAAGAGCAATCGCACTTTGATGGCAACTGATGAGTGAATTAGCAACAGTCATGGTGATGGGAAGGGAATTAAAACAGGCGATCGCACGATTCGCGGCTTGTTTTGCAACGCTAGCCATTAAAATTGTCTAACCGGACTTCATATTATCCCCATTCGCCACAACTGACTCAAACAAAATCCGCATTTCTTAATTACAAATTACTCTTTTGTGGCTTGCAAGCGCAAAAAATGCACCCGTCCTAATGCATCGCCTGCAACAACTCTCACCCCATCGGCCGCAACAGCACAGCAATATATTGCACAGTCCCCTGTGAAACTGGCAATTACTTCCCCGGTCTGCCAATTCCAGGCTTTGAGGGTGGAGTCACCGGAAGCAGAAATCACGTACTTGCCATCAGCACTCAGGGCAACTGCTCTTACCGAGTAACTATGACCTTCTAGGGTAAGCAGTTGTTCACCAGTTTGCCAATTCCAAACTTTGAGGGTGTTGTCATCGGAAGCAGAAATCACGTACTTGCCATCAGCACTCAGGGCAACTGCATATACAAAACTACTATGACCTTCTAGGGTAAGGAGTTGTTCACCAGTTTGCCAATTCCAGACTTTGAGGGTCTTGTCATCAGAAGCAGAAATCATGTACTTGCCATCAGCACTCAGGGCAACTGCTCTTACTAAGCTACTATGACCGTATAGGGTAAGCAGTTGTTCACCAGTTTGCCAATTCCAGACTTTGAGGGTTTTGTCAGAGGAACCAGAAATTATGTACTTGCCATCAGCACTCAGGGCAACTGCATATACCAAGCTACTATGACCGTATAGGGTAAGCAGTTGTTCACCAGTTTGCCAATTCCAGACCTTGAGAGTGTTGTCAGAGGAACCAGAAATCACGTACTTGCCATCAGCACTCAGGGCAACTGCTCTTACCGAGCTACTATGACCGTATAGGGTAAGCAGTTGTTCACCAGTTTGCAAATTCCAGACCTTGAGAGTGTTGTCATCGGAACCAGAAATCACGTACTTGCCATCAGCACTCAGGGCAACTGTATATACAAAGCTACTATGACCGTATAGGGTAAGCAGTTGTTCACCAGTTTGCCAATTCCAGACTTTGAGGGTGTTGTCATCGGAACCAGAAATCACGTACTTGCCATCAGTACTCAGGACAACTGCATTTACCCAGCTACTATGACCGTATAGGGTACGCAGTTGTTCACCAGTTTGCCAATTCCAGACTTTGAGGGTTTTGTCACCAGAACCAGAAATCACGTACTTACCATCAGCACTCAGGGCAACTGCTTTTACCAAGCTACTATGACCTTCTAGGGTAAGCAGTTGTTCACCAGTTTGCCAATTCCAGACTTTGAGGGTCTTGTCATCGGAACCAGAAATCACGTACTTGCCATCTGGGGTGATGGTGAGTGCTGTTACCAAGCTACTATGACCTTCTAGGGTAAGCAGTTGTTCACCAGTTTGCCAATTCCAGACTTTGAGGGTTTTGTCATCGGAACCGGAAATCACGTACTTGCCATCTGGGGTGATGGTGAGTGCTGTTACCAAGCTACTATGACCTTCTAGGGTAAGCAGTTGTTCACCAGTTTGCCAATTCCAGACTTTGAGGGTTTTGTCATGGGAACCAGAAATCACGTACTTGCCATCAGCACTCAAGGCAACTGCATATACCGAGCTACTATGACCCACTAGAGTACGTACTAAAGAACCGCCAGGGGGAGTTAAGCTTACTGTTTGTGGAAGGAAACCAGGAGTTTTGCATTGCTGCGCCTGCGTTAACAGTCTTTGAATTTCTTCTCTTGCAAAACCCAGCAACCGCCCTAATAATTGCCCCGCCAATTGCTGTTTATCCTCATTTAAAATATGTGCCGACAGCCGCAATGCACCTTGAATTAACTGTAAATTCTCATCACCTGGCAAAAAATCATAATCTGCAAGCAAAGCATTAATATTGATGTTCTCCAACTTCCCCTGCAACCAGCGAAAATCACACAGCAGTTGTTTTAATTCTCCTTCCCTTCCCCCAGCCAGCAAGTGATAGGCTAAATTCTCCCAGATATAGCCGTCATTTTCTAAACTATGCCAGCCTTGGGGGTATTTTTCGCTGTAAGCATTTAACAGCCGATTGTGTAAAACCCTTATCCCCTCACTTTCGGTTGCTAATGTCGCGTATTGCTTCCTGACATAATCAAACTGCAAGTCATGCAACCGCAAATTTCCCGCTTCATCCCGCAAAGCCAGAGATTTACTCACCAATTCATCAATAACATCTTGGCTATCAAACTCATCTAACCCCAAGGGTTGCCAAAAAGTCTGCAAAACTGCTTCGGGTATCGGTGTATCTTCCGGAAATACCGCAAAATCTAAATATCGCTGTTGGCAATTCTCATCCAAAGCCGCCACACTGACCGCAATTGCCTTAAGTAAATCGGGATAAGGATAATCGGGAAACTGTTGTTTGATTTTCTCTAAATCAGCACTGCGGAGTTTTTCTAAAATATTCTGCCAGCGATTTGCAGGTTTAGAGCGCATCATCGCGCCAACCATCGCTAATGCTAAAGGTAAATACCCACATTCCCGCGCTACCTGCAAAGTAACATCATTGTGCGGGCTGGGTTGCAATATTTCCGGTTGATTTGACCACTTCGCCAACAGTTCTAACGCCTGCTGTTTCTCTAAAATTGCCAGATGATACTCTTCCCCTCCCAACCCCGTGACTATTGCCCCATCACGGGTAGTAATTAACATCTGACAGCATTCCCCCAACACATCAAACGCCGTCGCATCATCCAAACGCCAGATATCATCCAAAATCAGCAAGCAAGCTTTCTGTGCAAACAACTCCCGTAACCGCGCTTTCGCCAATTCCACCTCGGTAAAAGCCGCTTGCTTCTCGCCCAACGCCGAAGCAATATAGGATTGCCAAGTTAAAATTTGGGGTGTTTGTCCAAATGTTACCCACAACACCCCATCAGGAAACGCCTTTCTGACTTCTTCATCCCGCGCTAAGGCTGTAGCTAAGACTGTTTTACCAATTCCGCCCATTCCTTGCACTCCCACACGGCGACTTTTCCCTGTAATCCCTACAGGTTGCTTTGTTGAAGATAATACTTTCTGTTTTAATGGCGTAAGTTCTTCTTCACGGGGTAAAAAGTGCGGCGGGTATTCTGGGACGTTGGTAAGATTGCCTAAAGGTTGGTGAAGGGGGGTTAAATTGGTTTTTTTTTAAGCTCAGGTATCAATTCGCCAGATACACCAGCTAACTGTATTGCATTCCGCGCAATATTAAAAGCAAACTCTACAGGGGAATTTTCATCATATTCGGGATTATAAGCCAGAAGCCCATCGTAAAAACCCACAACAAACTCAATCGCGGCTTTATCCTCGATGCGATCGTTCATCCCAATCACATAATTAATCTGTTGGGAAATAGCCTCAGCTTGAACTTCGGAGTAACAAGCATTCAACAGCACACATTCTACTTGTTTAGAAAACTGTCCAAACAACCCAGCTAATGCTTCACCCGTAACTAGCTGTGCTTCTCCGGTTTCATCCTCAAAAGCTAGTCCTTGTATCCCTGCACCATGCCCAGAAAAGTGGATAATATTTGGTCGATAATCCAAAATAGCGCGGCGAATATCCCTCGGACGGACTGCTAAATCATACCGTAAGTCAAAGTTCTCTCGATTTAGCGATCGTTGTAAGCCTTCCTTGATATCACGCAATTCTTGATCGAGACGCAATCGTGATGTATTGCTAGGATTTGCGGCTAATATCAGGATTTTCTGCGGTTTAACAGTCATTGCCAGGGTTGGGAAGGGCTGTTTTTAAGTATACATCTTGGGCATGGGGCATGGGGCATGGGGCATTGGGCATGGGGAAGGGGTAATGGGTAATGGGTAATGGGTAATTTCTTCTTGTCTCCCTTATCTCCCTCATCTCCCTTATCTCCCTCATCTCCCTCATCTCCCTCATCTCCCCAGCCCCCAGTCTCCAATTGACAACTATATAAAGGAGAAAGGGGAAAAGCACAAAGAGAAATCACCTTTCCCCTTTAACCTTTCCCCTTTCCCCTATAACCTTACATATTTAGGCGGCTAAATTCTCAGCCGCAAAATCCCAGTTAATTAATTGATCTAGGTAATTTTTGATAAATGCAGGACGGGCATTTCTGAAGTCGATGTAGTAGGCGTGTTCCCAAACATCTAGAGTTAAAATTGCCTTTTTACCATAGGCGAGAGGGTTCTCGGCATTTGGTGTCTTGATAACTTTCAAAGTACCACCATCATCAATCAACCAAGCCCATCCACTGCCAAATTGAGTTGCAGCAGCGTTAGAGAACTCTTCTTTGAACTTATCGTAGCTACCAAAATCTTTATCAATCTTGTCGGCTAGTGCGCCAGAAGGTTGTCCGCCACCTGCTGGTTTGAGTGAGTTCCAGAAAAAGGTGTGGTTCCACACTTGAGCCGCGTTGTTAAAGATTCCTGCCTTAGAAGCATCTTTAAAGGAAGCTGTGATTACCTCTTCCAAGGATTTATCAGCAAGTTCTGTACCATCAACTAACTTATTGAGGTTGTCTACATAAGCTTTGTGGTGCTTACCATAGTGATACTCAAAAGTCTCACCTTTCATGCCATACGGCTCTAGTGCATTAAAGTCGTAGGGTAGGGGGGGCTGTGTAAATGCCATTGTGTGAAATCCTCTCTTTACCGTTTTCCAGTTTAAAGCTATTCAGATGTTTAGGAAATTACAGCTTTTATGTTGGTAAGTTTGATGCCCTAAATGTCGGCACATAAAACTTAACATGGTAATTCTACTACCAAACTGAAATTTAAAACTATAGATTTTTTGCAATAGGTAAAATCAGCAATCCTATGGGGAAAAATGCAAAATTCACCAACTCACTATTGAGGGCACATCTAGAATTTACACCCTAATAGTGGGAGATGGGGCCTGATGCCACCTTGAATTCAAAATTCAAAATTAATCATCCTACCAAGAGAATACGCTTGATTAAATCATGTTTTTGAACTTGCCAGATAATCAAATTTACCTGGGTGTTAAATAGCCATGTTCAACCATTCTATTTAGCGCCACTCCTCAGGCTCAAAACTTCTAGCCCTGGTAACATTAGTTCAATAATTTAAAATCTATCTTTAGCTAGATGAAATAATCAAAAAATCAATTTATATTCAAACATCACTAAATTTGGTTGCTACCGACATATTAATTTGCGATCGCAAAATTTTCGCAGACATGCATGTCTTCATCAATAAGTTGGCTCTATATGAGCAAGTCGCAGCTAGGATTATTTTTCCCAGGTTTGTACGGTTTAGTCAAAAATTAGCGCTTGGAGACTGGCGACTAGGTACTGAAGAATAGCGTCTTTCGCAAATTGGTTGGGGTTGAAAACCTAAATCTCAATTTCAATCCCCAAATACCATTCCCCAGTTCCCAATCCCCAGTCCCCAGTTCCCAGGTAAATCAAAGAGATGACAACTGTGATATACGTTGTTGGCAATAGTCAACGATTTTAGCAGTAACTTCAGATGCGCTAAATCCATCGGTTTGGATTTCGATGGCATCTGCTGCTTTTTGCAAAGGTGAAACTTTGCGCGTACTATCTTTCCAGTCACGTTCGGCAATGTCCCGTTCTAACTGTTCTAGATTAACTTCCGGCAGATTTTGTTTTTTAAAGTCTTCCTGGCGGCGACGCGCACGTTCAGTTACAGAAGCGGTTAAGAAGATTTTTACTTCTGCATCCGGGAAGACATGAGTCCCAATGTCTCTTCCTTCTGCAACTAAACCACCTCTCTTTCCCCAGCTTTGCTGTTGTTTGACTAAAGCTTTACGAACAGCAGTTTGTGCAGCTATGGCTGAGACTTTAGATGTTACCTCCACAGTGCGAATCACTTGAGTAACATTAGTCCCATTAATCCAAACCTGCACAGGAGATTGCAAATCTTGGCTAGGGGTCAGTTGAATTTCACAAGAGTTAGCTAATTCCGCGATCGCACACTCATCATCTATGGCAATACCTTGTTGTAACACCAACCAAGTAACAGCACGATACATAGATCCAGTATCTAGATACACCAGACCTAGTTTTGCTGCCACTTGCCGCGCCACAGTAGACTTACCTGCGCCGGCTGGGCCGTCAATAGCGATGATGGGTAGGCGATCGCTTAATAAAATATTGTCAATCAACCGAGTAGAACCAAGACGAGCTGCGATCGCGAGCATTCCTTCCTCCTTAACTGTAACTAACGACATCAATGTATTCGGCTCAACCAATTCAATATATTCCACTAAAACATTAGTGACCATTGCTACTTCTTGGCGAACTGCCGCAATCAGCTCCTCGCTGTTGCGAACCCCCGCTTTGAAAGCAGCTTCAGCCTGCTGCAAGCCACGATATAAAACCGCCGCCTGCTGTTTTTCCGATGCACTCAAATACTGATTGCGAGAACTGAAGGCTAGACCAGACGCTTCGCGCAGCGTTGGACAAGCAACAATTTCTACCGGAAAATTCAAATCAGCTACTAACTGTCGAATAATTGCTAGTTGCTGACCATCCTTTTGGCCAAAGTAGGCTCGGTCAGGCTGTACCAAGTTAAAAAGCTTGGTCACAATCGTGGCCACACCTTGGAAATGACCTAGCCGAGAACCACCGCACAAGCCTGTTATCATAGCAGAAGGAGGGATTACTTGTGTAACCTTCGATTCTTGTATACTCTTCTGCGAAACTCCCATTTCTTCCGGAGTCGGAGCAAAAATTAAGTCAACCCCAGCTTGTTCGCACAGTTGCATATCAAGCTCTAAAGTCCGGGGATACTTGCTATAGTCTTCATTGGGAGAAAATTGCAGCGGATTGACAAAAATACTGACAATCACCGTAGAATTTTCTTGCCGCGCTCGTTGCATCAAGCTTAAGTGGCCTTGATGTAACCCTCCCATTGTTGGTACCAAACCGATAGCTGTCCGATCCCAGCTAGACATTTCATCTAGAGCCAGATCATCTGGAACCAAACATTTATTTTCCAAGCGGCGTTGAGTTAAATAGCAGCTTAAAGCTGCAACTGTTGTCAGCAGGCGCACAAAATACCCCTAGTTTTTATCGATCCCTCCCCCGTTAGTTTATATCTGAAACTGGGGAAAGATTTGTTCAACTAGGGGAATTTAAGTGATAGCGAATAGAAACGTAAAGAGTAAAGAGTTGAAAGTAGGTAAAAAATTGACTGAAGAATTGTGAAGTACAAAGAATTAAGGATGAAGGCAAAGAGAACAAGGGAACTCTTAAATACTTCAACCTTTATCCTTTAGCCTGCTATGTTATCTGCCTATTACTTCAATCTTCACGGGTGCAACACCACTACCCATCATTCCTAAAATCCGCGCCGCACCAGCAGAAAGGTCAATAATTCGACCCCGAATATATGGGCCACGGTCAGTAATAGACACCACTACAGAACGACCATTGCGGGTGTTAGTTACACGCACTCTTGTACCAAAGGGTAGGCTACGATGGGCGGCAGTCATGCCTTCGGGATTAAACCTCTTACCACTAGCAGTGCGGCTGCCAGAGCCATCATAACCATACCAGGAAGCAATGCCACTTAAGGTAATTCGCACTGGCCCAATAGCAACTTGCTGTGGCAACTTGGGTAATGATAATGGCGAACGATTTGGTAAATTTGCAATTTCGCTGATAGGAGATGCATTACCGATGAGCCTCCGCATCCGGTTGGTGGCTTGCAATGCATCTTGTGCTAAATCGTTGGTGGAATTTGCTAGGCGGGTATTTTCATTGATTTCCACCAATTCTTCGCCTTTGATTTTGATCGTATAGCGATCGCCTGATTTTTGGAGATCGGAGGCACCTTTGTTCTGGCTTTGATTGGCAATTTTCCCTTCGCCGCCTCCTTTCCAGCTGACAATAATCTGACCGGCATCCACATTGTCTCGAAGCAACTGGTTAATCTTGGTTGCTATTACACCAGCTCTTTCCACCGGGTCATCGTTAGTAGTGGTAATTTGGTTACCTACATCCGTTACATTCCCAGTACTTGCCACTTTGGTGGTGTTGCTAGCAAGAGGGGCGTAGCCTTGTACGCCCCCAGGGTTGTTGATTACTCCAACCTTACTATCGGCATTCCCAACTGATAAAGTACTCAGAAAGGTAAGAACAGGAATATTTCGGATAAAAAGGGTTGCCGCCTTACGACCTTCAACGCTGTGAGGATGAATTTCTGTAACCACAGCATCAGAGGTTGGTTTCCCTGTTGGGGATTGGTACTCTCCTACTTTGACAACCTCACCTGCCGGTAATGGTTGGGAAGCAAGAGTGTTTCCCTTGGTTGTTTGAGTGCGTCCAACTGAGGGCATCCCTAAAACAGTTAGAAACACGGCGACAATAGTCCACAAATGTCTTTGATTCATGCGTCCGATTTTAAAGCGACTGTAGAACAGAAGTTTTACGGTTCGTGGGATTTTGCACCACTGAAAGTGTTTTCCCCTTCAACTCGAACTCGTTCCGCTTTCACTTTTTTGTTTTATAACTGCAACAGACTAACACGAACCTTTGAGGTTGGGGATCAGGGTTTTAGCGTAAGTCTTGGTAACTTTAGCAAAATTAGATCCTATTTTCAAGGCTCAAAGCTTTCTCAAATGCGGATTTCGACTATGTAACGTTTTTTTTGATAAGTAAAACTTTTCTTATGAAAAATTAACATTTCCGTAGCTAGAAATTGAGCAAAGTGCTATCCAACATTTCGCCCAAGATTGCTTGTATTGTAGCTTTTCACCTCACCAGGATTGCAGCAAAAAATTAGCTGAAAATCTATAACTCTTTATTTTAAAAATTGCGAATAAATACTTATGAAAAATAATTTGATTTAATTTTATAAGTCTCTGAATTCATTTCGTAACAGGAATTACAGAATACTAATTATAATCTTCACATAAAGTTAATCATAACTTAAAAAGTAATTTTTGTTACATATCTAATGATAAAGACAAATTCATTATTAGTTAACAATTAGTTATTTAATTAACCTCGGCTCAAAGACACACTAAGCATATATACTAAAAAACTAGCCATGTATATTCTGAAACATAAATAAATTTACGTAATCTCAAAAGAGACTCAAGTCATCAGTAACAGTCATTAACTAAATAGATCAACAGCAATGAATAGGCTCAAAACAAAGGCCAGTGGAGATGGTATCTATTTATGTTTGGCATTTGGGATTTGGTGTTTGTTTCCAATCCCTATTACCCATTACTCAACTCCCAGACCCAATTATTTTGCCAATTGAGAAAATAAAACCACATTTTTGCCTACAGTAGTTGATTAAGTATGATTTTTTAAAGCAAGCTGTAAGCCTCATGGCACACCAAGGAAGTTTAGAAATAGTCGCATCACCATTTCCTAATGTTCTTAAGGAACTGCATTCCAAGTACAAGTCGTTACGAGACGGTCTAGTAGCAAACTACATTCCTGAATTGGCAAAGGTAAATCCTGACCTATTTAGCATTTGCATTGTGACGGTAGATGGTCAGATTTACGAAGTTGGCGATTTTGAGCAATTATTTACCATTCAGTCGATTTCCAAGGTCTTTGCTTACGGACTGGCCCTTGAGGATCATGGACGAGATTATGTCTTGACTAGAGTTGGCGTGGAACCGACAGGAGATGCCTTTAACGCCATTATCCTTGATGAGCAATCAAATCGACCATTAAATCCAATGGTAAATGCAGGTGCGATCGCCACCACTAGTTTAATTAAAGGTGCTGGTGCTACCGAACGCCTCAACCGGATGCTGGATATGTTTAAAAGATACATCGGTCATGATGTATTCGTTGATATTTCAGCATTTACTTCCGAACGCAGCACCGGACATCGCAACCGCGCCATGGCCCATCTCATGCTCAACTTTGGTATGATTGACCAGAACATTGAAGAGTCACTAGATTTATACTTCCAGCAGTGTGCAGTGATGGTAAATTGCCGTGACTTGGCAGTTATGGCGGCAACTTTAGCAAACAAAGGTATTAACCCCATTACACACGAACAGGCAGTAAAAAGTTGTTACATTAAAGACATACTGAGTGTCATGTATACTTGCGGTATGTATAATTTTGCTGGTGAGTGGGCTTATAAAATCGGTATTCCTGCGAAAAGCGGTATTTGTGGCGGCATCTTGGCTGTTGTTCCCAACCAAATGGGAATTGCAGTCTTTTCGCCACCATTAGATGTGCGTGGTAACAGCGTGCGCGGGGTTAAGGTATGTGAAGAACTTTCCCAGCAGTTCGGGTTACATCTATTTGAGTGTTCTAGTAAAGGCTGGAAGTTTGGTGAAACTTTCTGTCAGCCAGCAACAACAGAATGATGGTTAATAGGCACTTGAGCAAGGTAACACTTATAACTAAGCTAGAATCTCCACCTTCTCAATTTTGTGTTCAGGATAAAATGTTATGGCTGAAGAAAAGACTTACCTAGAGCTTTCTGAAGCAGATGGAAGCTCTCATAAATTTTATGAAGTCATCATCAAAGATACTGAAGTGACAATACGCTATGGTCGTATTGGCGACTCAGGGCAAACTCAGACGAAAACTTACCCCACCCCAGACAAAGCTAAAGCCGAAGCCAACAAGAAAATTAAAGAAAAATTGGCGAAAGGTTATGAACACGCTGTTATGGGTGTGCGTCAGAAGCGTTCGGTGACTCGACGCGCAGTTACCAGTACCACCTCAACAGCACAACAAGCGCCAATTCTCTGGAGATTTAACTCCAATTCTGCAGCCTTTGGCATTTTTATTGACGGTAATCGTTGCTGGGTGGGTAATCAAGCCGGTCAAGTTTTTGCCCTGAATCATCAAGGTCAAGTTATCAACCAGTTTAAGCTGCCTGATGGTGTGAAATGTTTAGTGGCTGATGATGTCTGGATTTATGCTGGCTGCGATGATGGCAACGTCTACGACTTAACAGGGAAGTTACCACGGGTTGCCTATAATATTGATGAAAATGTCGATATTTTTTGGTTGGATATCACCAATGGCTTATTAGCTGTTTCCGATGCTAACGGTGGTGTCACTACAATCGATCATGAAGATGAATCACAATGGACTCGTTTAAGCCAAGGTCAATCTGGCTGGATGGTACGTTGTGATGAAGTTGGTGTCTATCACGGTCACTCTCAAGGCGTGACCATGTATGACACTCAAGAAGGCCGAATGCTCTGGCATCAAAAAACAGGTGGTGCTGTACTATTTGGTTGGCAAGAAGCATCAGCTGTTTATGCAGGTGCAAGTGACCAAAAAATTTACTGCTTCAACAAAAAAGGTGAAGCCGGCCCAGTTTACAAATGCGACGCATCTGTTTACTCTTGCGCTACCGCAGAGAATGGTAAGTATGTGTTTGCTGGTGATAACAGTTCATCTATTTACTGTTTCGATGAATCAGGAACACGCCTTTGGAAGCTTTCTACTGGTTGCGCTTCTGCTTTATCGATGCAATTTTTTGAGAATCGTATCTATATAGTTACCACAGATGGTTCTCTCGCCTGTATAGATGCTAGTGAAGCCGCCATCCAAGCTGCCCAAGCAGGTACAATTCCCCAAGCAGCTATTATTAAAGCACCAAAGCAAGAAGGTGCAGCACCTTCCGCAGTTGTCGAAACTACAACAGATACCAGCCAAGGCGTAATTGTTGAGTGCTTCAAAGAAGGGAGTAAACTGAGAGTCCGTGTTGTCTCGCCAGGGTACAATCCCAACTGGAAAGTGCAATTCCCCAAAGATATCCGCCAAGACGGACAGCGTTATCTTGTAGAAGAAATCCGGGAATCAGCCAGTGGTGGATTCTACCGTGCATTTGGTGATATTAAAAAGTTAATCTAAGTAACCTGAGTTCGGCATAAGCCCAAACCATGATTTTATCGTTGGCTGATACTCTTCCTTGACTTTGACAAAACACCTCTCAAGCTCTCATCCCTCCATGAACTCTGCGCCTCTGTGGTTCGTTTTTTCAAAACTGATGCTTAAGTGCAGCAGTAAAATCTTCTTAACCCGAACTGAGGTTAAGTAAGTCGGTAAAAATAAACCCAACTATGTTCATAAACGTAAATAGGTTTAAAATCCTTACCAACAGAAAAGTTTTATCAGGTTGCAACATTCATCTGAGTACAGACGCGATTAATCGCGTCTCTATGACTTTTGACTTTTGTGAAAAATTTCTTACACCAATAGATATTCTTTCTGTTTTTCGGAAAGATTTTTCGCCAATAAAGCTATATCTTCCTTTGGTAGCGATGATGTGCTGTAAAATGACAATTTATGCTTTCGGGAAGTGTAGTCAAAAAAAATGGCAAATCTATCAGACTTTACAGGTAACTTACCTCGATGGAAGATGCTACCGGTTGCAGCAAAAACTACCGTACCAGCTGGGCCTATACAAGATTTATAATTAACAGGCGATATCACTTGTTGCATAGTTCTATCTTGAATATAGCCATGATGATATTTAAGTAAGTGAGCCACTGATTCTGTAATAGGTATTGGCAGATATTGAAAAGGCCCGGTATCTTCATTCATATCATGTAGGTAAACAATAATTTTCAGTACTTTTCTATCTTCTTTATCTATATGCCATAACCTAGATTTTTGCACTACTTGGTTGGCAATATCTCTACGAAAATATGCTCCGTGATAGGCTACTGGTAAGCTCAGATAATTTTCTACTATATTAATTAAACGTTGTTCTAATCCCCAGAGAAAAATCTCTGGATGTTTCATCATTTGCTGAGAAGTTGCATGAACAGAGAACTCACTGCGATCACCTATAATACTTTGTGGGATTTTATGCATCAGAGTTTTTGCGGACTGAAACATCTTATTAGCCGATGATATGCCCAATTCTGCTAATGAAGTAATTACCACTCCTTCACTATTTAGAGTTTCAACAATGCTTTTATCCTTAGCAGAAATTATTGGTAAATTTGCAATATGCATTTTGACTAATTTTTGATACTCAATTTCTGCCTGATGCTGTAAAAATGGCAGATTATAAATATTTCTAAGGAATTTACTTTGTACCTTTTTAAACATGGTACTCATATATTTTTACTCAGCTTATATATAAGCAAGATGATGATTTGGTTATGTATTGTATGTACCTTTTTATTTATTTGTCCAAGTATTTATCTCTGAATTAACATAAACTTTACAATAAATTTATAAATTATTTTTAATAATGAGCGTTAACGGAATAGCCCAAAATTAACCAAAAGTTAGATATCTAACCATAAAAATTTCCGTATTTAAATAAATATAGAATTAGCATGATTTTTCCCATAGCTTATCAGCAACAACTAATTTAAATTACTCTAATACTTAGCCCTTACCATCTCTGACCAAACAAGATATGGTAACTTTTTGTTATCCTAAATTAATGAATTCCAACACTATCTTTGGGAAGATATTTTAGATGTCAATTGCAATCAGCATAATAATTTATACTTATTTTGACTAAAATTTAGTGTTTTATAATGGTAATTTGATGAGATAAATTTCTCATGTAAATTTTATTTCTGAGAGAAATAACAATCAAGCATCAATTAATATAAATTCTTTTATAAAGAAATATGAACTGATAATTACGATCAACCCAAAAATCAAGATACCATCTAAGCAAAGCTCGAAATCTCAGTAATCGTTATTGTGACTGCAGAGTTTTGCACAAGCAAATTTTGCGGAGCCTGAAGAGGCATGAATCACGCATGAACAGTGGAAGTGCGATCGCTAATTTTAGCCCTAAGCTGACCCATGCGCCTCTAATCTCAAACTTTTACCCTTTTTGTCAACTACCTAAAGATGGAAAAAATCCCTGGAAAGTCTAGCCTTTAGCTAGTTGTTAGATTGAGGTGACAGATTAAAAATAGTAAATATCTGGATAATGCCTTTTTCCTTCTTCAAATACTAGACTCATGCTGCTTAAAAATGATGTGATTAAGCTTTTTCAAGCTAGTAAGACAAATACTAAATACCTACTTAATACCTACTTCGTAGTTTCCAGACTCCGTTACTTAACCTAATAAATTTATGGATTTTTAGTAATTCTCTTTATTTGGAAGAAATGGTCAGATACTCTTAGCTGTCTTACTAGTGCTGAGTTTGATCTGTGGTTCTGGAAAAGCTCAACTCTCATCACACACTTAGAGTTGCCTCTATCAGGCAAGCATTTGGAAAGATATTAATTAAATGCAATGGCAGGTGGTTCTGGAAAGTTTAGTATTTAACATTTCGCACTCGTAGTTTTAACCAAGAGGTAAACTTAACCATCATTTCAAGATGTGTGCCTACTTAACCTTGCATACAGAACTTTCCAAGATTTAATCGGGAAATTGAGAAACGACTCTACTTGTTTTTGGAGGATATTTTCATGTTTAATTGGTTTCGTGCATCAGTAAAGAGCAGTTTCCTAGCTTTGGGAGTCATAGCTGCTACATTAACTCCTATTGTTATTTCTATACCTGCTTCGGCTCAAGATACTTTTCCATCAACAGGTAAGACAACATCAGGTACTACAGCACCAACTACTACAGCACAAGCAACAACTAATTTGTCTGATGTTGGTTCAGATTACTGGGCAAGTCCATTTATTCAAGCCCTAGCGCAAAGAAATGTAATTGCAGGGTTCCCTGATGGGACTTTTAAGCCTAACCAGGCGGTGACTCGTGCTCAATTTGCAGCCATGATTCAAAAAGCCTTTAATCAGAACTCAGTTCGTCAATTACCTGCTGGTGGATTTTCCGACATTCCCGCTAACTTTTGGGCAGCAGATGCAATTCGGGAAGCCTACGAAAGTGGCTTTATGTCAGGTTATCCAGGAAATGTATTTTTACCCAATCAACAAATTCCTCGGGTACAGGCGATCGTTGCTATCACAAGTGGTTTGGGTTTAACTACTAACGAGAATGCATCTAATGTGTTGAACACTTACTACACAGATGCTTCAGCAATTCCCAGCTATGCAGTAAACAATGTGGCAGCTGCAACACAAGCCAACATTGTAGTTAACTATCCAGAGGTGAAACAGCTCAATCCCCAACAGTCTCTCACTCGTGCTGAAGCAGCAGCAATTTTGTATCAAGCTTTAGTTAGACAAGGACAAGCACAACCTATAGCTAGCAACCTTCCCGCTGCTAGTTATATTGTTGCAGGTAGTACTACCAGCACTCCCCAACCTGGTGGCACTGATATTGTTTCTTTAGCTGCATCTAGCAGTTCTTTTACCACACTAACTTCTTTGTTAAAGACAGCAGGTTTAGCTGATACTTTACAACAAGCAGGCCCTTATACAGTTTTTGCTCCTACTGATCAAGCATTTGCAGCTTTACCACCTGGAACTTTACAGCAATTACAGCAACCAGAAAATAGAGAAACATTGATTAAGCTGTTAAGATACCACGTGCTTCCCGGTCAATTAACCTCTAGCCAGCTGTCAACTGGGCAAGTTAAGACAATTGAAGATGAAGCTGTAAACGTTCAGGTTGATGCTGCTAACAATCAAATTGCAGTTAATGGTGCAAGAGTCATCCAAGCAAATGTCCAAGCTAGCAATGGTGTGATCCATGCTATTAACCAAGTACTCATTCCACCTAATCTTACTGGTCAGCAGCCTGGTGGCACTAATGGTGGAACGACTGGCGGCGGCACTACTGGCGGTGTAACACCTGGTAGAAGCACCCTTGGTGGCCCTAGCTATATAGGTGTTGGTGGCAACATTGGTTTAACGGGTGCTAATGCTCTCAGTGTTGGTAACTTCTCAGTAATTAGCAAACTCGGTCTAACACGTAATATATCAGTAAGACCATCAGCGATATTTGGGGATAATACTTTAGTTTTGGTTCCCGTAACATTAGATTTTAGACCACAAGCAGAACCAGTTACAGGACAACAGCGTTTCCCCATAGCGCCTTTTGTCGGTGCTGGTGTGGCTATCGATACTTCCGGTGATACTGATATTGCTGCAATGGTAACTGGTGGTATAGATGTGCCTTTAGGTTCTCGTTTTACAGCCACAGGTTCTGTGAATGCAGCCTTTTTTGATGAAACTAGCGTTGGTTTAATATTAGGCGTTGGTTACAATTTCTAGTATTAACTCAAAACAAATTTGTAGTACCAATTAAAATTATTTTGGCGACAGATAAATGATTATTAAGGGCATAACAATGTTTTGCCCCTAGCCATCTTATTTTAA
Source organism: Calothrix membranacea FACHB-236 (assembly GCF_014696315.1). Taxonomy (GTDB): domain Bacteria; phylum Cyanobacteriota; class Cyanobacteriia; order Cyanobacteriales; family Nostocaceae; genus Aulosira; species Aulosira membranacea. The sequence goes on from NZ_JACJPX010000042.1 coordinate 75,285, forward strand.
ATTGGTATAACACATCGATTAACTGTAGGAGTGCATAGCTATGCGCTCCTACTCTTGTATGTGCCATGTTCTTTTTTCAAATAGCCTTTTGAAAAATTAAATCATTGCTGTTGTAATATTTTGAATTTTCATTCTGGTTGTTAATGGAGAGGAATTGGAAGAAGAACTTTTGTCATATAGGATTCATATTTGATTTTTGAAGTTCACGTAGGGGAGCCACTCACGTGGGTGGGTTTCCCGACTTGAATGAAGTGGCGTTGTGTTGTCGCGCAGCGCGACGCACCAAAGCCCAGAATAAGGTGCGTTATCAAGAAGTGTAACGTACCCTAAACATACTTATATTTTTTCAATAATCAAATCGGATTTATATATATAGGAATCCGATTTGATTTTTGAAAAAGATTACGAGAAAATACGTAGGGGTTAATATGTCTAACAACAAACAATGATAAGCCAGCAGATACAAGCCACAATGCTTCTGGAGCAAAGAAAGCAACAGGCGATCGCACAACTACAAGACTTTATCGCAGGTTGTCGCGATGCCCGTGAGGCAAGAAAAGCGTTGGCAATCAAGTTGGTTTATCAAGACTACTTATACGAAGAGATTCAAACAATTTTAGATGTGTCTTTAGGCTCGATAACTGGTTGGAAGCAAGCTTACGAGCAGGATGGAATTAATGGACTACGGTTGAACCACAAAGGACGAAAAAGCTATCTGAGTAACGAACAACTCCAAGAAGTATTGAGTTGGTTACAAACCAAGAACTATTGGGAGCTTGGGGAACTTGAGTATAAACTAGCCTTTGAGTACGACGTGGTTTATCAGTCAAAACAAAGTTACTATGACTTATTCGATGCAGCTGCCATCAGTTGGAAGAAAACCACAAAGCTAAATCCCAAAGCCAACGCAGATGCTGTTGCAGAA
>NZ_JACJPX010000043.1 GCF_014696315.1 Calothrix membranacea FACHB-236
CTGCTATTAAACAGATTGGAGCAAGGATTAAAATCTCCGGCGCACAATGGAATGTTGAAAGTGTCAACCAAATTCTTTCTGTTCGTTGTGCTTATCTAAATGGTTTGCTTGCTATTTGAGTTTTTCTGCCAAAACTGGATGCTCCCCTCATAACCTTCACTAGACCCAATCTTCATATCTAGTATATGAAACTGTGAGGAGGATGCCTTGCTGATTTTTCTCATGTAACTTTCTAGTGAACTGCTAGAAGATACTTCCTTTTTTGCAACTAATACGGTGTCACTAGTGTTTGTGTCAATAGCCCAGATGGAAAAACCTGTTGAGTTTTGTCGAAACTGTTGAACTATCTGCTTCCATTCGGGATTTACAGCTTTTAGCTTATTCAGAATATCATCAATATTCCTGCTGGAATCGCCACCGTCGTAACTAGGTGGTAACCACAATTCTGCACCACCACCTTCAAATTTTCTCCAAGCGTAGGGAATTGTTTCAGATGTATTATCCTCTGAAATACTAGGTATTTGACTACTGTAATTAGGATTTATTAGTTCAGAATTATTTGTTCCTAAATTACCTGGTGTTGAAGCTACTACTGGCTGGCTTGGTTGAGAACGAAATAACTTATGGATTTGTAAAGTACCAAATTTAATTAAAAATAGTATAGTGACGGCAATAGCTGTGCCTATGAACTGTGCAATTTTATTATAGGATTTACTGGTTTCAGTCTTTGAAGATTTAACTTGAGTAAACGCTGAAGTTTGAGGTTGCTTATTTATTTTAGTAGGTTCTATTTCCGTAGGTGGTAATTGTGAGCCTGAAACAGAAGCAGAATATAAATTTATATTTGAATTAATATCTGATATGCAGCGCAAAATCATTTGTGAATTTTGTGGTCGCTTACCAGGAAATGGTTCCATTAGATAATCAATCAAACCAGTTATATGTTTAGAAACATGCGAAGCATTATCTCTCCAGATTAATTTACCAGTTCGCGGATCTTCTGAAAATTCATGAGGAGACTTACCAGTGAGCAAATAAACTAATGTGCGCCCCAAGGCAAAGAAATCCGATTGAGTTACAGCTTTACCATTGGCTTGTTCTGGTGGTGTATAGCCTGCTGAGATAATCCCTGTTACATTGTGCCCGGCTGCTTTTTGATGATAGGTTTGTGTAACTTCCCGTGCTGTTCCAAAATCAATTAAAGCCAAATTTCCATCAGTTTTAAGCATGATATTAGATGGCTTTATATCTCTATGGAAAAAGTTTTGCTCATGTACTTCATGCAAAATATTGCTCAGTTGTGTGAGCCATAAAATGGCTAGCTTTTCATCGATAGGGCGATTACCCCTTTGTTCCATATATTGTTGTAAATCTAGCCCTTCAATTTTCTCCATTACTAAGCAATGTAGAGGATACTGGCCATTTTTGGGAATAAAAGTAAAGTAACCGTATGCTTTGGGAATCCCTGGATGATTCAATTTGCTTAATACTTCTGCCTCTTGCTTAAATAGTGATATTGCTTTGGAATCGTCTAATATAAGAACTTTTAAAACTTTGAGAGTATTGTTGTGGTTAACTTCAAATGTTCTGCCAAAACCACCGCTTCCTAAAAGCCGTATTACTCGATATTGCCCTCCTACAAGTAATTCTGAGCCACATGCTTGACAAAATAGAAGATGGTCAAGGTTTTGAGCGTTTAAGCAGCGAGGATTAATGCAAAGGCTCATAGTGTTTTTGGTTACATATTTATGATGAGCCTAGCCTAGCTGACATATTCACGTCACCAGTAAAAATCAGGACATTTTAGCAAATTAAATATTTAAAAAAATTTTATGCATGAAAATAAATATAACAGCAAATGAGATTATTACTTATCAGATTGTTATTAATTAGAGTGAAAAAATGGACTCAAAAACCACATATATTTGCCTCCTTATAAGGGTGACTATGATTTATTCTATGTTTCCACGGCGCTGCACTTTAGAAGTGCTATCTATATAAAACGCGCCGAGATTATTACCACTTAAATCGCAGTTTTCTACTGTACCTAAACCACCGTCGTGGACGTAAACCCCACGTCCCTTATTCTGATTGATTTTACAGCGTTGAATTACAGCGTTGCCATTTACTCTAATTTCTACACCTGATAAATCATGACCTAAGATTTCGCAATCTTCCACTGTGGCTTGTCCATCCTCATAAACCAGAACGCCGCCTTGTTTGCCATCATGAAGTTTGCACCTTTGGATGACAGCATTGCTATTATTCTTAATTGCTATGCCTGATAAACCATTACCGAAGATATCGCAGTCTTGTACTGTTCCACGACTGTTTTTTTGAAAAAAGATTCCCGCTTGTACGCTATCGTGGATTTTGCACTGTTGGATAATGGGGTTAGCTGTTGCACCAATCACACTGACGCAAGACAGGGAATCGGAAGTAATATCGCATTCAGCTAGGATTAATTGACCTTGAGGAATGTCTACAGCAAAGAAATTGTTATTCTTTTTTCCTGCTACACCACGTAAAGTTAAACCTCGGACTTCCGCTTTATCTGTTTGCATGACAATGCAATTTGAGTTTGCACTCTCAATCACAATGTTAGATACAGGCCCGTCACCAATAATCTTGAGTGGCTTGTCAATGATTAAACTTTCTTGGTAAAAACCTGGATTTACCAAAATCCGGGTACCAGGTTGAGCATTTTTAATTGCTTCACTAATAGTTTTAAAGTCACCCAATCCATTACTAGAAACAGTCAGAGTCGTTTTGTTTTTAGTAAAAAATGTATATAACCCAATTGGGATAGCTAACCCAATGCTACCAAAACCCAGCATTTGCACTACACGCCTTCTAGGCCATTTGGCTGGTGGTAATGGCGGCGGCGGTGGTTGTAAACTTTGGTCAATTTGGTCTAATCGTTGTAAAATTTCTTGAGTGTTCGCTGGTCGTTGACCGGGTAAATGCGCCATCATTTGGTCGATTAAATCTGCCAAAAGTGGCGAAATGTGAGGCGCATAACTCCGCCAGCCCATCTCATTGGTGTAAGAATTATAAATTGCTGGGTCAGTAGGTTGTTTACCTGTGAGTAAATAAACAAATGTGCGCCCCAAAGCAAAGAAATCTGACTGAACTACAGCCTGACCGTTCATTTGTTCGAGTGGTGTGTAACCTGCGGAAATAATTCCTGTTACCTGACCATGAGCCTGTGCGAAATAATAAGTTTGTGTGAGTTCTCTAGCTGTACCAAAATCAATTAATGCTAATTCCCCGGAACTCGCCCTTAGCATGATATTAGGTGGCTTGATATCCCGATGGAAAAAGTTTTGTTTGTGTACGCGATCGAGAATCGTCACTAATTCCCGTAGCCATTGCAGCGCTAAATGCTGATCAATCGGTCGCATTCCCCGATTTTCCATATATTTCTGCAAATCCATCCCCACAATTTTTTCCATGACAAAACAATGGCTGGGGTTTTGGCTGTTTCTGGGAAAATAAACAAAGTAAGCATCGCGCTCAACTTTGGGAATACCAGGGTGATTAAGTTTACTTAAAACTTCTGCTTCTTGCTGAAATAATTCTATTGCTTTTTGATGATTGTTTGTGAGAATTTTAATCACTTTCAGCGTGTTAGTGCGAACTTCTATCGCCTCAAAAGTGACTGCAAAGCCACCACCGCCTAACTGACGCACGACACGATAACGTCCTTGTAGTAGTAGTTCTGAGCCGCAACTAATACAAAATAGTTCATCATTACTATTTTGTGGGTTTGTGCATTGAGGATTGATGCAGAAGCTCATCACGCCAGCAGGTAACAGTTTTATCTGCTAGTTTACCGTTATCGTCTGGATTTTCCTGTAAAGAGTTTTAGCGATCGCAATCCTTCTCGGTTAAGAATAAAAGGGGAATAAGCTATTGTGTGGGGTGTTGACCGTTAACCGTTGACTGTCAACAGTTAACAGCCCTTAATTAGTAGTTATGCAATTTAGACGTGTATTAAGCTGTTACGCATTTAAATTGTGTATTTCGCACTCAGGTTGTCAAAAGGAGCCAGTGCGTTGGGCGGCTTTGCCGACTTGAAGCAACTGGCGTTCAAGAGTCCAAAGTCCAAGCTAGCCTTTGACCCTGGACTATTGACCCTTGACATTCCTAACACCAGAATATTTGATTTAGGTGCGTATCAGCTTAGCTTACAAATCATTTAAATATTAATGCTGTTAGGAATCCGAGATGGTAAAAGGTAAGGATACTCAACACCGCCATTGGCTACAAGCTGTTGATTGCGGTTTTTAATTGTTCTTTCAATATCTTTGAGTTCATTTTGGAACTGGGTGAGGATTTGGCGATCGCCTTGTTCGGTAAAATTGATTAAATCAGAACTGCCGAGTTTTCCCCAATTAATCCCACTCAGGGAAAATGATAACTGCATCTGTTCCAAGTCTTTAATTGGTGGGGGTAGCAATTGTTTCAGAGTACTGGGAATATCTGGTTGGCTGTAAAGTGCTAAAGGTGCATTGGGAACATAGCCAGCATAATCAAACTGGCTAAAGTTAACCGCAGCGTGTTGCGGGCCAGAGGTAAAAATAATTACAGTGGCAATATCTATGAGTTGTTGCAAGCTGGTGATTTCTGGGAATCCTGGTACACGGGGATAGTTGGGTAATTCTTCAATCTCTAACCCGGTGGCGATCGCCCATTCGTTAGGTACCCAACTTGGTGCTTGAGCAAACTCCGATAGCGGACGGGAGTCTAAGGGTGCGCCGAGTTCTGCTGTCCAAGCTTGCAGATATACATCTTGTTGGACTGCGCGGTCATCGCCATAGTAGCGTTGTAAATAACGGGTAGTATAATTAGCGATCGCTTCCCACAGCAATAAGGCATCATCACGGTAAGGAAACTCTGAGATGAATTTTGCTTCTATTCCCCGAGTTGTGATGTTATTAAGTAAAGAATATTCCCTAAAAGCACGTTTTCTATAAGCGCGATTAATTAACCCTAAAGAAGTTTCTCTGGTAGTCGCCATTAACTGATCAATGGCAGAACCTTCACCGAGCAATAAACTATTCCCTCTAGTGTTAATTGCCAAAAGAAACTGAAAATGGGGACGCAATAGCCTAGACAGAGGATGATTTTCTGGTAACTGTCGAGCAGTGGCGATCGCAAATGTCTCCATTGCCAAATGAGTATAGGCTAGATGGGTAATTAACTCATGGTCGGTGACATCGGCTGTTTGTACAGAGAGTTTTGCCTTTGTCCAATCGTCTGAATTATCTTGATTCGTGACTACTCTGCCTTTTTCTACCTCAATCAGTAATGGTTCAAGTCCATCATCAGAGCGATAAAATAACGCTGTAGGACTTCCTACATAGCGACCATAATGCAAATCTGTGGCTTTTAAATCTTGCAACAGGGGATAGTCAGCAATAAACAAACGGTTAGCCCCTGCGGATGCTACTAAGTCTATCACGCTATCATCAGCCAATTTATAAGGCTGATTGATCCAAGCTTGCAATCTACCTGTTTCCTCAGACTGCAAACGCCGTAATACCATTGGGTTTTGCCCCGCTAAACGTTGCCGCCCAAACTCGCGATCGCTTAACCCGCCATCTCGCTGATGAATTAAGCTCACTATCGGGCGTTGGGGTGAGTCAGGCTGACATTTTCCGCTTTGTTCTAGGGATTGGTAAAAGTGCGATCGCTGTTGCTCATGAGAATCTGCCTTTTTTGCTGCGTCCGTTGCTTTCAAAAGTCGCTGTAACATTTGCTTGCGTTGGCGAACATAGCTGGCATTAAACTGTTCATTTGGTGGCAAATAAAAATTAAACCATCCCGATTGAAAAATCTCAAAATCTGCCAGCAAAGTCGATAAATTATCGAAGTTTCCCTCAAAATCATGAATTAGCTTTTCTAACTCTGCCACTATCAAACTCAAAGGTTGCGATACTTGTCCTTGACTTAGCTGATTTTGCCGCAGCTTCATCAATATATAACGCAATACCCCATCTTCTCCCCCATAGGGAAAAATTCTTGCAGGCCCCTTATCATCAAGAGTAGCGGGATTATAGCGATATTGACCTTGTTGTTTTGTAGAAAGTGCTTGGCGTTGCATTATTAGCTCCTATTTGCAACAGTGGAATGGGAGGTTGGGGAATCAGGGAGAAATTCTCATTACCAATTACCCCTATTACCAATTACCGATTACCAATTACCCATTCCCAATTACCAAATGCCAAAATTATCAATTAATCGGAAAAATGCGACGTGAATTTTCTCATCGGGATGAATTAATAGCCTATCTTCGCCAAGAATTCCCGAAAGCGGCGGAACGGGATGATTCTATCAGCGAAATAGTGGGGGGACGGAAAGCTGCTGAACAAGCATTAGCAAAAGTTGAGCCAGTTACCTATGCAAAAACACGTAACTTTGTAACTGGTGCAGTTACAAAGCTTTCACCCTATATTCGCTATGGGGTTCTCAGTCTGCGAGAAATTCGAGATTATATACAAAAGCAGATACAAAACCCAGACGATGCGACTAAGTTAATTAACGAATTAGGTTGGCGCGATTACTGGCAGCGATTATATGCGAAGCTTGGTAATGGGATTTGGGAAGACCAAGAAGCATATAAAACTGGTTACACGGCTGAAAATTACGCGCCTGATTTACCAGAGGACATTCAAACAGGTAGTACAAGCTTAGTATGTATTAATACTTTTAGCCAAGATTTAAGAGAGATAGGCTATCTACATAACCATGCTCGGATGTGGTTAGCAGCTTATATTGTCCATTGGCGGCGCATTCGTTGGCAAGCTGGGGCGAAATGGTTTCTACAACATTTATTAGATGGCGATCCTGCTAGCAATAATATGTCATGGCAATGGGTTGCTAGTACTTTTAGTCAAAAACCCTACTATTTCAACCGCGAAAATTTAGAACGCTACACCAACGGAGTTTATTGTCGCCAATGTCCGCTTTATGGTAATTGTGATTTTGAAGGTAGTTATGAACAATTAGAACAGCGGCTATTTCCCCACGGTGAATTTAACAAACAACCTAATAGCCAAAGTTGGCAACGTGGGAAGAAGAAAAGATAAGTATTTGGTGTTTGTTCAGCAAAACTAAGGATTGTATTCAAATTCGCTTGTTGAACGTACACCAATCCAATCGCCTGCTGGAGTTTGTCCGACTTCGTAGGTGTAACCAATATCCCAAAAACTGATATTGTAGAGAGTGCGATCGCTCAAACACTGATTCATAAATTGGCTGAGTTTGCGGCTATTGTAGGCATCGCTAGCATATTCAACAGTTGACTTTTCTATCATCACCATTGCTGCGGCTTGTAGTGCTAGTTCAATGGCAGATATTTTAGTTTTAGCGTATGCACCTACGAGATGATGTTGATAAGTGTAGTTATATCCGCCGTGATAGTAGCCGTAAATGGTAATTGGCGTGAGATGATCGAGAAATGATTGAACTTCGGTTATTAAACTTTCATCCGCTAAAGTTGCTGATTTTTCACGGACAATTTTCGTTGTGGCTGGGTTTGTTTTACGGCGATTATAGCTGACTTGATCGGGGACAGTAGGTGCAAGACATAACCAGTTATTATTGTGAGTTTCAGCCACTAATATCGATACAGAAAAATCAGGGTGTCTCCATTCAAAACTTTGATGGTTTGATTTGGGGATAGATAAACTATAAGCTTGCAAATTTTGACAATTTTTAGTCAGGATATGCTGAATTTTTTGATAATATTCTTGGCGTTCAGCAGCAATATTTTGATTCCAATTATTATCTTTGCGTTCGGAACGAGTAGGAGCATACTCACCATATTCTTTTTGATTTGTAGGCGTTCCCCATTCCTCAATATTTTGCCAATGTTCAAAAGCTAGTTCTATGTCGGTTAGGTTGACAAATCTTTGAGAAATCATCAAATTCCATAGGTTAAATTCTCCTTGGTAGATAGTTTCCCAAATAAAAGCATTAGAACAGAGGATTTCTAATGTGCCGAGCAATTTTTCTGTTTCAGCTTGCATAGTTTATTTTAATTTAATTTGGTGTTGTTTATTAGGGTAATTTTTTTCACGCAGAGGCGCAGAGGCGCAGAGAGGAAGAGTTTGAGGAATCAAATTTTTCAGTTTTATCTCTTTATTCAGGAATGCTTTATATGTTAAATTTAAAATTATGGGTTATATACAAATTCACTCTTGATATATATACCTGTCCAATCGCCACTAGTAGTTTCACCAATAATGTAGATATTCTCCTGAGTCCAAAAGCTAAATCTGTACATCATTACTTTTGCAAAATTAGATTTGAGAAATTGATTTAATTTATTGTGTTTTGCATATTCAGCTTCAGAATCGCTATACCAATCATATAAATATTCTTGCTCAGAATAGAAATTGTTAAATTGACTAATTTCTAACATTCCTGAAGCTTGGAGAGATTGTGTAATTGCAGCTTCTTTGGTTTCAGCAGCGCTATAGACAATTTGATAATCGTAACTATAGTAATAACCACCACCAAAATCTCCGTTTAAATTAATTGCTCCCAGTTCGGAAGTAATTGCTTGCAGTTGCGAGATTAAATTTAGCGTATTTTCTCCTAATACTTGATTAGGGATAGAGTAATTCACAGGATCGCGAGAAATTAGTCCTTGGGGAATATGAGTTTCTTTATAAAGAGTCTGGAAAACAGCAACCCAATCTCCATCTGCTGTTTTACCAACAATTAAACCAACTAGATCGTCTGAGGGAAAGTAAGAGGAAGTTTTGACATAAAAAGATTCTAAATTTTGTAAATTATTAGTCAGAATTTGAGATAACTTTTCTATTTTATTAGCCCAAGCATTTTGTTCGTTTTCATTTAGGTCAAAGCTATTAAAATTACTAGCATAATCCATTGTCCGCCAACTCTTGATTGTATTCTCAATATCTGTAAGTTTTAACCAATTTTGAGAAAGGCTGAGATTGAGAATATTAAATTCACCTTTTTCGGTTGCATCCCAAACAAATGGGTAAATATATCCGCCATCTTCATGCCCAGGTAAATGAAAGCCGGATTTAGGGTCAAGAATTACTTGAATGGTTGCGAGATTTTGGTCTGTTTTTGGTTGCATAATTTTAGGATTTTCATGTTAAGTATTTTGAAGGTGTGTTGGCAAAGTAAAACACACCTTCAATTGCAGATTTAGGAAGACGCTGTAAGTAAAGCAAGTTGAAAGGGTTGTAATAAAATTCCCAAAATTTTATTCACATCATTAATGTAGTATTCAACTGCATCAATGTATGCTGTCAGGCCTTCTAAGATTAAAAATCGCCAGTTCGTTCCACTAGTGACAACTCCATAAATTGTCTTAACTTCTTGTTGATTATCTTGATTGTATAATTGGGACGCTACCATAGTGGCTATACATTGCCCTAAACCACTTTTAATATTTTCATTCTTGGCTTCAACAACAGTCATAACAGGCGCTTTAATATAAAACTGTTCTTCAGAATTGCAGAGAATGAAATCACAAAATCCATTCAATCCTTTACTAGCATCCACATCAAAATCTGTGCCAGAAAACAGCGAAATTTGATAATTTAACTGTCGCCTAACTTCTGTGAGAATTGGCATAATCAGTAATTCTGAACGAGCTTTTTCAGTGTTAATTGCAGTTGCTAGTTGAGTATATTCTTCTAAGAGAGTTGTTAAAGTGGTGGAAGGTTGAACAGGTGACACATCTTTGAATAAATTACGCTTTTCATCAATTACAAGTTGAAAAGCCTCTCGAACTTTAGCAAGTGTAAAATCACTGTATGCCATGTGCAACATCCTCAATTATTCACAACTAAACTTTAGCTGCTACACGAACAATACGATTACTATCTTGGGTAAGCTGCTGGCGTAATTCCCTTGGAGTTGCGGGGTTATCTGCAACTGCATAGCGTTCCAGCCAAGATGCAGACTGCGTTGCTTGTGTCAAAATTTCTGGGGGAGTTAGCGGGTGGAGTAGGCTTACTAAGCGGACAAAGGCGTTTTCGGAATTCGCATATTCTGTAAGTATGCTCGTTATATCATCACTGCTGGGGTTGTAAATGCGGTTGATTGCGCGCAAGGTGGTACTCGTAGCTTGCTGGGTGTTGGGTTGAACAAGCAAATCGCGCAGCGTTTGTTTAATAGCAGCTGGAGTGTTGGGATTTTGAGCAACTGCACGGCGAACTTCGACTTTTTCATCGCTGCCTAGTTGTGTCAGGATGGTTTCTGGTAGATGAGGATTACTAGCCGCAGCAGTTCTGACACTGGGGTTTTCGTCGCTGGCTAAAAGTTCTAAAACAGGAATTAATGTATTAGAGTTAGTTGCTACTTTAATTCGTACCTCGCTTTGTTCATCCCGCGCCAATAATTCCAAAACACTCACAGGTGCGTTATTTGCACCTGCAACAGCTTCCCGCACAGGTATTGCTGTATCTTCAGCCAAGCGCAACCATAAAGCCTCTGTTAAATTGGGATGACGGACTAAACAAACCCGCACATCTACGCTGGGGTCTTGGGTGATAATGCCCAGCAGTTGTGGTGTTAAGCTGGGGTTGTATGCAAGCGATCGCATTATCTCATCATTCGTTGTAGGTGGAATTAATGCTTGCGGATCGGGTGTTGCACCGACAAATTCCCTTCTGGCTAAAATCTCTAATGCTTCGATAGGTGTGCGCGGATTACCAGCGATGGAACGCAGCACATCATTATGATTACCGGGAAATGCACTCTTGAGCATATCCACGGTTTGATTTGGAGTATTTCCTGAATTTTGGGTACTTTGAACAATTTGGGAAAGTGCGCGAGGCGGTGTATTGGGATTGCGAACTACATCCAAACGCGTTGTGAAATCTGGATGGCTGGCGAGTACTTCCAGCGTTTCCGGGGATGTGTTGAGATTACTGGCGACAGCACGAACTGTAGCGACATACGAATCTCTAGCTAACTGTCTTAAAACTGTGGCTGGGGTGTTGGGGTGAGAAGCGACGCGATAACGCACCGAACTATCGGTGTGAGTTGCTAACTGTGCCAAAGTTTCCGCCGGCATTTGCGAACCTTTGACAGGATGTTTAATAAAATCAGCGAGATTTTTACTACTCATGCTTTTAACTGCTTGAGCAAGGACAATTCCTGGTGTATTGGGATTGCGTTGATTAACAAGATTTTCTTCTAATCCCAAGCGATTTAAAATTGTTGTGGGAGTGTTAGGGTTAGCAATTAATTTCGTTTTGACTTCACGGCTGCTATCGTTGGCTAACCGCACCAATATTTCCACAGGTGTATCGGGATGTTCTGCAATTCTGGCGCGAATTCGCTCAGATTCATCTTGTGCCAATATTTCTAATAGTTGAATAGGTGTTGGTGTTTTGCTATGAGATGGTTTGTAGGCAAGATTTGAGCGCACATTCATACTTGGATCTCGCGCCAATTCTAGTAAGTTATGTAAAGGTAAATTGGCATTTTGGGAGACAGCTTGCCGCACAGCTTCATCTGCATCTTTTGCTAGTTGTTGTAATACTTGGATAGGAGTTTTATTGCTACGTGCGGCTGTGAGTTTAGAATTGCGATCGCCTTTTTCTACAACCTGCGCCAATGCATAAGGACTACCAGTACGACGCGCCATTAATTTGTGAGCATTCTTAGTTTCTTCGGCTTTGGTTTCGGCTAAAAAAAGCTGATAAATTCCTAACTGTATTTGCCGATGTGCTTCTAAAATAGGCACATGAGGATTTTGTAATGCATAATCTCTTACTTGTTGCTCCTCATCTTCGGTAAGACGAATCAAAATTTCTACAGGAGTTGAGAGATTTATCGCCACATAACGCCGAATAATTGGATTTGATGATTGTGCTAACTTCTCTAACAAATGAGGTGGCGTTTTAGGATTTTTAGCTAATTGTTCTAATGTATTTTTTTCGCCATTGTATTGAAACATTTCTTGCAGATAATGATTGCGTTCTGCTTCTGTAACTGCTGGGTTTAAAACTAGTGCCATACGACATTCCCAGTCTTCATCATGCCACTTCCTTCCTGGAGGATTGAGGAAATTTTGCTTTAAGCGTTCTCTAAGATATACAGGAGTAGCAGAATTACTTAATAATGCGATTGTTACAGAGCAATCTTTTTTAGCAAAATATAATTCACTTTCACCTAGTAGTTCTAATAAAACTGCCGGTGTTTTTTCATATGCAGCTACTTCAGCACGGATTGAAATTTCTTCTAATGCTGCTAAATCTGTGAGTATTTCTTCGCGTAAAGAATCTGGCGTATTAGGATTACGTGCTACCTCTAAGCGCACCAAATTATCTGCATGATTTGCTAATAGCTCTAATGTACTGACAAGACATTTGGGATTTTTCGCAATTCTTTTTTCCCATCCCTGTTGAATATTGATTAATTTAGCTAAAATTTCTCCAGTTATATTTACTTGTTCATCAAGTGCGTAAATTAAGCCTTGACGAGTATCTACTAATTTTTCAATCACAATAGCTGGTAAATTAGTTCTTTGTGCAATTTCATTGCTGAAATTTGGTAAAAGTTGTAATAACAATTCTTCAGAAGAGTTACAATGTTTTGCCACAGCTTCACGCACTGCATGGTTGAAATGATTAACCAACAATGTCAACGCAGCTACAGGTGAGGAAGGATTACGCGCCACATCAAGATGAATTTTGGTACTAGAATCGCTAGCCAGTTTGACTAACACATCAGGCGGTGTATTCGGGTTTTGTGCTACAGTTTGACGAATCCAAGCCCAACGGCTTTGTGCTAACATTGCTAATTGTTGTGCATCGGTATTCCAGTCAGATGCAATGGTGTGTTGTCCTTCTACTAGTTCAAGCAATGATGACGGACAACTGGGGTTAAACTTTACTGCTAACCTAATAGATAATTCTAAATCACCAGCCAACTGCTCTAATACTGCTAAGGGTGTTTCTGGTGATTCTGCAACTTGTAAGCTTGGTTCTAAAGTCGGTTCCTGCGCTAGACGTTCTAAGAGTTGCAAACAGTACTTTAACGGTATATGGGGATTACGCAACCCAGGTATTAGCTTTTCTGCGGGAACCCATTCGCTAAAAAAGCATGGCGGTACAGTGCCTAATTTGAGCAATTCTACAGCTAATCGGTCATTTTGCCCTATTTCCTGTTGTTGCAGTATTTCATCTACCGCTTTTTGCCAATTTTCTGTGATTTCTCCGGCATAATTTACGTGTAAACTAGCGGCTTGTGATACTTGGCTATCAGTGCTATTAACTAAGACTTCTAAGAGCGATCGCGGCGTTTCAATGTAACTAGCAACAGCTAATTGCAATTGCGGCGACTGCTGTAATAACTGCTCTGGTGTATCTAAAAATGCTTGTAAATCGGCTACGCTAACAGGCTGAAGAGGTTGCATCACCATAAAACCTAAACTAATAGTACATTTATACTATAAAAGTTGCTGGGGATAAACTACAGTCGCAGTTTTTATTCCTATCTTCATAATTCCCAGAACTGTTACATAGCAAACAGAATTCGACTTTGTCATATAAAGTTGCGATTTGAAAATCAACGCTGATTTTCCTGCGAGAAAATGGAAGAATGTAAGGGTTAACTGACTCAGCCAAAGTCTCTCAAAAGAGTTGATGGTGTTGCCGTGGTCGGAATTGTTATTGTTTCTCACAGTCAACAACTCGCGCTTGGCGTACAGCAACTAGCAGCGCAAATGGTTCAGGGTCGAGTTCCCCTAGCGATCGCAGCGGGGATTGACGATCCAGAAAATCCTTTGGGTACAGATCCGATGCAGGTTTATGAGGCGATCGCATCTGTATTTAGTGATGATGGTGTGCTGGTATTAATGGATCTGGGTAGCGCTTTGATGAGTGCAGAAATGGCGCTGGAGTTCCTCTCACCAGAACAACGGCAAAAGGTGCATTTATGCGAAGCACCGCTAGTTGAAGGTGCGATCGCAGCTGTGGTTGCAGCCTCACTTGGTCATAATATCCAGGAAGTCATAGCAGAAGCACGGTCTGCTTTAGTAGCAAAAGCAACCTTATTAGGGGCGGTTAATAGCCCTCTGACAGTTGTTGCCACAGCTAGCACTGAATCCGCAACCAAAGAAATTCGCCTCACAGTCAACAACCGCTTGGGTTTACACGCTCGTCCGGCGGCGCAATTTGTCACCATTGCTGGTCAATATCAATCACAAATTTGGGTAAAGAATATTACCAGAGGAACAAATACTGTTAGAGGTGACAGTATTAATCAAGTCGCAACTTTAGGGGTGCGTCAAGGACATGAGTTAGAAATTACAGCTAGCGGTGCTGATGCAGAACAGGCTTTAGCAGCCTTGGCAGAATTAATCGCCAATAACTTTGGGGAGGATGATTCTAGTTTAGAATTACCAACCGCCGTAGAACACCATACTCCAACAACTCATGGCGAACTTTCGGGAATTGCAGCTTCTCCTGGGGTAGCGATCGCACCTGTAATTCATTATCAAGCGGCTGCTATTATACCTACGGAATATAACGTAGAAGATGTAGAAGCCGAGTGGCAAAGGTTACAAGCAGCTATCGCTACTGCCCAACAGCAAATTCAAGCCTTATTTTCCCATGCTTCCATGCAAATTGGCGACACAGAAGCAGGGATTTTTGTCGCCCATCTGCTGTTTTTAGAAGATCCTGTATTATTAGAAGCTGTACGAGTACGGATTTTTGACCATCACCTCAACGCCGAAGCCGCTTGGCAAGCTGTGGTTGATGAAGTGGCTGCTAGCTACCACCAATTAGAAGATGCGTACTTACAAGAACGAGTTGAAGATGTGGTTGATGTGGGACAACGAGTACTGCGGTTATTAGCCGGGACATCAGCGCAGACTTTGGAACTCACGGAACCAGCTATTTTAGTCGCCAGTGATTTAACTCCCTCAGACACCATCGGATTAGACCCCAGCAAAGTCTTAGGTATTTGTACGACTTCTGGGAGTGCCACATCTCACAGTGCAATTATTGCCCGCACATTAGGTATCCCCGCAGTTTTAGGCGTAGATGCAGGCATATTGTATCTGGAAGACGGTACAATCATGGCTCTCGATGGTGAGAGTGGCAAAGCTTGGGTAGAGCCAGAACCAGATATTTTGAGTATATTAGAAGCTAAACGCGAAGCATGGCAAACCGTGCAACAGGAAGCGCTAGCCAAAGCACACCAACCAGCTATTACCCGCGATGGTAAGCAAGTAAATGTATTTGCCAACATCGGTAGTATCGCTGACGTTCAAGTTGCTTTAGCTAGCGGCGCTGAAGGAGTAGGACTACTGCGTACAGAATTTCTGTATCTAGGTAGGACAAGTGCTCCCACGGAAGAGGAGCAATTAGCAGTATACCAAGCGATCGCACAAGTTTTAGATCAACAACCATTAATTATTCGGACATTGGATGTCGGTGGTGATAAACCTTTGCCTTACATCAAAGTTCCATTAGAGACAAATCCCTTTCTTGGTTGGCGGGGAATTCGCCTGTGTTTAGATCATCCCGATTTATTTAGAACTCAGTTACGGGCAATTTTGCGAGCCAGTCACGGACACAATATTAAAATTATGCTGCCGATGATTGCCACGATTACCGAAGTTCGGGCAGCTAAAACAATATTAAATGAAGTGCAACGAGAACTGACACAAGCAGGTATTGCCTTTGATGCCAAGATAAAACTAGGCATCATGATAGAAGTACCTGCAGCCGTAGCAATAGCCGATCAACTAGCAGCCGAAGTAGACTTTTTTAGTATCGGTACTAACGACCTTAGCCAGTATGTCATGGCAGGCGATCGCAATAACCCCCGTGTCGCCAATTTAACAGACGCACTCCACCCAGCAGTGTTGCGAATGGTACAACAAGCAGTTCAAGCCGGTCATGCTGCGGGAATTTGGGTAGGATTATGTGGTGAACTCGCCGCAGATCCTTCCGCTACCGAGATTTTATTAGGTTTGGGATTAAATGAATTAAGCGTTAATCCCCAAGCCATCCCCATATTAAAACAAGCGATCGCCCAATTAAATATCAGTGAGTGTCAGGCGATCGCAGCTTCCGCATTACAACTAGATTCCGCCACCCAAGTAAGACAACTCACTTCATAAGGTTAAGGGCAAAAGGGCTAAGGGAAAAGGGGCAAGAAAAAATCTTTAACCCTTACCCTTTCTCCTGCAAAGACGCTACGCGTAGCTTGCTTAAGCGCAGGGGTACACCTTTTCCCCAAACCAAATTCTGATACCAATTCAAATAATGTTTGCGACACATCAATAATATGCTGAAGGGCAAGGCAATGCCTGTGCCCCTACAATCTGTCACATTCTTTTTTCAAATTGCTATGAGTTGAAAATCTTTAACCGAGCATTATTGCATTACGTTCCGGTCGCAATGACAAATTTTGCTTGCGTAAGTCCTGAACAAAACCAAAAAACTAGTGACTCAAGAAAAAAACAGAACAATCATTTTGGAGGGGGTTTGGGGGACGCAACCGTCACCCAATCGGGGGTTTGGGGGAGAATCCCCCAATTCTTCTGGCTTTTTTAATAAGTAACAAATCAATCGCTAATGAGCTTAACCCCAGCGTATTACTTTATAAGTAGGCACAGCATGGGAATACTAGGATTATAAATTACATATAATTCCTATGTATCGTCTCAATAAAAAAGCTCTACAAATTTTGCAAGCAGAAATTCAACGATGTAGTGGTAAAGATCAGGTAGGAAAAATTGAGCAGGAAATAGTAATTAAGCGATTAGAACAACTGTGTAAAGAAAAAGGCGATCGCGCTAAATTGGATGAATTGCGGGATAGCGTGATTGACATCTATCCACAATTTAGCGAGAAAGTACTCAAACAAGCCGCAAAAGCTAATCAATCGCCGGGTTTTTTTACCAAATTAAAATGGGTAACTATACTTTTGGGCAGTTCCGCAGGAATATTATGGGTGATAAATTTGCCCTATCCTATGATTCGCTGGCCTGTTGCTAAAATTGCTCCCATCCTCTTGTTGCCTAGCTACATCAATATGGATTATCACTATCGTGAGGCAATTAAAAATTTAGAGCAAGCAGACCAGTTAATTAATCAAGCTACAAGTCCAGCTGATATTGAGCAAGGTTCCCAAAAAGCCGCAGCAGCTCAAAACAATCTGAATAACTTACCAGTTTGGTTTTTAGGATATTATCCCAAAGCTTACTGTAATTTTTTTGGTTGCACTTGGAAGTTTACTGTAGATGAATTTGAAGCTGCGCGTGGGAGAGTAGCGCGGATAGAAGCTGTAGCTTTCCAAGATAGGAATGCTTTTACACCCCTAGAACAAGGAGAAATGGCGCTAAAACTAGCACGCCAGCAATACGAAAAAGCTACCAGTATTAAGGATAAAGAAAATGCGATCGCTTCTTGGCAAGCAGCTATAGATCAATTAGATCAAATCCCCAAAGCCACATTCGCGGGAGAAACTGCACAAAGTAAACTCAAAGCCTACAAACGCGATTTTGATAACGCCCGCATCGGTACATTTATTGCTGCGGCGCAAGAATTTGATTTAGAAGCCGAAAAAATACAACCCACACAAGCCAAAGCCGCAACAGAATTGTGGGAACAGGCGATTAAGCGTCTCAACCAAATTCCCACAGAAAATCCTCGCTACTTAGAAGCACAAAGGTTATTAGCTGGTTATCAAGTCAAACTCAAAACAGTAGCCGATCCTCGTAGCGGTACATATATTGAAGCAGCAAAGCAATTTGCCCTAGCAGCTGCCAAAGCATCACAAAATCCGCCCCACTCTGTAGTTCAATGGGAACAAATTGCAAAATTATGGCAAAAATCAATCGATCAGCTAGAAAACATCCGCGTTGAAGAACCAGGCTATGTAGCCGCGCAAAAACTTTTGGCAGAATATCAAACTAACTTAGGCATTATTGAAACTCGACGCAAAGCCGAAAGTGAAGCACAAGCATCTCTCCAAACAGCTAATGAGCAAATTCAAGGTTTGATTGCTTCGCCTCCTGCTAATCCTCAACAGCTAAAAGGTAAAATCCAAGGCATTATCAATCGTTTGAAAACTATCAAAGCCGGAACAACAGCCTACGCAGAAGCGCAAAAATTGCTAGTATCTGCTCAGAAAAGGCTGCAACAGTAAGGGCTGGCATTTGTATTATATTATTTGTGAATTAGTATAAGTTTGTTGGTTAACAACACAAGTTGATTCGTACAGAACACAAGTTGATTCGTACAGAACACAAGTTGATTCGTACAGAACACAAGTTGATTCGTACAGAACACAAGTTGATTCGTACAGAACACAAGTTGATTTGTACAGAACACAAGTTTTTTGTTAAAAATTTCTGGCTACAAAATCGGCATAATTTACCTATTTGGAAAAAGAATGCGACAGATTGTAGGGGCACGGCAATGCCGTGTCCTCTATATTATTGATCTGTCGCCAAAATTATTTAATTTAGTATTAGAATCTGCGATCGCTTTGACTACAATTCAAACATCGCTAGCCACAAAAGCGATCGCAAAATATTATCCATGAGCCTTTGAAGGCTTTTAAACCTGAAAACCTGATTCTGACTCAATCCCAGTGACTAAGGTAATTGTGGGCTATCCGGACTCGTAGGAACTACTGGAGTATCTGGTTGTTTCTGCTGTCGTTGTAAATATTTACTTAATACATCAGCCATATCCCCCCGAGTCATCGGACGTAATGGGAAAATATTTCCTTGAGCATCTGTAGTCAGAAAACCTTCGCTAATTACAGTTGCGATCGCTTGTCTAGCCCAAGTGGGAATTGAAGCTGCGTCTGGATGAGAAGAGAGAATGTCTTTGACAGTATCTTCAGGAAACTGAAATACACCGTAAGCTTGGGCAAAAATTGCTAAGGCTTCTGCCTTTGTCACCCTTTGATTAGGAAAAAACAAATTACCCCGATAGCCTTTCATAATATCGGTTTTTAAAACTGTTTGAATATCATTAAATGCCCAATGAGAGGATGGTACATCAGGAGTTGCTACATTTTCTTTGCTAGCAACCTGACGTTTATCCAATCGAAATACCTTAACCATAATCGCGGCTAATTCTGCCCGACTCACAAACCTTTCTGGATAAAACTTGCCATCAGAAGAGTTACTCATCCATTTAGCAGCAACTACTTGTTGAATAGCCTCAGATGAGTCACTAGAAGTTGCTTGTGCTACTTGTAATAGTTGAAATGTCGGTAAGTTTTGTAGCAAAAAAACTAAAGAAACCGCACTGAGAAATTGACGCATAATTATATTTTTATTAGTTGTTTGGGGTTTGGTGTTGGTTAAGAGTAGTCAAGATTTGGAGAGACGCGATGAATCGCGCCTGTACAAGAGTTCAAGTTCAAAAGTAAAGTATATTTCTTAACTTTTGAATTGTGAATTATTTCTCCCCTCATCTTCCTTGTCCCCAATCCCCAGTCCCTAGTTCCCAGTCACCAGTCCCCAATCCCCAAACTCCAACGCAAAATGTATGTGACTTTAGGTTATGTTCATTTTAGATAAGTTATATGGAGCATTTTTGGGAATGACCGCAGCAGCAGACCCCGTGAAGTTGATGAAGCAAGAAGTTGGCAAAGCCGCAGCCGCTTTAGTCAAATCAGGTTCGATTGTCGGGTTGGGTACGGGTTCAACCACGGCGTACACCATTCAATTTTTGGGAGAACGCCTTCAGTCTGGTGAACTCAAAGATATTGTGGGCGTTCCTACTTCGTTTCAATCAGAAGTGCTAGCCAAGCAATACGGCGTTCCTCTCACCACATTGGACGCTATTGACCACATTGATATTGCCATTGATGGGGCGGATGAAGTTGACCCCCAGAAGAATTTAATTAAAGGCGGTGGCGCAGCCCACACCCGCGAAAAAGTTGTAGATTACTTGGCAAATCAGTTTATTGTCGTAGTTGATAGCGGAAAGTTAGTAGACCGTTTGGGTTCTAGCTTTGCAGTTCCAGTGGAAGTAATTCCTATGGCGATTACTCCTGTAACTGATGCCATCAAGAAACTAGGCGGTAAACCAGAACTCCGTATGGGCGTTAAAAAAGCTGGCCCAGTCATCACTGACCAAGGCAACTTCGTTTTAGATGTACGCTTTGACTCTATTGACGACCCAGTAAACCTAGAGAAAACACTGAATAACATTCCTGGTGTTCTCGAAAATGGTATCTTCGTCAATTGCGTTGATTTAGTCTTAGTTGGCGAAGTTAAAGACGGTCAGCCATTGGTAAGGCAGTTTTAGGGGCTAGGGACTGGGGATTGGGGACTGGTGACTGGGGAGAAAAAAATTCAAAATGAAAAATAATGATCTGCTTCCTGTTATCTGTTCCCTGTTCCCTTTGATTTTTAACCCTTGACTCTTGACTCATTGCCTTATGAATTCTCCATTTCCTGGAATGAATCCTTATTTAGAAAATCCTGTGTTTTGGGCAGAGGTACATCATCGATTGATTACAGCCCTAGCAGATACTATTGAGGAGAATATTCCCCCACAATATCGAGTTGCAATTGAACAACGTACTTATTTAAGTGATGACTCTGATTCTGTATTAGTAGGCATACCTGATGTTTCGATTTTTTCTCAACAAACATCACAGCAGCAATACTCATCAACGGTTACTCAAACTGCCACCTCAGAAGGTATCACGGTAATGATACCTGTACCTGAATATAGTAAAGAAAGTTATTTAGAAGTTCGCGAAGTTTCTACAGGTTTTGTTGTCACTTCTATCGAAGTTTTATCCCCTAAAAATAAACGGACAGGGGAAGGTAGAAAAGCTTATGAAACCAAACGCAAACAAGTTTTAGCTAGCCTTTCTCACTTAGTAGAAATTGATTTGCTCAGAAGTGGCAAACCCATGTCGATTTTAGGGGAAGTTCCAGTAACAGATTATCAAATTCTCGTTAGTAGAAGTGAAACTCGTCCCCAAGCTAAATTATACGGCTTTAGCATCAGAGAAAGAATTCCTGTATTCTCATTACCCTTACAGTCAGAAGATACAGAACCAATTTTAGATTTACAATCTTTACTACATGGTATATACAATCGTGCCAGATATCATTTAGCAATTGATTATCATCAAGAACCAGTACCATCCTTAAAACCAGAAGATGCTGCATGGGCTGATACTCTTTTACGCCAGCAAGGGGTTAGGGGTTAGGGATTGGGGGCTGGGGATTGGGGATTGGGGATTGGGGATTGGGGATTGGGAAAAGCAAGGGGGCAGGGAGTAGGGAGCAGGGGGAGAATAAATTACTAATGCCCAATGCCCCATGCCCCATGCCCAATGCCCCATTAAAAATTCTCCACCAATAGTTGAGTATCGGTATCTTTCCAAACTGTGTTGAATTGAGCTTGCACTAGTTTGGCGGCGTTTTCTTGACCTTGGGCTTGCAAACTTGCTTGTAAGCCAAATAATGAACGCCCGTTTAAAGGATATTTTTGTAAATCTGCACGAAATACTTTTTCGGCGGCTGCATAATCACCCTTGGCTAATAAAGCACCACCTAATGCTTCTCTGGTGGAAATGTACCAGTCTGGTGGTTCCATGTAGTTGAGGGCATCTTCCACGGCTACTGCTGTTTCTAAATATTTAATTGCAGATTCATAGTTTTGTTTGGCTTTGGCAATCTTCGCGTCTAACTGGTTGCTGGCAATGTCTAAAATACTACTAGCGGGACTCATGCCAATAGTTGCGGTGGCTGGCATTGTTTTTTGAGCAGTTGATAAGGCAGCGCGATCGCTTTCTGCATCCTCCAATTTACCAGTACTGGCGTTCGCCATCCCCCGAGCAAAATGCCACAGTGCTTTAGTAGTGACGAATTTATCATCTGGAATAGGTGATTTTAAAATATTATCCCAATCACTAAAGCGGGTTTGAATCAATAGTTTAGTCCCTAGGTAGCCCTCAACCATTGGTTCTTTCTCCACAAATGGGGTAGCCATTGTGACTAATTTATCTGCGGCTTGTACTGCATCCTGATATCTACCAGCCATCGCTGCGGCTACTGCCAAAAAATGCACGTTGTGGCTATAGTACATCGCCGGATAAACGCCCTCAATGTGATTTTTGACAATGTACGCTTCATCTTGAGCGATCGCTAGGGCATTTGACTGCATGGCTTTGGTATATTCTCCCACACGAAAATAAATGTGGGACGGCATATGTACCAAATGTCCGGCTGCTGGTACTAGGGTTTGTAAACGGTTAGCACTTGCTAAAGCGCGTTCGGGAGTTAGTGACGCTTCTACTGCATGGATATAGTAGTGATTCGCTCCTGGATGATTGGGGTCACTTTGTAGTACCGATTCTAAAACCGCTACAATCTCTTCGGTATCTTCTAGCGGTTTGCCATCTTTAGTCCAGTGTTGCCAAGGATGCAAATCCATCAAGCTTTCAGCGTATAGTGTTTTAGCATCCAAA
Organism: Calothrix membranacea FACHB-236; assembly: GCF_014696315.1. Classification (GTDB taxonomy): domain Bacteria; phylum Cyanobacteriota; class Cyanobacteriia; order Cyanobacteriales; family Nostocaceae; genus Aulosira; species Aulosira membranacea. The sequence continues at coordinate 22,477 of NZ_JACJPX010000043.1, forward strand.
TCTTGGGGATAACGCTTGACTAAATCTGACATCGCGTTTTTGTAATCTAGCGCCAGCTTATATAAATATGCATGGGGATTATTAGAGTAGCGCTTGGCTAGGGCATTAATATAACCCTGTTCCTGTTGTGATGCATATTCAGACAACGCCACAGCTTTTTGTATAGCTTCATAAGCCGCTAATTCGCGATCGCTGTCTACATCCAGATTAATATTAGGCCCCAAAGCTAGTGCCATTCCCCAATAAGCCATTGCTAAATGTGGATCGAGTTCCGCCGCATATTTAAAAGAACGCGCCGCCTCCTCATGGTTGAAGGCGTAAATTAAATTTAACCCTTGATCGAAAAACTGTTGCGCTTGGGGATTTTCAGTAGATACCGGATGGTGATGTGTTCCCAGCCCAGATATTAAAGTATATGGCTCTTGCGTGAGAGCAATCGCACTACTTGGAGCAAATAAAGATAATATCAGCACCCATATTAAACATAAATATTTCATCTTCCAGATTCCCTTTCTCAAACGTTTTTCTTGGCGCTATTCAAACGCCAAACCTTCTCTAAATAGATGATTTTTTCCCGTCGAGCAGCAATACGGTATTTTCTATAAGCATTAATACTGAGAACTAAAATAATTGGGAAAACAATCACTGACACTCCTACAGCAATGTCAAATACTCCATAATTTTGACTGGTATTGCCTATAACAGCAGGGTTTGTGGCAACTTGACTAGTAGTATTGTTGGACATAAATTACTCCTATTGGCGTTCATGGATTTAGTATAAAAAATACTTTTGGCAGATATGTATTTCAGGAAAGTGTGTTATTGCCAATAACTACTCTTCACCGATAATTAGAAAATTTATGTAAATTCCCGTCTAATTTTGCCCGGGAATTTAGACTTCATCATTAATATGCTCAATTTCTGATTGGGAAAAGTGTTTTTTATTGGGGCATGGGGCATGGGGCATTGGGCATTGGGCATTGGGCATGGGGCATAGAGAATTAATCATTTCTCCCTTGTCCCCTTCCATTACCCATTACCCATTACTCATTACTCATTACTCATTACCCATCACCCATTCCCCAATCCCCCTAACCGCTTTCATCAAATACTGTGTCAAAGTAAACGCATCTACACCTAATTCTGTACGTTCTGCGGCTGCTAAAATTCCGGCTTGGGAATGCCACCAGGAAGCAGTTGCAACCATATCTTCTAGGGGGATTTGTTTTTTTACGGCTTGTGCCAGAAGTCCGCCAAGTATCCCAGTTAACACATCGCCGCTACCACCACGGGCTAATGCTGGGGTACTTTTGGGATTTAGCCACACTGAACCTTGGGAATTGGCGATCGCAGTTCTTGCGCCTTTTAATAAAACTATGGCCCCACTTTGCATGGCGGCTGATCGCACAGCTTTGACTCTATCTTGATGAATATTATGAATATCGGGAAATAATCGCTTAAATTCCCCTTCGTGGGGTGTAAGTATGGTTGCAGCTTGGCGTTTTTTTAGGGTGGGGATGGTTCCCATTTGTGCCAAGATATTTAAACCATCAGCATCGAGGAGCAAAGGGCGATCGCTTGCGATTACCTGTTGCACAATGGGAGTACTATCTGTAGTTAAACCAGGGCCACAAGCGATCGCATCAAAGGAATTTAAATCGGTGTTTTCTGGTAATTGTAAATGAGCGATCGCTCCTGTCTCTGTCTCTGGACAGCCCACCACTAAAGCTTCTGGTAAATGGGACACCAATAGAGGTTTAAGATATTCTGGTACAGCAATAGATAGCATTCCCACACCACTAGCACGCGCACCCAAAGCGGTTAAAATTGCCCCACCAGCATAACGATGAGAACCACAAATTAATAGTAAATGCCCTTCTTTGTATTTGTGGGTAACTGGGGGACGGGGTAAAGGTAAATTCGATATAGCTTTGGCTGTGGTGATGCGGGTAATTTTGGGTGCATCTTGAAGTACAGCTTGCACATCAGCTAAGGGAATATCAAAATCTATTAACTCAGCTTTGCCAAGATAATCTAAAGCCTGATCCTGTAAAAAACCTTGCTTCCACAAACCCAAGCAAAATGTGTGCGTAGCGCGAATTGCTGTCCCCAACACCTCACCAGTATCGGTGTGTAAGCCGGAAGGTAAATCAATGCTCAAAATCGGCTGCTTCCAAGTATTAAATTGATCGATAGCAGATGCTACAGCATCAGTTAGCTTTCTTTCTAAACCAAAGCCAAACAAACCATCAACTAATAAATCACAATCTGGCAACTGCTCAATTGCTTGATAACAGGGTATCCCTAAACTCTGGGCATATCGCAAATGCTGTGAAGTTAATTCCTTAACTTTAGGAAAAGGGTTGTAAATCCAAACCTCATATCCCTGAAAGTGCAATTCTCTGGCTACTACCAAAGCATCGCCGCCATTATGTCCTGGGCCGACTAAAACCCCCACCCGAGATTTACCAGGAGGAATCATCGCCAGCAGGCGACGGGAAATTAGTCCCGCCACCTTTTCCATTAAAGCCACTACAGGCATTCCCGCCGCAAATATCCTCTCTTCAATATCCCGCATCTGTGCTGCGGTAACTACGTATTGGGCAATTTCTTGTTCCCTCTGCTGAAGATGAGTCATGAGTCTTAAATCCCGAGTGATGAATTGCAAAGTTTGAGGTGACTTCTCAATTTTGATTCTTCACACGGAAAATTTGTTTTCTAATTTTGAGCCAGCTTGTAGCTAAAACTCAATTCCTGAATTTTTGAAGTACTTAAGTACTTGCTTTGATGCAGTAGCTGCAATTAATTGTATAGCAGGATACAACTTTTCAGAAACAGCAACAAGCTCAAAAGCCAGTTTTTCTGCATATTTAACCGTGAGAATATATATTAATGTATTGGTCAAATGCTATAATTTCCTATTTGCTCATAATGCAATAATTTGTGCATCATAACAGCAACTTACCAGTTTAAAAAAAATAATTTTCAATATTGATTAGCTAATTAAAAATTATTTTTTCCGCTTCACAATATGGTTTTAATAGCTAATATTTCCTATTTAACCCTGGTTTCAGGCTAATTTTGCTGTTTATTAACCATATACTTGCTAGTCCATAAATGATGTTTTATGGAAATCATCAGCATTTACATATAAATTAAATTTGATTTATTTCAAAAATTAAGAAATAATTAACGCATAAGTGTACTTAAGCGTACGCGCAAAAATTTGCAATCGCTAAATATACAAGTTTTATTAGTTAAACAAAATTTAGAAGATATGGTAGAAAAAACTACACGGCGTAATTTTTTACTTACTAGCGTGGCTGTAGCGAGCGGTGTTGTGGGCGCACATACTTTGCAACAGGAAACTTCTAATGCTGCTCAATCAACCGCTACAATGCCAGAACGAGTTCTAGGACGCACTGGTGTAAAAGTTCCTATCTTTGGATTGGGAGGTGCGGGTACAAAAACACCACTAGATAAAAAAGATAGAGAAGCTGATGCTTTGGCCATAATTCAAAGAGCGTTTGAACTCGGTATTCGTTATTTTGATACTGCTGCTAGCTACGGAGAGAATGAAATTTATTTGGGAAAAGTGCTACCATCTCACCGCTCCGAAATATTTTTAGCTAGTAAGACTTTTAAAAAAGATAGGGATGGCGCTTGGCGAGAATTGGAGCGTTCTCTTAAACGGCTCAATACCAATTATCTAGACTTATGGCAGTTACATAGCGTTGCTTTACCCGAACATGTGCAGCAAATCTTTGCCAGCAATGGTGCAATTAAAGCTTTACAAGAGGCTCAAGAGCAGAAAATTGTCCGGTTTGTTGGTGTTACAGGACACCGCGAACCAGATGTCATAGTTGAAGCTTTGCGTCGCTATCCCTTCCATACCACCCTGATTCCCGTAAACCCCGCAGATAAACACCATCCACGCCCTTACTTTCCCTCCGTTTTACCATTAGCTCGGCAAAAAAATTTCGGTGTAATCGCCATGAAAGTACCTGCTTACGGGAAGTTGTTCCAATCAGGTGCTTTAACAGGAATGCAGCAAGCAATGGGTTATGCTTTATCCCAACAAGGCGTACATTGTTGCGTGATTTCTGTAGATGATGTGCAGCAATTAGAAGAAAATGTCAAAGTAGCTCGTGCCTTTGAGCAACTGAGCAATAGCCAACTCGCAGAGATTGAAAAACGCACAGCTAAAATTTGGCAGGACAGCACATTCTATCGTGCTTGGGGTTAATACAGCCGCAGTAATTGTTTAAATATCCAAATACATCATTGTACTTCGTGCAAGTACAAAATAACTTGTTCGTTGAATATACATTAATTATGTAATATGGCAAATTATTTTGCGGTAATAAATCCGAAAAAGTATCTAAATAATAAATTGCAGTTTTTTCATAAATTTTGGGCAATTGCTAAACTTTACTGGTTTAGTAATGAAAAATGGGGTGCAATATTTTCTATTTTATTGCTTTTAGCATTGTTGCAATTTTCCACACAGTTGAATGTCATTGCCAACACTCAGGAAGGTAATTTTATTTCTGCTCTCGCAGCGAAAGATACTCAGAGGTTTTGGACAAGTATAGGCATATTTGTCAGCTTACGGGTTTTCTTAGTTATCTTAAGAGTTTGCTACAATTATGTCCGATTTAAACCTATCTTAGCTTGGCGGTTGTGGTTGACTAATTATTTTATTGGTGAATATTTAAATAAACGTTCTTTTTATGAAATCAATAATTTCCAAAAAGAACTTGATAACCCAGATCAGCGTATAGCTGAAGATATCCAAGGCTTTACTGAAATTTCAACTGCTATATTTTTGGATCTTTTTAATACTTGTATACAAGTTATGGCTTTTAGTGGAGTTCTCTGGGGAATTTCACCCACTCTGATGATTTTTTTAGTCATTTATGCTGGTACTGGTACTCTAATATCAATTGGTTTCTTTGGAAAAAGACTAGTTCACATTAATGTCGAACAGCAGAAAAAAGAAGGTAATTTTCGTTTTGGTTTAGTCCGCCTGAGGGAGAACGCTGAATCAGTAGCTTTTTATCGCGGAGAAGCACAAGAAATAAACTTGCTCCAATCTTTATTTAAGCAAGTGTTTAATAATTTCATTACTTGGATAATTTGGCAACAAGTATACTTCGGTGCTTTCATTAGAGCTTATGATATTATTCCTCCAATTCTACCCGCATTGGTTTTAGCTCCCAAGGTTCTAGCTGGGGAATTAGAAGTTGGGAAAATTGCAGAAGCTGCAGGTGCATTTATGGCTCTTAATGGAGCTTTGTATGTGATTGTCAGAAGGTTTGAAAATTTGACTAATTTGGGTGCGGGAATTGAGCGTTTATTTGAATTTTATAATTTCTTGCAACAGCCAAAAAGAAATATTCAGAATGGGGTAACTCAGTATCAAACAATTAATACTATAGAAGATAACTGTTTAGCTATCCAAAATTTAACTTTGTATACGCCAAACTATCAAAGAATTTTATTTCATGATATTTCATTCGCACTGCAACCAGGACAAGGACTCTTAATTAAAGGTACTAGTGGCTGTGGGAAAAGTTCTTTATTAAGAGCGATCGCCGGATTATGGGATTATGGTACAGGTACAATTATTAGACCAAAGTTAGAGGAAATGCTTTTCTTACCTCAACGCCCTTATATGGTTTTGGGGAATCTCCGCAATCAGTTAATCTATCCTCAACTGACTGTAAATATAACTGATGATGAACTTGAAAAAGTTTTACAACAGGTCAATCTACCAAATTTAGTGGACAGATTTGGCAGTTTTGATGTGGAAAAAGACTGGTCTGATGTACTATCTCTAGGAGAACAACAGCGTATTGCTTTTGCTCGCTTGATTATTACTAAGCCAAAGTATGTGATTCTAGATGAAGCTACTAGCGCTTTAGATATAGAAAACGAAAGAAATCTATATCAATATCTATTAGATACACAGACAACTTTTATCAGTGTCGGTCACCGTCCTACTATCTTCAAATATCATCAAATAACTTTAGAATTGATGAATTGATAACAGGACTTACGCAACTGGTACACCAATCTTCTGGTTTAAGAGTCAACAGTCAAGGGTCAAGGGTCAAAAAACTTGAATTTTTGACCCTTGACCCTTGACTCTGGACAGCCTCAACGAAAAAAAATGTGACACTTGCGTAAGTCCTAGATAATTTAAAAATATATTTTAAAAATTATTTGTAGAGAAAATGTTGTAATTATAGGTATCCAGTTAATGTAAAACCCTGATCATACCTGGCTTACATGCTCTGCAGTCGAGCTTATATATAGCATCTTGCCCGCCCAAATTATGCAATTTAAACTGGATGAACTTAAATATCAGCCTTGCACTCAAGTGCAAGGCAAAATATCAGTAAGTAGCCTCGATAAAAAAAATTCACAGGCGTTGTATAAAAGTCGGAATGAGATTTTTACTCAGCACTTTATTACCTACCGTAATAAACTCTGGCATTACCAAATCCTAGCTCTCGTAAATAGTCATTCCATCGTTCCGCATCCGAACGTTGGGCAAAAGGCCCTACTGCCACATGAGGCCCCAATGGTTGTTGCCTTTCCACTACAATGTCATAACGTCCAGAGTTTTGGCGAATGCGACTGGCAATATATGATAAATCTTGCGCTCTTGCAGGAATAGTTACATAGTAATAACTGGTTTGTTCTTGCCTAGCAGGCCTTCTACTAGTGTCATAAGAACGAGCAACTTCCTGCCCATTCGATTTGATAATTCTTGCGCCATTGATTCCGCTTAATTCTAGTTCTCTCACACGTTGCTGGGCATTAGCTTGTCTGCTAAAAGCTCCCGACTGGATAACAGCACGTCCATTGAAATTGCGGATATAAGCACTGCGTTCCAGCTGACGTATGCGTTGTAATTGCTGGTAATCATTACCATCAACATATACTATGTAGCGCTCGGCACTCCAACTATAGGAAGTAGCTTGCACTGTTTGATAAGGTCGAGAGATTTGATTATATTGATTAACCCTCACTTTAGGTGAGGGCTGAAATTTTGGATTATATGTATTCCAGGGTGTTGCTTGTGTTTTTATTCGTGGCGGATTATAAGGAATAGTTTGGAAATTGGGTGGAGGTGGTAAAGTATTAACCACCGTTCGTTCTGCTAGTAAAAAGTGACCTTTGGGAGTTTGTGCTTGTACTGGAGTTGTCGAGTCGGGGAGTAATGCCAAGCATCCTCCCAGGAAAAAAGGCACAATAGGAAATGCAATCAGTTGATCTGGTATTTGTTTGGACATAGTAGTAACAGGTGTTCTCAATAATTTCCTTGGGAAATAGAGCCGTCTGTCGTAGCACCTACATCAGTGTTAACTTAGAAAGTTTTTTTCCGGCTGAGTGGCATTGCATAGGTTTCCACAAAATCTGGAATATTTAGTATTAACGCTGAATAAGAAATAAAAGCTAAGGACTGGAGGCTAGAGTGAGTGGATTTTTATCCTTGAGATTGCATAGGGAGCCAAAAATCAAAATCTCAAATTTGGTTATTATTACTTATATATCCTGAAGTGCTTATATAGCAAGGCTTTTAAGTTATATATGCTACAATTTAAGATAATCAGGCTGCATGGCATGGATTTTAATACCGCAAAACCTGCGTTTGATGTTTAGCATTAATGTGATGAGCAGGCACTAGCCTCATAATCTGGCCTCATAAATATTTAAAGGATATGAAAAAAGTCGTCGTTGGTCTTTCCGGTGGCGTTGACAGTTCCGCCGCTGCTGCAATCCTACACAATCAGGGCTATGAAGTTGTTGGTTTGACCCTTTGGCTAATGAAAGGCAAAGGTCAATGTTGCTCTGAAGGAATGATCGACGCGGCTAATATCTGCGAACAATTGGGTATTCCCCATCAAGTTGTTGATATTCGCGATGTCTTTCAGACAAATATTGTCGATTACCTGGTGTCTGGTTACAGCGCTGGGATCACACCTTTACCTTGTTCGCAGTGCAATAAAACGGTGAAATTTGGCCCAATGGTGCAGTATGCACGTGAACAACTCGGATGCGATCGCATCGCTACGGGTCATTATGCCCGCATTAACTATGATCAAACTACTGGACGCTATCAACTTTTAAGAGCTGTTGACCGTAATAAAGACCAATCCTACTTCCTCTACGATTTGTCGCAAGATTTACTAGCAGCTACCGTATTTCCTCTAGGTGAAATGCAAAAGGCTGACACCCGCCGGATTGCTGCTGAATACAGTCTTGCAACTGCCGACAAACCAGAAAGCCAGGATTTATGCTTAGTAGAAAGCAACGGTTCCATGCGGGCATTTTTAGATAAATATCTCGCCCCGAAAACAGGCGATATTGTCGATACAGCCGGTAAAGTTTTGGGACAGCATGATGGTGTCCATCATTACACTATTGGGCAACGTAAAGGTTTAGGAATTGCTGCCGCTGAACCACTGTATGTGATTGAATTAGATGCAGTTAATAATAGGGTTGTAGTAGGCGATCGCACTAAAGCCACCCAACCAGAATGCACCGTTAATCGGGTAAATTGGGTTTCTATTGCTGAACCATCAGCCCCCATTCACGCTGAAGTACAAATTCGCTATCGTTCCCAACCCACTCCAGTCACAGTAATTCCCTTAGAAAACTCCCGCGTCCGTCTAGTGTTTGATGAACCACAGTTCAGCATCACCCCTGGACAAGCTGCGGTGTGGTACGAAGGCGAGAAAGTCTTAGGCGGCGGAATTATTGAGCAGTTTACCTAAAGCCTGAGATTGTAAGTAGATAACGTCCAAACATTAATCATATAACTCTTGTGGAGTGGGCAGAAAAGCCCATTTTTCTTATTTATGCAGGACTTACGCAAGCAAAATTTGTCATTGCGACCGGAACGTAGTGAAGGGAAGCAATCCCATAATTTTACGTCATTACGAGCGTAGCGACGTAATGACGTAATTCCGTGGCTTTTGCGTAAGTCCTATTATGGATATTGCAAATATTCTCCTCAAGGGTACTAGTCGTAAATAAGCAACATTAGTTAATTTAAAAAAGTATTGACAAAAATATATGCCTTTATGGTTCGTATAAATAAAATCAAACTAAATTGGCTATTTATCATATTATTTTTAACTGGCAGTATTGCCTTATTTACTAACAATGCGTCCTTCGGAGATACATCTTCTAATCGGTTAGCCAAAGCTCAAAAAAAGTGGAATGATCAGAATATTTCGCATTATCGTTTAACGCTTAATTACTCTTCCCATAATAATTGTCAGCAAGAAATAGAAATTAAGAATGAAAAAGTAATTGCTGTCAAGCAAAATAATTGCTCTACCATACCCGCACAGACAATTACCGAATTGTTCCAAGAAATTCAATCTTCAGAGGATGGCACAAAATGCGGCCCGAATGGATGCGCCTGTGATGGGCCAGTTGATATTCATGCCAAATACGATGCTCAATATGGATATCCGCATCAATTAGAGATGGAATTAGCATCAAATAAACGTTGGCAATATTTAGATTACTGGCGCAACCAGATGCAGGGTTTACCTTGTACAATGATTGGCTTTATTAATCAAAAAATTACTGTTACTAACTTTACACCTCTTCAGTAAGAGTGATTCATGATTAGTAATTATTACTTCATTCAGCGTAAAAAAAAATGAAATAAATAGGTAAGGGTGCAAAAATTTTGTACCTTACAATAATTGCTAGAGAGCCAATTAATCCAGTACTACATTTTTCAGTATTCAATACCACTTGACAAAGGGGAGCAAAATACTGAAATATAGCGTCATAAATAGTTGCAACTATTTAAGTGTTCACCGATGTACAAGGGTTTTTCGGCTAAGCTACCTCTGCTGTTGACATTCTGTTTATTTACTAGCTTTTTACCTGCCTCTGGCTCAATTGTATGTCCAGCATTTGCTCATGGGGAATATGGGAAAGGTGGTAAGAATTATGGCACAGATGGTAATACAGGAAGTGATGGGCGAACAGGAAGAAATGGGCGCGACGGGCAAAACCAAACTATCTTTGTAGATGGTTCTCCTGTGAATCTCAATCTTGCTGGAGAAAACGGTGAAGATGGAGAAGACGGCCGACGCGGAAGTAAGGCTGACTGCGGTTACAAACATGAAAACGTCAACCGTGATATTAATGCACCCAGTGGCGGGAATGGTGGCGATGGTGGTAGAGGTGGAGATGGCGGAAACGGCGGTTCTATCACAGCCTATTACACTAATTTGTCCGACTTGCGGCAAGTTTTAATTCGCGCTACTGGAGGCGAAGGCGGACGCGGTGGACGTGGTGGTAATGGTGGTAGAGGTTGCAATTGTCGTGTACGCAGTTGGGAAGTCAAAAGTTGTACGGGAACCCCTGGAAGCTCTGATTACAAATGTACGGATAAAGTTTACCGATGCAATGATGGCAGAGATGGGCATTATGGTAGCGATGGTAGCGATGGTAGACAAGGACGCTTAGGGACTTTAAGTATTATTCAGGGTAAAGAATCCTTAGCGGGCGATTTACCAACTTTGCAAGCGGCTGTTACAGAACTGGCTGGGAAACAATTTAACCTTTCCAAGAATAAATGGAATATTCGCAACGGGGCTGCGTCTTTACTTGCGCCTGGCTCAGTAATTGCCGATGAATATCGCGAATTTGATCGCCGTTTGGAAGGGACTTTTCAGCTAAATTGGCAAGAGAAGCAACCCATCAGCAGTTTTGGAAATCCCGTAGCTACCTTGAATTTAAATGATAGTAAGGAAGTAGAAATTACTTTTCCAGAAGACTTGTGGGTTGATGGTAGCAGTCAGACTACAACTAATTTGACAACATTTACAGTCAAGAATGCAATTCCTAAGCAAGACGTGACGCGGTTAGCCGTGGCAGAATTTGTTGGTGCAGAACAAGATCTCAATTTAAAAATTGTAGATTTGGCAGCAAAATCTCAAGCAATTCAGACTCAGTTTCGCGTAAAATTCCAGGCAAAGGATAATTCCTCTGGTTTGTCCGATTACCGAACTGTATACGAAGGTGATATACCTGCGGAACTGGTCAGCCGAGACTATAACCGTTTTACCTTGGCGTTAGGTAAGTTGCCAATGTCTCGTCCTGTGGATCTGACTCCAGGTGTAAATGTTGATATAGAGGTTGTCGCTACTCGTTCTTTAGGTGGACGTTCAGCGAAGCAAAGCATTAATTGGCAAGGTGCTATCCGCAGAGGTAGGTAATAGTGCTGCTGAGGGTAAGCTTAACCATTTAATTTGCACATTGAAGGGATCAGGGGGCAATAGAAGCGTGCTATGAATCCCCTTGCCGGAGTTGCTAAAGAATGCTATTTGGACTCGGAGTTTGCCCTGCTAATATATATCTCCACAGTAGAAGCCGCAAAGCATACGAGCAAGTTATAATTCTCTTGCGGAGAGACGTAACAAAAATTTATGAGTAACCCCCTTTTGCAAGCCTTTTTTGTCGGTAGAGCAGTCGCTGAAGTAGTCAACGAACGCTTAGAGGTCGCTTTGACTGATGCTTTAAGTGAAATTGGTAAGTTTGACGCTGAAGCTAGAGAACAGTTACGCCAGTTCACAGATGAAGTACTAGAACGGGCAAATCGTGCTGCTGAGGCTGCTGGTACTGGTCAATCTACTACAGTACGTGGGCCTAGCGGTTCTGACCCTGTTGACTTGCAAGCGATGATTGATGAACTACGAGCAGAAATCGCTCTATTACGTACCGAATTACAAAAGTATCGTAGTAGTTCGGTGTAAAGGCTGCAAACAATCCACTAGGAAGCATATTTTAGTCATTGGTCATTAGTCATTCGTCATTAGTTATTAGTCATGAGACAAATGACATCTGACAAAGGGCAAATGACATTTGATCGCAAACAGTTTAGGAATCAGAGTGTCTTTTCTTCCAAGTGATTCGGTTAAAAACCAACGGTACGCAAAAAATATGGAAAAAGGTTATTCAGATAAGGCATACCGTTGGAATCGTGACAACTATTCTAGCCGACGGCGTTTTATTGATATTTGGTCGTTTGTTTTGACCTTAATGTTCAAGCTTTGGCGATACAACAAAGCTTGGAGTTATCCTGGTGGCATGACAGAGGCCAAGCAAGCTGCAAGGCGCAAAGCCCAAGCTGTCTGGATTCGTAATACCCTGCTGGACTTAGGGCCAACCTTTATTAAAGTGGGGCAGTTATTTTCCACCCGTGCTGATATCTTCCCTGTTGAATATGTAGAAGAATTAGCAAAGTTACAGGACAAAGTACCCGCCTTTAGTTATGAGCAAGTAGAGGCAATTATTGAGCGAGAACTAGGTAAGAAAATTCCGGAACTTTTCCAGAGTTTTGATCCGGTTCCTTTAGCGGCTGCTAGTTTGGGGCAAGTCCACAAAGCTGTCTTATACACTGGCGAAGCAGTTGTTGTCAAAGTACAACGTCCAGGACTGAAAAAGTTATTTGAAATAGATTTACAAATTCTTAAGGGAATTGCCCGTTATTTCCAAAACCATCCTAAATGGGGGCGAGGTCGAGATTGGATAGGAATTTATGAAGAATGTTGTCGCATTCTTTGGGAAGAAATTGATTACCTGAATGAAGGACGCAATGCTGATAGTTTTCGGCGTAACTTCCGCGGCTATGAATGGGTGAAAGTACCGAGGATTCACTGGCGTTATACTTCGTCGCGAGTGCTGACCTTGGAATACGTTCCAGGCATCAAAATTAGCCAATATGAAGCATTAGAAGCAGCAGGTCTAGATCGCAAGCTCATTGCCCGTCAAGGTGCCCAAGCATACCTAATTCAACTGCTGAATAATGGGTTTTTCCATGCCGATCCGCACCCAGGAAATATTGCCGTCGGCCCGAATGGCGATTTAATATTTTACGATTTCGGCATGATGGGGCGGATTAAATCTAACATTCGCGAAGGGCTAATGGAAACGCTGTTTGGTATTGCCCAAAAAGATGGCGATCGCGTTGTCCAATCTCTCATCGATTTAGGAGCGATCGCTCCTACCGATGACATGGGGCCAGTGCGGCGTTCTGTCCAGTATATGCTGGATAATTTCATGGATAAGCCGTTTGAAAATCAATCAGTGGCGGCAATCAGTGACGACCTGTACGAAATAGCGTATAATCAACCATTTAGATTTCCAGCAACCTTCACTTTTGTGATGCGGGCTTTTTCCACTCTTGAGGGAGTCGGCAAGGGCTTAGATCCAGAATTTAATTTTATGGAAGTTGCTAAACCATACGCAATGCAGCTGATGACCGATATGAATGGTTCTGAGGGCAATAGCTTCCTCAACGAATTAAGCCGTCAAGCAGTTCAAGTTAGTACTACTGCTTTTGGGCTACCACGGAGATTAGAAGATACACTAGAAAAACTAGAGCGAGGTGACATGCGTATGCGAGTCCGTTCTCTAGAAACTGAACGTCTACTAAGGCGACAAAGTAATATTCAGATAGGTATTAGCTACGCTCTACTAGTCAGTGGATTTACGCTTTCAAGTACGATTTTATTGGTGAATCATTATGTATTGTTAGCAGTATTGGCAGGTTTAATTGCTGGTGCGATCGCAGTACTACTTATCCGCTTACTTTTACGTCTCGAACGTTATGAACGTATGTATTAATTGTTGCAGTAAAAATTTATGAAACTTAACTTCGCGGGTCTTAGCGATCCGGGACTTATTCGTTCTAATAACCAAGATGCTTACTATATCGACCCAGAGAAACGATTTTGTATCGTTGCTGATGGGATGGGTGGTCATGCAGGCGGAGAAGAAGCTAGTCGCATCGCTACGCAGCAAATTCAAGCTTATTTAGCAGAAAATTGGCAAACTTCTCAGTCTGCTCAAGAATTACTAGTACAAGCTTTGTGGCGTGCTAATGAGGCAATTTTGCAGGATCAGCAAAATGCCCCAGAACGCGCTGATATGGGTACAACGGCTGTAGTTGTGGTTTTCCGGGAATCTGAGTCTCCTTGGTGCGCTCATGTTGGCGACTCCCGGCTTTATCGCTGGCGTGGCTCCCATTTAGAACAAATTACAGAAGATCATACTTGGGTGGCTCGGGCTATTAAACTGGGCGATATTACTTTTGAAGAAGCGCGGGTTCATCCCTTTCGCCACGTTTTGTCACGGTGTTTAGGGCGCGAGGACTTACACCAAATTGACGTACAACCAATAGATCTGATTGTAGGCGATCGCTTACTTTTATGCAGTGATGGTCTCACAGAAGAATTGGCCGATCAAAAAATTGCGGACTGTCTGCAAGATAACTCTGTCCTAGATAAGGCTGCGTATTCACTAGTTGAGGCCGCTAAAGCTCATGGTGGACACGATAACATTACAGTCGCCCTGGTTGCAGTAGAGGACAATTAACGAGTTCAAGGTTAAAGAATTTGAGGTATGCGCTAGCGAAGCGTCAAAGGCTCTTGTCCCAAACAGAGATGTTGAGCATCAGCTAGCTTAAATTTAAAGTTCCTAGAGGCTGCTCTAACGCCAAGAGCGAGTCCTCAGCATTTTTGAGATTGACTGTACTAGCCCAACAAAAAAATAGAGCTTCGAGATTTTAGATTAGTTTACCTCCACAGTACGCTGAAACTAAAAATAATCTAAAATCCTAAATCGCCATGTCAAAATTCCGAATTTCCAATAGCAAGAGTTGTAGATGGGGAATAAGGGGAAATGGTTAAGGGTTAAAGGTTTTATCTTTCCTCTTTTGCCTTTCCTATGTTCTGTTGACCATTTTTGGTAAATATACTCAGCAATTGTTCAGCCTGAGCATTTTTCCTATTTACTACTTGATAAAAATATTTTTAAGCTTCCAACTGACCAGAAGGATGCTGAAATTGCACAATTTGTCAAATTGACATCTTGCGCTTAATGCGGTATAGCGAATATAATTTACGCCAACTCCTTTAATTCTTGTTTAACCATTTGTTAAACGAGATCACAGGGGGATTAGGGCGTTTAGCCCATAGGTTTATCAACAGCTAAAACTACCCAAAGCGACCTAGGTAGACTTCGGTAATATACCAGTAGACTTAGGTTTTAGATAAGCCATAAAAAAACTAACCCATAAGTTAGTGGGCAAAATCAATCTCTTAGGAGTGGGCAATTCGTCAAACAATTGTTATCTTTCTTAATATCAGAAGAACAAAAGTCTAACGAAGTCCAGTCCCAGGATTTTACTCTTGCAGCTTCTGCAACCTAAACCAACATAACCTTTACGCGTTTCTTTTTGGAGTTAAATATGAGTAACCCAATCGAATTATCCTTGGAACAACAATTCAGCATCCGCTCTTTCGCTACTCAAGTACAGCACATGAGCCATGACCAAGCTAAAGACTTTTTGGTTAAGCTGTATGAGCAAATGGTAGTTCGTGAAGCAACCTACCAAGAGTTACTTAAGCACCAATGGGGCTTAGATTCAGGCTCCACTTTGGCATAGATTCTTTTCTAATGTCGCAGTGGGCGACCTCCTTCTCTTGCTCGGTTCCAAGGAGGAAAGGAGCTGGGGATGCCGGGGCGTCAACTTCGATAGGCAATCTCTAAACTTGACAACACAAAGACAATTTATTGGAGCCTTGAGGCTAAATTCACTATGAACCCTAGCTCAGCTAATTTACTGTTAGCTACCAATAAGCAGACTTATCCATACTTCTTGAGAATCCACTTAGTTTTGTAAATACTACAATGTATTTTTTGTAGATATTCATACAAAATTTGATTCTCCAAGTCTTACCGTAGCCCATTATATTTTTTATAAATACAACTTACAACTATATATAGATTTTTATTAATAAAAGTTAACACAAATATCTGAAATACTTTTAGCAATGCATAAGTTATGTAAATTAAAAATTATTTCTTTAGCGAGAAAGGTCAAATCGGGAATTCGTGCTCATTCCTTCCAGCTTTGCTAGAATCATCGGCTTTATTTTTTCGTACTCACGTTTAAGTAGAGTTTTACTCATTTGGGGTTCAGCAGAAGAAACCATTACTTTACTGCTATTGGCCCACTCTTGCAGTTTTTGGCATTGGGCAGGAGCGATCGTAGAAACAAGCATATGAGAACAGCTACCTGGTAACTCCCTAGCAAAAAATAACAGGCGATAAGAACCTGTTTGCCCCATAAGATTAGCTATTTCCTGCCCAAGACTGGTTTTGAGATCTAGGTAGTAAGGTAACCATTTAGCACCATGTTGACGATTGTAGAGTACCGTAATCCACAGCACCATAGGATGGGGAACAGTAATAAACAAAAATTGATTGTAGCGTTTACAAACTAAGCGCTTTTGAATTTCCTCTTGCTGTAGCATTACCCACAGAGAAGGTACAACCCCAGCATTAGTGCGGATAGCTTGGGGAAACACAATATCGGCAATTGGTTTATTTTTAGGCCAAGAATAGATAAGCGGAATTTCATTATTAGCGCTAGATATTTGTGACTCACCTTTTGTTTGCGGCTCCAGATCAGGTTTAGTCGTAATAACCTCAGCCACTGCATCAGTTTTTGGTAAAGACAGCCGAGTGTGATAATGGTGCTCAATAGCTAATAATATATTGAGGATATCACTGATATTTTGGGGGCGATCGCTTGGTGCTTTAGCAAGGCAATTCTTGATTAAGTCTTCCAGTGCTTTCGGCACTTGTAAGGCTGGGGCTGCTTCTGCAAAAGAAATTGGATCTTGATGACGATGCACTTTATACCATGCCCCAAAAGAGGAAGTAGTGGGTACAAGCGGCATCTTACCTGTAAGCATCTCAAACATCATCACGCCCAAACTATAAATATCAGAGCGGTTGTCTAATTCTTTACCCTCCATTTGCTCAGGAGAAGAATAAGCCAAAGTACCTAAGTAGTAGTTAGTCACATTGCCATCTGATTGGAGTAACTTGGCAATCCCAAAATCGAGAACCTTAACCAATTCCCCAAAGCTGGCATCTTGTATCACCAACATATTACTGGGCTTAATATCACGATGGATAATGGGGCAGATATGACCATCAACCATAATGCCATCATGGGCGCACTGTAATCCCAAACAAATCTGACGCACCATACTCAAAAATCTAGGCACAGACAAATTTTGTAGGCGAATAATATTGCTTAAACTTTCTCCTTGCAGATATTCCATGACATAGAACGGGGTGTTCTTGTCGTCTAAACCATAGTCCATCACTCGGACAATATGAATACTTTTTTGTCCAAGTAAGGCACAGGTTTTGGCTTCACGCTCAAAACGTTCTTGCAATCGCATTTTTTCATTTTGAATCGACAAAGCCAGGAACTTTACTGCTACAGGTACTCCTCCCAACAAAACATCCTTAGCACGATAAACTCGGCCCATTGCTCCAGTACCAATTAACTCTTGCAGCTGGTAGCGTTTGCTGAGTAGGCGACCAATGTTGGGATCTGGCATAGAAAATTTGGCTCCAATGTCCAAAAATCGTGGGTAATTCCTGTTTAAGAGACAGGTTGTAAGTTTTGCGTTTTAAAAGTTCAATTTCTTCAACAAAATTGGTAGCTTTACCCTGCTCTTTGTCCGATTTTGCACTTTGTTGATGATTTATTTTGCCCAATTTTGCTGGAACAAATAACTGAACATCTATACTAGAAGAAACTTGGAAAATTTATCACCTCAAATTGGAGGAACGCAATAACCTGTCTTCTAGACAGATTTTAATAGTACTATTGTACTAAATAGTAGTTTCAGCTAACCTGCGATCGCGCAAAGCTAGGAATTACTAGTTAATACCTATAAATTAAAGTAAATTTACTAATTATTCTCCATTTGCCGTAGCCTTCAAATGAGATAGTATAACTTACCGTAAATATAAATTAAGCCCTCAAACGCTTTTACTTTGCTTGAGGTTTTCAACAAATAATTTTAGGCAAGTCTGTAAAGACTGATGGCAAAAGAAGCCTTTTTAATTCAGTTCCAATATGACTTCCCATTTGCAAACGATAGATTAGCATAAGAATGCCCAATTCGGAAAGTAGAATTTCTCTATAAAACGCAGAGAAGGCTATTGGGCAAAGAAAAGGGTAAAATCTAGGCTATGTTGGTTTAATTCATCGCGGGTCAAGCACTGCTTATCTGACAGTTACAAGAAAAGCCAGTAATTCTGAAGTCTGAATAATCAAGCGCATATAACCTAGAGAGGGTTTTTATCTTCCTTACTTTTGTCTAGAAGTAATATTTTAAGGCTTACAGCAATTAAAACAATAGTTGCACCTGATCTATGCTGATTATCTTGCACTGAGGTAGTTCTACTCAGGGTTTGCTCAATTCAGACTTGCAGAAAAATCTCCAATGATACTACCTTTACGGCAGCAGGGTGGTTTCTAGACGAGTGTGCTATCTTGAACTAGGCAAAATCTATTTATTTTGATTCTGATGATTTTCACATTGGTAATTATTCTTTGCCTTTGGGTAATCTTAAGTATTCCCCTAGCACTGTTTATTGGTAGATTATTGTACGAAATTAATTTACAATCTGAAAATGAAAATAAAATTAGTAAAAAAGAAAAAAATATTATTAATAAAAAAATAAAAGCAGATTTAAAGTAAAAATCCAGACGAAATTTGCTAATTTTTTATAAAAATATATGTTAAATGAAATGGCTATATATGATTATTTACGTGCTTTTAAGAGGTAAGTCATCATGTTACCTTTGCCTGGAACTTCAATTTCACCTCGCTTTTCTAAAAAAAAGTCATTATATAAATTTTCATAGGCAGTTTGTGATACTTGAATTTGCCCAGGAATACCTTGCAATTCCATGCATCTTGCAAGGTTTACGGTTTCTCCCCAGCGATGATAGTTAAATTTTTGGATATGCATCATACTGACAATTAAGGGGCCGCTATGGATACCGATCCTGATCTGAAAGTTTTGCTGGTGTTCGCTATTGAATAAAGCGATCGCAGTTTGCATATCCAAGGCCATATGAGCGATCGCTTGAGCATGATCTGTACGTGGTATTGGTAATCCAGCCATGACTATATAAGCATCGTTAATTGTCTGAATTTTCTGAAGACTATAACGTTCACTTAGGCGATCAAAAGCAGAAAAAATGGGATTGAGGAGACTAACAAGTTGCATTGCACTCATAGAAGCAGCAATTTCGCTCAAGCCAATGATATCTGCAAATAAAACTGTCACATAAGCAAAATCTTTAGACATTTCAGTGGTTTCTTGGCTGGGGATGGAAATGTCTACTGGTGAAATATTACTTAATAGACGTTCAGTTTGTTCCTTTTGATTGTAGAGTGCTTCTTGTGCCAATATTCTCTGGGTTATATTACGAAAAATGCCGCGAATAGCAACTGGCTTACCTTCAATAAACTTACAGTTAATATTACCTTCTAGATATATTGTTTGACCATTTTTAGTCATAAATGCGGTTTGAACTTGTGCAAGCTTTTCACCTGACATAACGCTATAGAACTTTTGCCGGCTGCGTTGATGAAAATCAGGATGGATAATATCAAACAAGTTCATATTAGCAATTTCAGCTTCACTGTAGCCTAGAGTTTTTTGCCATGCTTTATTTACATACAAAAAACGCCCATAGGCATTTACAGACTGAATCAAATCATTAACATTTTCAAATAAATCTCGATATCTTTCTTCGCTTTCTACTAAAGCCGCTTCAGTTTGTTTGCATTTAATAAAATGACCAATTTGGTTACCAATAGAAACCATCATTTGTAGGAAGTCTATATCTTTCTGTTGCACTTCTTGATTGAAAAAAACCATTACTCCTAAAATTTCACGGTCGTCTAAGATAGGAAAGCCAAACGCCGCGTGCAATCCAGCAGTGGAAGCAGATTGCGATCGCTGAGAGTCATCATCTGCAATATCCTTGAGCCAAAGCGGAGAACGTCTAGCCCAAATTCGACCAGGTAAACCTACACCAGCCTTATAAGTAGTTTGCCAAGTAATAGCTTTAAATTCTCGTACAGAAACTACTCGACTTGACCAAATTTCTACGCATCTGAGGACTATATTATTATTACTATCTCGTTTGATAGATCTAGTTATATATTCATTTGGTGTCCATAGTTCTCCTAAATCCCATCCTATGGTTTGACAAATAGCTTGCAAAATTTTTGGCATTGCCTCCTTTATACTTTGGGATTCTGAGAGTATCCTGGTAATAGCATACTGAGCGCAAATACGCTGCTCTCGGCGCTGACGAGCAGTAATATCTCGACCAATATAGACAATATCCTCTAAACTACCTATATGATTAGGAACAACTGAACAAGAAAAGGCTATTAACAGCTTTTCTCTTTTTTTTGTTCGACAAACAACCTCGATATTTGAAGATTTTTGCTGCGATAATGAATATTTTTTAAGGATGTTTTGAAATAAAGCATAATCATCAATTATTAGAGAAATTGAATGACCAATTAATTCTGCTTCGCTAAAACCAAATATTTTTTTTGTAGCTGTATTAATCTTTTTTATCTTTCCAGAGTTACTTGTTACTAGCAAGGCATCTGCCATTGAGCCAATAACTTGTTCCATGTAATTCTTATATGCTATTAACGTACTTGATAGCAAACTAGCTTCATGATATTTCTGTGCTATCTTCTGTTCAAATGCTAATCTATCAGTAACTTCTTCAATAAGAATTAGTAATCTATTCGCTAATTTAAATTCAACTTGTTCGCTGATAATATATATATCTATATATATTTCATAATTGCTATCGCTACAACGTTTAATTCCTGGTAATTCAAATAATTCTTGTTCTCCTTTGAGAATAGATACCAGAATATCTTCCATACCGATAAATTCAGGAAAACTTAACCGGATATCTTTTCCTTGTATTACCTCTTCTGGTCGCTCAGCAAACTTATGTACTTGCTCAGAATTATCTAAAATATGAAAATTATGATCGATTTCCAGGCGTTCAAATTTACGTGGGAATGAAGGTTTATTAAAAATTCGCTCTAATACCTGGTATTTCATAGTGCTGTGGGAATAGGTATTCAAATTGTTACTGAAGGATAACTCAGCAAAACTTAGGGAAATTTAGGAAACAGCCGCATTGGATCGTGATTACCATATAACCCCATTCCTCCATTAAAAACTCAGCACTAAAAACTGACGATTCAGTTTTATAATTTACAAAGAAGCACCTCTAATTATTCTGTTAGTTAATCTTCGCAAGATTTATTATATATATACAAGTTATCGTGACATTTACTCACACCTATGATTGAGTAAGTAGCTTAGTGTTAAAAATTATCGTTATGGCAAGGTAAGAGGGAAGAGAATTTTAGCTTTGTTTACCTTTCTTAACTGAGTTTTGTTTTTCCTACCGACTTAATTTAATCCGATTTAATGATTGAAATTACTAGTACAATCAGGCTATTTTCGTAGCGATTCCGGTAGGAAAAGTATATAGACACGCAGTGGCTTGCTAAAGGTTAGGCAAATGTATGAAAGTAAGAGGTAGATAATCTAGAGGTTTTGTAGATTTAGAAGAAAGTTATTTTAGCTTAAAACTCTGGAGTTGACTTTAGTTTTGTACTTTTCAACCTAGATATATTAAACTAATTTTGAGTTGCTTTTATTATTCAAAAATTATCTTCAGTTTGAATAAGCTGACTTTTATAAGAACAGCAAAATAAGATAATAATTCATAAAAAATTCCTACTATTTTTAGACACAAGTATCAAGGATAGAGCATAAACAAGTATTAGAATACAAATATTTTACAGAGCTATTGTAAATAAATATGTACTCTGGCGAGGTTAGACTTGAAAACCAAAAATCACACAAATAATGTTCAGGTATAAAATATAACTTCGTTTGGCGGTATGATTTTCTGCTAACGAGTTGTAGGCGATCGCATCATAGCGTTTGTCATGAATGCTGAAGCCTTAACTTTGTCAGATGCCCAACTTTTACCCTGGGTTGTTGAGTGTTGAGTGGGGAATCTGACTGTATCTAGGCTAATTGCATGAGGCTAAGGTTACTGATTACCTACCAACTCATCTAAGAAGGAGATTTTGACAGCTAGATTGATGATATCTTGATGAGTTCTCGTGTTTTTAATTTCAGCATTATTGAGTGCCACAATATATGGCTGTCCATCAATCAAACCAATAATGGGCCCACCAGAAGAACCTCCTGCAGTATCACAATCATGAAATAATACGTCGTCCTCCTCCTTCACAATACTGCATCCAGCTTGAAAACCCGCAGTCCAGCCTTTACCAGCCGTGAGGAACTCATAACCTTTCTTCTCAGGGTTGGGAAAATCGCCAGAGTAGCCAACAAAGAATAATTTTTCCTTATTTTTGATCAATGCGCTGGCTGGAAGAGATTTCCATCCTAGATAACCGTACTTGCGACCCAGAGGCTTATTAATTTTCATAATTGCCCAGTCATTAATCTGATTTGTAGTATTTTCGCCAGTAAAGTCTGTGCCATAAATTACTTGTTCTACAGTAGCGATATCTCTTTCATTACTGACCGCGCCATTGATGACATTTGGTAGAAACAGAATTTTTTTGCTGAGTTGATGAGTTTCTGGATCGATAACACAGTGAGAGTTAGTCAAAACTATATCATCAGCAATTAAAGTACCCGTGCAATGGTAACTTTTAGCATCAGTTGTTGTTCCTTGTACCCGACCGATCGCAGACCAAGGATAATCTCGACTCAGCATCGGAATGCGATCGTCTACACCATCAGGAATTCCTCGTTTACCTCCAGTCGGTTTTTCTGACTGTCTCATTCCAGAAGGTTTGAATGGGTTGCCATTACCTTGGATTTTTAATTGGCCTGGTTGGAATTTCGTAAATTTAGGAGGAGAACTAGGTTGTGATTCTGTTTGTGCTTGCACAGATACCGAACCCCCTAAAGCCACAGCACTCACAATTCCTGCAAAAAAAAGCGCGAAAGGGTTCTTGTAAATAGCTTTTGTAGTCATGAGATTATCTATCCTCACTTAAAAATTAAAATTGTCTCGGAAGAATATGCATCAAGTCTTAACAGCGTCACCTTGAAAGGTGTGGCTACACAGACCAGGGCTTAATCACATTTCCAATCTCAGACTGAAAATGCAGTAGTTATTGAGGCTGAACCTCGCTTTTATAGGGGGTGGGGGGTCTTGCCCCTAATTGACAATATCCTACCAAGAGAGTAGAGACTAAATTAGTTTTATGTATAGATAACACCTAAATTGCTGAGGCTTTATGCATTGAAGGCTATTTTTGCTTGTAACTGTTTCAGCTTGGTCATCAGTCGCAGTTAGTTTGTTGATTGAACGCTACGAGTTACTATATCTCTGGCGATTTGTAGCTTATGCAATGGTTAGAAGAAGACGCGATTTGTCGGAAGAAGATAAATCGGAAGAAGACGCGATAAATCGCGTCTCTACAAGGTGGGCGATCGCCTCAATATCTACACCTAATATTGGGGATGAAACTATCTACAGCAGCAATTAATACAAATGAACTAGGTAAAATCTGACGCAATCTTACTACCAAAGCACACAGATTGTGGCATAATAAGCCGACGCATACACTAGTCGGCTACCAGTCGTGGAATATAACGAATCTATTAACGACATTGCTGCTGCTTTGCAACAGCCAGCGGATCTTGCCTTTGAACTGCCCGATCCTGAAGACGAACAGATTCCAGAGTCAGATTTTCAACAGCAGCTAGATGTAGCTTGGCAGGTGTGCGATCGCTTTGATTTGCAAACCGAAATCTGGCGCGGGCGAATTTTACGGGCGATTCGCGATCGCGAGAAAAAGGGTGGTGATGGTAGAGGTACTGGGTTCCTCAAATGGCTGAAAGAACGAGAAATCAGTAAAAGTCAAGCTTACGCCTGGATTCAGTTGGCTAACAGTGCTGATACGCTCCTAGAAGAAGGCAAACTTGATCCAGGTTCAGTCAATAATTTTAGTAAACGGGCATTTGTCGAAACATCCAAAGCTTCGCCAGAAGTGCAACAAATGGTGAGTGAAGCCGCCCAAAAAGGCGATCGCATCACTCGGCGCGAAGTGCGTCAACTCAGCGACGAATGGACAGCAATGTCCTCGGAATTGCTACCAGAACCAGTCAAGGTGAAAGCAGCCGATAACACCCTTCCCCCGCGTTACATCGCCCCCCTGGTGAAGGAATTAGAAAAACTGCCAGAACCCCACCAAAAATACTTACAAAAAGAAATTGCTGCCAACCCTGATGTTGATACCCTCAAACAGGTAACTACAGAAGCGCGTTATTTGGCAAAATACTTAAAATCTGCGGCTCAGGTGCAAGCATTAACTCAAGCAGAAGTAGACATTGAAACAGCCTTAGAAGAAGCACAACGTGTAGGCTGTTTAAGCATAGCGGCTGACTTAGTTAATCAAGCATCCCAAATGGAACAAACGATTGCCAAGTTATACATGACCTGGAAACGGATTAGCAATTTAGCAGATCGGTTGTATGTAGATACAGGTGCGAGTACACCAAACTTGCGATCGCTTCTCAGTAACTTAGAACCCCTAGGTGGTGAAATCATGGAATTGCAACTAAGCGGTACTGTTGAACATACTGTCCGCTTGCAAATTCAAGAACTCACTTAGTGATGGGAATGGGTAATGGGTAATGGGTAATGGGTAATGGGTAATGGGTAATTGGAGTTGCTCCTCTGCTTCTGCTTCCTTATCCTTCTACTACCTAGTCCCTAGTCCCCAGTCCCCAATCCCCTAATTCTTAATCCCCGTTGTCGCAATACCGCGAATAAACTGTCTTTGTCCGATGAGAAATAGTACCATCACGGGTACAGTTGCAATTGTTACCGCCGCCATCATTAAGGGCCAATTATTAGTAAATTGCTCTTGAAACTCGGCTAATGCTAGCTGCACTGTCCTTAATTCTGGACGCGTGGTAAATACTAAGGGCTTAAATAAATCGTTCCATTCACCGATAAAGGTGAACAAAAACAACGTTACTAAAGCGGGACGGGCTAGAGGTAACATGACTTGCCATAAAATTTGTAGTCTGTTTGCCCCGTCTATAGCCGCGGCTTCTTCCAACTCTACAGGTATTGTCTGGAAATACTGACGTAATAAGAAAATTCCAAAGCCGTTGACAGCCGTTGGTAAAATTAACGCTCCGTAAGTATTAATTAAATGTCCCCACTTCAATACCAAGAAAATAGGAATTACTAATAATTGAAAGGGAATTACCAAAGTTGCTAAGACAATTAATAGCAGTGCTTGTCTACCACGAAATTTCAGCCGTGCTAAGGCATAACCTGCCAATGCCGAAGTCACAATTTGAAATGCCGTCACTGCGATCGCTACTAGGGTAGAATTAGCAAACGCTAACAAAAATTTACCTCGCTGCCATGCATCGCGGTAATTAGCTAAAGTCCAGTTATTTTTGGGTACAACTTCCGGCGTTGCCCCTCCAGGCGCAAAAGAGGTAAGGAAGACCACAAACAGGGGTAGCAAAACTATGAAAGCACCCAGCAGTAATAATCCTAAGCTCAAAAAATCGGTAGATTGTAGATTCCAGCGTGGTTTGGACATGAGTTTTGCTTTGAAGCTTTTATGTTTCTATTAGTAGAGCATCGCCCCCAGTAACAGCTAATCTATAAACATAGTGACTTGTTAAGTTAAATTAAATCACAGTGGTGGTTACCCTAAAATCATAGGGTAAATTTATTTTTTGTATCAAATGATTCACCTGTACAGGGGTAAAGATAACATGCAGCAGATAACAGAGCAATCTGAAATAGATTTCCAAAGCGAAAAATACAAAGACGCTTACAGCCGCATTAATGCGATCGTGATTGAAGGTGAACAAGAAGCCCATGAGAATTACATTAAATTGGCTGAACTGCTGCCGCAACATAAAGATGACTTGATTCGTCTTTCTAAAA
Source organism: Calothrix membranacea FACHB-236 (assembly GCF_014696315.1). Classification (GTDB taxonomy): domain Bacteria; phylum Cyanobacteriota; class Cyanobacteriia; order Cyanobacteriales; family Nostocaceae; genus Aulosira; species Aulosira membranacea. The sequence goes on from NZ_JACJPX010000043.1 coordinate 48,431, forward strand.
TGGAAAGTCGCCATAAGAAAGGATTTGAAGCTTGTGGACGCAATTTACAGGTAGAGCCAGATCTACAATTTGCGAAGGAGTTTTTCTCTGGACTGCACGGCAATTTTCAGAAAGCAGCGGCAGAAGGAAAAGTAGTTACTTGCTTGCTGATTCAGGCTTTAATTATTGAATGCTTTGCTATAGCAGCATATAACATCTACATTCCTGTTGCTGATGATTTCGCCCGTAAAATTACTGAGGGTGTAGTCAAAGATGAGTATAGCCATCTTAACTTTGGCGAAGTTTGGTTAAAAGACAATTTTACCGAATCTAAAGCTGAATTAGAAGCAGCAAACCGTGAAAATCTTCCTCTAGTTTGGAAAATGCTCAATCAAGTAGCAGATGATGCTCAAGTTTTAGCAATGGAAAAAGATGCTTTGGTTGAAGATTTCATGATTCAGTACGGTGAAGCATTAAGTAATATTGGCTTCACTACTCGTGACATCATGCGTCTATCAGCTTACGGACTTGTAGCCGCTTAAAGATGAAGGATGAAGTCATGAAGGATGAAATTCTTAAATTCACCTTCATACTTCACACTTCTTACTTTTGATGCTTCTGACGCTTTGTGTAGTATTTTTAAGAGTAAGTTATTCCCTCTTAACCCACCCATAACAATTTTGGATTTTAGATTGGAGATTTCGGATAAAAAGTCTTGCTTACAATGCTGTTCCAGAAATCTCGCATCTTTCTATATATCCAAAATTTGGTGATGATTCCACATTTTCGACGCAGCACGCGCTTAAATATCAATACATGTTTGGTCTAATAGGACATCTGACTAGTTTGGAACACGCTCAAGCGGTAGCCAAAGAACTGGGATACCCAGAATATGCCGATCAAGGGCTGGATTTTTGGTGCAGTGCCCCACCGCAAATTGTTGATAAAATTACTGTCACTAGCGTAACAGGACAGAAAATAGAAGGGCAGTATGTAGAATCATGTTTCTTGCCTGAAATGCTAGCAAATCGCCGGATTAAAGCAGCAACGCGCAAGATCCTCAACGCCATGGCCCATGCACAAAAGCATGGCATTAATATCACAGCTTTAGGTGGTTTTTCTTCAATTATTTTTGAAAACTTTAACTTGGAGCAGTTTAGCCAAGTTCGGAATATCAAACTAGAGTTTGAACGCTTTACAACTGGCAATACTCACACTGCCTATATTATTTGTCGGCAGGTGGAACAAGCTTCAAAACAATTAGGAATTGAATTAAAGAACGCGACTGTAGCTGTATGTGGCGCAACTGGAGATATTGGTAGTGCTGTCACTCGTTGGCTGGATGCGAAAACAGATGTCAAAGAATTACTACTAATAGCCCGTAACCAAGAACGTCTCCATAATTTGCAAGCTGAACTGGGGCGAGGGAAAATCATGTCTTTAGAGGAAGCGCTACCCCAAGCCGATATTGTGGTTTGGGTTGCTAGTATGCCTAAAGGCGTAGAAATAGACCCAACTGTATTGAAGCAACCCTGTTTGTTGATTGATGGTGGCTATCCTAAAAATTTAGGGACAAAGATTCAGCATCCTGGGGTATATGTGCTAAATGGTGGCATTGTAGAGCATTCTCTAGATATTGACTGGAAAATTATGAAAATAGTCAATATGGAGGTGCCAGCGCGTCAACTGTTTGCTTGTTTTGCGGAATCAATGCTGCTGGAGTTTGAGAAGTTATATACGAACTTTTCTTGGGGGCGGAATCAGATTACCGTAGACAAAATGGAGCAGATTGGTCAGGTTTCAGTTAAGCATGGATTTAGACCACTGCTAGTTTAGCGATTGGGGACTGGGGACTGGGGACAGGAAGCAGGACAATGAGGAGACAAGGTAAATCAACCAGCCTTTATCTCTAATCTTTAGACCCCTATCTTCAGATCCCTAATATCAAAAAATCTCCAATTTTCAATCCTCTATTTCTTTTATCCATTATCCAGCCCCTAATCCCCAATTTTCAACCCCCAATACCCAATACCCCATCCCTAATCTTAATCCCTAACTATGGCAACTACCGAGCGTAAACCGCTACTGTTAGATTTTGAAAAGCCGCTAGCAGAACTTGCAACTCGAATTGATCAAATTCGGCAACTCGCAGAAGAAAATGGTGTGGATGTTTCTGGTCAAATCCGTCAACTAGAAGCACGCGCTATGCAACTGCGTGAGGAAATTTTTACTAGTCTATCCCCATCCCAGCGACTGCAAGTTGCTCGTCATCCCCGCCGCCCTAGTACTCTCGATTACATTCAAGCAATTAGTGATGAATGGATGGAGTTACATGGCGATCGCTGTGGTGGTGACGATCCGGCTTTAGTGGGTGGTGTCGGTCGTTTGGGTGGACAGCCTGTAGTGATGTTGGGTCATCAAAAAGGGCGGGATACTAAAGACAATATTGCCCGCAATTTTGGTATGCCCTATCCTGGCGGCTATCGCAAAGCATTGCGGTTGATGGAACACGCAAACAAATTTTCGATGCCGATTTTAACCTTTATCGACACGCCGGGAGCTTGGTCTGGAGTAGAAGCCGAACATCAAGGACAAGGAGAAGCGATCGCCTACAATTTACGCGAAATGTTCTGCTTGGATGTGCCTATTATCTGTACGGTAATTGGTGAGGGCGGTTCTGGCGGCGCACTTGGTATTGGTGTAGGCGATCGCTTAATGATGTTTGAACACTCTGTTTACACAGTTGCGACCCCGGAAGCCTGTGCCGCTATTTTGTGGAAAGATGCTAGTAAAGCTCCACAAGCCGCTACTGCTCTCAAAATTATTTCCCATGACTTGAAAAACTTGGGTATTATCGACCAAATATTGCCGGAACCAATTGGTGGCGCTCATTCTGACCCAATAGAAGCCGCTACAACCCTCAAACAAGCTCTATTGGAAAATCTGGACGAACTCAACCGTTTAACGGCTTCCGAACGCCGTCAATTGCGCTACGAAAAATTCCGCAAAATTGGCATTTTTACTGAACTTGCTCAGTAACAACCTGAAGATGCTTGCTTAGCATAGCAGCAATGCTATAATTGCCTATGACGCTTAAAGATTTTTAACAATCTTCTCAGTCATAGGCGTTTCCTTTTGGGCAAATCAACTCTATTGGATGATTGGTTTGTCTAATATTCAGTTATTTAGTAATAACATTGAGTGTTGCAATGGAATTTTCTAGATGACTACAAATGTTCATCTAGGGGCAAATATTTAACCAAAAAAACACCCATGTTGGCAACGAATATAACAGTTGTCATCAACAATCATCGGCTTTTTTAGATTTTTTTAATCTATGTATTAGATTGCTTTAATCTATCTAAACCGAGAGAGTTAAATAATTGGGTATGTAGAAGCTTGCAGAACCGCCAACAAATCTGGAGATAGCATGAGCGTTGAGCCGAAACGACGTGCCTTAATTACTGGGGCAAGTAGTGGAATTGGGAAAGCAACTGCTTTAGCCTTTGCGAAGGCGGGAATAGATGTCGCCTTAGTAAGCCGTTCCCTAGAGAAATTGGAGGCGGTAGCAGTAGCAGCAAAGGATACAGGTGTTGCTGCCAAAAGTTATGCTGTCGATTTAGCTTGTATTGGGCAAGTAAAAGAACAAATACAAGCGATCGCCCATGACTTTGGCGATATAGACATTTTGGTAAACAGTGCGGGGATAGCGTATACAGGAACTTTGAGCGAAACTTCCTTAGAAGACTGGCAACAAGTGATTAACTTAAATCTCACTAGCGTCTTCCAGTGTATTTTAGGGATTTTGCCAGGAATGCGCGATCGCCACAGCGGCACAATTATCAACATTGTCTCAATTGCTGGCAAGCAAGCCTTTGCGAATTGGGGTGCATACAGCGTTAGTAAATCTGGTTTGATTGCCCTTTCTCAAGCTTTAGCACAAGAAGAACGTGCCTACGGAATTCGTGTCACAGCAATTTGTCCTGGTGCTGTGAATACCGAAATTTGGGATACAGAAACAGTCAACGCCAACTTTGATCGCTCAAAAATGTTAACACCCGAAATTGTTGCCCAGTCGATTCTGCACACAGCTTTATTGCCATCACAAGCGGTCATTGATGAATTAACTCTCATGCCTAGTGCTGGTGTTCTCTAATTAGTCCTTCGTTGGTTTATCATTAGTCATTTGTTTTTGTTTATCACAAATGATTAATGACAAATGGCAAATGACAAACAACTCAACCCTTATCAAACTTAAATCATGACTATTGCGAGTCCTAACGGTTCTAATCGCTCACAATCACCTCTAATCCCCGACTTGACAGAAGCCATCAATCCCAGACCCGATCGCAATACCCACGACGGACATGAGCCTAATTTGCATTCTCCTCAAGAAGAAGAGATGGAGCAAATGACAGCAGCAGTGCGCCAAATACTATTGGGTGTGGGAGAAGACCCCGAACGTGAAGGCCTGCTCAAAACGCCTAAACGAGTAGCAGAAGCCATGCGGTTTCTGACCAGCGGCTATAACCAATCCCTAGAAGAACTCGTTAATGGAGCCATCTTTAACGAAGGCCATAACGAAATGGTCTTAGTCCGCGATATTAATTTCTTCAGCTTGTGCGAACATCATATGTTGCCTTTTATGGGGAGAGCGCACATTGCTTACATTCCTAACCAAAAAGTTGTTGGACTCAGCAAGCTAGCGCGGATTGTCGAGATGTATTCCCGCCGTTTACAAGTACAAGAAAGACTTACCCGCCAAATTGCAGAAGCAGTTCAGACTATCCTCAATCCCCAAGGAGTTGCAGTAGTGATGGAAGCAACTCATATGTGCATGGTAATGCGTGGTGTGCAAAAACCGGGTTCTTGGACAGTCACCAGTGCGATGTTAGGTGTGTTCCAAGATGAACACAAAACCCGTGAAGAATTCTTGAATTTAATTCGTCACCAAGCAGCATTTTTTTAAAGAATAAAGTGTAAGGGATGAAGAATGAATAATTTCAATCTTCAGGCTTCATCCTTGAAAATAGGGCGCTTAGGCTAGCTCCAAGAGATTTTCATACCCTGATTGTGCGATCGCTCGCATCACTTTTCAGCTTTAAAAATAATTTGGCGACTAAATCTAAATCTTTATCTCCCGGTTTTCTTTCCACACCACTAGATAAATCTATGCCATTGGGTTTCACCAAACTCAGGGCATCTAAGATATTATCTGGCGTTAATCCTCCAGCTAAAAACCACGGGCAACTGGGGTTAAATTGTTGTAGCATAGTCCAGTCTAAGGTTTGACCTGTGCCACCAAGATGCTGGGGATGATAAGCATCTAGCAATAGCGTATCTATATAATTGGTATACTCAGCCACTTGCTGAAGATGCTCGTGGTTGCGAATCCGCAAGGCTTTAATGATTTCTATCTCTGGCAAAGCTTGACGCAGTTGGTAGCAAAACTCTGGTGTTTCATGACCATGCAGTTGCACACCCGTTAAATTAGAGTCAAACACTGTTTGGCTAATTTCCTGAATGCTAGCGTTGGCAAAGACTCCGATTTTGTGTATTTGGTGGGGTAATGGAGCTACTGCCGCCAAAATTTGCTGTACATTAACGTAACGGGGTGAAGTTGGGACACAAATAAATCCTAGCGCTGTCGCACCCAGGGAAGCGATCGCTACAGACTGCTGAGGTTGAGTAATGCCACAAATTTTAATTCGCATAGAGGTTTATCTATATTAGAAAATTACCTGTAAAAAGGTAGATATTTTTCCATTATTTTCTGGTTTTTTCCTAATCAATTTTATAATCTTGATGGTTTAAATTTATTTTCCTATTTTAGGAGGCACAAAATTGATGTCATCCCTTTTATTAGCAGCAACATCCGTTCCTGCAACACCTGCATGGAATCCAACCGTGGCCATTATCATCAGCCTCAGCAGTGTCGTAGCACTTTTGCTGTCTACCAGAATTGAATACCCTAATGTAGGCCCTAAATTACCTGGCCTTCCCGTTAGTGCTACTACCTTCCTTGCAGCAATGGCTTTTGGTCACATTATCGGTGTGGGCATTGTTTTGGGATTGACTAACATCGGTCGTCTGTAGTTTTGATTCATCAAGGTTCTTAACTACATATCTCTTGTAAGTTGTAAGGCTGAAAATCTATTCAGCTTTATATTCACTTGAGTTAAACATCAATTTGTGCCTTTGTGCCTTTGTGCAATAATCTTGAATCGCAAAGGCACGAAGACACAAATCAGTAATTTGTATTCCATCCTCTTATCCGCAGCTAAGGCTGCATATACCAATTTGAACAAAAAATGGGACAGATACACAGACGCAAACTATTACCCTGTCTGGATTCTTAATGTAGAATTTTGAATTGGTATTATTTATTCAATTTTCTGAAAAAATCACAAATCAAATAAACTATTTTATATGAAAACCAGCGAATTGGCTTAATCATAAAAGTAAAGATAAAGCCGTGAATTTTGTCTTTCCCTGGTTCGTAGCAGTAATATAAAATCATTAACAGCGGTAAAAAGAGCGCATATATGACAAAAGTCGGAATTAAGGAAATATTTTTGGCGATATTCCGCACTTGTATTTCACCACGAGAAAGATTGGCAGTGTCTATCTCATCAATGCTTGCCATGTAAAAAACTGGTAAAAGCATACTGTTTATCTCAGGTAATCTAGTATTACTAACTCCAGTGGTTAAACTCACCCTACTATAATCTTGGTTGTACAATAGTTCAGCTATGTACAAAGATAAATAATTGATATATAACAATGCTTACAGAAGCTGCAAAATGACTCTTGCAGGTAGGGAATAAAGAAGAATGAACAAATTAACTTTGGCTTTCAAAAATGAAATAACAATAGTATATGCTTTGTTAATTTATTAGGGAGACTAACAAAAAAGCTATTAGGTGAAAACCACATGACAATTTAGGTTTCTCCTATTAGACACTAATTTATTTCACTTAATAAAATACTGCTTCAGTACTTTCAACATATTGTTTTAGGTAGTTCCAGAAAATAAATTATGCAATGAGTGAGAGCAAATATCATCATAAAATTCTGCTTCCCCCGCTCAAGGTAGCGATTGTATATTTTTTTGGTTGGAAGTCCCTTATCTTACTTGCCTGTAAAAATAGCCACTTCAATGTTTATAGATGAGGAATCCAGAAAACATCACAATACTCCAAGAAATAGACTTTAAAATTCTATTTTGACTTAGTGTAAATGCTTCGTTGTGAACGTCATACAAGCGTTTAAAAAGTTTTCTTGCTTCATTTCCACTTTCTCTTCTGTCTTTAACCCATAATTATTGCAATCCAGGTCTTCTCAAGAATAGAGACCATATTGCACCATATTTATGATTAAGAGGCTTAGAGATTGGAAATGAGAATTTTATTTTCTTTGCGTGATTAAATAACGATTAATTGTCTATTCTAGAAATTAGAGCATCGCCACAGTTGTGGGGCACAAGGTTCGCCATAGGCACGCTTCATAGTATAAAAGAACACTTGCATTATTTATATCATCTACTACGGCAAAGATCTACTTTTAGGAAGATGTCATGCAAACAAATTGGAGAATTGGGTCTTTATTTGGGATTCCACTATTTTTAGATCCTCTGTGGTTCGTAATTTTAGGGTTAGTTACCCTCAACTTTGGGGTAGCTTACCAAGAATGGGGAAGTACGGTAGCGTGGAGTGCAGGGATAGTCATGGCGCTGCTGTTATTTGGTTCGGTGTTGTTACACGAATTAGGTCACAGCTTAGTAGCGCGATCGCAAGGGATTAAAGTAAATTCCATCACCTTATTTTTGTTTGGTGGAATTGCGGCGATTGAAGAAGAATCGAAAACCCCAGGTAAAGCATTTCAAGTTGCGATCGCAGGGCCTTTGGTGAGTATTGCCTTATTTTTTATCCTGCGTCTACTGGGTTACGTGTTACCTGATACTACCCCTATCAGTGAAATGGTCAATGATTTGGCCAGAATTAACTTAGTTGTGGCTTTATTTAACTTAATTCCCGGCTTACCTCTAGATGGAGGACAAGTGTTAAAAGCAGCACTATGGCAGTTTACAGGTAACCGCTTTCAAGCTGTACATTTAGCAGCTCGGGCGGGGCAGATTTTGGGTTATAGTGCGATCGCTCTTGGATTTGCCATAGACTTTTTTACTAGGGAAATAGCTTTAGGTTTGTGGATTGTATTGTTGGGTTGGTTTGGGATTCGTAACGCCAACAGCTATGACAGCGTCACGACATTACAAGAAACCTTGCTGAAACTCGTAGCTGCTGATACGATGACGCGTGAGTTCCGCGTAGTTGATGCTGATCAGACATTGCGTTCCTTTGCTGATGCATATCTATTAGATACTAATGCTCCAGAGGTTTATTTTGCTGCTGCTGATGGACGTTACCGGGGAATGGTTTCTATTGACGATTTACGCTTAGTAGAAAGAAGTCAATGGGAAACACAAACTCTGCAAAGTATTGTGCATCCATTAACAGAAATCCCAACTGTTGCAGAATCAACTTCTTTAGCTGAATTGATTAACAAAATGGAAAATGAACAGTTACCTCGGATTACAGTCCTGTCTCCGGCTGGTGCTGTAGCTGGCGTAATTGATCGCGGAGATATTGTGCGGACTGTAGGACAAAAGTTAAACTTGCGAATTGGCGATGCCGAAATTAAACGCATTAAAGAAGATGGTAATTATCCATCAGGGATGCAATTAGGAGTAATTGCCAAATCAACTATCAGTTAATTGCTTATGCTGCAGAGACGCAGAGAATCAAATCAAAATTCACTTTGCGTCTTTGCGGGGCTTTTAAATAGCTTAATACCATAACTGTCTAGTGAAAAATATATTTTTCGCTTAGAATTTATAGAGGGTAATGCTTGGTTAAATATTCTTGTGCTTCTGTTTTATTGTTGATTACTCCATCTAAAGTTGCTGTGAGTAAATCATCGAGGATTTGGCGATATTGGGGGCCAGGTTTATAGCCGAGTTGCTTTAAATCATTACCATTGAGAATGGGTTGCATATTAGCCCAAACTGTTAAATAATGCCAAATCTGCCGCCGGATTGTTCGCGGACTTTTCAAAGCAATTAAAATCAGTGTTTGTAAATCCTGCTGTCGCAATAAATTGACTATCTGACTGGGGGATTGAAAATTAGATAATGATGCTATTACCTCAGGTTGTATCTGGGCTAATGTGTTCAATCTACTAATACTTTCTTCTTGCATTTGCAGATTTTTCGCCACTTTCTCCCGATATTGAGGGGATAGGTGGGCAATTAAAGTTTCTAAACGCATTTGCCAGTGAATTAAAGTCTGCTGGCGGTCAAATCTTCGCAAACATAACTGTAATAAGCGTAATTCTCGTAAGATATCCTCATCTAATTTCAAGGTAGGATGAATGCACTGCAATGCACCTAAGTTATCGAGTAATTGTAAAGCAGGTTTCCAGTAAGGTGCTTCCAGAATATGTTTCAATTCGGTTTTGAGGCGAGTTTGTAAAGCTGGTGTTCTGCTATTCTCTTGGGCAGTGCGATCGTAAACACCGCTATTAATGGCATAGCGAATATAATCTTCTGTTTGTGCTTCAATTTCAAATCCAAAGCGGACAGCAAAGCGCACACCGCGATAAATGCGGGTGGGATCTTCAATAAAGCTGTTGGCGTGTAAAACCCGAATTTTCTTAGCTTGTAAATCTAGTAATCCGCCAAAAAAATCGAGTAGGGGTGCAGCTTGCTGTGTTCTGCCGCCAGGACGGGAAGAAGTCAGGCGCAGGGCCATAGCATTGATGGTAAAATCTCGGCGGTATAAGTCTTGGCGAATAGAACTCGCTTCCACCTCCGGATTTGCAGCAGGATAAGGATAAAATTCCGTTCTAGCAGTTGCAATATCTACCCATAATGAATCTAATTCTGGGTGTTTGTGCCATAGTAAAGCCGCAGTTTGAAAAGCACCATGAATTTCTAAGCGCGCCTCTGGGTGCATTTGTTGTAATGCTTTGGCTAGTTCGACACCCGCACCAACATCTGCAGCTTTATGGAAGCCATCAACTACTAGGTCGATGTCTTTAATCATTAAAGTTTTGCTTGCGCCTTCAGCTAAGAGTAAATCGCGGACTGCACCGCCAACCAAATATAAATGCCAACCTCGTTTTTCGGCTTCTTGAGATGCTTGGGTCAGCAATTGCCATAATTGGGGAGTCAGGCGATTTTTTAATTCTGTGCTGAGTCCTAAATCTTGAGTTTTGAGAGGAAATTGCGACTCAGAATCCATCTCTCGAAACTCGGCACTGTTTTGGTGTAGTTCTCGCAATACATCAGTGCGGGTGACAATTCCGACTAATTGCCCATTATCCAATACTGGTAATCGCCCAATATCATAAGTCACCATCAACGCCTCAATTTGTGGCAATGTCGTGTCTGGTGTAATACTCCTGATATTGGATGTCATGTAGCCTTTGACTGGTGCATGACTAAAACCGTGGTGTAAAGCGATATCAATATCTCTGCGGGAAATGATACCTAATAATTGCCCTTCAGCATCAACTACAGATAAACCGGAGTGTCCATAACGCAACATGATCCGCTGTGCTTCGGTAATTGTGGTTTCCGGACGGATAGTGCGGACAGGGGAGGACATCAAATCCCTAGCTGTGAGGGGATGGGGAATTGTAGCTTTAAATTCATCTAGAAGTTGCTTGAGGACAGCTTGGGAATCGACTCCGCGTAAATTCAACGATGCTGCTTGCGAATGACCACCACCGCCCAAAGGTTGGAATAATTCGTTGAGATTAGTCTCGGGAATTTGCGATCGCCCAATTATTGTTAACCGAGATTCATCTTCTGTCAAAGGGTATTCGTTTGCTAGTAGTAAAGCGTCGATTTCGGTTAACTCTACCAGTTGGGAAGCCAGACTCGATAACCCTGGCACAAATTCATTGGTTTTTAAAGTTACCCAAGCAATCGTATATCCACGCAAGCAAAGATATTCTAAATTGTCCAGCGCCTTAGTTAATAGCTGTTGCAATTGGGGTGATAAACCAGGGTCTCTATAAGTCGAAATTACAGACAAGCTGGCTCCCTGCTCCATTAACCAAGCCAAAGCTAAAGCATCTCGTGGCGTAGCTTGTTCGTATGTTAATGAGCCTGTATCAACATGGATACCCAAAGCCATGACTGTCGCTTCAGATGGTGTAAGAGAGATTTGCTGTTGTTGCAATTGCTCCACCATTAAAGTTGTAGTGGCTCCCACTGGGGAAATATGAGTTTGAGTGGCGGGAATATCTGTATCTTGTCCCAGGTGATGATCGTAGATAGTGATATCTTTGACATGAGGTAAATCGAACCATTCAGCAGCCTTACCCAAGCGATCGCGTTGTTGAGTATCGACTACAGTTATGGAGCGAATTTTATCAGGATTGACCGAACGCCGTTCAATCAGGAGATATTCATCGCGATGTAATGCTAAAAAATCTCTTACAGGTGGATGAGCGCCACCAGTTAGTACAATTTTGCTACCCGGTTGTAACCGCGTCAGTCCTACCGCAGCTCCCAGTGCGTCAAAATCAGCTGTAGTGTGGCAAAGAATTAAGTCCATAGTCAAGGGTTAAAGGGCATGGGGCATGGGGCATAGGGCATAGTAATATAAATATTTCTCCCTTGTCTTCCCTATCTCCCTTGTCCTTTGCACTTCCAGAAGGACTAAGCAACATTCATGATTTGGACTTGGGATTAATGACTATAGTGACGCAATTTCTGATAGCTTAACAAATAAGGAAATGTCAGTATTGCCCTGTACGATATTCTATCTTTAGTATTTCGCTGTCTTGGGAGAAGCAAAAATGACCATAATATTCCAAATTGCTTTGTTAGGATTGGTTCTGCTGTCTTTTGTATTAGTTATTGGCGTTCCTGTTGCCTATGCGACCCCCCAAAATTGGGTGGAGTCTAAAAAGCTACTCTGGCTAGGTTCTGGAGTTTGGATTGCCTTAGTATTTTTGGTAGGGCTATTAAACTTTTTTGTAGTATAGGCGATCGCTTAGAAACACAGTTAAATAGCAAAAATATTCAGGAGCAGAAGAGCTAAGCTAAAGAGTAATTAAGGTGAATTAATTTTTTCACCTGGTTCTTTTTAGCTGATTGTGTTCTTCTGCTCTTCTATCTTTGCAGAAGAAATGTATATTAGCCTTGATGTATAGTTTGTAAAGAGGCGGTCATGGCAGTTTTTGAGGGAACTTTTACTCAAACAGAACCTTTGCGGTTTGCATTAGTAATTGGTCGATTTAATGACCTAGTTACCGTAAAGCTGTTAGAGGGATGTCAAGATTGCTTGAAACGCCACGGTGTAGATCCAGACCCCCAAGGTAATCAAGTTGACTACGTTTGGGTTCCTGGAAGCTTTGAAGTACCCGTAGTCGCGCGCCAACTAGCCCTTTCTCGTCGTTATGATGCCATTATTTGTTTAGGCGCTGTTATCCGCGGGCAAACACCCCATTTCGATTATGTCTCTTCGGAAGTAGCCAAAGGTATCGCCGCAGCCAGCTTTCAAACTGGTGTGCCTGTAATTTTTGGCATTTTGACAGTAGACACCATGCAGCAAGCTTTAGAAAGAGCTGGGATAAAAAGTAATCATGGCTGGGAATACGCCATGAATGCTTTAGAAATGGCCAGCCTGATGCGACAATTGCGCTCTAATCTCGCAGAGCCATACGCCCGTAATAGCCCATCTCTACCTGCATCTTTCCCCAGCGCCAGCATCGGCAATTTCTCCCCTGAGTCTGAAGAATTGGGCTAATAGCGGTTTGGGTCAAGAGTCGCAGAGACGCGATGAATCGCGTCTGTACAAAAGTCAAAATTAATTTTTCCCTAATCCCAGTCACCAGTCCCCAATCCCCTCCTTGACTCCAAAATTCAATCAGGGGGTTGACAAACCAAGATATTTATGACATCCTAATAAATGTGTTGAGCAATGCGGGTATAGCTCAGTGGTAGAGCGTCACCTTGCCAAGGTGAATGTCGCGCGTTCGAATCGCGTTACCCGCTTTATAAAATATATAATAGTCGAGATTAAGTATAAATCTGGAGTCATTTAAAGATTGGCTTAATCTAATCTTTATATATGTAGTCACTTCGTTTTTTGTTCAGTGTACTAAACTGGATCAAGGGTGGCTAGATTAATAGCGATATTGTTAGGTGTAAAGCACCTTGTGGCTTTGAAGCGAGCCAAAATCTACCTAGACCAAGAGTCGGTACTATTAAGTTCATTCACATTTCCAATAGCCTTTTTTTCGGGAAGGTAGCTTAAATTGAACAGTCCGGATTAACTATAGACTGTTGACTCTTGAGTAACCTGACGATTAAATTATAATGCGTTTGACTTAAGAAATTAACATTGATGTGCTGGTACTGATTATTTTTAGGCTTAACCTCAGAGAACGGTTGTTTTATGAGATATTGCCACTTAAACTAAAAACGGTGCCAGATATTCCAAAACAATAAATGTCTAAAAAACACTACTAGATGACTTTTTAAGCCACAGATGCAGACGAGAAAACTCTTAAACAAGATTGCTCAACATAACAAAGAACAGCAGCTAGATAGCTTCTATTTAAATACCCGAACGTGAAAACCGCTGTGACAACAGCTCAATTTAGCCTAATTTATATTGGGGAATCATTGCAGTCTCGGCTTTGTCTCCTAACTGTATAAAGAAAGGAAAAATCAGAAAACCACTACCCAAGGCATAGACCGAGGAATAGTGTTTTCACATATTGTAAAAAATAAGCTCAAGTTATTAGAACGCTTGTGCAATCTCAAAAACCTGAAAAAATAGACTTCAATACGGAATATCCCTGTCCCTGTCGTCGTCGGGGACGGTTAGTTCCGATTACCCTGACAGACGCATTTGGTTGCGATCGCTGTCAACAAATCTTTGTGGTAGAAAATGATGCTTATGTCCTAGAGCAACTTTCCACCACCTACCCCTATAAACGTGCTTGGCGCTGGATGGGTAATAGTTGGCACGTTGTCCATCCAAGACTGGGAGAAAGCTATCTACCGATAGCGCTGGGCATTATTTTCGTGCTAGTGATTATATGGCTACCATTAGCACTGCGATTAGCAAATGGTTCCACCATTATTGCCTGGGCAATGGTGGCGGTACTTCTGGCTATTTTGCCAGCACTCATGGTCTGGCTTACCTACAGACGTTAACTCAATGACCGTTGAAGTTTTGGATGATATCCCCGAACCAATGAATAGCGCTAAACGCGCTTACCAAGCTTCCCTTAAGCTGGGGATCGCAAAAGGAGTAGACCGCAGTCGTGCTGTATTAGCAATGGCGCGGGCTATAGAACGCGCTTTTGATGACATTCTAGAGGCTAATACATTAGATTTAGAAGCAAGCCGAGAAATGGCAGTGCCAGAGTTGATTTTAGATTGGCTAAAATTAACTCCCACTAGGCTAGAAACGACTGTGGAAATCCTACAACGGTTGGGGGAATTATCCGATCCGCTGCGGCGGGTGAGAAACGCTGAGTATCAGCAGGATGATTCTCAAAGTTACTCCCAGTTAATGCCTTTAGGAGTGATCGGATTTATTTATGAGGCGTTCCCTGATTTAGGAGCGATCGCAGCGGGTTTATGTATCAAAACGGGTAATAGTATTATTCTCAAAGGTAGTACTGAGGCGAGTCATTCCAACGAAGCGATCGCCAATGTTCTCCAAAACGCTATTACTGAGGTTGGTTTACCAGCAGGTTGTCTAGAACTAATTACCACAGAACATGGCGCTTCCGTTCGGGATTTGGTTGTGCAAGACCAATACTTGAACTTAGTTATTCCCTACGGACGCTCCACCTTGGTACAGCAAGTCATGCGACAAGCAACTTGCCCAGTGTTAAAGTCAGCAATGGGCAATTGTTACCTTTACTGGTCGCTCAATAGTAGCTTGGAAATGGTGCGCTGGATGATTATCGATAGCCATGAAAGCGATCCAGATCCAGTCAACGCCATTGAAAAAGTCTTAATTCATCGCCAAGCCTTACCTTCATCCTTAGCAGTTTTGTGGAATAGTTTAAAAGACAAAGGCTTTGAAGTTAAAGGCGATGCGGAACTAGTAGAAGCCTTTCCCCAATTGCAGCTAGCTAAAGAAGCAGAATGGGGAACCGCTTATTTAACCAAGACAGTAGCTTTTAAATTAGTTGATAGCTTAGAAGCTGCGATCGCCTGGATTAATCAATACAGTAGCGGTCATGCCGACTGCATTGTCACCGAATCCTATCAAGAAAGTCGCCAGTTTGCTTTAGGAGTAAATAGCGCCTCTACCTATATCAACGCTTCTCCGCGTTTTTCTCGCAACCCTTCACGGGGAGACTCGATATTTTTAGGAATGTCGAATCAAAAAGGTCATCGCCGGGGATTTATTAGCCTAGAAACTCTGACAACTGTTAAGCATATTGTGCAGGGGAATGGTAGGTTTTAATGGATTGGGGAATGGGGAGATGAGGAAGAGGAGGAGGATAAGGGAGAAATAACAAATAATAAATTCCTGTTACCAATTACCAATTACCCATTCCCAATGCCATTTTTACCTTAAATTAAGGACATAGTATTACTATGTCCTTAAAAGTTTGATATTACAGCTTAGAAACTACACGTAACACTTAGTAAGTTGTGCTAATTATTCACTAAAGCTGGAGTTTTATATTCTGCGTTTGGCGTAGTTCCTAAATATTTCAACCAACGAAAATTAGAACCAAGTGCTGATGTAAATGTTGGGCAGACATTATATTTCACTCCATACTCCTCACACAATTCTGCCAAAATAGGAGCAATTTTTGGATAGTGAATATGACAAACTTGAGGGAATAAATGATGGACAACTTGGTAATTCAGTCCACCTAAATACCAATTTAAGAAGTGATTCTTAGGAGCAAAATCAACGGTGGTTCTAATTTGGAAAATTGCCCATTCATCATCGATTTCTTCTGGTTGACTCTCTGGTTGGATAAACTCTGCTGTGTCCATCACATGAGCCAGCATAAAGACTATGCAAATCCAAAATCCATAGGTCATGTAAGTGATGAGAAATCCTACAAGCGTCTGTATAGGACTGTAACCTACAGCAATGGGGATTCCTAGAAAAAGTGCCAGCCAGATTATTTTACCGCCAAAAAGGATCAGCATATCTAGCGGTTTGGGTGTAGGAACCACATGGGAATGATATTTACGCTTAAACAGAATGATGTGAATATCTGCAAAAGACCAGTAAATAGGGATGATTGTATAGATAGATAAAATAAATATGTGTTGAAATCGGTGATACCATTTATGCTCCATATAGGGAGTCATTCGCACTAAGCCATCACCATGTATTTCCACATCATGACCTAATATATTCGTATAAGTATGATGCAAAAAATTATGACGGTATCGCCATAAATAACTAGATAATCCAATTACATCATATATTGAACCCACAAGAGTATTGACCCATTTCTTACTCGAATAACCGCCATGATTAGCATCATGTCCAACACTAAATCCGACAGCCGCAATACCCAATCCTAAAACAATACAGCCAATCACTTTCAGCCAGATTTGCGGTGGGCCAAAGAGAGTAAATGTCCAAGCTCCAATTACCCAAACGGCAATAGTCAATGTTTTGAGATACATTGCTGGATTATCGCGGGTAGAAATATTGTTGGACTTAAAATAAGCATCAACTCGTTTATTCAGTTCTTTTCTAAAACCCAAGTTTTTAGTAAAAGTGACTCTTGTCTCTGGTGCTGTTGTCATAGATTTACTCACGTAAATTTAAGATGAAAGTGCTGCTTCGTAGGAAGCTAGCACTAGTTAATCGAAACGTAAAAAGCGTAAGAAGATTATCTCCTGAACTATGCTTTTTCAGTTCATAAAATGCTGTCTATTTATGAAGGTTTGGCAAGTTTACTATTAGATGTGTAGTAAACTTTTCCACCAGAATCAGGCACAAAATGACAGCTAATACAGGAACGCCATAACGACTTCCAAATAGGTTCTTGAGACTCACGGAAATATTCCCCCATAATTGGTTTAATTGCCTCAGTTGCCTTGAGCAAATTGTAATGAGGGATATTCAGGAAGATATGGTGAGCTACATGAGTACCGATATCGTGATGGATATGATTGATTAAACCGTAATTGCGGTCAATGCTAGAAATAGCACCTTTGAGGAAAGTCCAATCTTCGCCACGATACCAGGGAATATCAGGCTCAGTATGATGCAAGAATGTCACTACATCTAGCCAGATTACAAACACAATGTAGGGTACGGCGTAATTTTTCAACAACCATAACCCACCCCATTGATATGTAAGAAAGCCAAGCAACGCTACCATGCAAGTCCATAGTACAGTGCTGGTAATCACATCCCATTTTTCAGCAGGTTTGAAAAGTGAGCTGCTGGGTAAGAAGTGGGAACCTTCTTTATTAGGAGAACGCTTAAACAGATAAACCGGATAAGCTAAGAAAAACACATAATACCGCCCTATCTTTTGTTCCCACGGCATTTCTTTATATTGTGATTCGCTCACAGGATACCAGCTTTCATCATTATCGATATTGCCAGTATTGAGATGGTGGGTTCTGTGGCTAATTCGCCAACCGTGATAAGGAACGAGTATTGGTGTGTGTGCAAGATGTCCAATTAAATCATTGAGCCATTTCTTTTTAGAGAAAGATTGATGTCCGCAGTCATGTCCAACTACAAACAAAGCCCAAAACATTGTTCCTTGCATTAGCCAAAAAATAGGCCAGAAAAACCAAGAATCCAGATAATTAGCAACTGCGTAAAGTAGACCAATAATGAGGATGTCTCGAAAAAAGTAATAGAGAGATTTACCTAAATCCGGCTGAAAGCATTCAGCTGGGATTGCAGCTTTTAATTCCTGCAGGGTAAAAGGTAATTTTGTCGAATCTTCAGATGATTGTGAGCTAACGGTATGGAGTAGCTTAACGCTGTCTGCTGGGATACTATTTGATGGCACTGGATTCAATGGAATATAAATTCTAACCTTGCTGTAAACAAGGAAATGTTACTGAAAATTTTAGATTGGCGTATTTTAGTTTGTTGTGATTATGTCTCACCCCTAGAGGGTGTAACCAATACAAAATCCAAAATCGTTTGACCTCTGCAATGAGCAGCTTTGGAGATACGTTTTTGAGCGCTGATCCGCACAAAAATGTCTTCTGGCAATTTCCTGAACAATGTTCATTAGTAGGATCTGCCAGAATACAAATCACTAACAAGGGGAAATTACACAGATAAAAGCAAAACTTTCTAGAAGACAAAATAATCTTCCAAGTTATACCTCATCTTTGATTTATCGCCCTGCGTAATAATCGTCAAAAGTTTGATAACCAACATCAGGAGTGTAAAGTTGACATTGGCCTGTAATTTCCTTCATTAAAGCCCAAGAAAATTGGCTTTCATTATGAAGATAATCTGCCCAATTTTCTTTGATGCTCTTATAAGCCAAGCGCAGATTATAAGAAGGAATTGCAGTAGAAAGATGATGAGGTACATGAACATTGATATCGTGGCAGAGAAATTCTATCCAGCGTGGATAATCACAATGAATAGTGCCAGACAGTTGAGCTAGAGCCTCATTCCACTTGTTAGTTGCCTTAAAAGGAACATCTGCAGCAGTATGGTGAACCAGGGTAAAGGTACTCATCCAAAAATGGTAAACCATCCAGGGTAAAAGCCAAAATTTGACAAATCCCCAAATGCCAGTTGTGGCAATAAGTAGTGGAAAGGCAACGGCTGCAAAAATTACTACTACAGCCACAGAAAGCTTAACACTTGATTGGTCTTTAGCTTTGAAATTACGCCAATCAAAATGTACAACTGCCCAATGTCCAATGGAACCTACCCACCAGAAGCGGTTACGCATAAAGCCTTCAAAGACTGAACGGCGGAATGGCCCCCAATTTTGAAATACTTCTGGTGTGATGGGATGCCAAGCATTGTCCTCTTCCAGCTTATTTGTATGCTTATGGTGATAGTTATGTTTAATCCGCCAACTATGAAATGGATAAATTAAAGGCATCATTAAAATGTGCCCAACCAAATCGTTTACCCAGCGACGATTCGCAAAGGAACGATGACCGCAATCATGGGCAATGACGAAAAAACCTGTCAAAGCTGTACCTGTAAAAATCCAGGCAAATGGCAAGAGAAACCAGGGAGAAATTGCCAAACTGAAGTAGCCTAAAGCCACCATCAAAACGGCAGTCACCACATTTGTCCAAGCTTTACGTTTATCCTTTTTAAAACACTCCTTGGGCAGGGTTTTAATAATATCTTTTAGCCTCAGGTTGGAGCTACCAAGGTCATTAGCTTGATTTTGAATTTTGATTATTGATGTAGTCATGAAAACCTGAAAAACAACAAAATCTTCCACCAACACACCACAAAGTGGTTTGCCGTAAAGCTTATACACATTAACGTCTCGGATTATAGTAACCCAACTCACTCTTGTTTAAGAGTTAAGGGAATCAATATTTTTGGTTACTAAAAAAACTTTGCCACTAAGTAAACTATCAACTGCTTAATGTCAAGATGCAATTGACAGTCGATTACTGGCTTATGACTTTTTATCTGCTAGCTTCACATTTGTAGCCAGACCAAGCACTTGTAGCAATTGAATAGTCATCCAAGTCATGTCAATTTCCCACCATTCCAAGCCGTGACGTGCTGAGTATTGGAAAGCGTGGTGGTTATTGTGCCAGCCTTCGCCAAATACCAGTAAAGCTACCCACCAGCAATTAGTTGAGCGATCGCCAGATTCGTGGGTACGATAACCAAATTTATGCGTAGCACTATTTACCAACCAGGTACAGTGGTACACCCAAACAATCCGCACAAAAATGCCCCAAACAACCATCGGCCAACCGCCTATTGCCAATAGCAACAAACCTAGAGCCACTTGGACGAGAATAAAATATTTTTGCAAAAACTGATAAACTGGGTCATCGGCAATGTCTTTAGTGAAGCGAGGAACCTCAGCGTGAGCGGGTGCGTGATAAATCAGCCAACCCATATGGCTCCACCAAAAGCCCTTATTAGAATCATGGGGGTCTTGTTCAGTATCCGAGTGTAGATGATGGATACGGTGTGTACCTACCCACTCAATTGGCCCACCTTGACAGGCGAGAGTTCCGAAAAGCACCAATAGATATTCCAACCACTTGGGAGTTTGAAAACTGCGATGGGTAACCAGGCGGTGAAAACCCAAAGTAATACCTAGACCTCCGGTAATCCAGTAGAGCAATAAACCGACACCAACTGCATTCCAGCTAAAGTTACTAGGAAGCAAGGCAAACAGCGCGCCAATGTGCAATGCTGCGAAGAAGAGGGTATTAACCCAGTTAATTTGAAGTTTGGTTGAGGTAGCAATTGTCATGAGTAACCTGAATAGGAAAGGTGAAGCCTAATCTGCGCGATCCCAAAATCCGCATATTTATTTAATTTTTTTTTAATGAGGAACCAATGAACAGCTTGGAACAGCTGCGGCAAGCAGAACAGGCACTGTTAGAGATTTTTTCTGGAATTGACGCTCAGGTCAAGCACAATCTTCAACGAGTACTAAATGCCTTTCGTCATCAACGCGTAGGTGCACACCACTTTGCTGGTGTAAGTGGATACGGCCACGATGATTTAGGAAGAGAAACTTTAGATAAAGTATTTGCCGAAGTAATGGGTGCCGAAGCTGCGGCGGTAAGGGTACAGTTTGTTTCAGGGACTCACGCGATCGCTTGTGCCTTATATGGTGTGCTGCGTCCTGGAGATGAAATGTTAGCAGTGGTCGGTGCTCCCTACGATACGCTCGAAGAAGTGATTGGTTTACGGGGTAAAGGCCAAGGCTCCCTTATTGAGTTTGGCATAAATTACCGCCAATTAGACTTAACCTCAGAAGGAAGAATAGATTGGCAAACCTTAAGTACTAGCGTTAGAGACAACACTCGTTTAGTGCTAATTCAACGCTCTTGTGGTTATTCTTGGCGGCCTAGCTTATCCATTGCTGACATCGAAAAAATTGTCCAACTAGTTAAACAGCAAAATCCGAACACCGTCTGTTTTGTAGATAACTGCTACGGTGAATTTATCGAAACCCAAGAACCCACCAATGTTGGTGCTGATTTAATGGCGGGTTCATTGATTAAAAATCCTGGTGGCACTATTGTTACTGCCGGTGGATATGTTGCTGGTCGTGCTGACTTAGTAGAAGCTGCCGCCTGTCGTCTCACCGCCCCTGGTATTGGTAGTTATGGTGGTGCAACTTTTGACCAAAATCGTCTGCTATTCCAGGGCTTATTTCTCGCGCCGCAGATGGTGGGAGAAGCGATGAAAGGCACTCATCTGACGGGTTATGTCTTTGATAAACTGGGTTATCCCGTAAATCCTGCCCCACTAGCACCCCGCCGCGATGTAATTCAAGCAATTAAACTCGGTTCCGCCCAAAAGCTAATTGCCTTCTGTAAAGCCGTACAACAAAATTCTCCCATCGGTTCCTACCTTGACCCCATCCCCGATGAAATGCCGGGGTATGAGAGCCAGGTAGTCATGGCTGGGGGGACATTTATCGAGGGTAGCACCTTGGAATTTTCCGCAGATGGGCCGTTGCGTGAGCCTTATGTGGTTTATTGCCAAGGGGGGACGCATTGGACACATATTGCGATCGCATTAGAAGCAGCAATAGAAGCTGTCGGCCCTGCTTAAGCATTGTTACATAAATAACATGAGTTATGATTGTGTCACGCAGAGACGCGGAGGCGCAGAGGAGAATGATTGAGAATGAGATTTCGGGTGCAGTTGTGGATGCTGCTTACAAGGTTCACACTACTTTGGGGCCTGGTTTACTCGAATCCGTATATGAGACAGTTATGGACTTTGAGTTACGGAGGCGAAAGTTACAGGTAAAAAGACAGGTAATTATTCCTGTTGTGTATGAGGATGTGATTTTGGATGAAGGCTTTCGTGCTGATTTGATAGTTGAAGATAAGGTAATTGTTGAACTTAAATCAGTGGAAAGCGTTCATCCAGTACACAAAAAACAACTACTAACTTACTTGCGCCTTGCTAACAAGCGAGTTGGATTGCTAATCAACTTTAATGTCTCACTCATCAAAGACGGTATCTCAAGGGTAGTTCATAACCTCTAAAAACTCTCTCTGTGCCTCTGCGCCTCTGCGTGAGCTATTCTTCCGGTAACTTATACTGCTCAACGATTCGCTTGGCATACTCTGGTACATGGGCTTCCAACTTCTCCGGGTGATTCCGCTTCACATACAGATAATTGCGTGTGAAGTGGGAATCAATTGAAAATCGGGCATATTCTAAACCTTTCGGGCCAATTTTCTCAATTACCACACCCATAAGTTTTGCTGCCCACATGGGAAGAGTCACAGCTTTATCGTAAGCCGGAATGCTTTGCTGTACAGCTTCTTTGCGGTTACCTTGAGACATTACAGGTTGGGTATCTAACTGGTCTTTTACCAAGTCCAGCATTTCTTTGCCTGTATCATTTCGCACAACAATCCATTGCCAGCCGAAGGGTGCGCCCATGTAGCCGACAACTAAATCTGCTAGAGAATTAACATAATCAAAGCAACTCATGCATGAGGGGGCAAAGACATCTTTGAGCTTATTGGTCTTTAATCCAAAGAACGGCACCATTTCTATAGAGCCATCCTCATGTTTAAAGTGAACGCGAAAGTCTTGCATAAATTCGTAATGCACGACAGTTTCAGGGGATCGGCTGGTAGTTTCTAAGAATTTTTGCAGTCCAGCTCGGGTCACATTATCTACGCAGGGTGTACCTAAAACATACAGCTTTTCTAAGCCTAGCTGCTTTTCTACGGCTCTTAAGGCCTGGATTTGGCAACCAACTCCAATTACTAACAGCCGTTTCATCCCAGATTGTTCTATTTGCTCCAAAACTGAGAGATTGGGCGATAGTGTTGGCTTATTGACTTTCGCTGCCAGTATTTCCTCTGGGGTACGGGCAATGATCGGCATTGGTTGAAAGCGATCTTCTTTAGTATTTTGCACACAGACAACACCTTCAACTAGACCGCGATTCAGCATTTCAATCGCCAGGGAACTGACAATACCTGTCCACTGTGCCCCTTCGATAGGCTGCTGTTTCCGGGCTGCCATCATGTCTTGATGAACACCAAAGTAAAGTTCATCGGGGTTATCGAGATCGCGAGAACGGGTGTGGGTTTGTGCTTCCAGTTCCCCTATTTGCTGATTAATGAAGGCGCAGGCTTCTTTGACGTAGTGGATGTAGTATGTATCGCACAGTCCGCACTCACTGCACAGTTCTTTAGCAGGACGGCGGCTAGTGGGTTTTAAGGCTTTGGCTTTTTTATGAGGAGAAACCGAAGTCATATAAATTCTTTGTTTTATCCAGGCATCGCTTTTACTACAATACCGTCACAGGCTATGAACTTTACGATAGAAATTGAGCATGAAGAGGATAAAGTTTTTCTAGCGAAGTGATTGATTGGTTGGAAGCACTAGTTTAGAGTTCGATAAAATAAGAAAATTGTGACACTTGTCAAGTCTTAGCTATAGATATTTTGGCGATATGAACTCTAGAAGTGTTGATCAGGCAGAGAAATTAGAAAAGCAGAGGTCATTTTTAATAAAGCAAAAAATAAAAGTGCTAAATGCTTGTGATTGCAATTTAAATTTTCATAAATCAGCCGAGTAAATTGTGTATTTTTACTTTTAGAGCCTTTTTCTAAAGAAGGCAATAACAACATTAGTAATTTGCAAACACTCTGTTAAGACTGCAATCGCGGCAAGGGTGCGCGTAGTTCAGAATAACTTATACATTAGGCAAAGCATATTAATGACCCCTCAATATTATCCTTGAGGGATTTTACTATTACAAACAATATCCAAGTGCAAAATCAGGACATATACATTGCTTTGTCTGCAGGAGTTGCCGAAGGTATCGCATTTCTCGACTCTCCTGCTTTACAACTCTTCATTAAGCTGAACTGTAGCCAATAGCATTATTGTTAGCTAGCTACAAATTTCTTAAAATTTATTACTGTTACAATAATTACTTTAAATTCTCTTAAGATGAGCTATTTTTCCTTTATTGGCAAGGATATAAAGATTTGGAGTTTATAACTCTGGTATTCAGAGTATTTTAGCTACTTACTTCTATATACTAGCCACTTTATAAATAGATAGGTTACAATACATAGCCCTGAAGATGTATTGACAATTCATTTTTTTTAAGAATTCATATTGCATAATTTGAAAAAACGTTATAAATTATTAAGTTATAGGGGAATAGAATAATTTTTAGTGTCAAAAACTAAATCCTAGCTACGTAAAAATACTTTAACTATTTGAAACTCTAAGGAAATCTTCAACAGTGTTAGCAATATATTTTTGGTTGAGAAATCCAGCATTCCAGGCATAAAAGTCTTTGCGCTCAAGCTAAAAATATATTTTGCGTAACTGCTTTCAAAGTAATATCATTTCTTAAGGTGAGAGATAAAAAGTTCTCTTTCATCAGGATGCTTATTGCTTAAAAGTAAATTAACTGCCAGTTAAGCAACATCAGAATTGGCAGTTATAGACAGCTTTTGTAGAGTTAATCATTTATTCCCACATTGCATTTGCTATTCAAAAAATCGTCTTTGTTATGATCAAGATAGCAAATTTCATACATCAGAACGAACGCATCTACCACAAATTTACAAATCTAGTGGAGTTATTCTGGCGATGCAAATAAACGAATTGGTAATAGCTGAAAATATAGAAGAACAAGCTTGGCAAGCATTAGAAAAGTCGATTCTCTATTATCAAGGTCGTCCTGTTGGGACTTTGGCTGCATACGATCCGTCTGTAGAGGCGCTGAATTACGACCAATGTTTTATTCGCGATTTTGTCTCATCGGCTTTAATTTTTCTGCTCAAAGGTAAACCAGAAATTGTTCGTAATTTTCTGGAAGAAACCTTAAAGTTACAGCCTAAAGAAAGGGCTTTAGATGCATATAAGCCGGGAAGAGGTTTAATTCCTGCTAGTTTTAAAGTTGTATCTATTAATGGCGAAGAGTATTTAGAGGCTGATTTTGGCGAACACGCGATCGCCAGAGTTACACCTGTAGATTCTTGTCTGTGGTGGATTCTTTTGTTGCGTGCTTATGTTGTCGCCACCAAAGATTATTCCCTAGCTTATCAACCTGAATTCCAAACTGGGATTAGGTTAATTATGGAAATTTGCTTGGCGAATCGATTTGATATGTACCCAACGCTATTAGTTCCAGATGGCGCTTGTATGATTGACCGACGTTTGGGTATATATGGTCATCCTCTAGAAATTCAAGTTTTATTTTATGCGGCTCTGCGTGCTGCGCGTGAGTTATTAATTTGCCAAGGTAACCAAGATGTTGTCGCCGCAATTGATAACCGCTTACCTCTTTTATGCGCTCATATTCGTCAGCATTATTGGATAGACATTAATCGCTTAAATGCCATTTACCGCTTCAAAAGTGAAGAATATGGCAAAGGAGCAGTCAATTTATTCAATATATATGTAGACTCTATTCCCTATTATGAATTAGACAAATGGTTGCCGAGAAAAGGCGGTTATTTAGCTGGGAATGTTGGCCCATCACAACTAGATACTCGCTTCTTTTCACTTGGTAATTTAATGGCGATTATTTCTGACCTTGCAACTGAAGAACAGTCGCAAGCGATTATGAATCTAATTGAAGAAAGATGGGACGATTTAGTGGGAGATATGCCCATGAAAATCTGCTTCCCTGCTTTGGAACATGAAGAGTATAGAATTGTTACTGGCTGCGATCCGAAAAATATTCCCTGGTCGTATCATAATGCTGGCAGCTGGCCTGTGTTGATGTGGATGTTAGCAGCAGCGGCTGTGAAAACTAACAAAACAGGTTTAGTGAGAAAAGCAATTGAAATTGCCCAAACACGTCTAATTGAAGATGAATGGCCAGAATATTACGATGGTAAGAAAGGGCGATTGATTGGTAAGCAAGCGAGAAAATATCAAACTTGGTCAATTGCTGGATTTTTATTGGCAAAAGCACTAATAGCGAACCCCAGTTCTTTAAAATTGGTGAGCTTTGATGAATTATCCCCAGAAGCAGTTTCTAGAGCTTGCGAATTTGAAATTAGTAGTGTAGATCCATACCTATCGCGGTAAAAATACCTGGACAGAGATAATCACAGCTATTAACAATAAACCCGCCTGTATGGAATTTATCAAATCCTAGCAGGTGGGATTTTTTGTCTGTATCATCCCAACCAATTAATCAAATTTGAATAAATTTTATAGGGTGTGTTGTCGCGCAGCGCAACGCACCTTGAATTATTGACAGTGCGTTAATCTATTAACAATTGGTAGTAACTTATAAAATTGCGCTCTGCTGTAATATTGACACCACTATTTTGGGAGCATCCAGTTTTGGCAGAAAAACTCAAATAGCAAGCAAACCATTTAGATAAGCACAACGAACAGAAAGAATTTGGTTGACACTTTCAACATTCCATTGTGCGCCGGAGATTTTAATCCTTGCTCCAATCTGTTTAATAGCAG
>NZ_JACJPX010000044.1 GCF_014696315.1 Calothrix membranacea FACHB-236
TTCTGCAACAGCATCTGCGTTGGCTTTGGGATTTAGCTTTGTGGTTTTCTTCCAACTGATGGCAGCTGCATCGAATAAGTCATAGTAACTTTGTTTTGACTAGGTTGCTTTTTTAATAGCCTTATTTCTGTTTGGACTTTTCCTCGATTATCAATTCGCTGCTTCCTTGTTCTGGCAGTTTTACTTATTGATGGCTGTTTTAGCCTTAATCTTACTCTTGCCAGTATACTTACAATCTCGGCATCAACAACAATTGTGGCTTTTTCTCGGTTTCAATATCAGTCTATTAGCTCTGCACTTTTTGACTCTCAGTCCTGTAAAACCCTTTACAAAGTTTTATCTCGATATTAAAAATGGTATGACAATTCCGGAGGTTCAAAGCTTATTTAACCAGCGTTTTCCAAAAGGGGGAAAATTTCGTCAACCGGAATGGGAACTACGTTATGGACATAATGGTGTGCTTGAAAATCGTGACCCTGCTGAAAAAGGCTTTGTAGCTATACCCGACCAGAATCTACATTACATTCTTGACCTAAGTGATGGTCGTTACAATGCAGAATGGGTGACTGTTTATTTTAAGGATGGCAAAGTCGTAGGAGCTAAGTATTCGCCCGATTGATTCCGATTTGCCAAACTCATGTTAACAATTCAAGCGATCGCTTGAGTTTCTCATGAGACATTTTTGTATTCGCTAGTCAATCTTTAGCGCTTTGAATAACCCCTAATGGTTTTAGAAGAGAGGTAAATTCAGGCGAGCGCACCCTTCATTTCTCAGTACGTAAACAAATTTCCTGAGTATTATTGCAGACTAGTATTTTTTATCATAGATGTTATCTAAGGACAAAGATAATAACTTATATATATTGACATTTTTAGTTTTTCATGAGTAAGTATTTTTGATACGCAAAACATTAAATTTGTCAATCATTTTTTTAAGAACTATAAAAAGTTAGCAATAACTCGATTAAAAACTTGGTAAATACAACTCTTATCTATCGCACTCTACCAAGATACGAACATTTATATATTTACCTTCCTGCTATCCGTTGAGATACTGAGAACAAGCATTCAAATTATTGGTTCGCAAAAGAATTGTTTAGCAAAGTTAGTGTGATCTATACTCAACCAACCATTATCTATGATGTTTCCACAGCGAACACAATTCATCTAAACCTATAGGCAGGGTTTATAAAAATATCCTCTGAAAATTACAGGTTGGCTATTGAACCCTATCTGTTAACAACATGGCTCTCTAACCTTAATTGGTTTCCACAAATTTTCAATTAATTTTTACTAGTCAGGGTCAGCTATTTTTGGGTTGCTACAAGGTCTATTACACAAAGCTATAACAACCGAAAACTCTTGTAAGCAAGCATCTCCACTATTAACCTTCATTTTCTTCAAAGAATTAGTTCTATGGCAACCTTAAATTTCCTGACAAAATTCTCCGTTGCGATTACTGCTACCACAGCGCTAGGGTTTTTTGCTTCTTCAGCTAATGCTTTATCCCTAACAAGTTCTTCTGGTACCTGGAGTAATCCAGTGGGTGGAAGTAACATCAAATATCAAAACGTTACAACAGATACAACACAAACAACAGATCTAACATTAATAGAACAAGCTATAAAGGATAAAAGATACATAACCAAAACGACGACTGAAACAGTTACGGAAACCACAAAAGTTACAACAAATACAAAAGATGCAACAACAGGTAATACATCTACAACATCTACAACAAGTCAACCGAGTGTAGTATTAAATACTACCCTAACCTCAGAAGATATCTACAACAAAAATAATGCAAAAAATTCCAAAAATAAAACAACCACAACGCTACTTTCAAGCACTACAGAAACTTTAACAGCTACAGAAAACCAAGTCCGTTGGGGACAAGATGTAGGCAATGGGCAAAGTGGATTGGGATTTCAAGGAGCTAGTGGAGTAGACTTTGATCTGAATAAAGTATTTCAAATTGGTACTCTGACACACTATAACAATGCGATCGCATCTGGAACAGCTGCCTCAAAAGTAGACCTTGGACTAAATTTAAACTTTAGTGGCTTGCCTGTAGCATCACAAACCTTTAACTTTAGCTTTAATATTGACGAAACACCAAACGTAGGAAGAACTAGTGATTGCCCCTACTACAGCGTTTCTTCTTGCTCTGATAAAATTACTTTTTCTACCCCAAAAAACGTAAACACTTTTAGTCTTGCTGGCGTAGACTATACTTTACAACTGGTAGGATTTAGTGAAACACCTACTAGCACTCCTATCACTAATTTCATTTCACAAGAAGGTGGTAGCAACTCAGCTTATCTTTACGCCAAGATTACCGCTGTTCCACCAAAAAGAGTTCCTGAGTCTAGCTCTGCTTTAGGTGTAGTTGCCTTTGGTGCTTTAGCTGCTAGTTCTATGCTGAATCAAAAACAGCGAGTCAAAGCAACAGCCAAGGTATAAGTTCATCAATTTCAGTTATTGCCAACCTGTTATTTTTACAGCTGTTTCTTACAAAGTAAGAGGCAGCAATTTTTTATTTGAAGCTTCTTAGCTAAGTTAGCTAAAAACTGGGAATAATATAATAGCGATTTTTATGCAGTCAATCTGCGAATAGATTAGTATAAATTATTCTAATTGCCCTTCACATTAAGTCACTATGAAAGATATTCAGGGAGGATTAAAATTTGTTGAACAACTAATTTATGCCAAGACTGGAAAATCTCTAACGGATATTCAAAAAGCAGTCCTGCAAGAATCTTGGGATGGGCAAAGAAAGACTTATAACCAGATTGCCGAAGAATTCCAATATTCTGCAAGTTATATTAAACAAACTGTAGCCCCGCAATTATGGAAACTGCTATCGGAAGTCCTAGGGGAAAAAGTCAATAAAACTAATATTCATGCTGTAATTGAAAGGCGACGGGCAAATCAAACTTCTACTAGAAGTCAAAACTTAATTGAAAGATTGAGAAAGCGATTAGAGCCTTATTATACTGGGCAGTTACAGTATGTTACTTTAGAAACAATTGAAAATACTTCATTCAAAAACCATACTAAACCACTGTCTGCAGCTACACAATTAATTATAGAAAGTTATCAAAAGACTGTAGAGTTAGAACTACCAAAAGGCTACGTACCTTTAAATTCTGCTTTTTACATTGAGCGAATTCCTAATGAACGTAGATGTTATGAGGAAATTATCAATGCAGGATCTCTAATTCAGATTAAAGCACCAAGACAAATGGGTAAAACCTCTGTCATGGTTAGAGTTTTGGCTCACGCAGTTACCCTAGGTTATCAAACTGTCAGCTTGAATTTTTTACAAGCAGATAAGAAAATTTTGACTGACTTAAATAAATTATTGCGCTGGGTGTGTGCCAATATTACCCATAAACTCAAGCTCAAAAATAAGCTAGATGATTACTGGGATGAAGATTTAGGTAGTAAAGCAAACTGCACGCTTTATTTACAAGAATACCTGCTCCCGCAAATAGAAAATCCTCTAGTATTGGCTTTAGATGAAGTCAACGAGATTTTTGAGTATCCTGAAATTGCTCAAGATTTTTTATGTCTTTTACGTTCTTGGCATGAGGACGCTAAAGATAGTGAAATATGGCAGAAACTTCGACTAATAGTAAGTAACTCTACACAATTTTATATTCCATTAAGTATTGCTCCATTTCAGGTTGGTTTTTCAGTGCAGCTGCGCTCATTTAACTGGGAGCAAGTACAAGATTTAGCACAGCGTCATCAACTTAATATCTCAATAGGCAATTTAGCTGAACTTATGTGGCTGGTAGCTGGTCATCCTTATCTGCTACGTGTAGCTTTTTACCATCTAGCACACCAAGATTTAACTTGGGAACAACTGATACAAACTGCAGCTTCCAATACAGGAATTTATAGTGAATATCTTCACCAACACTTATGGTATTTACAACAGCATCCAGACCTTGCAGCAGCCTTTGAGCAAGTACTAAAAGCAAAAGCACCAATAGAGTTAGAGCCAGTACAAGCTTTTAAGTTACATAGTATGGGTTTGGTGAATATGCTAAATAATCAGGTGATGATTAGTTGCGATTTATATCAGCGTTATTTTGGTAGATAATTATTTGATAAAGTAATGCCCAAGCTAATTGTACGCTTGGGCATTGGCAATAATTAATTTTGGAAGTTATAAATTACCAACCGACTAAAAATCAAGGTAATTGGCTAAACTGCACCACTATTTCTATTAAATAGAATGGCTAAAGTTTTGAAAATTAGCTTGAAATCATACAGTAAACTCCAATTTTTTTGATACTGCAAATCCAAGCGGATTACATCTTCAAAACTACGTACTTTAGACCGTCCGTTTACTTGCCATTCGCCAGTCATACCTGGTTTTACATCTAATCGTTGCCACTCAGGTACTTCATAGCGTTCTACTTCATCAGGGGTTGGAGGTCTAGTACCAACTAAACTCATGTCTCCTTTAAGAACATTCCAGAATTGCGGTAATTCATCTAGACTAGTGCGCCGTAAAAAGCGTCCTACCCGCGTTACTCTAGGATCGCTCTCATTCTTAAAGAAAGCTCCTTGCACTTGGTTTTGGACTTGGGATTTTTTGGCTTCTGCATCCACACACATGGAGCGGAATTTCCAAATTCCAAAACGTTTACCCATCCAACCACAGCGAGTTTGTCTAAAGAAAAGGGGGCCGGGATCGTCAATTTGAATAGCAATTGTAATGGGAATTAATAAGACTCCTGTAATTACCAAGCCTACCAGTGCCCCAACAATGTCAATCAACCGCTTTATCCAAGATGCCACAGAAGGATGAGTAGTAGGTAACGACTCAACCTTGCGAGCAGAAAACTTGTGGTTTTCCACAAGGTGGTTTTGTCCATGCGGTGATAAACTGCTGAGAGATTCAATGGAAAAAACTTGATCTAAACCTGTGAGGTTAAGAACTGCCATTACCTGAGGTGTCACATTTCGCAATATAATGGCGATTCTCTTTTCCTGAGCAGTTTTAAAATTACTGACTAGCGCACCTAAACCACTGCTATCCATAAAAGTAGTTTGGTGAAAGTCAATAATGATTTGTTTTATATGAGAGTGTTCCAGGGTTAACTCTTGGCAGATTTGCTTAAAGCCTACGGCCTCAAGCACACTCAATCGCTTGGGTACCTGGACTACAGCCATGTCATTTAGGGAAGTCACCGGGAAATCGACCGCTTTGGGTTGGCTATTTATGAAGCTTTGCACTGTCGTTGCCGTCTAAATGTAAGCTATCAATCATTTATTTTGACGTAGATATTCTCTAACCTCATCTTGATTAAGTAGGAATCAGGACTAATCGTAAGTTATTTGGGTTGAGATTAGAGATTGCTAGCGACGATTCACAATAGAACAAGAACCAAAAAACTTACTTGCTCTCGTGACGACGCGGCGCGATCGCTTTTTTAATCATCCCATGACTGCTAAAACTACGCTTAAACCTACTGCACGCCTGATTGAGGTCTTTTCTGCTATTCAAGGGGAAGGACTGAATGTCGGGACACGTCAGATTTTTATTCGCTTTGCCTTGTGTGACTTACGCTGTCACTTTTGCGATAGCGCCCATACTTGGAATGCACCTTCTACTTGTAGGATAGAGCGAACACCTGGATTACGAGACTTTGAAGAGCACTCGAACCCTGTCCCACTGCCCATTTTATTAGAATGGGTCGAACGGCAAAATCAACCGTCCATACACGATAGCATTAGCTTAACGGGTGGCGAACCCTTGCTTCATGCCCCATTTTTAGAGCTATTTCTGCCGCAAGTGCGATCGCTTATCAATCTGCCCATATATCTGGAAACTGGCGGTCATCGTCCAGAACAGTTGGCAATGATTTTGCCCTACCTCGACTCTGTAGGCATGGATTTAAAATTACCCAGTGTCAGTGGTGAAAGCTATTGGCAAGAACACGCGCAATGCCTGAAATTATCTTATGATTCACATTTAAATGTTTTTGTCAAGATAATTATTTCCCAACAGACAGATCCAACTGAGTTAGAACGTTCAGCTTTGTTAGTTGCAGATGTTAGCCCTGATATCCCAGTATTCTTACAACCTGTAACACCTTTGCCAGTGTCCGAAAAATCTACAACAAAAACTATACTTGCCCCTACTCCTGACCAAGTTTTGCAGTGGCAAGCATTAATGAAGCGGTGGTTAAAGCGCGTTCTTGTCGTGCCTCAAACCCATAAAATGTTGAACCAGCTATAAACTACGCTGAGTTCTGAGTTTATTTCCTTACTCAGTACTCAGCACTCAGCACTCAGCACTTAGTAATCAGTACTTTCATCTACTGGTCTAGATTTAGCTTTTGCTTTATTAGCACTGCGTTTGAGAGCAGAAAGGCGTGCTTCATATCTAGAACGTTGGCGTTTGCTAGGAGTATTGTCTATTAAAGTTTTTAAAGCGCTACCTAGACTCTTATAGGCGTTGGGGAGGCTATAACCAAAGCGAGTTGCTAGTGCGATCGCTTTTTCGTCAGCATCTAATAATTCTTTTAGTTGCTTTTCACCATTATTTTTTTGGTATAGTCGCCAGCCAGATACGCCACAAAGTGCTAAGGCTAAAACTAGTAACAATCCATCCTGTACCCACAACTCACCTACAGCACCACCTAAACCGATAGCCAGTGCTGCCATTTCCCAACCATCTTTGGGAATTGTGTCATTTTGAATGCGGGCGACTTCGTGCCAAAACAGCAGATTGCGCTGATCCATCGCGAGGTTATCCCATTTCACCAGGTCAATTTGGATTTCTACCTGGTCTTTACCAATTTCTTCGCTGCGGATCAGGGGTGGATTGACCTCAGTTGTGCCTTCAACCGTGACCCAGCTCTGCAATTCTGGTGGTAGTAAGCTTTTCAACCGCCGAAGTTCACTCATTTCCGCCTTGGCAGAGGAGGTTGCATAGGATGTCATAAAATCCAGCCCTAGAAAAATTCAGTATATAGTGAGGGTATCACTTTGGAGTATAGCTATTTAAGTGATAATTCGCCTCAATCGTGAGGAAAACTTCCTCGTTTTTTCCTAGCTTCCATTGCTTTTTCGAGGATTTCTAGTAATCCAGGGGCTTCTTCTTGAATACTCAGTAAAAGTCTTTCCCCAAGTTCGATATTTCCTGGATCGTGGCCTGTTTCCATAACCTCTTTCAGGCGTGGCATCGCTATGCTATCAACAATTTGGATTAATCCACTCAAACAACGATTAAATTGTTTTTCTGTAAGAATCGAGTCTTCCAGGGGAAACTCAATAATGGCCCGAATTTCGCCGTCAGATGGGTCATACTCCCATTGCAGCATTTTGGTTTCCCAGGAAATGGCAAGCATTGTCTGGAGGATAGCTCCTTTATAAGGATGCTCTTGAACACCTGCTAATACTTGAGGTGCAAATACTCGAAAAAACTTGCCCTCCTCATCCAATTGCACAACAATTAGGAAGTCTTCTAGGTGATCAGCTTCCACACCTGTGATAATACGATCTTCCTCGTCATCAAAGCGATATTCCCAACCAAGGTTGTCTAAGTATTTGGCAATCTGTGTCAGATTAGCTCCCATAAAAGCCTCACAAGGAACGGTGGAGCAGCTGTTACCAAATCTAGTTTAACCTGCTAGCGGCCTATGCTTAGGTTGGTATGGTTACTTCTGTTTTCATCAGAGTATGCAATCCATCTCTTGATGATTAATCAGTTTTGGACTGCTCCATCAAAGTCAAAAGTCATCTTGAAAATTTTACCGCAGGGCAACGCACTTTGCAGCTTTTCGTAAAAACAGAAATAATTGTATTCCCATATTTAAATGCGTTTTTGATAATAGCCATCTCGTTGTTAGGCTTTATATATAGGTAATTTTGGTGTGATTTGTCAAAAATTATTGTATAGACATTATTTGATTAGTTTAAAAATTTAGAAAATCTAAATTAATACATAATTTTGATGGATTTTATATATTTACTCGTTTTTTTAAAACTCTAAAAAACATTAATTTTTGTGATAACTTTAGCTTTTATCTATTAAAATTTATTTTTAAAAGTTTGTTCTGTACAAAAGGAGATTTTTAAAATAAAGCTAGATTTACTATTTTCATCTAATATTTTGGAAGGGTTAAAAATCAGCTAAAAACAAGTTCATCAACGAGTCACAAAAAGTTTTATATTACAGACATCTACTTATTGTCATAAAGAAATTGTAGTAGTAAACACATTATTGTTTGGTAAATGTCCATAAATTTATGCGTAAATCAGCATTAATTTTAGCGATCGCACCCCTAATCTTTGCCCTCAGTGCTTGTAGTGGGGACTCAGGAAATACAGCCAACACAGGTACTACGCCTGGTAGTAATTCCACATCTCCAGTAAATCGCAATCGCTGGGATACTGTCAAAAACCGTGGTCAGCTGATTTGCGGTGTGAGTGGCGAAGTTCCAGGGTTTAGTTTTGTTGGAACTGATGGTAAATACAGCGGAATTGATGTTGATGTCTGTCGCGCTGTAGCTGCAGCTTTATTTGACAACCCAGACGCAGTAGAATTTCGCAATCTTAATTCCAAAGAACGATTTACAGCTTTACAAACTGGGGAAGTAGATGTTCTCAGCCGTAACACTACATGGACATTGAGTCGCACAACTTCCGTTGGCTTAGAATTTGCACCTGTAGTTTTTTACGATGGTCAAGCAATTATGATTCGTAAAAATAGCGGTGTTAAATCCTTAGCAGACCTCAAAGACAAAGCTATCTGTGTGCAAACGGGTACAACTACCGAACAGAACTTAGCAGACCAAATGCGGAAGCGAAACATCACTTACAAACCCGTTGTGTTTGAGGATGTTAACGTTACTTTTGCCACTTATGCAGAAGGTCGTTGTGACGGAATCACAGCCGATCGTTCAGCTTTAGTAGCACGGCGTTCAATTCTACCCAAACCAGAAGATAACGTAATTCTTGATGAAGTGATTTCTTCCGAACCCCTTGCACCCGCTGTCGCTAAAGGAGATAGCAAGTGGGCTGATACTGTTAAATGGGTAGTTTATGCTTTAGTCAAAGCTGAAGAGTTAGGCATTAATTCCCAGAATATTGGACAATTCGCTACGAGTAGCGATCCAGATATTAAGCGATTTTTAGGAACAGAAGGCAACTTGGGTGAAGGACTGGGTTTAACAAACGACTTCGCAGCCAGAATCATCAAGCACGTCGGTAACTATAGCGAGGTTTACGATCGCAATCTCGGCCCCAAAACAAAACTCAATCTCCCTCGCGGTCAAAATCAACTTTGGTCAAAAGGCGGATTGCTTTATTCGCCACCGTTCCGGTAATTAGGGATAAGGGGGATAAGGGAGATGAGGGAGATGAGGAAGCAGAGGAAGCATGGGAGAAATATTTATTACCAATTACCAAATGACAAATGACAAATGACAAATGACCAATGACAAATGACCAATATGAAATCTTTGTGGCGCGATCGCAGGTTTTGGCAGATTGCAGGACAATTGCTTGCTGTATTTTTAGCAGTAGCAATAGTCACAATATTATGGGGCAATCTCAACCGCAATTTACAGCAATTAGGTATTCAGTTCGGTTTTGACTTCCTCAAGCAGCAAGCTTCTTTTGATATTGGTGAAACTCTAATTACTTACAAACCAACTGATACCTACAGTCGCGCCTTGTGGGTAGGACTCGTTAACTCATTGCGGATTGCAGTTACAGGCATTTTTCTTACAACAATTGTCGGGATTAGTGCAGGAATTGCTCGACTTTCGGATAACTGGCTAGTGCGAAATATTGCCCTAGTTTACGTAGAAATCTTCCGCAATACTCCCTTACTCCTGCAATTACTGTTTTGGTACTTTGCCGTTTTTCTGGGTTTTCCCAAAGTAGAAAGTAAAATTTCGCTCTGGGGTTTGGTTTACTTGAGTCAAAATGGCATCGAATTGCCTCGGTTTACCTTGTCTCCAGAGTTTTCAGCCTTATTACTAGGTTTAACTTTTTATACAGGTGCATTTATTGCCGAAATTGTCCGGGGTGGAATTCAATCAGTAGCAAAGGGACAATGGGAAGCAGCGCGATCGCTTGGTTTAAAACCTGGGTTAGTCATGCGGTTGGTGATTTTTCCCCAAGCGTTACGGGTAATTATTCCACCTTTAACGAGCCAATATCTCAATTTGACCAAAAATTCCAGTTTAGCGATCGCAATTGGCTACCCCGATATTTATTTTGTCGCTTCTACAACTTTTAACCAAACTGGGAGAGCAGTAGAAGTAATATTACTGATTATGCTTACCTATCTCACCCTTAGTTTGACAATTTCCGTAGTCATGAATCTGTTTAACCGCACAGTACAAATTAAGGAAAGATAAAGGGATAAAAAGAATAAAAAATGACCAATAATAAATGACAAATGACAAACCCTCAATTATTGTGGCTGCGTAAAAATTTATTTAGTACTTGGTATAACAGCTTATTAACTGTTTTCTGCTTAATATTGCTGTTTTGGGTAGCCAAAGGAATATTAACTTGGGCAACTACCCAAGCACAATGGGCAGTAGTTTCGGTAAATTTACGTTTATTTTTAGTTGGAAGATTCCCTCAATCTCTGTACTGGCGAGTTTGGATTGTACTGGCGATCGCTTCTACTTTAGGCGCGATAACTTGGGGCGTATTTTCTAGCCAACAAAATTTAAGCAAGCGTGGAGTTACTTTTTATAGTTTAATTTTTGCTTTTTTATTAGTTCTTTTACCTTTAGATTCTATATCCCGATTTTATCTACTATTAATTGCTATTTTATTATTTATCGGTTTTTGGATTGGTAAAAGATTTTCTAAAGCAATAGCACCTTGGCTATCTTTAATATGGATTTTATCTTTTCCTGTAATTTTGTGGTTAATTGGTGGTGGCTTTGGTTTGCTATCTGTATCAACAAATTTATGGAATGGGTTGCTAATAACTCTTTTGATGGCAGTAGTTAGTATTGTGCTTTCCTTCCCTATTGGAGTTTTACTAGCTTTAGGACGCACTAGCAGTTTACCTGTATTACGTTGGTTTTGTATCCTGTATATTGAAATTATTAGAGGATTACCATTAATAGGAATTTTGTTCCTTGCACAGGTAATGCTGCCATTATTTCTGCCAGTTGATTTACGTTTAGACAGGGTAGTTCGAGCAATTACAGGATTGGTTTTATTTAGTGCTGCTTACATGGCAGAAAATGTGCGCGGCGGACTCCAAGCTATCTCACGGGGACAAATTGAAGCAGCCAAAGCACTGGGATTTAATTCTCTATTTGTCGTTATATTAATTGTGTTACCACAGGCTTTACGTGCAGTAATTCCGCCAATTGTAGGTCAGTTTATTGGTTTATTAAAAGATACTTCGCTTTTATCTTTGGTAGGATTAGTTGAGCTTACCGGAATTTCCCGTTCAATTTTGGCGCAACCGCAATTTATTGGACGTTACACAGAAGTTTATTTGTTTATTGGATTTATTTACTGGGTATTTTGTTACTCTATGTCCCTGGCTTCTCGGAAATTAGAAAAGCAGTTAAGTAGTTAAAGTAGATAATAATTTCTAGCAGAGACGCAGAGCATAAGAGTTAAAAAGGTGAAATTTTATGTTAGAGACACAACCAATAATTATTGCTGAGGATGTTCATAAGTGGTATGGAAAATTTCATGTTCTCCAAGGTGTGAGCTTGACGGTAAATCGTGGTGAAGTAGTCGTATTGATGGGGCCATCTGGTTCAGGTAAATCTACTTTTATCAGGACATTTAATGCTTTGGAAGAATATCAACAAGGCAAAATTATGATAGATGGGATTACCCTAAGCCATGATTTGCGAAATATTGATGCGATTCGCAAAGAAGTAGGAATGGTTTTTCAACAGTTTAATTTATTTCCCCATCTGACAGTGCTGCAAAATATCACCTTGGCACCAATTTGGGTGCGCCGGTGGGCGAAGGCGAAAGCTGAAGAATTAGCAATGCAACTTTTAGAAAGAGTCGGAATTTTAGAGCAAGCACATAAATATCCAGGACAATTATCTGGGGGACAGCAACAACGGGTAGCGATCGCGCGTGCGTTAGCGATGCAGCCTAAAATTATGCTATTTGATGAACCCACCTCAGCTTTAGATCCAGAGATGGTAAGGGAAGTGTTAGATGTAATGCGAAGTCTTGCCCGTGAAGGGATGACAATGGTAGTCGTTACCCATGAGGTAGGATTTGCGCGTGAAGTTGCTGACAGAGTAATTTTGATGGATAGCGGTTCCCTAGTTGAGTCAGCTACTCCAGACTCCTTTTTTAACAAACCCCAAGAAGAACGAACTCGCAAATTCTTATCGCAAATTCTCTAACTTTTTAGCCCATAGGCTCGAATTCATTACCAAATTAATCTTAGGCTGTGGTCAGTGCGATCGCTGTATGACCAACTCATCAATTTAATAAAAATATTTTTTTGAGGGTGGGCACTACCAGAACGTTCGTTTAAACTTTAATAATAACTATTGCCCAACCAGCTTATACCTGTAGTGTCCTATCACAACAGCTTCGCCTGTAACAGGGATTAATCCAGTCCAAAATTCAATAATTCACCACAATAAATTTATATTTTATTAGCTTTCAAGGCGATATACTGAGAATTCAATCTATTTTCTGGATAAAAAGCTGCTTTTAATATTCAGTTGATTATCTATCTGTTCTCTTTTTTGGATATTCATCACGCTTCAATGAGCAAGTAAATATTTTATATCAATTCACGAAATTACTGATATAAATAGGTTCCTCTGCTTACCCATATGTATCACTTTAAAAGTGAAATGCTATTAGCTAGGGTGCAGTTAATGACAATATTATTGCTAATTTAATGTGATGATAATTTAATAATCTATCTAAATTTTCACAATAGATTTACTGAAAAGAACTATTTTTTTGAACTAGTAGTTTCAATGATTACTATTGGTGTAAATACTATATATATAGTTATATTTACACAAGCTATATTTATAATTATTTTTTAGCACTTATCTACAATAATCTAATTGATATAAGTTTTATTAAAGTAATTTTGATGCTTGTTTAAAGCTTTATTACCTAACAGAAATAGAGATTATACTTAGGTAAGTTTACCCTAAAAAACAATCTCACAAGATGCAACTAGCCTCTTGATAAATTACGTAGTGCCTACGCATGAAATATCAAAATTTACTTAATCTTCAACCAAAAGTCACTGACATAACAAGGCTGTGCAAGGACAATTAGTTATGGGTGCAACGTAAAATCAAAAATTCTTGGGAAAACTTGGGAAAAATATTGTTTTTCAATACAAAGCCAGATAATTCTGACTAATTTGTTATGCGGATTTTGATTTACTCCTACAACTATTACCCAGAACCAATTGGTATTGCTCCCTTAATGACTGAATTAGCCGAGGGACTTGTGAAGCGGGGACATGAAGTGCGTGTAGTCACAGCTATGCCCAACTATCCTGAACGTCAAATTTACCCTGGCTATCGCGGTAAATTGTATTCAACAGAATCTAAAAATGGAGTCCAAATTCAACGCAGTTATGTTTGGATTCGTCCACAACCAAACTTGCTAGATCGGATATTGTTAGATGCTAGTTTCGTAGTCACCAGTTTTTTGCCTGCAATGATGGGCTGGCGACCAGATGTGATTATTTCTACTTCACCTTCATTACCTGTATGTTTGCCAGCTGCTCTTGTAGGATGGTTGCGTGCTTGTCCTGTAGTTTTAAACCTTCAAGATATCTTACCGGAAGCAGCTATTCATGTAGGGCTACTAAAAAACAAATTTCTGATCAAGGTATTTACACAATTAGAGAAGTTTGCATATCATAGCGCGACTAAAATCAGCGTTATTGCTGATGGTTTTGTGGAAAATTTGCTTAAGAAGGGTGTACCATCTGACAAAATTGTGCAAATTCCCAATTGGGTTGATGTGAATTTCATTCGCCCTTTAGCTAGAGAAAATAACCCATTTCGAGAAACACACAACCTAAAAGATAAATTTGTAGTTTTATATTCTGGTAATATTGCTCTGACCCAAGGCTTAGAAACAGTGGTTAAAGCTGCTGCTATGTTACGCCATATCCCAGACATTGTGTTTACGATTGCTGGAGAGGCTAAAGGATTGCAGAGACTTCAACAAGACTGTCTCAATTATGGTGCTGATAACGTTTTGTTACTGCCTTTTCAACCCCGTGAACATTTGCCACAAATGTTAGCAGCCGCGGATGTTGGTTTGGTCGTGCAAAAGAAAAATGTTATATCCTTCAATATGCCTTCCAAAATACAAGTGCTACTTGCTAGTGGTCGAGCATTGATTGCCTCTGTCCCAGAAAATGGTACAGCAGCAAGAGCTGTTAGACAAAGTGGTGGCGGATGTGTAGTTCCTCCAGAAGATGCTAAAGCTTTAGCAAATGCGATTCTAGACTTATACCAAAATCCAGAGAAAGTCAAAAATCTCGGTTATAAAAGTCGTCAATATGCTGTTGAGCAATATAGCTTTGAGCAAGCTTTAAATAACTACGAGACCTTATGTTATGCACTGAAAGCAGACGAGGCCATAATTTCCAGCACAAATATCTCAAACCAAGAAGTCTAATACTTCAAGTCAATTGTCCCCTGTCTTAGCATCTGTAGGCAGGGGTATTTTAATATTTTAATCATGTAAAATATTTCAGATGATTAATTACACGAGTCACATACCAGCTTATTAGTCGCTATGTTGTAATTTTTGTTCTGCATAGCATTTGTAGATAAACCGTAATATTCATCAATATAGAACTTCACTAAATAATTTCAGACTCTAGGAAGATCCTAAAATATATCTTAGGTTACTTTGAAAATATATTATTCTCTGCAATTATTGCTTTGTGTGCTGCAGAAATGATGGTTAGCAATTTTTTGGTTAGGAGAGCAGCTTCTTGCCAAAAGCATCACAATTTTTCAAAACGATTTTTTACTTACGCCTTGCGGTACTAGCCTGATACTTTGCAAAATTAACAATAACCTCAACCTCAAGTAGAGAATACATCAAGATGTAGAAATCAGGGTTTAGTTAATTCCTCAAAGCTGTGGATAATACTATAAAAATTGTCATAAAGCAACCAATGCAAAATATAAATAGCTACATTAGCTCAAATAGCATGGTACGCTTGTTTGCTGATTACCAAATCCAAACAGCCTTTTTTTTGTTAGTATGCAAAAAAAACAATTTACATAGTTACAACTCATAATTGATGAGTTGTGTGTAATTGTGAAAAAATGTAACAAAAGGGCTAAAGCACCTGAGGTTTAATGTCTGATTATTTCCAAGGAGAATTTCCAACACAATCTGTATCTTTAAGAAAAACTGCGATCGCTAGTCCACAAAACCCAAGCGAAGAAGCAAGTAGAAAATTAGCGATAACAGTTGCTGAAGCAGCATCCGACCGCAAAGCTGGTGATATTTTACTGCTCAGGGTAGCAGATGTATCTTACCTAGCAGATTATTTTTTGGTGATGACTGGCTATTCAAGAGTGCAAGTCAGAGCGATCGCAGAAGCCATTGAAGACAAAGTATCAACCGAACTGCAACGAAATCCCTTGCGGACAGCAGGTAAAACCGAAGGAAGTTGGGTGTTGCAAGATTATGGCGAAGTGATCGTTCACATCATGATGCCCAGGGAGCGAGAGTTTTATAATTTAGAAGCATTCTGGTCTCATGCTGAACGTTTAGAACTGCCAACAGCCGATGAAGGTGGGGGTAAGCCAAAATGATCAAATCCTCGGTTTCCAATTGCCCAGTCCCGACTGAACAACAACCACTCAACGAGTACGAAGAATTAAAAATATCTTGGTTATTTCGTGATTGTGCCTTAAATTGGCGCGAGCATATCAAAAAAATGCTGTGGATTTGGAGTTTATCGTGGGTGCTGGCTGGGCCAGTTGCAGCCGCCAGTTTTCCTCCACATAAGCACCTTGCTCAATTTATTCTTTGTGGCGCTGCAGGAGCAAGCATCGGCGTAATCCTCTTGCTAGTACGTTTGTACTTAGGTTGGTATTACGTCAGCGATCGCCTGTTCAGCCCGACAGTATTTTATGAAGAATCTGGGTGGTATGACGGTCAAACTTGGAGCAAACCAGAGGAAGTATTAAACCGCGATCGCTTAATTGCCACCTACGAAATCAAACCTATTCTCCGCCGCTTGCAACTTACTTTTGCTAGCTTGGCAGGAATGTTTGTTGCTGGTAGTATAGTTTGGCATTTGTTATAAATAGTCATTTGGCAGAGGGCAAGTGACTAAAATAAACAAATAATAAAAAAATAACAAAAAAGTGATAGATTTTAACCCATGACAATGGGAAAACGAACTCAAGCCGCAGCCTTAGAAGTGAGGTTGCTACGGGAAGGAATTATCGAATCGAGGCATATAGTCCAGGCTGTTGTATGCGACGAACGGGGGCGGGTTTTATCCGTAGCCGGTAATGCGGAAACGGCTGCATTTGTGCGTTCAGCACTCAAACCATTTCAGGCACTCGCTGTCACATCAACTGGTACACTAGAACGCTACGATCTTAGCGATCGCGACTTAGCGATTATCACTAGCTCCCACAAAGGTAGCATAGAGCAAGTTAGACAAGTATTTAACATTCTTTGGCGGGCCGATCTTGACCCCAGCGCACTCCAATGCCCGATTCCCGAAGGTAAGCGGAGTCCCTTAGAATACAATTGCTCTGGTAAACATGCGGGAATGCTAGCCGTTTGTCAACAACGACATTGGCCTTTAAATAACTACTTAGAACGCAAACACCCAGTCCAACAGTTAATTCTCAGCAAGGTAGCAGAATTGCTGCGAATGCCATCTGAAGAATTTATCGGTGTTCATGATGACTGTGGGGCACCTACTTATTTGATGCAACTGGGTCAGATGGGTTCTCTGTATGCCCTGCTAGCCTCTGGTAAAACTTTGGATATGGAGCGCATTGTCCGGGCAATGACTCATCATCCCACAATGGTAGCTGGTGATGGTGAATTTGATACGGAACTCATGCGCTTAACCCCTGGAGAATTGGTAAGCAAAGCTGGTGCCGAAGGAGTACAGTGCATCGGTAGGTTAGGGGAAGGCATGGGATTGGCAATTAAAGTTATGGATGGATCAAAGCGAGCAAAATACGCAGTTGCTATTCATTTACTTCAACAAATGGGCTGGATTACGCCCAGCGTTGCTGAAAGCCTAGCTGAAAAGTTTATGATTTTGGGAAAATACAAGCGTTTAGAAGTTGTTGGAGAATTATCGCTTTTATAGTTGCCAAATTTATAACTTGGGGTTATACTAGAAAAGTAAGCAAACGACGCGGGATAGAGCAGCCTGGTAGCTCGTCGGGCTCATAACCCGAAGGTCAGTGGTTCAAATCCACTTCCCGCCACCAAATAGAAGTAAAAACAAATCCCTACAATCAGTTAAGATTGCAGGGATTTGTTTTATTTTGATCTATTCTGGAGTAAGCCATCCAAAAAGCGCGGAGAGTCATAGTTGTGAAGTTGCAACGACCTATTTTAGTAGGAGGATTGGGACTGTCGTTTTCTCTGTGGATGTTAGACAGTTGGCAAGATTCCATAGTGCAGGTGGGGGAATTTGGTTTACTGAGTGCTTTGGCAGTCGGTGGTGGTTTGTGGTTATTGCAGCAAAATCGCCCGAAAGCTAGTGTAGAGCAGCTAAATATCATGCTTGTAGAACGAGCAGATGCAGAAAATGCGATCGCCAAAGCCGAAGCCGTAATTAACCAACTGGCACAAGAATCAGAACGACATCCAGCCTTAGGGCACTTACGAGAACAAGTTAACCAATTACTCTTAGATTTAGATAGCCAAGAGCTTA
Source organism: Calothrix membranacea FACHB-236 (assembly GCF_014696315.1). Lineage (GTDB taxonomy): Bacteria > Cyanobacteriota > Cyanobacteriia > Cyanobacteriales > Nostocaceae > Aulosira > Aulosira membranacea. The sequence continues at coordinate 17,915 of NZ_JACJPX010000044.1, forward strand.
CATTAGCTGTTACTGGTGGAAAATCTGTCGGTAAAACCACCTTAATTGAAGTTTTAAAGTCTAGCTGGCAAGCCCAAATCAAGCAAAAAGTCAGCTTCCAAGAGACAGCACCTTTATTTATTCAAGCTGGTGACAAATCAGATACAGATGTTTTGGCAGCAGTCGCAACATCTGATTTTGTCCTATTCCTGACTAACGGTGATTTAACCGATTCAGAATTTCAAACTTTACAGCAGCTAAAAGCAGCAAATCAGCCTGTAATACTGATTTTTAATAAGCAAGACCAGTATTTGCCCGATGAACGCGCCAGCATCTTGCTGTCATTGAAGCAACGGACACAAGGGAATTTAGTTGCAACAGCCGCCTCTCCCAGTCCCATCAAAGTCCGTAAGCATGAGGCTGACGGTTCTGTACAAGAGTGGTTGGAACAACCAGCAGCAGATATCCAGTCGTTAACACAGCAACTAGGTGAAGTTTTAGCCCAGCAAGCACAAAAGTTAATCTGGACAACAACTATTAGGAAAGCTAACTTACTGAAAGCTGAGGCAAAAACTTGGCTAAATGATATCAGACGCGATCGCTCTACCCCAGCTATAGAACAATATCAGTGGATAGCTGCGGCTGCTGCTTTTGCAAATCCAGTTCCCGCACTCGATGTTTTAGCAACTGCGGCGATTAATGCCCAAATGGTCATGGATTTAGGTAATATCTACCAGCAGAAATTTTCCTTGGAACAGGCGCAAACTGTCGCCGGAACAATGGGAAGTTTAATGCTGAAGCTGGGTTTAGTCGAACTTTCTACTAAAGCTGTGAGTACTGTACTCAAAAGTAACGCCGTCACCTTTGTCGCTGGTGGCGTAGTACAGGGAGTAAGTGCAGCTTATCTCACCAGAGTTGCTGGGTTAAGTTTAATAGAGTATTTCCAACAACAGGAAATAGCCCTAGATTCTGGCAATAACTTAAATTTAGAGAAGTTGCGGCAAACTTTACAAAATGTCTTCCAGCAAAATCAGCAGATGGCTTTTCTGCAAGGTTTTGTGAAGCAAGGTGTCAAGCGTTTGTTACCAGAAGTTGCTGTTGAGAAGGCTGTGGGATAATTCCCATAAAGTAACTTAAATCTTAATGTCAGTAGATAATTAGCCTGCGATTTGAATTGCAGGCTAATTAGTATTAGACGAGACTTTTTTCTGAGAAATTAAAGAAAATCTCGTAGTTAATAGATGGCTAATTACCGTCCTTGTATATTTTCATTCTTTGCTGGCTCCGGTTTACTAGATTTAGGATTTGAAACTAGCGGTTTTCATATTGTTTATGTCAATGAAATATTTCCCCCATTCCTTGCAGCATACCGCTATTCACGGGAAATTCTTAACCTATCATTGCCTGAATATGGGTATCATCAAGGTGAAACCGCAGACGTAACTAAACTTCTAGAAGAATTACCCGCTCAACGTTTAGGTGAATTAGTCCAAGACTGCCGAAAATCTTATAATATTGTTGGCTTTATTGGCGGGCCTCCTTGTCCAGATTTTTCAATAGGTGGAAAAAATAAAGGTCATTTGGGAGATAATGGTAAACTTTCTGCATCTTATATCGAATTGATTTGTCATCATTTACCAGATTTCTTTTTATTTGAGAATGTAAAAGGTTTGTGGCGGACAAAAAAACATCGTTTGTTTTTTGAATCGTTAAAGCAAAAATTACAAAAAGCTGGCTATATATTAACAGAACGCTTAATTAATGCTATTGAATATGGTGTGCCACAGGATAGAGAAAGAATTATTCTTATTGGCTTCCGAAATAGCTTAATAGAGAGCCATAATTTTAAAAATGCTAATTTATTTCCTTGGAAAACATACATTTTATATCCTCAAGAAGAAGTCTTTGCTTACCCTTGGAGTAAATGTACATCATTCCAAGAAGATTCTATAATTCCTTGTCCGGAAAATATTCCTCAAGAACTCACAGTTGAATACTGGTTTAGAAAAAATAATGTGTCTCAACATCCCAATGCTCAACATTATTTTCAACCTAGAGCAGGAATCACAAAATTTGCTTCAGTTGACGAGGGAGATAATTCTCGAAAGTCCTTCAAACGCCTGCACAGATGGCGCTACTCACCAACGGCTTGTTATGGCAATAATGAAGTACATTTGCATCCTTACAAAGTTAGAAGAATTTCTGCTGCTGAAGCATTAGCAATTCAATCTTTACCTGCAAATTTCGTACTTCCAGAGGATATGTCACTCACCAATATGTTTAAAACTATTGGTAATGGAGTACCATATTTGGCATCAAAAGCATTAGCTGAAACTATTCTTAACTTCTTATTAATTGGTAGCTAAAATCCTATTAAGCGTACTCAAATTAAAAGTGTCTAATGTTAACTTGAATACTTAGGTGTTTTCAGGCTATCTGGAAAGCGGATATGTAAGACCTATTCAGCAGCCTGCTTTTCAGGATAAACTCGTAATAAATGTGGTTTAATATATATATAAGAAATGTTTTAATTTTTTATAAAGATTAATAATCAATAATTGGCAAAAGGCACGATGGCAGCAGACTATCCAGACATTGATATTGCGCCATTTATCGATCACGCCCTGTTAACGCCAACGGCTACTCCAGAGCAGGTTGAGCAATGGTGTGAAGAAGCAGACAGATTTCATTTTGCGGCGGTTTGCTTGCACCCTAGCTATGTAAAGCGAGCCGCAGAACTCCTCCACGGTAAAAATCCAAAAGTCTGTGCAGTAATTGGCTTTCCTACTGGAGCGACTACTTCCGCAGTTAAGTTGTATGAGGCTCAAGAAGCAGTGGACAGTGGAGCCACTGAACTTGATGTAGTCATCAACTTGGGTTGGTTAAAAGCTGGAAAAACCGAAGCAGTCCACCGGGAAATTGCGGAAATTTGTGAAGCAACCGGGCAAACTGTGAAGGTAATTTTAGAAACTAACCTGTTGACAGATCCAGAAAAGAAACTAGCGGCAGAATTGGCTATGGAAGCAGGGGCCGCATTCTTAAAGACCAGTACAGGTTGGAATGGGGGTGTCACTGTGGAAGATGTGCGTCTTTTGAAAGAGATTGCCCGCGAAAGGGTAGGAATTAAGGCCTCTGGCGGTATTCGTACTATTAATCAAGCCTTAGAATTAATCTTGGCGGGTGCTACTAGATTAGGCACATCTCGCGGTATTGATTTAATCCGCCAGCGCAATAACCCAGAAAAGGTGGAATAGTCATTTGTCTTTTGTACTCAGAATTAATGACGCATGACTGATGACTAATTTACGGGCGGTTTAAATGAAATATTGCGTCTGCCCTTAGATCTGCGGGTTTAACCCGCCCCTACGGACTCTTGGCTAATGAGTAAAACCTATCAAGTAACGGGAATTAATCTGAAAGCCCAAGCACTGGGAGAATCAGATAGAATAGTAACAATTTTGACAAAAGAGTTCGGTTTAATCCGAGCAGTTGCCCCTGGGGCACGCAAGCACAATTCAAGCCTGGGTGGTAGGAGTGGGATGTTTGTTGTCAATGAACTACTGATTGCTAAAGGGCGATCGCTCGATAAAATTACACAAGCACAAACAGTAAAAACCTATCCAGGTTTGACTAAAGATTTAGGGAAATTGGCAGCTAGCCAATATCTAGCAGAAATAGTCCTCAGTCAAGCTTTAAGCGAACAACCCCAAGAAGAACTTTATGAGTTGCTTAACGAACATCTCAATCGTTTAGAGGCAGTGTCTAATAACGAAGCTAGTATCTTAGCTCATCTGTCTCATGGAGTTTTTCACCTTTTAGCTTTGGCGGGACTTACACCTCAAGTGCAAGTTTGTTGTCTCACGCAACGCCCCCTAGTACCAAATTTTACAAGCCCTCAGTGGCAGGTAGGATTTAGTATCTCCACTGGTGGCACAGTTTGCTTAGAGACTTGGGAAGACTTGCGAAAACAAAAAGAGAGGGAGAGACAAATCAACTCTTCCAAGACGCGATCGCCTCATTCCCCCACAACCCCAGCTACAACCGTCTCGGGTTACCAAACAGTGATGCATCGCCAAGAACTACCTGTGATTTCTCAGCGTTTAAATGCAAAAGAACTTGATATTCTCCAGCATCTGTCACAACCAGAGATAATGCAAATTAGTACCACCAGAGATAATGACTGGTTAGCTGTTGAGCAAATTCTGCGCCATTATGCTCAGTATCATTTGGGTCATCCAATCCGCTCCGCCACTTTAATCGATTCTTATTTTGCTGCCAACCATGATGCAACCGTCTGATTTGGATACAAAAATCCTGCCTTTGTCACCGAGCTACGCCAAAAAACAGAATAGAGCATCAGATTCTACAGCACCCAGCCACTTGAGTGCTGTTCCGAAGTCTCGGCCCAGTCAAATCAATAACCACGAAATTTCCCCTAGGGAGATTTCGCCAAATAATAAAAATTGGCTATCGGAAAAATCAAAACCTGATTTTATTAATTCAGAAGACAAATCAACTCAGGCTGAGGCTAATGGCCAAGCCGCTATTACCTCAGCAAAAGAGCCACCCGATATCAAGGGGCCTGATTCAGGTAAAGATGAAGCATCAAATGATGTGCCCCAAAAGGGGTTTTTACCCGTATTAAAAAACCCAAATTTCTTAGCACTTTGGGGTGGACAAGTTTTTTGCCAGCTAGCTGATAAAGTTTATCTGGTGTTGATGATTGCTTTGATTAATACGCAGTTTCAAGCGAGTCATCAAAGCATTAGTGGTTGGGTATCAGCCTTAATGATGGCCTTTACCATTCCAGCCGTGCTATTCGGTTCTGTGGCTGGTGTATTTGTAGATCGCTGGTCGAAAAAGACTGTATTAGTAGCCACGAATATTTGGCGGGGAATTTTGGTATTGGTGATTCCCTTGCTGTTATGGTTGACTCATGATTGGCAACCAGTGGGAGTATTGCCTGTAGGTTTTTTAATCATCTTAGGAGTGACTTTTTTAGTATCCACCCTCACACAGTTTTTTGCCCCAGCCGAACAAACAGCAATTCCATTGGTGGTAGAAGAACAACATTTACTCTCGGCTAACTCCCTGTACACAACAACAATGATGGCCTCGGTGATTGTTGGTTTTGCTGTTGGCGAACCACTATTAGCGATCGCGGATCAACTTTGGCTCAATCTGGGTGCAAGTGGCAGCTTTGGTAAAGAAATGGTTGTTGGTGGAAGTTATGCGATCGCGGGAATAATTTTGAGTTTCTTGGTAACTAACGAAAAAGCTCACGACTCAGAAACGGAATTTCCTCATGTTTTCTCAGATTTACGGGATGGCTTACGTTATCTCAAAGATAATCATCGTGTTCGTAGCGCTTTAGTACAACTGATCATCTTGTTTTCCATATTTGCCGCCTTAACAGTTTTAGCTGTCAGAATGGCAGAAATCATTCCCAACATGAAAGCCTCACAATTTGGCTTTTTACTAGCAGCTGGTGGTGTGGGAATTGCTGCAGGTGCAACAATTCTCGGTCAGTTTGGTCAAAGATTCTCCTATACAGCCTTAAGCCTTTGTGGTTGTCTGGGTATGGCAGCTTCCTTGATTGGTTTATCCATCTTTACAACACAGCTATGGATAGTGCTTTTGTTAGTAGCACTATTAGGTGTTTTTGGTGCACTTGTGGGTATCCCAATGCAAACTGCAATTCAAACAGAAACACCACCAGAAATGCGGGGTAAAGTATTCGGTTTGCAAAATAATGTCATTAATATTGCTCTTTCTTTACCCTTAGCATTAGCTGGTGTAGCAGAGACCTTTATTGGATTACAAGCTGTCTTTTTAGCATTAGCTGTAATTGTCTTTTTCGGAGGTATCTTTACTTGGTATACCTCGCATCGTGAGTAATTAAACATTAGCTTGACATAATTAATCATTTACTGAAAGCTGAAATTTTCGTGATAGACTGAACTCAGCCATAAATCACTATAGGCTTAACTCGGGATCATTGTGAATCCTGGCGCAATTGGTTTTGATTGACTCATATTTATTCACAAATTCTTAGTAGGATAACTACAGCTATAACTAAACTAGCTAAATTAATCTGAGAATTTGGCTATTTTATGGGTAGAGACAATGGGGTGTAATACTAACTAAAAAGCCAGCGATAACAACAGCTAAAAGCAAAACTACAAAGCAACAAAAACTCAATATTAAACCCGCTGTTCTTATAACTAAATAAAGAATGCGTATAGCCTGGATTGGAAAAAAATCACCCTTTTGCGGCAATGTTACCTACAGTCGAGAAATTACAAATGCCTTGCTAGACCGAGGGCATGAAGTTAGCTTTCTCCACTTTGCTCAAGAAGAATCTGAACCTGATAACTGGCCAAAATTTCAAGAAGTTTCCTTACCCTTCATTTACAAGTCCCAGGTTTACACAATTCCCACTTTTAAAGCAACCAAAGTATTAACTGAGTCGTTGCGGAAAATTAAACCAGATATAGTCCACGCTTCTTTGACTTTATCTCCCTTGGACTTTATTCTTCCAGAAATTTGTGAACAATTGAATTTGCCTCTAATTGCGACTTTCCATACCCCATTTGCAGGGAAAGGGGCAAAACTCATTTCGGGAACACAACTTTTGGCTTATCAGCTATACGCACCTTTCTTAGTGAACTATGATCGCGTGATTGTATTTTCCCAAATTCAGCGCGAGTTATTAGGGCGGATGGGTGTGCGGGAAGAAAATGTTGCAGTCATCCCTAATGGAGTCGATACCGCTAAATATTCTCCAGGCCCTTCTCAAATCAAAGCAGAATTCCAAGCTGAACGCCTATTTGTCTATCAAGGCCGGATAGCACCAGAAAAGAATGTGGAACCACTGCTACGCGCTTGGAAACAGTCAGGAATGGAAGCCGATAGTAAGCTACTGATTGTGGGCGATGGGCCTTTGAAGCCGTCTTTACAGCCGTTTTATGGTACAGATGAAGGCATTATCTGGTTAGGATTCATTGCCGATGAAACCCGACGCATCGAAATTCTACGGGGGGCAGATGTATTTATTTTGCCTTCGTTGGTAGAAGGGTTATCTTTATCTCTCTTAGAAGCAATGGCCTGCGGGTTGGCGTGTTTAGCCACAGATGTGGGTGCAGATGGTGAAGTATTAGAAAAAGGTGCAGGGGTAGTTTTAAATACTAAAACAGTGCGATCGCAATTAAAAACCCTCTTACCACTATTCCAAGACCATCCTGAGTTAACAACTGTATTAGGGCAGAAAGCGAGAAATCGTGTCCTAGAACGCTATACCCTCACTGATAATATTACTCAGTTGGAACAGTTGTACCGCGAAGTTTTACTCCAGCGACCTTTACCACTAAGTCATAGATTATAAGCAAGTTCTCATAAGTAGCTCAACCTAATTAAACGTGAAATGTCATTACGAGCGGAACGCAGTGAAGCGAAGTAATCGCCAAGACTCTATTTTACGTTTTTCAATGTTGACCTATTTATCAATTTTGGTTGCTGCAGTAAATCTGAGAGCATAGATATAGTGCCGCTATACTTTTAAATCTGGATCATTGAAGTTAATATTTATCATTTACAGATGTTTTCAAGTATTTGATCACATCTTTTTTTATCTTACATAAAGACGCAAATAAAGGTAATTTTTTACACAAAAATAATACGGTTGATGGTTGTGTACCAAAAAAGGTACATTAGAAATAACATCAAATTAATCTGATTATTATCAGAAAATTTGGTATAGATGACCGAAGAAGAAAATCAAAAAGAACAACAAAACCAAAAACGAGTTCCCGCAAGATTTTATCAAAGTGATAATGGTGCAGAGCCTGTTCGTGATTGGTTAAAGGATCTAGATAAAGAAGATCGAAAATTAATTGGTGCTGATATCAAGACAGTTGAGTTTGGATGGCCGATTGGGATGCCAACCTGCCGTTCGATGGGTGATGGCTTGTTTGAAGTACGAACAAATTTAACTAATGGACGGATTGCACGTGTTTTATTTTGCTTCTTTGAAGGCGAAATGATACTTCTACACGGATTTATCAAAAAGACTCGAAAAACACCAAACAAGGAATTAGCTATAGCGTTAAAACGTAAGAGAAATCTGGAGGCACAAGGATGAAAAACAATCCTCATATCGGTTCATCTCTTGATGACCTTTTTGAAGAAGAAGGTACACTTGAAGAAATTAACCTGATTGCTACAAAACGTATTATTGCATGGCAAATTAGCGAAGCCATGAACAAAAGAAATTTGAATAAGACAGCAATGGCGCAAATGATGGGAACCAGCAGATCATCTCTTGATCGGTTATTAGATCCCAATAACACGTCTATAACCTTAGATACTCTTGAACGTGCGGCGAAAGCAGTGGGTAAAAGGGTACATGTTGAATTAGTTGATATAGTTTAATTCCAAATCAACATCAAGTAAGCATATAAAAAAGAAAAGCATTAAGTGCGATCGCGCTATAAATTCCCAAATAGGACGACGAAGTATGAGAAATGCACGTCATTAGCTACCGAATTTTAAGAGAATATACTGCAAGCCATGCCGATTGTCGTGAAGCTATTGATAACTGGTATAAAGTTGCTAGTAAAGCTGATTGGTCTAATTTAATTGATGTACAATCAGTTTTTCCGAAAGCAGAAGCAGTTAGTAATTTTACTGTTTTTAATATTAAAGGTAATAAATATCCCTTAATTGTGAGTATAGATGATGAAAAGCAATTGATTTATATCAAATATATTCTTACCCATGCTGAATATGATAAGGAGGAATGGAAAAATGACCCTTACTTTTAATTCAGATAAATATAGAGATTTATTAGCCCAATATCAGCCAAAACTGATTAGGAATGAAGAAGAGAATGAAAAAGCTTTAGCTATTGTAGAAGAATTAATGCACCGTAATAATCGCAGCCCTGAAGAGGATGAACTTTATGAGTTGCTAATTATTTTAATCGAGAAGTTTGAGCAAGAATATTATTCGCCTGTAAAAGCATCGCAGCCTGATTCTATATTACGTTTTTTGATGGAACAAAGGGATATAAAAGAATCAGATTTAGTTAGTATTCTTGGTAGCCAAGAAATAGTTTCAAAAGTGGTTAATGGTCAGCAAGAAATTAGTAAAGCTCAAGCTCAAGCTTTGGGCGAGTTCTTTAGGGTTGACTGTGGTTTGTTTATTTGATTTATAACTAATTAACTATAACAAACAGAATAAAGGGTTGCGGAAAATGCGATCGTACTGATGGCAAAGACTCAGCTAATTACCTTTTAGCTATATCACCAGCAATTAAAGCTTCTCTATATAACCAAGCTTCTCTGGCAGTTTTAAACCCATCCCTCCACTTTTTTTCATTTTTATCTTTAGTTCGATATCCTATTCCCCAAGTATCATTTGCAAAGCAATAATAGACTTTATAAAGCATGACTGGTTGAGCAAAATCACCTCCACAATCACCATCATCTTCTATACGAGTACCATCTAATTTAATACCATAAAAACGGCGTTTTACTTTATCTATATGAACTTCTACTACCTCTTTTAAATGTTTCGATTTTAAAATGATATTTCCATCTGAGTCGATAGTGTGAGATTTAGGGTTGTGTGTAGACATAAAAAAATATTCAGTTAATTATGAACGAAATTTATTGTATACTTTCATATCTATCTATTGGTATAGAGAAAATACGGTTAAATCAAAAAAATGTCATTATTTACCCGTAATATCACCAATATTTTTTGGCGATGTCCAAATTAAATAGGAAATTTTTTCTGTTGTTGCTATATAAATATTAGGTAGTCGGGACGGAATGTGCGAAGCGCATATTGTCGTTAATTACATATAAGTTACTACAATTTATCGTATTCTTCTGGCTCTACATTAGGGACTTTATTCAAAACTCGCTGGAATTTTTCCCAACTACCGCTTTTGGCTTTTTCTTCTAAATAGCCTTTGGTCAACCATGCAGAAACTTGTGCAGATAAAGCAATAGCTATAAGCTGTTCAATAGAAACATTTTCTCTAGCTGCTAAGGCTTCAATTTGTTTATACAAAGATTCAGGTAGTTGTACATTTAAATTAGTCATTGTATTTCTCCTACTATCTGTAAAAACTCTTTGGGTGACACTAACCTGATTCCAAATTGTTGTGCGGCTTGTAAATCTTTTTGATTGTAAGTAATGATAAAATCAGCCTGGCATTCAACAGCTAAATCAATGAGGAAATCATCGTCAGGGTCTCGGGCTGAGGGTCGCCATATATAAAAAATACTACATAAATTAGCAATGCTACAAATACCTTCAATAACATCGTTGATGTCTTGATCGCTCAATCCAATCTGATATTTTTCTCGTTTGAGAATTTCTTCATACTCAAATACTAAAGTAGTAGAAACATTCAACTGCCAACGCCTATCGTTAAGTATTGTTAATAGTCTATAAGATGCACCAAGACTGGATCTTAAACCAGCAAGCAATACATTAGTATCCACTACAATTTGGTAAGTTCTTGTCATTCTTTAGGCATGAATAGCAATCTTGTAGTAACAATCACCATGTAATTTATTTAATCTTTTAATTCTCTACTAAAGACCATCCCAAACTCGTTGGCTGTTCATAAACTCGCTTCAAAGTATTCACATCTCTAACAGAAATTGGGGGCGGTTGGCGAACTTGAGAAAAGTATAGGGCATCGGTTTGTAACGGACTATGCCCCCAAATTCCCAAAGCGTGGCCGAGTTCATGACGCGCTGCGGCTAGGACGTAATTACCAGTCTGGCTAGGACTTAATAATATAGTGAAGCGGTGTAATAAAACTTTGTTGTTGGTATATAACTTGTAGGTAGTTAAAGCAGAACGCGCACGAGGAATTTTATCGCCGGGAGAAATTTGCAGAGGAGGCGCTTTTCGCAAAATTTTAATATCTGCAACCTCTGGTTTTTCCACTATCAATAAAGGTAAGTAAGCATTCCACTCCTGCACAGCTTGTAAGACACTGTTAACCCAAGCTTGAGCTTGCTGGCTGTTAATTGCTGTTGGCGTTTCTACGTAAACTTTAATAGGAAACTTTGACCAAACCAGATAACCGACTTGGGTGGCTGTAATTTGAGCAAAGTAATCGCCACTGTTGGTATTATCTTGCCATTTGGCTAGCGTTGGCGGTAGAGGATGGGGTTTTGGAGAAGGGAATGAGGCGGTAGGGAGAGAAGCGAGTAAATCCCTAGAATATAGCGTTACTTGAGCGAAATTAGCATTTGCAGGGAGATGCGTAAAAATAACTAGCAGCCCTGTACCTATCGCTAAGGTAAGAATTGCTAGTAACTGTGATGTAAATAAATTTTTTAGGGGGTTGGGTGTTGGGTATTGGATTTTTTGTCCCATATCCCTATTCCCTATGGTTACTTAGGTAGCCAACCAGCACTTAAAACTACTGTTAAACCTAGAAAAACTACTGTCAATGCCCAAGTAATTCGGTTTAAGGTGTTTTCTGCGCTTTTGGTACTGCTAAATAGCTGAGCTTGTCCACCAATGGCCCCAATACCATCTCCTTTAGGACTATGCAGTAGTACTAAGACGATTAAACCAACGGCGGAAAGTGCCCAAATGCCTTGAACAATATTAGAAACTGTCATGGTAGCAATCTAAATAGATAGTCAATTTCAAAACAGAAGTGCCAGGGTGAAGGTAACAGTTAACTGTTATCTATTTTACAAACCTACTTGCGCGGGAGTACGACTGCGTTGCACATCATATCCAGCTGGGACAACGAGCGATCGCCCTGTCATTTCTGATGGCTGAGGAAGTTGTAAAATCTCTAGAATTGTCGGCGCAATGTCGGCTAGCTTGCCATCGCTTCGTAGTTCGACATTTGTACCATGTCCAGGGATTTTTACTTTTTCTCCTTCCAAAAGAATTAAGGGGACTGGGTTAGTGGTGTGGGCTGTCCAAGGATTACCCGCATCATCTAGCATATACTCAGCATTACCGTGGTCAGCAGTAATAATTGTTGTGCCACCAACTTTAGTAATGCTAGCAAGTAGGCGACCCAAACACAGATCAACTTTTTCAATTGCTTCTATCGTAGCTTCTATCTGACCCGTATGTCCTACCATGTCTGGGTTGGCATAGTTAATTACAACCAACGAGTAGATACATTTTTCAATCGCGGCGATCGCTACATCTGTGACTGCTGCTGCTGACATCGCCGGGGCTTTATCGTAAGTTGCTACCATTGGACTGCTTACGAGTTCCCGGTCTTCACCTTCAAAAGGGTCTTCTAGACCACCATTAAAGAAGTAGGTAACATGGGCGTATTTTTCGGTTTCAGCAGTGCGAAATTGCTTCAATCCGTGATTAGCAACAACCTCTCCCAAAATATTTGTGAGATTCTGCGGCTCAAAGGCGATAGCTACTTTTAAATCTGGGTCATACTGAGTAAAAGTAGCAAAGGCAAGCGGTTGAATTAGCTTTCTTTCAAAGCCTGTAAATTCTGGGCTAACAAAAGCTTGAGTGAGTTGTCTAGCGCGATCAGGGCGGAAGTTGAAGAATATCACTCCATCCTCTGCTGCAATTGCGCCAGGAGCAATACGTGTCGGGTTGATGAACTCGTCTTTTACTCCAGCAGCGTAAGATGCTTGTAAGACTTCTACAGCCGGGCGATTATCAGTCACCTCATCTTGGGTCATTACGTCGTAAGCGCGTTTAACCCGATCCCAACGATGATCGCGATCCATCGCGTAGTAGCGACCGCTGAGGGTGACTATGCGCCCAATACCTATGCGGTCTATATATTCTTGCAGCTGCCCAATTGCTTTTACACCTTCGGTTGGTGTGGTGTCACGACCATCGGTGATGGCGTGGATACAAACTTGGGAAATTCGCTGATCCTTAGCTAAGTCCAGTAGTCCAAATAGATGAGTGAGATGGGAATGTACTCCACCTTCTGAACACAGACCTACTATGTGAAGCTTGCCATTGCGATCGCGCACTTCCTGGCAAATTTTGACAAGTGCTGGGTTGAGCTTGATAGAACCGTCTTCCACAGCATCGGAGATGCGTACTAATTCTTGCGGTACTACTCGCCCAGCGCCAATGTTCAAATGACCAACTTCCGAGTTGCCCATTTGACCATCTGGCAACCCTACGGCTTTTCCTGATGTGCGAATGAGGGTGTGTGGATAAGCTGCCCATAAGCTATCCATGACTGGAGTTTTAGCATTAACAATAGCGTTTCCACGCTTCTCCTCGCAGTAGCCCCATCCGTCTAAAATGACTAGCACCACAGGAGCAACAGGTGCTTTGGTCATAGTAAAATTGCCCTTTACTTTTTGTAATACCCGAATGATACCACTGCTAATCACCACTGCAAGAGGATTTCTGCTTATTAACTTCTTTTATCAAAAAAATACTGATTTTTTTGATTTTTTTTAACTTTAGTAAATTTTGCTGATTTTTTGTGATAATTATGTGGGACTAACTATCATAAAAAAGCTTTTGTGTAGTGATAATAGCCAGTCTCTAACTTGCGTTTTGCTGAAGCAGTTGTAGATTTCTTGCTATTTATGTAGGATGTGTGAGCTTTTATCTAATTCATCATTTTATAGCAAAAGTGCATGATGTTTAAAGCTGGGAACGAACTGTTTTCAACCAAGCTATTTTTGCATCATGCACTCTAGGTAAATTTCAGTGTTACTACTATGTATTATTTGCGTTTTGCTGAAGTTTTAGCGGCTTTAGCAGCTTTTTTGGCGGCTTTTTCAGCAGCGATCGCAGCTAGTTTTTCGGCTTCTTTTTCTTCAGCAATTTTATCCAGGTAGTAATGATAATTACCTAAATAAACGCGGAATTCACCATCGCGAATTTCCACAATTTTATTGGCTACCTGGGAGATAAAATAACGGTCATGAGAGACAACAATGGCTGTTCCATCATAGTTTTGCAGGGCTTCCTCCAACATTTCTTTAGCTGGAATATCTAGATGGTTTGTCGGCTCATCTAAGATTAGTAAATTCGCTGGACGTAAGAGCATTTTTGCTAAAGCTAGACGCGCTTTTTCGCCTCCACTTAATGCACCAACCTGTTTAAATACCGTGTCTCCAGCAAATAAGAATCGTCCTAACAATGTCCGAACTTCTTCATTTTTCCAGTCTGGAACTTCATCGTGAATAGTTTCCATAACTGTCTTTTTCAAATCCAAAGCTTCTGCCTGATTTTGCTCAAAGTAACCAGGAATAACATTGTGATCGCCTAATTTAACACTACCTTCTGTCGGTGGTTCCATACCCATAATTACCCGCAGTAGGGTAGATTTACCTGCACCGTTAGGGCCCAAGAAAGCGATGCGATCGCCTCTTTCAATAAAGAGATTAGCTCCTAAAAATAAGATTTTATCGTCATAGATATGAGTTAAATCTTTAATAGTGACGACTTCTCGTCCGCTACGGGGTGCATCAGGAAAGCGAAAATGTAGAGTTCTGACACCACCTGTAGGTGCTTCAATTCGCTCGATTTTTTCTAGTTGTTTTTCGCGGCTTTTGGCTTGAGTACTACGGGTAGCACTAGCGCGAAATCTGTCAACGAAAGCTTGTTGTTTCTCTAGTTCTTTCTGCTGTCTTTCGTAAGCACTCAACTGTGCTGATTGATTTTCAGCTTTTTGTTGCAGGTATGATGAATAATTACCCAGGTAAGTAGTAGAAACACCACGTTCTGTTTCTACAATTTGAGTGCAGAGGCGGTCAAGAAACTCCCGGTCATGGGAGACTATCACCATTGGAGTTACTAGACTTTTTAAGTAATTTTCCAACCACTCAATAGTTTCTAAGTCTAAGTGGTTTGTTGGTTCGTCCAGTAGCAATAAATCTGGTTTTTGCAACAGGATTTTACCCAAACTCATCCGCATTTGCCAACCACCAGAGAAGGCGCTAACAAGGCGATCGCCATCTTCTTGTTCAAATCCCATCTCTGGCAAGATTTTGCCGATGCGTGCTTCTAAACCATAGCCATCCAAGCCTTCAAACTGGCGCTGTAAGCGATCCAATTTGTTGATTAAGTGATCGAGTTCCTCTGGAGTTGCAGTTTCCATGTCTCTTGTCACCTGCGCGATAGAAAGCTGCACTTGATTCGCTTCTTTGAAAACAGTCCAAAATTCTTCTCTCACAGTGCGGCCAGGATCTACTTCAAACTCTTGGTTGAGGTAGGCTATATGTAAACTTGCAGGACGAATGATTTCCCCAGCCGTCGGTTCCATTTCTCCAGAGATAATTTTCAGTTGGGTAGATTTACCTGCGCCGTTCACACCGACTAAGCCGATGCGATCGCCAGGTTTAACTTCCCAGTTGATATCTTTGAGAACTTCACCTGTGGGATAAATTTTACTAATATGTTCTAGTCGCAGCATCAAGTTTTTCTCAGGTAGGGGAATGGGTGGTTTCGGGATGAAGTGCTAATGCCGTGTCAATCTTAACAAAATTTAATTAATATTTCGTCGGGAAAAATTGCTGAATGATAAAAAAAGAGTTTGAGATTGTCACGCTCACAGCTAATTAAGTTATATATACCTAATTACAACCACTCATTTCGACATTTGCCTACCCTAGTATTTAAATTGTGCTGTTATTCTTCGCTGCTGCTGGAATTAGAAGCCTGCTGTTGTACTATTTGGCTGACTTCCTCGGTACTCAATTCTAAAGCTTGAGCTATTTGCTCTACAGTCAACCCAGCTGTCAACATTGGTAGTACTGCTTTTAACTTACCTCTTCTTACACCTTGCTCTATGCCTTCTTCTTTGCCTTCCTGAAAAGCTTCCTGATAAAATCTTGTCTGTTTTAAATCACTCAAACTAAACATGGCTTCGATTTCCTCCCGACTCATTTTAGGAAATTTGTAAACTAAGATAGTTTCTATTAATTGTAATAATTGCTGCTGTAATTTTGAGTTCGTCTCTTGCTTAGTTTTCTTGATTAACTTTCGCGCTTGGTGAATCGCTATTTCTGCATCTTCAACTACTAATTTAACGGTTGCTATGCTAACTGGTAAAGTAGCAGTATCACCCAATTCATTTAGATAAATCCGTTTTATCCTTTGACTGGCAAAGAATTCATGATAGTGTTTAATATCTCCTGTATCTACACTTCTGTTTGGGTATAAAACTACAGCACTCCAATCATTTTTGGGTTTATTCTGACGCAGGTATAAACTTATTTCTGCAATCAGTCGTGAGTAAATTTCGTCATCTTGTTGAAATTGAACTTCAACGAAGTAAATTGGTCTATCAGTAATTTCTATGGGCAAAAATAACCCATCTATTCGGAATGAAGTTTGTTGAATTTCAACTGATGAAAACAGATAATTGTTTGCTTCCTCAGGAGCATTGCCAATAATTTCAAAGAAAATACTAGGTATTTCTTGAAATAGCCGATAAAATAAAATGTCAGTTTTCACAAAAGTCTACAAGTTTCGTATTATAGATGCATCTATTAATTTATTCTTCAGCACCATCACGCACTTCTTGCAACTGTTCTTTTGATATACCTAATATTCGTGAAAGTGGTGCTAACAAGTTATCATCAATAGCATCTCCAGCATAAATATTATTGAGTTCAGAAGGCGAAACTTTAAATGTATCGCAAAATTTAGCAAACTCCTGACTACTCAAATCTAAAGCTTTTTGTCGTTCACTTAATAAAAGTGCGATCGCCCTAGTCCCATACTTGGGACGTTCGCTAATTTTTATATATTTTTTTATCTTATCTTTGACTTGCTTACTGTCACCACCAGTTGCTTTAACTAAATCAGTGCAAGCCAATTTAAGTGCTTTTTTTAAAACTTCGTCCTGGTTTAAAAACTTAATAATTTCATCTGCATATTCTTGTTTAAAAAAACCAGCTAAATTTCCTTTATAGTAGATGGGCACAAAAACATCGCTTGATTCTACTTGCCAAGCTGAAGGTTCATTGGGTAGTGACATGAATACACCTCAGAAAATTCAAGATTGTAACATTATCTCAATTAATACACGAGGCTTCCACATCCAATAAGCCAAAGCAATTTCATCTTTATTGCTTTACTTTTTATCGTCACCAGTGCTATCTCATGCACAAAAAGCAGAAAACAATATCCTGATAAAATTTGTATTTATTATTAGATATTTGTAATAAAAATTAACAATATTTCGTGTGCCTACACAAATAAATTTACAAGTTTACTTGTATACAAATGAGCGATCGCTCACAAATCTTCAACTTGCTTTTGCTTCATCTACCGAGGCTTCAGCCGCTGCAGCCAGTCTATCCATGACAGATCTACCAATTATTGCTACTTCACTCAATGGCATAGATTTGATGTGCTTCACAATCTGGTTGACATCGGATGATTCTGACATGGGCTTAACACCTAAGTAGTTAAGCAATTCCTCCATTGTTTAGCCTGCTCTGGCTGCGATGTTAGCTAAATTTTGTGTATCTGGAATCGATTCGCCTTTTTCCCACAATTGCACAGCAGTAGCCGAAACACCCAGAAGCTTACCAAAAAAAAGCTCGTTGACTCATAGAGCCACGAGCTAAACCCTCAATGGGTGGAAAAAATTAAATCACATAATGCAGTACGAATTTGCCTACTACCATTACTTTCAGGAAATGGAGGATGCTATCTATACTGCATTAGAAAACCGCCTATCGGTGTTAAAACTAACATCACAACAAGCGGTTGTCCCAAATTTATAAAAAAACAATTAGCTTGTAGCACCAGAGGCCGCTAACTCTGCTAAACGTTCCTGCTGGTCTTGAGAGATACAAGATTGTATAACTGACTCTAAATCACCTTCCAATACAGGGTTAAGAGAATAGTTCTGTCCCAGACGGTGATCGGTAACGCGGTTGTCTTTATAATTATAGGTGCGAATTTTTTCCGATCGCGACCCTGTCCCAACTTGCGATCGCCTCATGGAAGTTACAGCTTCTTGTTGTTCGCGTAACTTCATTTCGTAAAGTTTCGCTCGCAAAATTTGCATTGCCCGTTCTTTGTTTTGCAACTGGCTGCGTTCTTCCGTACAGAAAATCCGAATTCCTGTAGGTTTGTGCATCAAGTCAACAGCCGTTTCCACCTTGTTGACGTTTTGTCCACCAGCACCACCAGAACGAGCTGTGGTCATTTCAATATCCTTGGGATCAATGTGGATTTCTACATCATCGACCTCTGGCATGATAGCCACTGTAGCTGTAGAGGTGTGAACCCTTCCGCCGGCTTCGGTTGCAGGTACACGCTGTACACGATGTACTCCAGCTTCAAACTTCAGCTTACTGTAAACACTCTCACCCTGAATTTCCAGAATTACTTCTTTAAAGCCGCCCATTTCACCTAGTGACTCGCTCACTAGTTTCACTCTCCAGTTCTGGCTATCAGCGTAGCGAGAATACATCCGCAGTAAATCACCTGCCCAAATACTTGCTTCGTCGCCGCCAGTACCAGCGCGAATTTCCAACATAATGTTTTTATCATCGTTGGGGTCGCGGGGTAGCAACAATATTTTTAAGCGGGTTTCTAAATATTCCAGCTTTTGTTCTAGTTCATCTACTTCCAGGGCTGCCATTTCTTGCAACTCCGGATCGCTCGCCGATTCTTTGTAAACCTGACGCGCTCCGATCAAATCTTCTTGAGCTACTTTCCAAGTTTCATAGGTATTAACTACCTCTTCCAAAGAAGAACGAGATTTAGCAATTTGTTGAAACTCGTCAGGATTTCTCGCAGTATCGGGGTCACCCAGACGACGAGTTAATTCATTAAAGGTTTGTTCAACAGATTTTAGTTTGTCCAGCAGGTATGATTCAGCCATGATCAGTGCGACGCTCCTTAAAATAACAAGTTGGCTCAAGCATTAAATGACAATCGACCCAGCTGATTGCAGGGTCGTCGTTAACAGCAGAGCCAACCCGCTACTTTTTGTCTGTATCGCCTGAGGTTTGAGTGCTGCTCATACCGTACTTGCGAAGGAAGCGCTCTACTCGACCCTCAGTATCGATAATCTTCTGGGTGCCGGTGTAAAAAGGATGGTTTCCAGACCAAACATCTACGTGCAGTTCTGGCTTGGTAGAGCCAACAGTCATTACAACTTGACCGTTACAGTAAACTTTCGCATCTGGATACCACTTGGGATGAATATCAGATTTAGCCATTGTTCCTTTTGTGGTGAATCTATATCAATTATAACTTTCAGATGATTTCAAAGCGTAGAGAAGGCAGACCAAGAGGACAAGGTGAAACAATTAATGCCCAATACACCATGCCCCATGCCCCATGCCCTAACGTTTTGAGTACTGAGGTGCTTTGCGAGCTTTGTGTAAACCGTATTTTTTCCGCTCTTTAGCTCGTGGGTCACGAGTGAGGTAACCTTCTGTTTTTAAAGGGGAACGGTTATCTGGGTCTAGCTGACATAAGGCACGAGCAACACCCAAACGAATAGAATCAGCTTGTCCGGTTAAGCCACCACCTTCAGCTTTTACTAAGATGTCATATTCGTTTTCTAGTCCCAATGTTTCTAGAGGGCCTTTAATCACACCCAGATAATTGGCGTTGAATTGGAAGTACAAATTTCCATCTTTACCATTCACAGTCAGTTGACCGCTACCTGGAATCAAACGTACTCTTGCTACTGCTGACTTACGGCGGCCAGTACCCCAGTATACGGCACGACCACTAGTAGTTTCTGCTACTGCTATCATTAACTTTCTGCTCCAGGAATTGTATTAACTTTAAGTTCTTTGGGTTTTTGCGCTGCATGGGGGTGAGTTGGCCCAGCATAGACTTTCAGCTTAGTAAACAACTGCTTACCCAGGCTATTTTTGGGTAACATTCCTTTAACAGCGTGTTCTACAATTCTTTCTGGTAGACGCTGTTGCAGCTTAGCGAAGGTTTCTGTCTTCATTCCACCAGGACGGCCAGAATGGCGACGATAGAGCTTTTGGGTACGTTTTTTACCTGTAACTGCTATCTTTTCAGCATTGATAACAATGACAAAATCACCTGTATCTAGGTGAGGAGTATACTCGGCTTTCTTTTTGCCTCGCAAAACCATAGCGATTTCACTAGCGAGGCGACCGAGGCGTTGGTCTGTGGCATCTACTATGTACCACTCACGCTCAAGAGACTCTTGAGGAGGAAGGTATGTTTTAGTCATTTGTAATTTGTCCTTTGTCATTTTTCTTTGTCATTGGTCATTCGTCATTATGTCATTGGACTATTACCTGTTGACTTTTGACGATTGACTCCTGACTAAAAACTAATTTTGGCAGATTGTCATACCAAACATCTGGGGAAAAAGGGAAGTCTGGATAACCGACTCGCAACAAGCAAAGACCTTGAGGCGGTGCAGCATATTTTACTTCTTCTCGTCGTTCAGCTTTCCACAATTCAGTAAAGTTAGCTAGGGTGATCTGTCCAGTACCTACTTGTACCAACATCCCTACCAAAAGCCTAACCATGCCATACAAAAATCCATCTGCCTGAATTTCAATATGGATTAATGGCCCACTGCGATGACACTCTGCTGCTTGTACTTCTACCCAAGAATGCGATCGCTTTGAGCCTGCACGGTGAAAAGCAGCAAGATGATGCTTTCCCAGCAGGGGTTTGAGGGCAGCCTTAATTAATGATTCATCTAGGGGCGCATAATAATAATGCCAACTGAAGGGTCGAACAAACAAGTTAGGTTGATCTTCAGTGTATATTGTGTAGCGATACCGTCGATAGGCTGCACTAAAGCGAGCGTGCCAACGGTTACTTACACCTGCTGAAGCCCTGATTAAAATATCATTGGGCAAATAGCTGTTAAGGATGGCTGCCCATTTGTGAGGTGGAATTAAACCTGTGGCTTCAAAATGTGCTACTTGGGCGGCGGCGTGAACTCCAGCATCAGTTCTGCCCGCACCATGTAGCGTCACATGATACCCAAGAATTTTAGCGATCGCTGTTTCTATCTCTTCTTGGACTGTACGCTGTTGCTTCTGCCGTTGCCAGCCATGAAAATGAGTGCCCAGGTATTGGATTACCAGGGCTACTCTGTGAGTTCCTGTTGGCTGGTGGCTTTCTAACATACAGATTTTGTCCTTTGTCATTTGTCACTTGTCTTTTACAAATGACTAATGACTAATGACTTAAACTAGTTCAATAATGGCCATCTCAGCATGGTCGCCTCGACGAGGGACGGTATGCAGGATGCGGGTATAACCCCCGTTGCGGTTGGCATAGCGAGTGGGAGCTTGCTCAAATAGAGCATGGACTAGTTGTTTGTCATAGATATAGCCAAGAGCTGCCCGGCGGGATGCTAAGGAACCGTCTTTGGCTAAAGTAATCATTTTATCTACTTCAGATCTCACAACTTTAGCTCTAACTAAAGTGGTAGTAATTCGTCCATGACGAACTAGTTCAGTGGTGAGCGCGCGCAACAAAGCACGACGCTGGTCTGCTGGTTTACCAAGTTTTTTGACCCGACAACGGTGACGCATAATAATGCAATATCAATTACTAACGGTTTTGATTTAGCTGTGTTTAGAGCTTCTTTCTTGGGGCAGAGTAATGCCTAAGCGTCGCTGTAAAGCTTCAACTACCTCTTCCGCTGACTTCTGACCGAAGTTTTTAATTTCTAACAGGTCTTCTTGGGTATAGTCCAACAAGTCGGCTACAGAGTTAACTTGTGCTCGTTTGAGACAGTTATATGCCCGTACAGAAAGTTGCAATTCTTCGATGGGAATTTGAGCGGTTGGATCGTCTGGGATATCTGAACCTGTATCAGTAGGTTCGAGCGAGATATCTTTAAGAGGATTAAATAGATCTACCAGAATTCCGGCAGCAGATGATAGTGCTTCTTGTGGAGAAATACTACCATTTGTCCAGACTTCTAATAGCAACCTATCCTTAGTGATTGAGCCATCCCCACGGGCTTCTTCAACACTATAGTTGACTTTTCGCACTGGCATAAAAACCGAGTCGATTTGCAAGAAGTCCAAAGATGTGGCTTCTTCGCGTCCCCGCTCTACAGTGCGATAACCTTTACCTTTCTCGATCCGAAATTCCATTTCCAGCTTGCCACCTTCTGCTAAGGTAGCTACATACTGAGTCGGATCAATGATTTCTACTTCACTCGGCAAATCAAAATGTGCTGCCGTAACTGTTGTAGGGCCGTTTACGAGTAACCGCCCAATTTGGGGTTGAGATGAGTAGCTTTTGAGAATGACTTCTTTCATTCTCATCAAGATTTCTAACACATCTTCCCGCACACCAGGAACTGTGGCAAACTCGTGTGAAACGCCTGCGATCCGCACTGCTGTAACTGCCGTTCCCTCTAGATTGGAAAGTAAAACGCGACGTAAGGCGTTACCAACTGTAGTGCCTTGACCGCGTTCTAGAGGTTCTAGGACAAATTTACTGTAATGGTTTCGACTTTCCTCTGTATTAGAATCTACACATTCAATTTGAAACTGCGCCACGGAGTTGCCTCCCTTTTTTTAAGGTGCTACTAGTAGGCAAATCGCTTGCCTCCTGAATTTAGTTTTGGCCCTGAAGCTGAATTAAGGAGTATCAATTAACCAACTGAGAATACTGGTATTTGATTTCCTTTTTTTAGCTCATGGGAGTTAATAATTAATTTTGGGGTTTCCGAAGTTGAGCAAACTTCCTTCCGGGAAGCGCTAACTTTACTTCTAAGTCACCCAAGCCTCCTGAAGTTCAAAAGCTGAGTCTGTCCACAGCAGTCTGCACGCTTGAACTTCTAGCAGACATTACAGCTAACTTTCCCATCCTCGAACTTCTCGTTGTTACCACCTTCTAAGTAAGGGCTAGACTCGGCGGCGCTTAGGTGGACGGCAACCATTGTGAGGAATTGGAGTAATATCCCGAATGAGGGTAATTTCCAGTCCAGCTCCTTGCAGCGCTCGAATTGCAGTTTCTCTACCTGCACCTGGCCCGCTGACCATGACCTCGATTTGGCGCATTCCTTGATCGATGGCTCTTCGCGCAGCACTTTCAGCCGCAGTTTGTGCAGCAAAAGGGGTTCCCTTTTTAGCTCCTTTAAAACCGCTAGAACCAGCACTTGCCCAAGAAATCACATCTCCGTTTTGGTCAGTAATTGTGACAATGCTATTGTTGAAAGTAGACTGGATGTAAGCCATACCATTGGGTACGTTGCGCTTCTGCTTTTTGCTACCAGATTTTTTTGTTGGTTGTCGTGCCATAGTTGTGTAGTGAAATTAAAGTAAACTTTGCTTGGATGAGCAAGCAATGAAATTTTATTTGCCTGGTGCCTTCTTCTTCCCAGCTACAGTCTGCCTTCTACCACGACGTGTTCTGGCATTTGTGCGAGTTCTTTGTCCTCTGACTGGTAAGCCCATGCGATGACGACGACCTCTGTAAGTACCAATGTCAATCAATCGCTTGATGTTCATTGCTTCCCAGCGCCGTAAATCACCTTCAACTTGATAGTTGCTTTCTATTTCGCCTCGCAGGGCAGCAATATCAGCATCGTTTAGGTCTTTTACACGAGTATCTGGGTTTACGCCTGTAGTCGCTAAAATTTCTTGCGATCTTGATAACCCAATTCCATAGATGTATGTGAGACCAATTTCTACACGCTTATCGCGTGGCAGGTCTACTCCGGCAATACGTGCCACAATGATTTTCTCCCTATTGTTCTCGCAATTGCTGTGATAAAAATGCGATTAATCGCATCTTGGACTGTTTTTGGTGAGTGTCACATTTTCCTCTGGTTATATACAGAGTGTTATCCTTGACGTTGCTTATGCTTGGGGTTAACACAAATCACCATGACGCGACCACGGCGTTTGATCACGTTGCACTTTTCACAAATCTTCTTGACTGAGGCTCTGACTTTCATGCCTTTTGTAATTAACTCCAAATAGTGAATTATAGCATTTTTAAGGAAATTAGTCAGTTAAATGACTAAGGAATATCCAAAAAAGGTGATTGTATGGTAATATTCTCTACATAGTCTTACTTCTTGCGTAGTCGATAAGTGATTCTACCCTTTGTCAAGTCGTATGGAGTTAGCTCCACTTTGACGCGATCGCCAGGTAAAATCTTGATGTAATTGCGGCGGATTTTGCCCGAAATGTGTGCCAAGACATTAAAGCCATTATCCAAGTCAACGCGAAACATTGCATTAGGCAATGACTCGGTGACCGTGCCTTCCATTTCAATCAAATCTTGCTTAGACAATTTGTTTTTTCCTCAACTCAACAATCTCCTGTTCTTTTGCCGTATCTTCACCTGCAAAAGAACATATTTTACGTAATATATCAACAGTTTCTTAATATATCTTAGCTAAAATTACCCTCTGCCCTACATTAACAAGTAGTAGTGCAATATATATGGATCGGAAATTAGGGTTAGGGGAGAAATGTAAAGTGATTATTGCTTTCTCCCTTTTGCCCTTTTATCTTGGTTTTGTTAAAACGCTATTACTTGGTGTAGTGCGTTAGTGACTTCTTCTGGGGAATGATTACCATTGACCGTGAGGAGTTTTTGGCGATCGCGGTAATAATTAATCAAGGGTGCAGTTTCAGAACGGTAGATTTCTAGACGACGACGAATAACTTCTTCACTGTCATCTTTTCTTCCCCGTGCTAGTAACCTTGCTACCACCACATCATCTGGAACATCCAGGTTTACTACCCTTTCGCCAGCTTGATGTATTGTTTCCAGCAATTTTGCTAAAAACTCAGCTTGTGATACCTTACGAGGGAAACCATCTAGAATCCAACCAGATTGAGCATCCGCTTGACCTAGGCGTTCCTGTACCAAATCCTGTACTAGTTGATCGGGAACTAACTCGCCGCTATCTACATAACTTTGAGCTTTCACCCCTAAAGGAGTTTGGTCTTTCATCGCTTGCCGTAAAATATCACCAGTAGAAATATGGGGAATTTGCAAGCTTTGCGCCAATTTTTGTGATTGAGTTCCTTTACCAGCTCCAGGTGGTCCCAAGAAGATTAATTGCGTCACTATTGTTTCACCATTCCTTCATAGCGCTGAGATATCACATAGGTTTGGACTTGCTTTGCTGTGTCAATAGCTACACCCACTAAAATTAATAAAGATGTAGCACCTAAACCTTTAAAAGTTGGTACTCCTAAAGCACTTTCCACAGCTGTGGGGATAATTGCTACGAAGCCCAAAAAGATAGCACCCAAAAAAGTTAGTCGATTGATTACTCGCTCGATGTACTCACTAGTTGCTTTACCAGGACGAATTCCAGGAATACTCGAACCCATCTTCTTCAAGTTCTGTGCTACATCTACTGGGTTGACAATCAACGAAGAATAGAAATAGCTGAAGAAAACAATAGAAATTAAGTAGACCAAGGCATAGGCCCAAGCTTGAGAGCCACCAGGACTGAGATAAGTGTTAACGATATTTGCCAAGTCCGGATTTTTGGTGAAATTAGCAATTAATAGTGGCAAACTCAAAATTGCTGCGGCAAAAATAATCGGCATTACGCCGCCAGAATTGAGTCGCAGTGGTAAATAGCTACGTTGCTCAGCCAAAACTCGTCGTCCTACTTGGCGACGTGCCGAAATAATTGGAATTCGACGAATTCCTTCCTGCACAAACACAATACCAACAATTGTTGCCAGGAAGACCAGTAATAGCACAATTACTCGGCCTACTATTTCTCGACCACCAACTTGTACCAAGTCGATAGTATCACCCAATGATTTTGGTAGAGATGCCACGATGTTGACAAAAATCAACAATGATGCTCCATTACCAATACCACGCTCGGTAATCAGTTCCGATGCCCACATGACAAACATTGAACCAGCAGTAAGGGCGATCGCCGTTTCCGCTACAAATAAAGGCCCAGGTTGTAAGGCAAACTGCTGCAGGAACAGAGCTGAAAAAGTTGTACTTTGAATAATCGCCCAACCTAAAGACACATAGCGGGTAATTTGTGAAATTTTTCGCCGTCCAGCTTCACCTTCGTCTTTCTGTAACTTTTCTAAAGATGGGATAGCAGCTGTGAGTAATTGGATAATAATGGACGCATTAATGAAGGGCAAAATACCTAAGGCAAAAACTCCCAAAGTCGAAAGTCCTCGCCCGGAAAATATATCCAATAAGCCGAAGATAGAATTATTGCCCGCTATTGCTTCGGAAAACCTAGGTCTATCAATACCTGGTACAGGCAGAAAAATGCCTAGGCGAACCAAAATTAAAATACCGACAGTTACAAGCAGCCTACCTCTCAGTCCAGCTGCTTGAGCCATCTGCATAAAAGTTTCTTGAGCCGTTGGGGCTTTGTCTCGACTGATCATAGAGTGCTACCTTTATCGTGAACCAGGCGCTGGAAGCGAGTTGGCTAGCATTGTAATTACGCTATTCAGGCTCACCCTGGAACTTGACAACTTCCTCCAGCTGCCTCAATTTTGCTACGAGCTTGACCCGTAAAAGCTGCCGCTTTGACTGTGAGCGGAACATTCAATTCCCCGTTACCCAAAATTTTCAATGGGCCTTTAACAGCAGTTAGGATACCTGCTGCTTTTAAGGATTCCAAAGTTACTTCTGTATTGGCAGGGAGAGAAGCCAGCTTCTCTACATTAATCGTAGTGTAAATTTTCCGATTAACTATCGGGAAACCCTTCAACTTAGGTAAACGACGGTACAATGGCTGTTGACCACCTTCAAACCCTGGTCTGGTACCACTACCAGAACGGGATTTTTGACCCCGCATCCCTAAACCAGCGCTTGCACCTTGACCGGCTGAAATACCTCTACCTACACGCTTACGGCGTTTTTTTGAGCCTTTTTGAGGCTTAGCATCGTTTAGTCTCATGATGTAAATAGTAATTTTTTACACAAAGGAGGAGGCACAATTGGCTCTACTAAATGATGTAGAGATTTTCAATAGGAACACCGCGGTCTTCAGCGACTTCAGACAAAGTACGCAGGGTGGATAAGGCATTGACTGCAGCTCTCGCATTGTTCAACGGATTGTTGGAGCCGAGTTGCTTTGCTAAAACGTTACGAACTCCTGCTAATTCCAGTACAGTCCGTACAGCACCACCAGCAATTACCCCAGTACCAGGTGCAGCTGGGCGCATAATGACTTTAGCTCCGCCACCCACACCATCAATGGGATGAGGAATGGAGTTAGATTTAGTAATGGGGATATCAATAAGATGTTTTTTGCCGTCGGCTACGCCTTTTTTCACGGCACCAATTACATCTGAGGCTTTGCCTACTCCCACCCCTACTTGACCGCGTTCATTACCGACGACGACGATCGCACGGAAGCTGAGTTTTTTACCTCCTTTAACGACCTTGCTCACCCGTCTAATTTGAATGACCCGCTCTTGCCAGTTAGTTTCTTCTTTCTTTGCGCGGTTCGCTTTACGACGACCAGTTGCCATAATTAAATGCTCTCTATTAGTCAATTGTCCTTTGTCATTTGTCCTATCTTACAAAGTTCTGATCGCCGGAAGCCGGCGCTCCGACTTTGCGCTTTGTCATTTGTCCAATGACTAATGACTGATGACAAATGACTTTAGAAATCTAAACCAGCCTCACGTGCTGCATCAGCCAGTGCTTGGATACGCCCGTGGTATAGGTTGCCACCGCGATCGAATACTACTTTGGTGATACCTTTTTCTAGCGATCGCGCTGCTATGAGTTTACCTACTTGCACTGATGCATCGCGGTTAGCGCCTGACGCTAAACTTGATTTCAACTCCGGTTCTAGAGTTGAGGCTGAGACCAAAGTATGATGCTGTGTATCATCAATTACTTGAGCATAAATATGCTCATTAGAGCGAAATATAGCTAAGCGTGGTCGTTCTGGAGAACCTTGAACTTTACCACGGATACGTCGATGGCGACGTGTTTTTGATTCTCTACGAGTAAGCTTCATGTTTACTTCTTACCACTCTTACCAGTCTTACCAGCTTTACGTCTGACCACTTCACCGGCATAGCGAATACCCTTGCCTTTGTATGGTTCTGGTGGACGAACGGCACGAATTTTTGCTGCTGTGTTGCCGACTATTTCCTTGTCATAGCCACTGACTATAACGTTAGTTGTCCCTTCCACAGCAAACTGAATGCCATCGGGAGGCTCAATTTGTACCTGATGGCTGTAACCCATGTTTAAAACGAGGTTACGACCTTGGACTTGTGCCCGGTAACCAACACCTTGGATTTCTAAGCGGCGCTGAAAACCTTGGGATACACCTTCGACCATGTTGGCCACTAAAGTACGGCTCAAACCGTGCATTTGCCTAGAGGTACGAGTTTCATCCCGACGGGTAACTAATAATGTTTCGCCTTCTTGGGAGACTGACACATGAGCAGGTAACTCACGAGAAAGTTCTCCTTTGGGCCCTTTGACGACAACTTTTGTGCCATCAATTGCCACTTGCACTTTGGCAGGAATAGTAATTGGACGTTTACCAATACGAGACATGACTATTTTGTCCTTTGTTATCTGTCTTTTGTCTTTTGCCGTTACGTTAATGACAAATGACTAATGACTACCAGACATAGCACAGTACTTCTCCACCCAAGTTCTGACGACGCGCTTCGCGGTCTGTCATAATCCCACTGGATGTTGAAATAATGGCAATGCCGATACCGCCCAGTACTCTGGGTAAATCTTTTCTATTGGAATAAACTCGCAAACCTGGCTTACTAACCCGCTTAAGGGCAGTAATCAGTGGCTGACGATTTTTACCCTTGTATTTCAAGGAAATCACCAGGTTCCGTTTTACACCTTCACCTGATTCTTCAAATTCTGCAATAAAGCCTTCATCACGTAGTACTTTGGCAATACTACGGGTGAGTTTTGTTGCGGGCACTAGTGTAGTTTGATGCCTCGCCAAGTTGGCATTGCGGATGCGCGTCAGCATATCTGCAATTGTGTCGTTAGCCGCCATCGTTCCCTCTTTAGATGAACTTATTGATCGCGAAAAGGCATACCCAATTCTTTCAGTAGGGCGCGACCTTCTTCGTCGTTTTTCGCTGTGGTAATGATGGAAATATCTAAACCACGGATTTGATCGATGCTGTCGTACTCGACTTCTGGAAAAATTAGCTGCTCTCGTACACCTAGAGTGTAGTTACCGCGTCCGTCAAAGCTTTTGGGGCTAACGCCGCGAAAGTCTCTAATTCTGGGCAGAGACAAGCTAACAAGTCTGTCGAGGAAGGCAAACATCCTTTCGCCTCTTAAGGTCACCATGATCCCAACAGGCATACCTTGACGAATTTTGAAGCCAGCGATCGCCTTTTTCGCCCGTGTTACTACTGGTTTTTGACCAGTGATCACAGCAATTTCATTTAGAGACGCATCCAGTGCTTTGGCGTTGGATGCTGCTTCTCCCAAACCTCGGTTCACAGTAATCTTGACCAACTTCGGTACTTGATGAACGTTGGTATATTGAAACTGATTGGTCAGTTTAGGGACGATTGTCTCGTTATATAAGGTTTTGAGTCTTGTGGTCGCCATAGTTTTTTGTCCTGTTTATCCCTGGTCTTGGTCAGGGAAGCGCGAATTTTAGATTTTAGATTTGGGATTTTAGATTGAATTTAAAATCTCATCTAAAATCGTCCCTTGGGAGATGACTATTTATCCAGGATCTCGCCAGTTTTCTTGAGCTTCCGCACTTTTTTGCCTTCAGCGGTGAAGGTGTAGCACACCCGACTGGCGACATTTTGCTTAGTGGAGTAAAGCATCACGTTAGAGCTATGAATCGGGAATTCTTGGGTAACAATTCTTCCTGATTCCCCTTCTTGTTGGGGCTTCACGTGCTTAGTTTTAATATTTACGCCTTTGACAATAACTTTACTAAGTTGTGGTAGTGCTTTGATCACTTCACCAACTTTGCCTTTGTCCTTACCAGCGATTACTTGTACAGTGTCGCCAGTTTTGACGTGCATTTTATGAAACACCTTGGGTTGTGGCTGTTTTGCCATTACAGCACCTCCGGAGCCAACGAAACTATTTTGGTGAAGTTCTTATCACGCAGTTCCCGGGCGACTGGGCCAAATACCCGTGTGCCTCTGGGATTACCATCTTTGTTGATGATCACTGCGGCGTTATCGTCAAATCGAATGCTCATACCGCTGTCTCGATTAATACTTTTACGAGTGCGGACAATTACTGCCTCTACCACATCTGACTTTTTCACAGCCATGTTGGGTTGAGCATCTTTGACAACGGCAATAATTTTATCACCCACGCCACCATAACGGCGGTTGCCTGCGCCTAACACGCGGATGCACATTAGCTTCCGGGCACCACTATTATCTGCGACATTCAGGTAAGTCTGGGGTTGAATCACAATTTGTCTCCCTTGTTAAGTTGTTAGTTCGATAACAACTATTAAGTTGTAGCTTTAGCGTTGAGAATTTCTGTGACTTGCCAGCGCTTGGTTTTGCTCAGGGGTCTAGTTTCCTGAATGCGAACGCGATCGCCCACTTTGCACTGATTGTCCTCATCATGAGCTTTATAGCGCCGGGTTTGAACTACAATTTTGCCGTACTTGGGGTGAGGAGCGCGGTTTTCTACGGCTACTACTACCGTTTTTTGCATTTTATCGCTCACTACCAAGCCAACTCGTTCTTTGACTGCCATAATCTCCTACTTTTGTTCTTGAGACTGTTGACTTGCTGCCCGTTTCCGTTCTCCTTCTACCGTTAGCAATTGGGCTAGGCGATGTCGGGCATGTTTAAACTGATGGGGCTTGTCTAATTGTCTGGTCGCTTTTTGCAAACGCAACTGAAATAGTTGTCTTTTAACAGCAACAATTTCCTCAGCCAGTTTTTCGTCAGTTAATTCTCTAGCTTCTGAAATCTTGGGAAGAGGCATAACCTACTCCTGCTCCTGTACTTGAGGGCGCACAATAAATTTAGTTTTGATTGGCAGCTTGTATGCAGCCAAGCGCATGGCTTCGCGGGCAACTTCTTCGGAAACACCAGCGATTTCAAACAAAATCCGCCCTGGCTTAACTACAGCTACCCAAAACTCTGGGTTACCTTTACCGGAACCCATCCGGGTTTCCGCAGCACGCATGGTTACGGGTTTATCAGGGAAAATCCGAATCCAGATTTGTCCACCCCGGCGAATGTAACGAGTCATGGCTCGACGAGAAGCCTCGATTTGTCGGGAGGTGATCCAAGCAGGTTCTTGCGCTTGGAGTGCGAAATCGCCAAAGTTCAGGGTACTACCACGGTGGGCTAGACCCTCCATCCGTCCGCGCTGTTGTTTGCGGAATTTAGTTCTTCTTGGACTTAACATGGTTTGTCACTTGTCATTTGTGAGGCAGTGCGTTGGGCGGGTTTTCCGACTTGTTCGCGTAGCGTCTCCCCTTGGGAGAAGCAACTGCTGTTCCCCGAAGGGGTTCTCGAAGAGTAGCCGTAAGGGTCATTTGTCATTTGTCATTTCCAAGGACTAAGGACTAATGACGATTTACCCTTCATTTGAGCGGTCTTCAAATTGTTGGCGACGGCGTTGTTGTTGACGGCGACGAGGTTCGCGCTCGCGTTCACGAGAGGTGGGTGCGGGTGCGGCTTCTTCTTGTCCGGGGATGATTTCGCCCTTAAATACCCATACTTTTATGCCCAGAATTCCATAAACGGTTTTAGCTGTGCAGTAAGAGTAATCGATATCAGCTCTTAAGGTATGTAGAGGTACTCTACCTTCACGAGTCCATTCTGTACGGGCAATTTCTGCACCGTTAAGCCGACCGCTAACTTGGACTTTGATACCTTGAACACCAGCGCGTTGGGCACGTTGAATCGCTTGGCGTACTACCCGACGGAAAGATACACGTCTTTCGAGTTGTTGAGCGATATATTCTGCAATCAAATAAGCATCAGCATCAACTCGTTGCACTTCTACTACGTTGATGCGAATTTGACGATTGCTACCCAAAAGTTCTTGTAGTCCGGTACGTAAGGATTCGATACCTTGACCACCACGACCTACTACTACGCCAGGTCTAGCTGTACGAACTTCTAAGTCGATTTGGTCGGCTTTGCGCTCAATCCGTACTTCTGAAATGCCAGCGTTATTTTGAGCTAGTCTGCCTAGCTTTTGTTCGATATATTGACGGAGTTTGTGGTCTTCTTGGAGCAGTTCTGGATATTTGTCAGGAACTGCAAACCAGCGAGATTGGTGTTCTTGTGTAATACCCAGCCGAAAACCAACTGGATGAATCTTTTGTCCCACGAATGGTTCCTCTAAAATTTCTTACTTTACGCAATGGGTTCGTGTCTAGTAATTATTCAGCAGCCCCTGCGGCTACAGCTACCGTGATATGACACGTTGGCTTGCGAATTTGGTAAGCTCGGCCCTGCGCTCTGGGTTGAAATCTTTTGAGTACTGGGCCTTGGTCAGCGTATGCCTGAGTAATTACTAACTGGGCACGGTCTAAACCAGCATTATGCTCGGCATTAGCAGCAGCGCTTCTGAGAACCTTTAAAACTGGTTCACAAGCTCTATAAGGCATGAATTCTAGGATAATTAGCGCTTCTCGGTACGATCTGCCCCGAATTTGATCGAGTACACGACGTACTTTATAGGGAGAAATGCGGATAAAACGAGCGATCGCTTTGACTTCAGTTGTATCAGTAGCCATAATTTTCTCCTGTTGTCAAGAGTCAACATTGTAGACTCTTAACTATCTCCCTGATTTTTTGTCACTTTTACCATGACCCCTGTAGGTACGTGTGGGGGCAAATTCTCCCAACTTGTGACCTACCATTTGTTCGTTGACAAAAACGGGGACGTGTTGCCGTCCGTTATGGACTGCGATGGTGTGACCTACCATCAAGGGTAAAATTGTCGATGCTCTCGACCAAGTTTTAATAACTTGTTTTTCGTTTTTAGCGTTCAGCTTTTCAATTTTGCTGAGCAAGTGATCGGCTACGAAAGGACCTTTTTTAAGAGAACGACCCATATTTTTAAGTGCTGAGTTCTGAGTTCTGAGTTTTAAGCTTTGAGTTTTGAGTTGTAAGTGTTGAGTTGGACAATTCTACTCAGCACTCTTGACTCACTACTCACAACTAAATTTAAGATTCACGACCACCACGACCGCGTTTAGAAGATTTACGGCGACGGCGCACAATGAATTTACTGCTAGCTTTCTTGGGTTTGCGGGTTTTAGCACCCAAAGTAGGTTTACCCCAAGGAGTAACAGGCCCAGATCTCCCAATAGGCGCTCTACCTTCACCACCACCGTGGGGGTGGTCAACGGGGTTCATGACGCTACCTCTAACTTTAGGACGGCGACCCTTCCAGCGATTTCTCCCAGCTTTACCAGCACTCAAGTTTCTCGCGTCGGTGTTACCGACTTGTCCAATTGTGGCGTAACACTCACGGCGAATCAGGCGAACTTCACCAGAAGGTAGTTTTAAAGTAACGTAATTACCTTCTTTGGCTACTACTTGCGCGGTAGCACCAGCAGAACGCACAATTTGACCACCTTTTCCAGGAGTCATTTCTACGTTGTGAACACTGGTACCCAAAGGAATATTCGCTAAAGGTAAAGCATTACCATCTTCAATAGGAGATTCTGGCCCAGCAATAATTCTTGTCCCAACTTTTAAGTTATTGGGATGGAGAATATAGCGTTTTTCACCATCTTCATACAAAACTAGAGCAATGCGCGCATTGCGATTGGGATCGTACTCAATTGCTGTGACTGTCCCTGCAATGTTCCGCTTATCTCTTTTAAAATCGATGATGCGGTAAAGTTGTTTGTGCCCGCCACCCCGACGACGGCTAGTAATCCGTCCTTGGTTATTCCGCCCTTTTGGACGATGTACATACTTAGTGAGAGATTTTTCTGGCTCACTTTTGGTAATTTCCGCAAAGTCAGAGATTGTAACTTGGCGAGTACTAGGGGTATAGGGGCGATAAGAACGAGTACCCATTTTTGCTTTAGACCTCTGGGAATAGAACTTGTCTAACCTTCTCTACATCCCCAGATGCGATTGTTACTATCGCTTTCTTATATTGGGGCTTGTAACCAATAAATTTGCCCACACGCTTCTTTTTCCGTGGTGGGTTAGAAGTATTGACTTTGACAACCTTGACCTGAAATAAGTCTTCAATTGCAGCTTTAATTTCTGGTTTGGTCGCTTGAGGAGTTACTTCAAATGTATATTTGTTTAACTCCATGAGGATGGTCGCCTTTTCTGTCACAATGGGGCGACGTATTAAGTCAGCGAGGTTGCGGGGGTCGAAGTTAGGCACTGTAGACCTCCTGAATTTTTTCTATTGCTGAGGCTGTAACTACAATTTTGTCAGCGTGCAGTAGATCGAAAACATTTAACTGATTTGCTGCAATTACCTTTAAATTTTCTACGTTGCGGGCTGACAAGTTAATGTTCTCCGCAATTTCAGACAAAATTAAAAGTGTTTTAGCTTCTGGTGCAGCTCCCCAACGGGCTAGTGCTGCAACTAATTCTTTGGTTTTGGGGCGAGATAGCTGTTCGCTAAATTCTTCTACTACTATTAAATCGTCATGACGGCTGACGAAAGCTGTTCGCAGTGCCAAGCGCCGCTCTTTGCGGTTCATTTTTAAATCAAAATCTCTGGGTTTTGGCCCGAAGATTACACCACCACCACGCCATAGGGGTGAACGGATTGACCCTGCACGAGCGCGACCTGTACCTTTTTGCCGCCAAGGTTTGCGACCACCGCCTCTTACTTCGGAACGAGTTTTTGTACTAGCAGTTCCTTGACGAGCATTAGTCTGTTGTCTAACTAAGGCTCTATGTACAATATGAGCCGCTGTTTCTTCTTTGGCAACGCGCAAATCAAACGAAGTCTCTCCGACTTGTTCTCCTTGCCAATTTTTAACTATACTCTGAACCATCTTTGTCACTTGTCCTTTGTCATTTGTCCGTTGTCACTTGTCCTTGGTCACTTGTCTTTAGCCAATGACTAATGACTCGTGATTCTTGACTAATGACTCTTGACTAACCAACTTGTTTAGCAGGCACGATATTTACGAGAGCGCCTGGTTTTCCAGGAATAGCTCCTTTGATTAGCAGTAAATTGCGCTCTGCATCTACTCGCACTACTGTCAACTTGCGGATTGTGACGCGGCTACCACCTAAGCGTCCTGCCATCCGTTTTCCGGGATAGACACGACCTGGGGTTGTACCAGCACCAATGGAACCGGGCGCTCTATGGTTTTTAGAACCATGTGACATTGGCCCGCGACCAAAGTTGTTACGCTTTTGGTTGCCTGCAAAGCCACGACCGATACTTGTACCGATTACATCTACAATTTGACCTGCACTAAAAATATCTGCTTTAATTTCTTGACCTAAAGCATAATCGCTAGCAGTATCTGTACGATACTCATTCAAATGACGTAACGCTGGGGCAGATGATTTTGCTAAGTGACCTAAAAGCGGTTTGTTTAGTGCCTTAGGTTTAACTTCGCTAAAACCAACTTGAATGGCAGCGTAACCATCAGTTTGTTTTGTTTTAACTTGGGTAACAGTGCATGGGCCCGCTTGCACAACGGTGACAGGAATTGCTACTCCTGCATCGTCAAAGATTTGGGTCATGCCCAGCTTGGTGCCGAGAATACCTACAGACACAGTAACTGGTTCTCCTTATCTACTTTCTAACCTTGGCATCGGACTCTAAAAGACATAAATTTTGCACACCGAGTGAGGTTGGATTAGCCTCCGAAATTTATAGCCGCTTTGGCTACTCCAACTTCTCCGGGACACAAAACACTATGTCCTTACTGTTTGGTGAATCCGTTTACTTTCACTCACTAGTTCACCAGAACAACCATAAGCACCTTCCTGATGGGAAGGGCAACTTCTGGAATCAAGGCAAGGCTTTAGAGCTTTGCGCTTTGTGCAGCAATGCTTTCATCCGAGCAATTGCTTAGGCACTTTCTGGAGGCAGCGTCTTATGCGGATTTTCCACTTTAGACGACAGCCGTGTTGTAGTGGGACTTAAGCAGCTTTTGCCACCCAGTATCCTTTAACTAAGACTGATGTAATGCGATCAAACCAACATTACTGCTCAGTTTCTACTCCGACTAAAATACCTTAAACTATTGTTCAAGGTTTTGCCCACTTTTTCAGGACTACAGGAGTGAATGTAGTCTGGAACTTAGGGTTGGCTTTAATTACCCAGCCGTAAGTTCTGTATTTGACCCGAAAGCTTTTTTAGTGTACCAGTCTTCGGCCAATCTCAGCTAGATTCATCCTTGTTGGAGTCAAGTCATCAGCCCTTGATGCTCACACTAGCTTAGAATGCCAATAAGATGGCAACCTAATTTGCGTATTTGGTCACAATCTAACAATATAAATGATTTATTTAGATTTGTCTATAAATTTTTTTGCATTGGGCATTGGATAATCGGTAATTGGTAATTGCTAATAGAAAATTTTTATTACTACCCTACTCCTTCATGCTCTATATCTCCCCTGCCCAAAGGTCTCAAAATTACATTGAAGCGATATAAATGGGTTGTTACCAAGTAAAGCTAATCCAGATCATAAGTTTATTATTGAACTGAATTTAGCGGTTCGCGGTAAATAATAGAGATATCTAAGTGAGATAGAACGAATATCTATGGCACTACTTACCACTGGCAACGCTTTTATTCGCGAACTAGAAAAAGTTGGATCTCTTGGTGTTTATGTTCCTCCAGAAGGGGGTTATGAAGGTCGGTACCGTCGCCGGCTACGTGCAACTGGGTATGAAACTCTCCACATTACTGCTAAGGGGCTAGGGGACTTGGCTGCCTATCTCACAGGAGTTCATGGAGTTAGACCACCTCATCTGGGTAAAAAAAGTACTGGTACTGGTGCAGCAGTAGGTCATGTATACTATTTGCCACCTATCATCAGTTCTCATCTAGAACAGTTACCGCCAAAGTCTAAAGGACTAGTTTTGTGGATTATTGAGGGGCATATTCTTTCAAATCAGGAACTTGACTTTTTGACAGCCTTACCACGCTTGGAAACAAAAGTCAAAGTAGTGATTGAAAGAGGTGGCGATCGCGCTTTCCGTTGGACTCCTCTAGAAAAAACGCTTTTAGCGAGTTAGTCATTGGTCATTAGTCATTAGTCATTTGTCCTTTGACTCTTAACTTTTGACTTTGGACTTTTGAATAAAGACGCGATTAATCGCGTCTCTACAGCTATTGGCTTAATTCCATCAGCATTTCTATAGTGCTGATGCGAAAACCACAAGATGCAAATAACCGCCGCGCCGCTTCGTTAATTGCTGCGGTATCCAGCCTGATTTGTTTAATCCCCATTTTCTCAAACCTTTCAACAGCCTGTATTACCATCTGTCGTGCTACCCCTTGTTGACGATAATCTGGCTCAACCCAAATATCGTGAATAAAAGCAAATTCCTTTAACCGATAAATAGGAATTTCGCGCTCAACTGTTGCTACTAGAAACGCCACTAAATTCTCTTCAGCTTCAGCTACGAGAAATACACTACTATCGCTATTTGCCAACCTTCCCAACCAGTTTTGATAACGCTGTTCTGGATGAGGTAGAAACCCATATTTGGCAGAGTCCCAGGCTTCATGCAAAGCACAAATCTTTGCAACCATTGGTAGAACTTTGGGTACGTCAGCTGGCGTAGCAGGACGGATCAGCATAAGCTAAAGGCTTGAGAAGCAATCTGTTTTTGCATTGTAGCGAATTGATACGCAACAATAATTAATATTAGAGCGATCGCAATTTTACTACTGGTAAATAATAGAAAACTTTCTGCTTTCAAGGATTCAGTTTGTAACAAAAACTGTAACAACAGTATTATTTGAGCATTGATCCGTCTAGATTGGGGAAAAATCTGCGCGTAATCCCTGAATAGGCGGGTAATGTTGCTTAATGATATCCGAGATTATCAAATTACATTTCTGTCCTTGTTTCTTTTTTTAGGAATTGGCACAAGGGACTGGACATTGCAGCCGGAGTTAATCGGAGTGGCGATCGCTACTTGTCTATTAACCCAATGGATTTTGTCATCGATTTTGAGTAAAGAACAAAACATCAATATTCGTAGTGCTTTAATTACCTCATTGGGACTCAGCTTATTGTTGCGAGCCGATCATTGGACGACAATGGCTTTAGCCGCAGCAAGTGCGATCGCTAGTAAATTTTTTTTCCAAGTTGGTAATAAACATTTCTTCAATCCTGCCAACTTTGGTATTATTACTGCCTTGCTGCTCACCTCTGATGCTTGGGTTTCGCCAGGACAGTGGGGAGAAGACTGGTGGTATGGGCTGTTATTTGTCGGTACAGGTGGCATGATTTTGCAGCGAGTTGGTCGCTGGGATACGACAGCTGCTTTTCTGGGTTCCTACTCACTGCTAGAAGCAATTCGCAATCTCTGGCTAGGTTGGACTTGGGATGTTTATTGGCATCGTTTAATGAGTGGGTCTTTATTATTATTCGCCCTGTTTATGGTCACAGATCCGCGCTCAATTCCCAATGCCCGAATTGGTCGCTTAGTTTGGGCAGTTTGCATCGCCATATTCACTTTTATCCTGCGGAATTATTTCTTTATTTCCAGTGCAGTTTTCTGGGCCCTGTTTATTCTAGCTCCATTGACCATTTTGTTCGATGCCCTCTGGTCAGATGCAGAATATTCCTGGTTTAAAAAAGACGAGAACAGTCCTATTACATCTATTTCAACAATTAGCAATCAAGATTCCCTAACCTCTAGTTCCTAATTCCTAGCCCTTTGAACACAATTGAGAAATAACATGAAACCCTTAAGATTTTTAATTTCAATAGTCATAGCATTGATAGCTGTTCTGTCTTTTACGCCTACAGCATGGGCATTTTGCGGATTTTATGTTTCTAAAGCTGATAGCAAACTTTATAACCAAGCTTCTCAGGTAGTAATTGCGCGAGATGGCGATCGCACTGTCTTGACAATGGCTAATGATTTTCAGGGTGCAGTCAAAGATTTTGCGATCGTTGTACCTGTACCAACTGTGTTGCAAAAAGACCAAGTTCGTGTTGCTGAACCCAAAATTATTGAACGGCTTGATGCTTTTAGCGCGCCACGATTAGTAGAGTATTTTGATTCAGATCCCTGCGCTCGGGTTTACGAAGGTGAAAATATGCCACAAGCATCACCTAGAGCCGCAGCTATAGATCAGAAGGCGGGTAGAAGGGGGGGTACTGATTTAGGTGTCACTGTTGAGGCACGCTTTAATGTTGGCGAATACGATATTGTTATCCTCAGTGCTAAAGAGTCTGGAGGCTTGGAGATTTGGCTCAATCAAAATGGCTACAAAATTCCTAAGGGAGCTAAAGAATTACTTCAGCCATATATTCGCTCTTCAATGAAATTCTTTGTAGCGAAAGTCAATCTAGACAAATTTGAGCAATCTGGTTATCAGTTACTCCGTCCCCTGCAAATATTTTACAAATCACCTAGGTTCATGCTGCCAATTCGTTTAGGTATGATTAATGCCGCAGCTGAACAGGATGTGATTGTTTATATCTTATCTCCCAAAGGTCAAGCAGAAACTACTAACTATCGCACGGTAAAAATTCCCTCTGACGCTAATATTCCCTTGTTTGTCAAAAATGAATTTGGCGATTTCTATAAGTCCATGTTCCAAACTTCTTACACTAAAGAAGACCGGAAAGTAGCTTTCTTAGAATATGCTTGGGATATGAGTAGTTGCGATCCTTGTTCCGCCGAACCCTTATCTTTAGAGGAACTTAAGCAAGCAGGTGTATTTTGGCTGGATGATGATTCTCGTAATAATCAGACATTACCTCGTGGTTTTCGTCCACCTGTTCCTACTAGCAATGTGTTCATCAGCCGATTGCATATCCGCTACACTCGCAACAAATTCCCCGAAGATCCAATGTTCCAAGAAACTTCTAACCGGGAATCTTTTCAAGGGCGTTACATCTTACAACATCCGTTTACAGGCGACTTAAATTGTCCAGCGGGGCGAGAATACAAGCAGTCATTAACTAAGCGTTTTGAACAAGAAGCACAAACTTTAGCCAAGCTAACTAACTGGAATATTCAAGATATCCGCCGCAAAATGAATTTCAATGTTAGTGATTTAACCCCTTCCTGGTGGGAGAGTTTCTTTTCCTGGTTAGGGTTATAGTTCAATTTGTTGATTGAGGATAAAAGGGAAAGAGGAAAGCTTTGTTCTTTCCCCTTTCCCTTTTAATTTTTGAACGAAAAATTTTAGATTTTAGATGAAAATGAAAATCTCAAATCTAAAATAAAGCGTTTTCAGCCTCTCCATTCATTGAGACAAAATTCGTTGTTCCAGCCTCTTCTTGAAAGAAGAGGTTAATCTAAAATTGAGTGCTAATCTTGCTAACCATTTAGGTAATTTAAATTAGGCGAAAACAAAGCTGGTGTTAACATCTAAATTAGTCACACCATTAACGATCGCCAAAGTTTGACCGCCAAAGCCAATCTCAGTATTACCGTTGATTGTGTTCAATGCCAAAGTATTAGCGTTAATACCTAAACTAGAACTTCCAAGGATACCAATTACATCAGTACCAATCTGAAAGTCCAGGATAGTATTAGCCGCAACAGGTAGTTCAGCATTGACAATCCAGAATTGGTCTGCACCAGCACCTCCAGAAAGAAGGTTGTCGCCACCTGATTGCACATATAATTTGTCGTTACCTTCACCACCAAGGATGCGATCGCTAGTACCGAGGTAAAAAATATCGTTACCTTCACCACCCGATATCCGATTACCACCTTGACTATCGGTAGCATCAAAAGTGTCGTCGCCAGAACCACCAGCAACACGATTCCCTTTGCTAACGTAGATTACGTCATCACCGCTACCTAAATTGATGCGGTTACGTCCAGCGATCGCAGAAATAACGGTTTGAGTATCAACTTCGTCATTACCAGCACCAGTAAAGACTGTGTCGTTGATACCGTCAAATGTAGCGTTAGGCACACCCGCAATCAAATCATCATTTCCAGGAGTTCCAGATACTAATTCAGTTTCTTGTTGTGCAGCGGCTTCTGCGGCTGTGACACCAAACAAAGTTTGATACATCAGCTTGTAAATCTCAGTGTTATCCACAGTGCTGGGTAATTTGTCAGCATTCATGCCGTAGGTTTTAGCAACAATGCTACCGGGGAAGTCGGGAGTACCTGTCCAAGCAATACCAAAGTTACCCATTGGGCCATCTATGCTGTCTTTGGCGGCAAAGGGTTGCCAAGGATTGTCAGCACTAGCAGTGCTACCATTCACCCCATCTAGATAATTCCGAGTGGTATTACTAGTTGTAGGATTAACGTTGATAAATGGAACTTCAGTTTCGCTATTGGCGATCGCTGGCTCTGTGGTGGAGTTCCCGGAGGGGCGAGTGTAGGGAGCAAATTGGAAAACTTGCAAGCCACCAGCATCACTATCTGCGGCTGTGACTACCAAGGTGTTGGGGTCTTGGGTATTTACGTATTCTTGTGCTACCCCAATGGCGGCATCGGCTCGACGTAGCGCCTCAATTGTACCAGCAGCATTATTGTTGTTCGCAAAGTTATCGGTACCCTCTTCTTCAACTACAGCAAAGAAGCCATCGGGATCTTTATTGATGATTTTTAAAGATGCATCTAGCATCTCAGCTACAGTGGGTGCTGTAGCTACATACAACGGTAGGGGCTTGTCACTATTGAGATTTAAAGCTTCTTCGTTGCGGTCATCGAAGGTATGAATAGCAGCAAATACACCTAAAAGCTTCTCTGGTGGATTAGTGCTATTTACTACCTGATTCATTTGTTCTTCAGTATATACAACCGTATATCCCAAAGACTTTGCTAGTTCAATTAAATTAATTTGGGGACGGCGTTCTGGGCGGCTTTCTGACGCATCTAACTCCGCAGTCACGTGAAAACCGGTAGTTCCCTTCGGCAGCATATAGAGTTCACCACCACCCATGATGACATTGGTACCGGAGCGAATTACCTGTTCGATGATTTCAGCGAACTTATCCCGCGCGCGAATATCGTCGCCTAGACGATTGGTGGTTTCAGCTGCAAAGGCCGCAGTACCAGGCTCTGCTAAATGTCCAGATTGGATGAGTGCAGTAGCTTTACCTGCAGCGATCGCTTCTTCGAGGATGGTAGAGCCAGTTTTACCAGAAGCAGGGGTAACTGAGGACTGGTCTTCATTTAGACCAAAGGATTCAGCAAATACCTTCACGCCATTGGCATGAGTAACCGCCCCTGCGTTGGATGTACCTGTTAACTGGTCTTCCATGTGTCCTAAATAGACACCTGCATTAGACATGTTGTCCCAGTTGATTCTGCCATCCGGGCCTTTGTCTATATTTCGCAGCGCCATGTAATGTGAAGGGCTGGTGCCATCTGGATGGATAAAGATGACATTTCCTGTGTCCTTTGTAGCTTTGGGTGCCTCTGGGGGAGCCGGATTCCGGGAAGGTAGTTCAGTGTTGAATAGGGTCTCATACATCAACTCATATATTTTGGTGTTGTCCAGCGTCCCTGGCAGTTTTTCGGCATTGAGACCATGAGCTTTAGAAACAATCGATCCGCTGAAGTCGGGAGTACCTGCCCAAGCAACACCAAAATTGAAGACATCGCCATTGACATCTGGCGCAGCGGTGAAAGGAAGCGTGTTTGCCCCAGTTTGTCCATCAAGAGGAATGAGGCGTGCTTCTGTTGTTGGGTTATTGTTGACAGTACCTACAGGCTGATTGGGAGTACGTGGATCGACGGACTGTAAACCACCTGCATCACTATCAGCAGCCGTCAACAGTAGAGTGTTTTCGTATTTATTAATAAAATCCAGTGCTACACCAATTGCAGCATCAGCGCGGCGCAAGCCCTCTAAGGTACCAGCAGCATTATTGTTGTTACCAAAGTTGTCTGTGCCTTCCTCTTCAACAATCGCTATAGAACCATTGTTAAAGTTGGGATGCTTTTCCATCAACTTCTGGGTAACATCCAACATTTCTGCAATGGTTGGTGCTGTTTCCAGATAAAGAGGAAGTTTTTGTGTCGCTAAAACTTCCTCTGGGCGATCGTTGAAGGTGTGGACAGGAGCAAATACACCGAGAACTTTGGTTGGTGGTGTAGGATACTTCGTGGGATCTAGCAGTTCATTAAGTTGTTGCTCAGTATAAACAACGGTGTAACCGTTGCTTTTAGCTAGTTCAATCAGGTTTTCTTTGGGGCGTTGCAAACCACTTGTGCTAATGGCATCCAATTGCGCTGCTGTACCGTGGAAGCCATCTGTACCAACTGGGAGAAGGTTGAGTTCACCACCACCAAGAATAAAATCTACACCTGAGAGAATTACCTGCTTGGCAATCTCCGCAGTTTGTTGGCGAGGCGGAGTCCGCTGGCCATTCACATTTAGTTCACCTACCTGGGCGACGAATGCAGCCGTCCCTGGCTCATAGATAGCGCCAGATTGGACTAAGGCGGTTACCTTATTGGCAGCTATTGCTTCTTGAACGATGGTCTTACCAGCTTTGCCAGATAGGGAAGTAACAGTTGAATTATCTGCATTCAAACCAAAAGATTCGGCATATACCTTGGTACCTGTGGCATGAGTAACAGCACCAGCATTCGATGTGCCACCGAGCTGATCTTCCATGTGACCCAGATAAACACCCGCATGAGCCAGATTATCCCAATTTAAGCGTCCATCAGGCCCTTTATCAACAAACCGTGCGATCGCATAATGAGATGGGCTGGTTCCATCTGGATGAATAAAAATAACATGATTACCGTTAGCCATAAAACCTCTAAATCCAGTTAGGTTTGCACAAGCTTTTTCAATAAACATGAGTATTGTTAAGAAAAATTAAGACAAATAGTTAAGATAACTCTATATTTTGATTAATTAATAGCTATGGCTCTATAGATACCAATGAAAAAATCTATAGGTTTAATCAATAGCCTTTGTTTTATACATTGCTAAGTTTGCAATCAAAAATCTAGTTATTTCTGGAACTTAAAATATAAAATATCTATCCTAAGAATATATTTATTTTATTTGTCTATTGTGAAACTTTTAAATTAGATAATAGACTGTAGAAGGAGAGAATTATAGGATTATGTTATTTTTCAAAAATTTGATACCTATCTAATAGTAATATATTGGATTTTTTTTATTCATTTAAGCGCGTAAAAGAGAAAATTTTACTCAAGTTGAAAATAATAGGTTTTTTGGAAAATATTTGCATTAAAATATTCTTGCTTTCTTTACCCAGATTGCTATGGTTGAATTGGATGAACAGCTACGCTACTTAGTTACCCAAGCTTGTGAAAACCCACCCGGAAGTAAAGAGCGTCAAAAGCTGCTCACGCAAATTATTCGTTTGACTACAAGTAGACTCTGGCGGGAAAGTAGCCCTTATTATCAAGACGCACTTCAACAAACTTGGTTATATTTCTGTCGCAATATTTGTGAAGCTAGGACAGGCCAAGCCTATGATCCTAATTATGGGAGTGTTGTGACTTGGCTAAATGCTTACCTAAAACGCAGGCTTCAAGACTTTTACCTCAACCAGCAACGAGAACAAGCTATCAAAGTACCTTTGAAAATCCGTCAGTCTGGTTCGGGTGACAATAGCGGTACTCTTGATCCTGTAGATAACCTAGCTGCTAACCCTGAAGCTCCCCCGATTTTAGATAATGTAAGAATATGGGCGGAAGCAGATTTTCAAGGAGAACTACGCAGTACTTATATCAAAGGGCGTTCTGATGTAAATTGTCAGGTATTAATTTTAA
This sequence comes from Calothrix membranacea FACHB-236, assembly GCF_014696315.1. Taxonomy (GTDB): domain Bacteria; phylum Cyanobacteriota; class Cyanobacteriia; order Cyanobacteriales; family Nostocaceae; genus Aulosira; species Aulosira membranacea. Next base: position 62,687 of record NZ_JACJPX010000044.1, read on the forward strand.
AACGCTTACCCCCAGAAGCTAGCTGGAAAGAGTTGTCTGAAGAATTCGGTTTATCAATTCCCACTTTAAGCAGTTTTTATCAACGTCAATGTTTACCACGCTTACGGAAATTTGCAGAAAGCGAGGGTTATTTATAAAAATTTCAAACTTATACAATCTAGAACAGCAATTTATTAATAAAAATGAAAGATTTTTTAGCGTAGGTATTAGTTATAATCAGGCTTTGAGTTAAAATCTAAAGCTGCCCATTCTCAGTTTTTCTCAGGTTTCCTAATCTGCTGAATTACCAATTTATCGGCTTTTCTCTGCGTAAGTAGGTGGGTACTCCTTTGGAGAACTCGTTCGCGTCCCGCAGAGAAGGAGAAAAGTAGCCGCTTATGTGTTTATATCCTCATGCCATTCCTTCGGAACGCTACGCGAACGGCGGTTAATTTTTTATGACTGTACCTCACCAATGCGCGAATTTTTGTAATATTTTTTATGATAAAACGCTGACACAATATAATAATTAATAGGCGCTTTTTTGTTTATTAAACATATCAGATTTGAAACTTAAGCGCTTTTAGTAATGAAAATATAACTTTCTGAATTAAGTTAGATAGTTATCTTAATAAAACGTACTGTATATTTAAAAGACTGTATATAATTTTCTTTCCTAATTCGTAATTATAGCAGATAATGGTGTAAATCTAATTGTAACTATAGTCTAAGCTTTAGTTTTTGAACTTAGATGAATTTACAGTCAGTAAATATACAGTTAGCTGCTATCTTATAATGTCAGCTTCTTTCTACTAAATCTTAATGTAATTTGAAATAGCCCTAAATCATGATGAGCGATAAATCACTTCATAAGTATGGAGTTTTGTTATTACAACTGAGTATATTTGTGTTTCTGGGCAACATTAATGCTAAAGCCGCAAAAGCCCAAACTATTAATACTGCACAGATCCCAAATCTCAATTCTATTCAGGCGCAACAACTACCGCCGCCACAAGATGTACAACCGCCTGTAACTTCTCCAACTCCCTTACCTAAACCACCACAACCACTACCACCACCAGAACAGCTACTTCCCGTACCTAGCCCATCTCCTGCACCTGAACAAACCCTACCCGAAAATCTTCCAGAAAATATTGTTGTAGAAAGATTTGAGGTTGTTGGTAGCACTGTATTTACTCCCCAACAATTAGCAGCAGAAACTAAGGAATTTCTCAACAAGCCTATATCCTTAGCTGAGGTATTTCAAGCTCGTTCTAAAATTACCGATTTATATGTCAGAAATGGCTATATTACCTCTGGTGCTTATATTCCCCCACAAACTATCAAGTCTGGTGTAATTAAAATTCAGGTTGTTGAAGGTAAATTAGAAGAAATTCAGGTAACTGGTACTCGCAGACTAAATCCTAATTATGTACGTAGCCGTCTAGCGATCGCGACTAAAGCGCCTCTAAATCGGGAGCAGTTACTAGAAGCATTGCAACTATTACAGTTGAATCCTTTGATTCAAAACTTATCTGCTGAACTCTCCGCTGGATCTCGCCCTGGGGTGAGTGTATTACAAGTTGAGGTGCGGGAAGCACAATCCTTTAGCGCTCAAGTAGTTCTGGATAATGCGCGATCGCCTAGCGTTGGTAGTTTTCGCCGTCGCTTACAAATTAATCAAGCCAACCTCCTGGGATTTGGAGATGGCTTGAATTTTGCTTACACTAATACTGATGGTAGTAATGCCTTTGACGTTGGTTATGCAATACCGCTCAACGCCCGTAATGGTACACTTGCCTTTAACTTTGGCACTACATCCAGCAATGTGATTGAAGAACCTTTTAATATCCTCGATATTGAATCATCTTCCCGCTACTACGAAATTACATTCCGCCAGCCCATCATTCAAACTCCTACACAAGAATTGGCTTTGGGTTTGACAGCTTCACGGCGCGAGAGTGAAGCTACTTATATTGAAGGCGAACGTTTACCTTTTCCCTCATTAGGCGCTGATGAACAAGGAAGTACACGCATATCTGCAATCAGATTTTTCCAAGAATGGACAACCCGTAACAGCCGAGAAGTAATTGCTTTGCGATCGCAATTTAATTTGGGTATAGGTGCATTTGATTCGACTATTAATCAAGAGGGGCCTGATAGCCGCTTTTTTGCTTGGCAGGGACAAGCACAGTGGGCAAGGCTGTTAGCTCCAGAAACATTACTGCTACTACGTTTAAATACACAGTTAGCCTCAAGAAACTTGCTGCCTTTAGAACAATTAGGTTTAGGCGGTATTGATACTGTTCGAGGTTACCGTCAAGATTATCTGTTAACGGATAATGGGGCTTTTGCTTCAGCAGAAGTTCAAGTACCAATTCTCCGCTTACCGCAAATAGGTAGTACTCTGCATCTCACACCATTTGTTGACTTTGGTGTGGCTTGGAATAGTTCTAATCGAGAAAACCCAGATCCTAACACCCTAGCTTCCGTTGGTTTGGGCTTAAGATGGACACAAGGCGATCGCTTCAGTGCGCGTCTTGACTGGGGTATTCCTTTAGTATCTGTAGAATCTAGAGAGAACACATGGCAAGAGAATGGGTTATACTTTTCCTTGATTTACAATCCTTTTTGAGAAAGAGTCTAGGGGCAAAGGTCAAGAGTTAAAAATTCCAGAAATTTAGACTTTTGCCTCTGAACAACCTCATCAGCAGAAAATATTAATCTCAATCATCACTATTGATGATCATAAAAACTAATACCAATTCAAATAATGTTTGCGACACATCAATATATTCTAGAGGGCAAGGCAATGCCTTGCCCCTACAATCTGTCGCATTCTTTTTTCAAATTGGTATAATATTTTTGATCAAAAATATTAGTTTTGAAGGTGCTTTTTCTTGGTAAGTTTTTACCAGTTGAAAAATTGAACTTGGGATGACGAGATATTGGCTAGGCTGCTTGCGCCAAGAGTTCCAATTGCTGATCAATATGGCTTTGAGAATAGCGATCGCCATATTCCACAAAAATATCTAAAGCTTTTTGATAATTGTGGCGCGCCTGTGCTGCATCCTGGAGATTTTGGGCAATAAGTCCCAGGTTTTGATAAGTACGGGCTTGTTTATAGCGATCGCCATATTCGATATAAATATCCAAAGCTTGTTGATAGTAACTCTGCGCCTGTGCTAAATTTTGCATTTGTTGAGCAACTAGCCCCAAATCTTGATATATCTTAGCTTGCTCATAGCGATCGCTTTGTTCGATGTAGATATCCAAAGCTTGTTGATAATAGCGCTGCACTTCTCCAAATTGCTGCGTTTTTTGGGCTACGCTTGCCAAATCTTGATATATCTTAGCTTGCTCATAGCGATCGCCTTGGGCAATGTAGATGATCAAAGCTTGTTGATAATGGTGTTGTGCTGCTGCAAATTCCTGTGTTTGTTCGGCTATACTTGCCAAATTTTGATATGTCAGTGCTTGGTGATGGCGATCGCCATGTTCAATATAAATATCTAAAGCTTGTTGATAATTACGCTGGGCCTGTGATAGCTCTTGTAAGGCTTCGGCAACTACACCCAAATTGTAATAGGTGCTGGCGCAAGAATAGCGATCGCTATGTTCAACGTAGATTTGTAACGCTTGTTGATAATTGTCCTTAGCTTCCGCAAATTCCCGTAATTCTTGGGCAATTACACCCAAATTGTAGTAGGTGCGCGCACTTAAATAGCGATCGCCATGTTCAATATAGATTTGTAATGCTTGGTGATAATATTCCTGGGCCTGTGACAATTCCCATGTTTGTTGAGCAATATTTCCTAATTGGTAATATGTACGGGCTTGATGATAGCGATCGCTATATTTAATATAAATATCTAAAGCCTGTTGATAATTACTCTCTGCCTGTGCAAATTCTTGCATTTGCTGGGCGATTATGCCTAAATTGTAGTAAGCGCTGGCTTGCCAAATCTGTTTTTTTCTTTGCTTTTGGCTTTCTAAAGTGCTATATATTTCTAACGCTTTTGTGTAAGATTTCCTGGCTTTTGAATATTGTTTTTTTAACAGTTGACAGTGACCTAATTTTTGAATTGATAAGGGTATCTGATAGCCTAATTCACTTTTAATAAATGCAGATGGGTATTGCTCTAGATGTTGACAAACCATTTCTGTCAACTTCTGGTTACTTTGGTTATCATTAATCAAATCTAAGTATCTATCTAAACAAAAATAAATACTAATACTTTCTTGATTTTTTAAGCATATTTGCAATGCTTTGTAGAGGTTTTCATATTGCCATTCGCAAAATAATCTTCCCTTTTCCCGGTCTTGGTAATGCAGTGAATTTAGTAACTGATAATATTTTTCCGCATACTTTAAATAGTGATTTTTAAATGCCTCCTCTAACGCTTGATGAATTGGCTCATCGAGGCTTTCTAACTTCTTCTTCAGGAAGTAAGGAAATACAGGTTGAATAATGATTAAATGGGGCAAAATGTCATCATATTTTAACAGTCCCCAGTCAACAGCTTCTTGAATGGCATCGTCAATTTTTTTTAATGAATATTTCTGAAGTAATTCTAAATTTTGTAGTTCTCGAATGTAATTGACCAGTTCATTCCGGTCAATCAAACCCTTCAAGGGTGATAAATATAATAGTAATGTCTGTGTATCTGCAGATAAATCCTTGTGCGGATATTCCACACATTTAAATATTGTTTTATTTTTATAATCGCTGACTTTATTTAAATTAATATTAACAGCCTGCCAATCTAGCCAAATCTCCTGTGGTGATTGCTTGTGTAAATTCGCTAGCACTATTTGTTTCGCCAAAGGATACGCCGCCAACAAATTCATCAATAGCTGAACATCTGCATCTTTGCGAATAGCATCAAATCTGTTAATAGCTGGGTTTTGACGAATTGTACTGACTGACACGGCTAGAGACTCCCAAAATTGACAATTACATCCTGCATTTATTGTTTAATATATTCTCTATGTAATCACTGATAATTTAAAAAAGATTTCATATATTTTTGCTAATTAGTATACAATACTTATGTATTTTACGCAGGTTAGCCGTTATACAAATTACAAATTTATAATTTTTAATCCAAGATTAAGAAAACCTTATGTGCATGATTTGACTTGGCTACTATATTATTTAAATTAATATTAACTACAACAATTCCTAGAAGTTATATGATATGCGGAAAGTCCACTTCCTCTGACTTAGGATAATTTGGCTAGAGGCAGCAGACTCAAAATATTTACTCAGTTTTTTCACATTTAACTTGCATAAATCAGGTATTATTTCAGGTAAAAGATACAAATATTTAATTAAACTGAGATATGCAAATTAACAAATGCTTACTTCAATAATTGTGCAAAAAGAAAGCGCTACTTTTACCAGGAACGTAAAGCGCGCAATTGGTGTGTTTTCTTCATTTGATGTGCCTGCATTCTTGTGAGTACATCATCTAAAATTGTTACAGCCTGGACAATATAGGGCCCTTTATTCAACATAACGCACTCAGCCCTTTCTGCCATTGCTGCATCAGTCATTTCTGCCCGTGAAGGCATTCCATGTTTCACTAAGTTTTCTAAAACTTGAGTAGCCCAAATTACAGGCACGTGAGCAGCTTCACATAACCACAAAATTTCTTCTTGAATTTCTGCTAGACGTTGGTAACCGATTTCCACAGCTAAATCACCTCTGGCGATCATAATGCCAAAGGGTTGTTTACCTGCTGCTTGCACAATTAATTCTGGGAGGTTAGTAACAGCTAACGGAGTTTCAATTTTAGCGACGATCGCGGGTATGGGCGAACCCTCTGGTAGCCTAGCTTGTAATTCCTGTTGTAAGAGAGCAATATCCTCAGCCTTTTGGACAAAGGAATAGCCAATAATATCTACCAGTTCGGCGTGGCTAGCAATAAAGTCGAGATCTCGTTTGTCTTGATTTGTGAGTGGACTTAAGTGCAAATCTGTATCGGGAAAGTTCAAACCCTTATCTAGCTGGAGTTTATTACCTTTGAGGCGGGTTTGGGTAATGCGTATCCAGATACCTTCATCTGTGATAGCTTCCACAAGTCCGCCTATATGGCCATCATCAATCCACACTCTTGCACCTAGCTGTATTTGATCTAGCACTTCCGGTAAAGTACAACTTGCTTGGAAACAACTAGATCCAACGGTGGTGGATAAGTCGCGGGTAAGCAGCAGTAAATCTCCACGACAGATATGACGTTTACCATTAGGAGCAAGAGTAAATTCAATTCGCGGTTTCGGCCCGCCTAAATCCATTAAAATTTTGCAGGGATGTTTCATCTCTGCTTCTGCCAACCGCACATTCGCAATCATGGCAGACCATTCAGCAGGGGTATCATGAGAGCAGTTAATCCGTACACAATCGGTTCCCTGGTGGATGAGATTCCGAACTAACTCGTAATTGCTAGCTGCTTCTGTAGGTAAGGTCACCATAATTCTGACTCGACGGTGACGAAGTGACTTACCAAACAGCGCCTCAGTTTGTTCTTGCAGCAGGCGATCGCCTTCAAAAAACTCCTGTAATGGTGGGTGACTCATTGGAGAATTTAAGTTGACATTACAAGCAGCTGCTAACGTGGCAATTACCGCATCTAAATGCGCTAAAACCTTAGTTTCAATATGTCCTAATGAACATAAACCCCAAGGTAACAAAGCCATTTGCAATTCCCGCAAGTCATATCGCCGCAGTGCCAAATAATAAGCTAAGTTGAGACTACTATGAATAAATGCTGGCCTATGAATGCGCGATCGCCATTCGTTAAAAATTTCTTGTCCTTCTTGATAAACACATTTGCGAAGCTGCTGTAAGGCGGTGAGTAAGGCTTGGGGGTTGGATAGATCCACACCAAAATCGGGGGTTTTTAAGCTTGAAGACAGCATATAAGTTAAAGGTTGGAAGTCCGATTGTTAGGGAATAAAGATGATACTCATGGATTAAACTGCTTGTAAAAATCAAGCTGAACCTGCTACTGTGGCTGGGGAATTTTCTTTAACAGCATCAACTACCCCTTGTACTGCTAAAACTGAACAGGGAGCATGATGCAAGACATAATTGCTAACGCTACCTAAGAAAAACTCGCTAATTCCCGTCAGCCCACGCCGACCGAGAATAATTAAATCAGCTTGCCAACTACGGGCTAAATCGCAAATAATTCGACTCGGATCGCCAAATTCCTGAGTGTATTCTGTATTGACACCTTGAGCGATCGCTTTATTTGTTAATAACGTCAAAAATTCTACGCCTTCACGCTTTAAAGATTCCCACTGTCCCAGATAATAGTTGACATCATCAGGGGTGAAAGGAGCATAAATTCCATCTGTAGCTATACCGGGAGGATTGGGATAGCGTTCATCGAAAGGTGAAAGCACATAGAGCAACATTAATTCCGCATTAGTTGCTTTTGCTAAAGCTAAAGCCTGATCAAAAACTTGCTGACCAATTTCCGAATTATTAACCGCAACCAACACTTTGTAAAACATAATGATTACTCCTTAGTGATTTGGTGTTTGGGGAATGGGTAATGGGTAATGGGATTTTCTCCCCTGCTCCCTGCTCCCTGCCCCCTTGCCTCATCCCCCTCATCCCCTAGCTTCTGCATTAGCAATTTCTAGGAGTGTTTTCAGTACTGAATCCGGATTGAGGCTGATGGAATCAATTCCTTGTTCGACAAGGAAGCGGGCGAATTCTGGGTAATCACTCGGTGCTTGGCCGCAAATACCGATTTTGCGTCCGTGCTGTTTAACTGTTTGGATAGCTTTGGTGATCGTTCGTTTCACAGCTTGATTGCGTTCATCAAATAGATGGGCGACTAATTCTGAATCCCGATCCAATCCCAGAGTTAATTGCGTCAAGTCATTAGAACCGATGGAAAAGCCATCAAATACTTGAGCAAACTCGTCTGCGAGAATCACGTTACTTGGTAATTCGCACATCACATAAACTTGTAAGCCGTTTTCGCCTCTGACCAAACCATTGTTTGCCATCTCAGCTAATACTCGCCGCCCTTCTTCGGGAGTACGGCAGAACGGTATCATTAAAATGATGTTGGTTAAGCCCATGCGATCGCGTACTTGCTTCATCGCCTGACATTCCAAAGCAAAGCCTTCACGATAGCGTTGATCGTAGTAGCGCGAAGCACCACGCCAACCAATCATCGGATTTTCTTCTTTAGGTTCAAATTGTTTACCACCTAAGAGATTGGCGTATTCGTTACTCTTGAAATCAGACAGACGGACAATTACAGGTTTGGGATAAAAAGCAGCTGCGATCGTACCAATACCTTCAGCTACTTTATCTACAAAGAATTGCGCTTTATTTTCATATTGAGTAGTTAACTCAGCTATTTTGTATTTAGCTAGTTCGTCTTCTAATTCATCAAAATGAATCAAGGCTAAAGGATGGGCTTTGATGTGGTTAGCAATGATAAATTCCATCCGCGCTAATCCCACACCATCATTAGGAATAGCTGCAAAACCAAATACTTCTTCTGGATTGCCCACATTCATCATAATTTGTGTGTGGGTGTGGGGCAGTTTTTCTAGTGGTAATTCTTGAACTTCAAAAGGTAATAAACCTGGGTAAACTTTTCCGGTTTCACCTTCTGCACAACTAACAGTAATTTCTTGCCCAGTTTTCAAGATAGTAGTGGCATTACCACAACCCACAATCGCCGGAATTCCTAACTCTCTAGCAATAATTGCTGCATGACAAGTACGTCCGCCAGCGTTAGTCACAATCGCACTAGCCCGTTTCATAATCGGTTCCCAGTCTGGATCGGTGCGGTTTGTTACGAGTATTTCTCCAGCTTGAAACTGATTAATTTGATGCACATCTAAAATGACTCTGGCTTTACCTTGCCCAATCATCTCACCCACGCTACGACCTGTAACTAAAGGAACTAGCGATTGAATATCGTCTTTCCCAGTTCCCAGTTCCTTATCCCCAGTACCCAATCTATAAGTCCGCAGTATATTTCCCGTCTTTTGGGATTGCACTGTTTCTGGACGCGCTTGGACAATATAGAGTTCATTGGTAATCCCATCTTTTGCCCACTCAATATCCATTGGCGTATATGTACCACGGACTTGGGAGTAATGTTCTTCAATGATGCAAGCCCAATTAGCAAGTTGCAAAATCTCCTCATCATTGAGAGCAAATACATTTCGTTCTGATGCTGCAACTGAGATATTTTTAGTTAATTTTGAGCCGCCTAGGTCATAAACCATCTTAATTTCTTTACTACCAAGGCTTTTCCTGAGAATTGGACGGTATCCTTGTTTTAATGTGGGTTTAAATACTAAATATTCGTCGGGGTTAACTGCGCCTTGAACAACGTTTTCACCTAAACCGTAAGCAGCAGTAATTAAGGCCGCGTCTTTAAAGCCGGTTTCTGTATCAATAGAGAACATGACACCAGAACTAGCCAAGTCAGAACGTACCATTTTTTGCACGCCTACCGACAGGGCAATATTGAAGTGGTCAAAACCCTTAATTTGGCGATAGGAAATGGCACGATCCGTAAAAATAGAAGCAAAGCATTTGTGACAAGCTTCTAATACAGCTTCTAAACCATGAACATTTAAATAAGTTTCTTGCTGTCCAGCAAAGCTAGCATCGGGTAAATCTTCTGCAGTCGCACTAGAACGCACAGCTACATCAGTATCCATCTCCGCATCATATTGCTGACAAAGACTACGATAAGCTTGGGCGATCGCTTCCTGCAATTCTATAGGAAACGGAGTTTGCAGCATTAATAACCTTGCTTTCTTTCCACATTGCCGTAGATTTGGCACATCTTCTACATCTAAATCAGCAAAAATTTCTCTGAGTTTTGTTTCCAAACCTGCCGCAGAAATAAAGTATTTATATGCGTAAGCAGTGGTAGCAAACCCTGTAGGAACTTTTACACCTTTGCGCCGGAGTTGCTGAATCATTTCCCCTAAAGAAGCATTTTTGCCTCCTACTAAAGGAATGTCTGCAATACCTACTTCATTCAAAGGCAATACAAATGCTTGTTCTTTGGAAACTGAGCGAGATATTTCTTGATTATCCAAGATTTCTAGCATAATTTTAAGTTCCTTAAAGAAATAGAGATACTGAAGAGCAATGTATTATTTATTTTGATCCCAGCCCTACACTTAATCTATATACGAGGATAATTTGAGGATCTTGTGAAGATCATTTATTAGTAATTTGTTTTTACATAAACCTAAAAACTGCTATCCAAAAATGCGTTCTCATTTTTTAGTTTGGAGCAGCAATTATTAACATTTCAACTCATATATTGCGAAATATGTACAAAAATTACAAAAACAAGAATAACTTAACTTTCTTCACAAGTTCCTCACATTTCACAATTATCTTGAAAGTGTTGATAGTGAATTTTTCTAGTTCAGCTTATTGCAGGACTTGCAAATATGAATTACTGTCCTTGCTGCTCTAACTTGCTGCTGCTACATATCACTGGTTCTGATCTCTACTGGTTCTGCCGACATTGTTGGCAAAAAATGCCAGTATTTCTAGGACATCAATCCTGCTTATTATCAGAACATGTTGTAGAAGAGCTACCGACCATTGTGGATCGTCATCACGAATCTGAAGGCCTTGTTTGTACAAACAAACGTGAAACCATCAACGGATGGATAGGCTTAGACAGAATATCAATTTGAAAGATAGATATTACTGATTAATAATTGGGTATTAGGAATTGCTGACTGGTAAATAGGAAATAAAAAATGTCTGCATTCAGAGCTTGTATTAGTAAGGTGCGTTAGGCACATTACCTAATGCACCATCAAAAAAAATTAATTAATACAAAGTTAAATATTGTTTGCAACAAAATAAATTATTCGGAAGGGTACATTTAATATTGTTCCCTTCTGCGTTTATTGCATTCTTTTTTTATTTAGACTGCCTTACCAAATATATCTTCTTGATAAAGTTATATATGTAGAGTGCGTTAGCGTAACGCACCAATACCTTAAAAAAATCAATTAATCTTCGCTTTCTAAAATTTTCTTTGCTTGCAAAAGTTGCTGCTGATATTCTTCACTCAAAGTAGGATATTTAAGCTGAACTTCCCCCTGTGCAAATGTACTAAATAGGCTTCAAAAGCTTGTGTTGAGAGCAATACAGGCTTTTCGGCTTCCATGCTTGTACCCATGTAATTTTAGATTTATTTAATTTTTGAGAGAGGATTAAAATGGAATAATTGTAGCCATGTATATCGAACGTATTCCAAACAGAAACT
>NZ_JACJPX010000045.1 GCF_014696315.1 Calothrix membranacea FACHB-236
TGTGGCTTGTATCTGCTGGCTTATCATTGTTTGTTGTTAGACATATTAACCCCTACGTATTTTCTCGTAATCTTTTTCAAAAATCAAATCGGATTCCTATAGTTATGTTTACTTGTTGCGATACTTACACTTCCCCGGAAGCTTTTTGATTTTAAATAAAAAAAAAGGTTTGGCTCATCACCAACCTCTATATAAATCCAGTGCATAACAACATCCCGAACTAATGTACTCTTTCTATTTTTAATCGGTCATCTTCCTATAGGATGTGTTCAAATTTATTAAAAGCTGATAATACAAAGCTACATACTTTTATTTAGCTGCAAAACATAATAAAAGACGGGTATTATCCCGTCCAGATAGCTTGAAAGCGGTAATACACCTTGTACTCTGGAAAAATACACAAATAAGTTTAATAGGTCGTCAGGATTATTAAAGGGCAAACAACAATAAAGTTTATTTGCTCCTATTTATGATGTTGCAACCTGGGTCAATCCTCAATGTAATTAAAAATAACATAGCTAAAATTTTAAAAGTTGCCAAAATGCCGAATTTTTGGCAATAAAAAAACAGGTCGCCACCTGTCTTTAGAATAATATGTGAAAACATCTTGGTAATATATGCAATATATCCAGTTATTTTTGTAAGTAGTTGCCAAAGTGCCACATTGGGGATTTGGTAATGGGTAATGGGTAATTGGTGATTGGTAATGACTCTTGTACAGACGTGATTAATCGCGTCTCTCCAACTCAGCACTCAATACTCAGCACTTTCAACTGAACTTTGATAAAGCGATCGCACTCTAGTTGTTGACCCTGACAAGTCACTTCTACATTATCCACCCAAGCTTGTTGCAGTTTCATGCTGTGCAAATGTAACTTTAGGCTGGTGTAGGGGAAAGGGTAATCTCCTATTTCTTCCCAGGTTACTTCTAAACCATTTTCTGAGCGCACCATTTGCAATTTATCTATTCGCAATGCGCCGTAACCATCACCAGCATCGCTATATAGTTGAGTAACTGTTTCTCCTTGTTCAGGTGGGTAAAGGTGGAGAATCAATTGTTTATTTTCTTCCATTGGTAGGATGCTTCCAGCTTTGACTAACAAGGGAATTGTTTCTAACGGTGCGGGAAGATTTACCTCTTGACCACCAACGAAGCAGCTATCATCCCAAAAACTATACCAATTTCCTGGCGGTAAAATCACTTGCCGCGATCGCACTTTATCTTCAACAATGGGACAAACTAGTAAAGCATCACCTAATAAGAATGCGTCTTCTACATCCCAAAGTCTGCTGTCATCGTTAGCAGCCCACAATACAGGACGCACGGGTGGGTAACCTTTCTGTGCTGCTTCCCAAGATAAAGTATAAAAGTACGGCAGCAATCGATAGCGCAGTTGCAAGAATGAGCGAATAATGCTCAGATAAGGTTCGCCGTAAGTCCAAGGCGTGCGGTGTTCTACGTTATTAGAAGAGTGCGTCCGACAGAATGTCAAGAAGCTGGACATTTGGAACCAACGTAAATATAGTTCTGCGCCGGGATTTCCCTGAAAACCGCCAATATCCGGGCCACTGTAAGGAATACCAGACAACCCTAAACCGACAACTGTAGAGATGGTTTGGCGTAATGCGCCCCAACTCGATTCAATATCGCCCGTCCAAGTCCAAGCATAGCGTTGAAGTCCCGCCCAACCTGCACGGGAAACAATAAATGGTCGTTTTTCGGGGCGAAACTGGCGTAAACTTTCATAACCTGCTTCTGCTTGCAAGAATCCGTAAATATTATGGGCTTCGCGGTGGTCGCCACCTCTACCTTCCATATAATGTTGGGTAACTTTGGGCAAAGAGCGATCGCCTGAAATAATAAAAGCAGCAGGTTCATTCATATCATGCCAAAAACCTGCCACACCCACATCTAGCAAATATGCATACTGGCGACTCCACCAACTGCGAACCTTGGGGTTGGTAAAATCAGGAAATACACACCAACCAGGCCACACCGGCGCAACTACTAGCTTCCCATTCGGAAGTTTACAAAACCCATCTAATATTTGACCTTCTAAAAAGAGGTTGCTGTGGCGGCTGTACTTAATTCCTGGGTTGAGAATAGCAATAAATTGCACACCTATCTCACCTAGTTCTTGAGTGAAACTCGCCAATTGCGGAAACCGTTCCGGGTCGATGGTGAAAGCTCGGTATCCAACTTGACAGTCAATATCTAGATGAATCGCACTTAAAGGTAAATTATGTTCCTGAAATGCTTTGGCTTCTTCTCTGACAGCGGCTTCTGTGCGATATCCCCATTTTGACTGGTGATAACCTAAAGCCCAACGGGGAGGTAAAGACACGCGTCCGGTTAATTCCGTATACCGTTCTAACAACTGGGTGATTGAACCGGAGGTAAAATAATAACGCAGCGCTCCCCCTGTAAAGTCAGCCGTCGCCGTTTCCCCAAAGGTAAAATTGGCATCAAAGGAATTTTCATAAAAAATTAGATAACTACCCAGAGAATGCAACCCTAGATATACCGGAATGCAGAGATACATAGGATCTGAACCAGGCGGATACATCCCCGCCGCATCATAGTTCCACATCCGGTAGGTTTTACTTTGTTGCTGTTCATCTTTAGCAGCGCGCAGATTCAGCGTCGAAGCCCGTTCCCCTAAGCCATAAATGCGTTCTTCTGTTCGCAGTTGTGCTTGATGAATCCAGCCTTCACTTTTGCATTCGGGTGGTAGTTCTGCGCGGATAATTTGCCCGGAGCGATCGCAAAATTTTAGGTTACCATCTATTTCAGCAATTACTTTGAGCGCATGGCTGGAAACAGAGTAGTTAGTCTCTGTCTGCTCCAAATTAGTTTCTACTTCTGGCCATTCATGGCGCTTGATTCCGTAGGGTATCGGTGGTATTCCTGGTTTCCAGTTAATTCTGACTAAATCTTCCGTGAGAAAACAAACTTCCAACTCCGCCATTTCAAAATAGAAGTTAGCGCCCCTAGCTGTTCCTTCAGCGCGCAGTAATTTTCCCGGTTTATCAAAACCTGGTTCTGTGGATGGCTGAATAAACTCGCACTCTATTTGATCACGTTTACGAGTGTACAAAAACGCTTTGGGAGCATAACTCGCATAGAAGAGAGAACCAAATAAAAACTTTATTTTTAATTTGAGTTGCTTTAATCTATCCATTATGAATACGCTCCAATACCCATTTATTTTCAATATTTTGAGCAATTTTGGCTAAGTAGTAATTTAGCTAATACTGAGGTTAATAATTATGCTTAAAGACGCGATCGCACTTGAACAGCAATAGTAATGGTTAATTTTTAACCATGATAAATTAATGATTATTTCACCCAAGGCAACTCTTCAATGATTTGCTAATCCCAGGTAAAAAGTTAATTGATCCTAGGTAGTATTTATTATTGATAATTAATTAAAAAAAGTAACCTTTAGATTCTGCATCTCTCCCAGGGTAGGAAGAAAAAATCTAGGTGAAAGTTCAAAAATATCAAGCATCTTGTCAAGACTGCGCCTAAGATTAGCCATACCACAGCCTGTTGTATAGAAGATAAACAATTTAAAGCCTTGCTTTAACCAATATACCTGAGCTTTTAAAGGCTTTGACCATACCTAATGTTGATTTTTATCTTTAGTTAAGTATTTTTCCCAGATTAGCCTGAAACTAGTTTAGCATCGAGTAAAAAATTTTAATTGTCACAGAAACTTCTGTTTGCCCTAAACTAAGTAGATGAAGTTGATAATTGCTAATTTATTACTACAATAATAAAAGTATGAGTTTGTTCTTTGTTGCCATTTAATGGAACTTATATAGATTTTGCATGTCATAGATAATGTGTGATTTAAAACTGGTATTTAACTGGGTGAAACCAATAAAATTAGGTACAAATACGAAAATTGGAAATATTTTCTGTGTGAATATATACTTTATACAACAGGTACTATTAAAGGCTTTAGCAAGAAAATTTAAAGTTTATATGAAAAATAGAAAATCTTTACCAAATCTATTTATCAAATGCTACCAGTAAAATGTTACGTATTACTGTAATCACTCTTGGCTGGATATTTACACAGTCAGATTTCACCTAAGCTAAAAACTATACTTCATACTCAACATGTTGGGAGAAGATGAACAACATCTCACACACCTCCTCCGCAGGAGGCTTGCTTATTACTTGGAGAGGCTGTCAATTAGCCGTCGTAGCCAAGGGTTACAGGAAGAACTAATTTGCTTAAGCCAGTTAGCAGCTATTTACGAAAAACTATTCAATTTTGCACAAGCTTTAGAGTATCATAAGCTGCTTCTTGCCTTATCTCAGCGCATGGGTGCTAAAGATTGGCAAGAAGTAGCTCTGTACAATATAGGTACTTGTTATCTTCAACTGAGACAAAACCATGATTCCATTAAGTATTTTACAAAATTAGTAAAAATTACTTGTGAGACTGGCAATAGAGTATTACAAATAGCAGGGATATCTGGTTTAGGAACTAGTTACCAGAATTTAGAGCAGTTTCAAACAGCAATTGAGCATTTTAAAAATCAGTTAGCTATTAGTTATGAAATTAATCAACACATTTGCCAGAAAAGCGCTTTAGGTTCTCTAGCAAATATTTACCAATGTCTAGGTGATTATCAAAACGCCCTCCGATATGAACAGAAAGCTTTGTTAATTGCTCAAGAAATGGAGGATATCAAAGCTATAGGAGATGTACTAGGAAATATTGCTAGTATTCATCTACAATTACAACAGTGGCAGCAAGCAATTAATTTTTGTAATAAATCACTCTTGTTGGCAAAAGCGATTGATAATCAAAGCCTAGTGATGATTAGTTTTAACATTCTGGGACAGGCATATAAAGGACTGAATGATTATCCTCAAGCAATAGATTGTTTTACAACTTCTCTAAATATTTCTGATGAACTAGGTGAGTTCAGAGTTCGCGGTATAATTTTGCACGGCTTAAGTGATTTGTGCAGTCAAATGAATTTAGTTGAGCAAGCAAGAGAATATAATATTGAATCTTTAAGTATTAGCCGACAAAGTAGCAATCTATGTAACGAAACCTCTGCTATAGCAAAAATAGCTGCTACGCAGCATAATTTAGTTAAACAGGATCATGCTTTAGCCTCTTATCAGCAATCTGTAACAATTTTGCAAGATATTAGAGCTAAATGCAATCAGCAAAAGCTATTGTTTAATATTGGTTATATATATTATTCAGCAGCGCAATTTTCTCATGCAATGGGATTTTTACAATCTGCTCTTATCCTGGCTCAAGAACAGAAAAATCATCGAGAGGAAGCTAGAATATCTCTAACTCTAGGAAATACTCTACATAGGTTACATCATTCTCAAGAAGCTATTTATTATTACCGTCATGCATATAGAATTTATCAAACTTTGGGAGATCAACATCAAATCCAAAAGATGTTAAATTTTATGGATAAGTTAGGATTAAAATTATAAAAATCATAAATATGGTAGGATGCGTGATCCTTCGGCGTAACGCATCCTACAAAATATTATGAAAAAGACTTTTCAATACAGGCATTTTATGAGAAATTGCAAAGCATCACAGTAAACAAAATCGTATAAAAGTGCGTAATTCTAAATTGCAGCGCGTTGTATTTACTATCTTTTCTCTGAGTGTTTTGCTTCAGTGCCAAGTTGTATCAGCTGCCTTTACTGTACCTCTACGCAGTAAAAAAGGGATGGTAGTATCAGCACATCCCTTAGCCAGTGATGCAGGTATTTCGATGTTACGCAAAGGTGGAAATGCCGTTGATGCAGCAGTCGCCACAACCTTTGCAATTTCTGTGGTTGAGCCTTTTTCTGCGGGAATTGGTGGGGGTGGATTTTTACTGATGCATTCCCAAAAAACTGGCGAAATAAAAGCGCTGGATTTTCGAGAACGCGCACCCATCAAAGCCACGAGAAATCTTTACTTAGATGCACAAGGTAAGGTGCGTCCAAATGCAAGTGTCAACGGTTATTTGGCAGTAGCGACACCAGGAACGGTGGCAGGAATGTATGAAGTGCATCGCCGTTATGGTAAGCTGCCTTGGCGAGAGGTGGTAAAACCTGCGATCGCACTCGCCAAAGATGGCTTTATCCTGAGTCCTTTGCTAACTTACCGTTCTTTGCCCGCTCTGGCAAATCGTAAGCAAGTAATTCTTAGCAACCCAGCAGCGCGAGAAATTTTTACGCGCAATGGTGAATATTACCAGCCAGGGGAAAAGTTAGTGCAGCGTGACTTAGCCAAAACTCTAGAAGCAATTGCCCAAAATCCCCAAAGTTTTTACACAGGTAATATTGCCCAAGCGATCGCCGCAGATATGGCCAAAAATGGTGGTTTAATTACTTTGGCAGACTTGCAAGCCTACAAACCGATTTGGCGGACTCCGATTTGTGGCAATTTTCGTCAAGCTAAAATCTGCTCAATGCCACCACCTTCATCGGGAGGAGTTCACCTATTGCAGATTTTAAACATCATTGGGGACAGCAATTTCAAATCTTGGGGCTGGCATCACCCCGATGCTTTACATCTCATGGCAGAGGCGATGAAAATAGCTTACGCAGATCGTTCCCAATATTTAGGCGATCCTGATTTTGTGAAAGTCCCTGTACAGCAACTCATTAGCACCGCCTATGCTAAAAAACGCCGTCAAGAAATTAACATGGAAGTTGCTAAACCTGCGACAGAGGTAAAACCAGTAGACCAAAAAACACTACAACAGTTTAGTCAGGCTTTACCATTAGGTTTAACGCCACGAAGTAATCCAAAATTTAAAATCCGAAATCCGAAATTGTCGGAATCGCCGGAAACTAGTCATTTAACAGTTGTAGATGCACAGCACAATGCCGTTAGTTTGACATTTACAATTAACCTTGGTTTTGGCGCAGGTGTTGTGACACCTGGAACAGGAATTGTGCTGAACAATGAGATGGATGATTTTGCTGCTGCACCTGGTGTACCTAATGCTTTTGGCTTAATTGGTAACGAAGCAAATGCGATCGCACCTCGGAAAACGCCGCTATCTAGCATGACACCTACAATTGTCACCGAAAATGGTCAGTTACGAATGGCTGTAGGTTCGCCTGGTGGTAGCACGATCATCACCCAAGTCTTGCAAGTTATCCTCAACGTACTGGAATATGGCATGGATGCTGGTGCAGCGGTTTCTGCTCCACGCATACATCACCAGTGGTTTCCCGATGAGTTGCGAGTAGAACCTTGGGGTTTGGATGCTGTCACTTTACAAGAGTTGCGCCGACGTGGACACAACATCAAGGAAAGAACTCCTTGGGGTAATGCTAATGCGATTGTAGTAACGGCAGATCAGGCTTTAGAGGGAGCAGCCGATCCTCGCGGAGAAGGTTCCGCTATGGGTTTTTGATGTTTAATAAATTAAATCCACAGTCTTTTGGAATAACTGTGGACTATTGATTTTGGATTATTGAATCTGAATAATTGTTGACAAACTCATTGGCACGAGCGCTTGGTACAAGAGTCCAGCCAGCCTTTAGCAATTTTTGATAAGTTGCCCAACCTTTAGAACCACCTGGTATTTTATAATCGGGAACAGCATATTCCCTACAAGCGTTGTATGGCCGCCAAGGCTGATTAGGTGAAGCTTGCAAATGCAAAATTTTCTCCCCATCAGCACCTAAACTAGATAACCAGCACATTTGTCCTTGCATGGTAAACTCCTTTGCTTTAAGCATATATTGCATATTTGCAGATTTTTGTCAATACCAACATCACCCTTTGGGATAATTTTTCTGCTTATTTGAAATAACTGCGAATTTCCTATTGGTTGAGAACAGATAATTACCCACAAGCCGCTACCCTAACGGACTTTTTCCGTAGGCTAAAAATAACAGAGCCAACCAAGTTCTATACTCTTCCTTGATACAGGGTGAAGTTTTTTTAATATTACTTGCGGTTTTTGCTAGTGTATGTAGCAAGAGCTACTATTTGAAGTCACAAGTGATGGTTCACATATTTGTTTTTCTAGTTACACAAGTCGGAATTACTTATATTTGCTAATGTTAAAGCTGTGCAAGCTCAAAGTTACGAGATAACTTTACTTGGCTGTATCCTTGCCACATCTGCAATTCAGCCTTGAGGAATAGAGGAGTGAGCAGCTAGGATACTTGCCAGAAGTGCAATTAAAAATCGGCGGATCACAAAGATGGGACATACAATTTATCGCCCACAATCGTGCGAATTTCCCCTACTAACTGCTGATAGCGAGATTCAGGCAAAACTGGTTCTGCTGCTTGGATATTAATAGGTTGTGCTAAATCAATCCAAGACTTGCAGCCACCGTATTGAGTTAGATAAGGAATTTCCTGTACTTGTGCGAGTTTATAAACCCGGAGCAAGAGAATATACAAAGGCTGACGGGCTTTCCATTTTAAGCGATCGCTAATAAAATGCTCGTTCCAAATATGGAAGGGAAGCAAGTTGTTAACAGTTGACTCGTCCCTTACAGGCAAAATATCGGTAATTTCCGCCCAACTACCAATGCGAACAGTTTCCGGATGCCAGCCGGATGTAACTGGGCATACAAGATTAGCATACTCAGATTTAAGCAGAAAAGTTTGTTGATGCTCAAATGTAGGGTAGAGTAAAACCTGGTGATGAGCAACTTGAAAAAGTCCATTTTGCTCATGGATACCGCCTTTGCGAAGCAACATAATAGTGTTGCCATTTTCTAGGGCATCAATAGCAACTGCCCATTCTTTGAGTGCATGAAAAGTTGTGGTCAAATTCATGGATATCTACTTTAACTCTGATTTAATTGCACGCTAATACCGTTACAGTATGAAACTATCCAGGGATATGAATTAGGAACTATGGAAAAGCGAACTATCGGAACATCAGATGTCAAAATCACACCTATCTTAATGGGTACTTGGCAAGCTGGTAAAAGAATGTGGGTGGGTATTGAAGATGATGACTCTATTAAAACAATTCGAGCGGCATTTGAGGCTGGAATTACCACAATTGATACGGCTGAGGTCTATGGTGATGGACACTCTGAACGCATTGTAGCTGAAGCTTTATCAGATGTGCGATCGCAAGTAGAGTACGCCACAAAAGTTTTTGCGAACCATCTCAAGTATGACCAAGTAATCGCAGCTTGCGAACGGTCTTTAGAAAATTTAAAAACTGACTACATAGACCTATACCAAATTCATTGGCCATCTGGTGCTTTTAATACTGAAATAGTCCCAATTGAGGAAACAATGAATGCCCTTAATTTCCTGAAAGAGCAAGGAAAAATTCGCGCCATTGGAGTTTCTAATTTTTCTCGCGAGCAATTAGCCCAAGCTACTCAATATGGCAGAATTGATAGTTTACAACCACCCTATTCTCTATTTTGGCGACCAGTAGAAAAAGAGTTAATGCCTTATTGTGTCGAACATCAGATTTCTATTCTGGCTTATTCACCTTTAGCCCAAGGATTATTAACAGGTAAATTTTCTCCGGGACATCAATTTGACCCTGCAGATAATCGTGCTAAAAATAGGCTATTTCAAGGTGAAAACTTTGAACGCGCCCAACAAGCTTTAGATAAACTACGTCCCATAGCAGAAAGACACAATGCTACCCTGGCTCAATTAGCCCTAGCTTGGTTAATTGCTCAACCACAAACAAATGCGATCGCAGGTGCGCGTTATCCCCAACAAGCAAAAGATAACGCTGTGGCTGGAGAGATAAAACTTTCAGATGCAGAAATATCGGAAATCGATACTATTGGGCGCATTGTTACCGATCATCTCGATGAAAGTAAACTTATGTGGGAATGGTAAACCCTTCCTAATATAAGGGTAAGCACATTGAGACTGCAGGGGGGCAGGGAGCAGGGAGCAAGGGAGAGGGTTTGCGGCTTTTACCAGCAGAAACAATGATTAGCTTATGATTGCAATCGCCCCAAGCATGACTGTCTTAGCCATATTCAGCTTGCAGAAGTTGGAAACAAGAGAAGGGGAAATTTTCCCTTTCCCTTTCCCCTTTCACCTTTTCCCTTTGCCCACCTGCTGTTTCTAATACCTCAATCAGAAAAGATTCGCTACATATCAACCCTATTCGTATACAACCTTCAATCTGTATTGCAGAATTAAACAAAACATCAACTTTAGTAAACAACAGTTTTCTCCTAATGCTAGGAGTGATATCTTTATATTCATAAGACACCAGATAACAAACAACCAAACCCAAAGGGCAAACGACTTGGTGTCTCCTGTCAGCAGCCCAAGCAAGTTTCAGCATATTCATGGTTAAGTGGCGTAAAGTCTTTCAACAAAAGGCAAAGCCAAATCCCAAAGCGGAAAAACGAAAAGTGCTGAAGTTGTTAGTTGTTAAGTCCACCTTAGTTATTGATTTCTCCACCTACTTATTAAAGTTAACGATTTGAAAACAGTGAATTCGAGCGAACCTGGTCATTGGTGACCAGGTTTTTGAGTTTTAAATATAATTAAAAAAAATATATATTATAAGTAGATTTATTCTACATAAATATAGCGATCAGATTTTATCAGGACTTACGCAAACAAAATTTGTCATTGCGACCGGAACATAGTGTAGGGAAGCAATCCCATAATTTTAGGCGATTACGTCGCTATGTTTGTAATGACGTAACTCCGTGACTTTGGCGTAAGTCCTAGAAAGAGACAAAGAAAAAAGAATAACAGTTTATTTATCCTGAGAATAATCCAATCATAATCTTATAAATTCTTCTTTCAGAAGACACTTAAATTAATAAATAAAGCCTGTATTTGGGTACTTAGGGCTTACAATTTTCATCCAATTATGAATAATTTCCAGCTAGGAATACAATAGACAACAAAACATCTAGCTTGGAGATTTAAATGAGTATTAATTGCTTTCAAAAGAAAATTACTACAGCAATATTTATAACTTTACTTGCGGCATCATGTGTGCCCACTTCTAATAGAAGAATAGAGCAGACACAAGCCAATGCAACTCAAGAAAAAAAGGCACAACAAAATATTACCTATGGCGATTTAATTATTAAAGAGCAATCAGATTATCTGATGATTCCTGTAACTCTCCCCGGAGAATATTTAGAGAAAGACAGCGATTATAGTATTTCGCGTTCTTCAGGTAGAGAAAACCAATTATATAATTTTATTTTTTATCAAAAACAAGATGGAGAAAGCCACCTGTTATTGAATAAAAAAGCGCTGATTAATAGCTACGAGTTTTTGGAAACCAAAATACCAGGTAAAACACCTACGCGATTTTGGTTATATAGAATCGTAGAGCAAGATACCAACGCTGATAAAAAACTCAACGGTGCAGATGCGATCGCTGGTTATCTATCGGATTTATCAGGACGAAATTTGCTCCAAATCACCCCGAATAATACTCAAATTCTGAATTGGGTAATTGTTCCCAGTCAAAATGCTTTATTTATTAAAGTTATTAAAGACTCTGATAATGATAAAAAATTTACAGCAAATGATAAAACAAATTTTATGAGAGTCAATCTTGACAAACCAGCTATGGGCACGGAGATTATTAGCGATGCCATAGAGCAAGAAATAAAATCGCAGATTTTTAAGTAAGCTCAGCAATACCTATTAGGGTTCATATTTGATTGCTGAAATACGTATAGGGTGGAATAAGACTTACTGAAGCAAAAGCAGATGTCCAGTGTCCAGATCCCCGACTTTTTTGGAAAAGTCAGGGATCTAAATCTTGCGAAAGTGGGTGCATTACGTCGTGCATCTATATATAAACTGAAAACTTTTCTCCTCTGTTCCCCTAGTTCTTCTGCTTTCTTCTGGTACACTTCATCATTCGCCTTGACTTGTGAATCAAAAACTATGGAGAGAAGAATCGGCTAGCTTCATAATAAAGCGAGTACACACTCCTTAGTAATTAATACTTATCAAGTTCTTTATTTGGCTACTTTACAAGGTTCACTCCATATATAACAGCCAAATATCTCACCTTTGACATAATCACGGATCTAAGCAAAAAGGGTGGCACAGCCGCCTTTTTTATTGAATTTTCACATTCTCTATAAATATTTAAATCAAATAAATAGAAACATTCACCCCACATTGACGTTGCAAAACTTTACAATTAGAATAGTGGACGGCAAAATCGATGAGTATTTATCTCTATCAAAATCTAAAGATTTGCCATCATAGGGATAAATTACGTTTACAAAAGTACAAGCTCGTTCATATACTGTAATTAAAAGCAAAAACGCAAAACGATTGTCAGAAGTGATGAGTCCTATTCAAGTTCCTTGGCTAACCGCCATAATTCTCTTACCCTTGATGGCATCAATAGCCATCCCCTTTATCCCCGATAAAGAAGGTAAAACAGTCCGCTGGTATGGTTTAGGAGTAGCGCTAGCAGACTTTGCACTCATGATTTATGCCTTTTGGCATAACTACGACTTCCACAATTCAAGCTTCCAACTAGTAGAAAAATATTCTTGGGTACCACAGTTAGGTTTGAATTGGTCTGTAGCAGTTGATGGCTTATCAATGCCTTTAGTGTTACTGACCGGCTTAATTAACACCCTCGCAATCTTCGCGGCTTGGAAAGTTACCAACAAGCCGCGTTTATTTTATGGATTAATGCTGGTAATGTACAGCGCCCAGCTTGGCGTGTTTGTTGCCCAAGATTTATTATTGTTCTTTTTAATGTGGGAAATCGAGCTAGTACCTGTGTACCTGCTGATTTCAATTTGGGGTGGACAAAACCGCCGCTACGCTGCTACTAAGTTTATTCTCTACACTGCTGCCGCATCAATATTTATCTTGGTAGCTGGTTTTGCAATGGCATTTTCTGGAGACACCGTCACCTTTGATATGGCGGCTCTGGGAATGAAGAATTATTCTCAAGCTTTGGAATTATTAGTTTACGCGGGTTTCTTAATTGCCTTTGGCGTGAAACTGCCAATTTTTCCTCTACATACTTGGCTACCTGATGCACATGGTGAAGCATCTGCACCTGGTTCCATGATTTTGGCTGGTGTGTTGCTGAAGATGGGTGGTTATGCACTAATCCGCTTCAACATTGAAATGTTACCTAATGCCCATGTTACCTTTGCGCCAGTGTTGGCAATCTTGGGTGTAGTAAATATTGTTTACGGTGCTTGTTGCGCCTTTGCTCAAACAAACCTCAAACGTCGGTTGGCTTACTCTTCAATTGCCCACATGGGGTTTGTGTTAATTGGGATTGCTTCCTATACAGAAATTGGGATCAGCGGCGCTGTTCTCCAGATGGTTTCTCACGGTTTAATTGCTGCTAGCTTGTTCTTCTTGTCTGGTGTGACTTACGAACGTACCCACACCTTGATGATGGATAAAATGGGCGGTATGGGTAAAGTAATGCCCCGCACCTTCGCTTTATTTACAGCCGGTTCAATGGCTTCTTTAGCTTTACCTGGAATGAGTGGCTTTGTCGGTGAATTGATGGTGTTCTTGGGTATTGCTAGCAGCGATGTTTACAGTTCTAGCTTTAAGGTTGTAGTTGTACTGCTATCAGCAGTAGGTGTAATTTTAACTCCGATTTACTTACTGTCGATGTTGCGTCAAGTGTTCTATGGTAAGCAAAGCGAAGAGTTACACTTAGATAACTTCATTCCTGATGTTAAACCCCGCGAACTGTTTATCACCGCTTGTCTTTTAGTTCCCATCATCGGAATTGGTTTCTATCCCAAATTAATCACTCAAACTTATGATGTGAAAACAGTAGAATTAGCTGCTCATGCACGTCAAGTTCTACCAGTTGTGGCTCGCCAACAACCATCTAGCCTATATTCACGTCTGTTTCAAGCTCCAACATTAGCTGCTTCTCAAGTAGATAGTTTGGTTAATATTACTGAGTAATTATATTTTTCTCTAAGGGTGCTGCAAGTAAATTCTAAATATGAGGGGATTAGAGGGGTGGTTGTAAAACTACCCCTCTAATTTTGATCGCAAGGAGATAGAGATTAGCGATCGCATTTAACGTGAGTTCGATGGAGATAATATTTTTAATTAATATATCGTTGATTTTCATGCCTAATTTTTTTATTTTAAATGTGCCAGACTAAAGGTAGATTTATCACCTAAAATATAATATTGAATTCTCCTCTTAATTATGCCTGGAAGCCTGAAAATAAGATGAATAAAGAAATATGGATTGGATGTTATTTGCCTGAAAAAATTTAAGTATTGCCTTTTTTTAAGAGCCGTGACAACACGATAATAATCTAAATGTTTTTGGCTAATTTTAAGTTTTTTAGATAAAGCTTGAGCTAAATTAGGATGGCAATTGATTATATCTTTTAGTTTCATAAAATCTTGAATTTTCTGGCAAGTTAGTTCAAGATTTACAAGGTTTTTATTCACTCCTGCAGACACTGAAGACGCTAAGGAACCTAAACGAGAGCGATAAAAATAATATTGTTCTGGTAGCAATATAAATTTGGCCCTATATACTAAACACTGCAAAGCTAGCCAAAAGTCTTCATTTATGGTTAGTCTTTCATCGTATTCAATATTATTACTAATTAAAAAATCTCGTTTAAATATAGGTTTTGACAGACCAAGGTGTAAACCCTGTTGACCATACATATCTGTTTCTACAAAAAGGGCAGGTTCGATTAATTTTACTTGGTTAATAGACTCACCACTTTGACTAATTAATGTACTCCAGGGGTAGTCTTGTCCATCTTCTATAAAATATAAATCATCTGCAACCATGTCAGCGCCTTCTGAGTATGCCACCTGTAAAAGTCTTTCTAATCGCTCCGGTGCATACCAATCATCAGAATCAAGAACAGCAACCCATTGACCTTTAGCTACTTTTAAAGCGCGATTACGCGTACCTGCTACACCAATATTTTTTGGGTTGACTAATATCTTTAATCGCGGATCATTAAACTTTTTTAATACATTTAATGTCCCATCAGTAGAGGCATCATCAACCACAATTATTTCAAGATTTTTTAGAGTTTGGTTTAAGGCTGAATCTATAGCCTGATAAATATAATTTTCAGTATTATATGAGGGAATAATTACAGAGACTTCAGGTTTCATTGCAAATATGTTTAAGGACTAAACAGACTTATTCAGTTTCTTTTTATTCAAGGTTAATTTACTTCTTGCTAAAGACAGATTTTGTTTTGTTTAAAATGTTGTTAAATCTTCCAAAAATTCCATGTATAAAATGCACAGTTTCATGAGGTGATGATCTATCTTCAGCAGAAGCTTACACAATGGTGGTTAAAGTAAAGTATTGGCTTCTCAAGTATTGCAACCCGACATATTTTAAAGGCACAGCAATGCTGTGCCAGTGCGATCGCCTATATTAAAGTAGATTGGGAAAAGGGAAAAGGGCAAAGGGGAAGTGTTTCAAGCCTTTACCCTTTTCCCCTTAACCTTTCCCCCACCTGTCAACAAGACTTTGGCAGAGACTGGTATAATTTCATCTTTTAAATGCTACTTGATTCTAAAGTCCGAGATGGTAGCTGATGCTGTTTTTTTGCTATTAATTGAATGCTGCGATTTGGCCCTGTAACTAAACCACGACGCTTTGGAAGAATCTCAAGATTCTGATCAACTAATGCCAAATCCCAACTTGAGAGAATTTTTGCTAGTATTACTTTCATTTCAAATTGGGCAAATGCCATACCTATACAGCGTCTTGCACCGCCACCAAAAGGCAAAAATTCGTAAGGTGAAAATTGACGTTCTAAAAAGCGTTCTGGTTTAAATTCTTGATGTTGTGGGTATAAATCTTCGCGTTGATGGGTGAGATAAATGGAACCTAGTACGATTGTGCCGGGTTCTAAATCATGACCACATAAAGATACGGGTGTTTTAACTACACGTGGAAAAGTCAGCATCCCCACTGGATAAATCCGCAAGGCTTCGCAGCAGACAGCGTTGAGATATGGGGATTTAAAAACGCTACTGGGGTCTGAGTTCTCACCCAAGCTATCGATTTCTTGTACTAGTTTTTGCTGGACTGATGGTAATTTATGAATCCAGTACAATGCCCAAGTTAGGGCTGTGGCTGTGGTTTCATGTCCTGCTGTTAACAGCGTCATTAATTCATCGCGTATTTCTTCGTCAGTCATGGCTTCCCCTGCTTCATCACGGGCCGCCATGAGTAAGCTGAGAATATCTGTGCGCGATGGGTCGGGATTTTCCCGCCGTTCCTGAATTTCTTCATTGAGGAGTTGATGAACGCGCTGTCTGCGGCGGAGGAATCTTCCCCAAGAACTGCGGGGGCCAAAATCTAGACGCAGGGCAGGAAAATAAAGTTCAACCACCCTTAAGGGAGAGTTTTCGTTGAGCATTGTTGCTAAAACTTGCTCTAACTCTTGGGCGCGTGGCCCTTCGTATAATCCAAATACAGCTTGCATAATCACCCGCATGGTAATGATTTGCATCGCTGACCTAGCACAGAAGGTTTTGCCTATTTCCCATTGGCTAATTACTTGCGCTGTGACATCGTTAATTACTTGGCCGTAAGTACGCATTCTATCACCGTGAAACGGCGGCATTAATAACTGGCGTTGACGGCGATGTACTTCCCCACTGACTGTAATTACAGAATTTTTCCCTAGCATTGGTTCAAAAACTTTATTCCAATCGCTGGGGGCTGCAAATTCCTTGGTATCACTGGTTAAAATTTGCTGTAGCGCCTCGGGGTTACTCACAAACACCACAGGCGGATTTAATTGCATAGTGAAGATATCGCCATAGCGTTCGGCACAAGCTGCCATAAACGGCATGGGTTGGAAAATCCACTGAAGCATCTGGACAAACGCTGGAGATTTCGGGCCGTTGGGTAGTTTCATAGGCTTGGTTTTGTGGTTTATTTCTGTTTTGCCAATGAAGCACAAAGAAAAACATTAAATTTTTTGGAATGACTCATAGAAGCTGCTTATCTTTGTGTTGCGAAAGTGCAATAAACTGTTACAACCTGGAAGTTGTAAAATTTTTGTTAATTTGGACGAGCATCTCCAGTTTCTCCTCATCCTCTTAAGGTATTCAGCATGACAGCAACCACGCCTAAGGCATCTTCAGCGCTTCCTAATTTTTGCGAAGGAATTCAATATTTTGGCGAAGCATTACCAGGTTTTGAAACCTATGGTGCCAACCCTGCTATAGAATCAGGCAAAGTAGCGATCGCAGATCCGAATGATCCAGTAGCGGTATATCAAACTTTACTGGCTGCCGATGCTCTACGTTACCTGACGCTACAAATCACAGGTAGTAAAGCTTCTGGTCACCCTGGTGGATTTGCTAGCCAAGCGGAAGCTTACGCGGCTCTGGTCATGTTAGGGTACAAAAACATTATTACGGAAGTCGGTCACCACGCCCCTGGATTTTATAGTGCCATGTTCCTCGATCGCTCTTTAGAGGATATGGGTATTTTGACTGTCCAACAATTGCGCGATCGCTTCCGCGAAAAGCATGGACTCTTAGGGCATCTTTCTGGTTACATACCCGGTATTCTCGCACCAGCGGGGCCATTAGGACAAGGGCAACACTTCGCTATGTCCGCCGCACTGCTACATAAAGATAAATTATTCCCCTTCACCCTGGGGGATGGTGGGTTAGGCGAACCTTATATCATGAGTTCAATGGCTCACTTTAACACTGCTTACCCCAGCGTTACCAATTTCTTACCAGTGCTGGTGTGGAACGGTTACAGCCAAGAACATCACAGTATGGTTTCCCTGAAAACCAACGAACAGATGACAGCATACTGGCAAGGTAACGGTTTTGCCGAAGTTGTGTTAGTCGATGCTAAAGAATTTGACGACCAAAACCAAGCTGGCGATTATGTTGATAGTACCGCTTTCTCCTTTGAGCAGCGTCTAGCCTTCACCAAAGCTGTACTTTTGGGAGTCGATAAAGCAGCACGTTCTGCTTTGAGTGGTAAGCTAACCGTCTTCATTATTAAACAACTCAAAGGTGCGGGAGTTCACGCTAGAGGTGCAAAATCTCACAACCTTTATCCTAAAGATACGTTAGATGCTCCCCATATTGTCAGCGCTTTAAAAGAACGTGCTTTAACTGCGGAAGCTTGGGAAATCGTGCGGACAAACGCCGAACGTGCTGGTGGTGGCCCAGCTGCTAAAACAGTAGTAACAGAATTTGAATTACCATTACCAGATTTAGGCGAATTACCTTTAGAAGAATATGCGGTAGGTGGTGAACCCAAAGTTTCGACAACTGCAATGGGAAGATTAGTAGGAATTGTTGGTAAAAAAGACCCCAATTTCTTAGTAACTAACGCTGATGGTAACGAAGCATCGGGAATTGCCAATATTAACCAAGCATTAAAGATTATTCACCCCACAACAGACGACTTATATAATCAAGCACCCAACGGACAAGTTTATGAACCATTGAGTGAAGATGCTTGTGCAGGTTTAGCTGCTGGTTTGTCATTAATGGGTGCCAGAACATTGTGGTGTTCCTATGAATCTTTTGCCATCAACGGATTACCAATTTGGCAAACTGTCACCCAAGCAATGGCAGAATTGCGCCGCCAAACTCCCTCAACAATTACATTATTTACTGCCGGTGCATTAGAGCAAGGACGTAATGGTTGGACACACCAACGTCCTGAAATTGAAGCTTATTTTGCTTCCTTAATGCGAACTGGCAATGTATTCCCATTATTCCCCCCGGATGCTAACAGTATTCAAGCTTGTTATGACTGGGCATTGCAAACTAAAAATAAAGGAATTGTGATTACTGCAAGTAAATCACCATTACCAATTCGCACCACTTTAGAACAAACTCGTCAAGGTTTACGCGACGGTGCAGTAGTATTGCATGAAGTTCCAGGCGATAAGCAAGTTGTGTTTGCTGTCATTGGTGATATGACATTAATGCCAGTATTTGAAGCAGCAGCATTTTTAGAAACTGAAGGTATTGGTGCGAAGATAGTTTCTGTTATTAATCCCCGCCGTTTGTATCGTCCTGATGATACAGCATGGAATACTTGTTCGGAACCTGATGGTGGTTTCTTAGATGATGCCAAATTTGCGGAATTATTTGATGGCGATGCGTTAATTGGTGTTACTGGTGGTGCGCCGGCAATGCTAGAACCAATTATGTTGCGGAGTAATTCTAAGCGTGATACTTTTGCTTGGAAGCGTGGAGAAACTACCGCGAGTGCTGGTGAGTTGATGGCGTTTAATGGGTTGACTGCGGAGGCGTTGACGAAGAGAGCGATTGAATTAGTGCATTAAGATTTCGGTTGGAATAATTAACCGCAGATGCACGCATATAAAAATCGTTTTTATGCGTGTTTTTGCGGTGATTTTTCATATTTTCATGAATTAATATATCTATTATTAATTCATAGGAATAATTGTATGCTCAATGAGACAACTAAAAAGCTAGTTGACGAAATTACAAAGAATTTGGCAGCTAGCAAAGAATCTATATCTTCTTCTTTTGGAGAACTGTTAAGTTTATTGATTGATAAATTACAGCTATCTGAAGATAAAAAATTCGTATTTCTTTTACTAGGAAAAACTGGTGTTGGTAAATCTAGTACTGTTAATTCGTTACTAGGCAAAGAAATTGCTAATGTCGGCAAATATGATGCTACAACAATGGAAGTTCATGAATATTTGCATGAAATAAATGGTGTTAAATGTTCAATAATTGACACGCCTGGATTGTGCGATGATATACCAGAGAAAGGTAATAACCAAAAGTATATAGAACTGATTCAAAAACAAGTTAAGCAAATAGATTTACTTTGGTTTGTAACTCGTCTGGATGACTCAAGAGTTGGTGAGGATGAAAAGAAAGGTATACAAATTATTTCAGAAGCATTTACACCGAAACTATGGGAACATTCTGTAATTGTTTTCACTCGTGCTAATAAAGCTGACGATTATTTAGAAGAATTAGAAGAAAGAACTAAACGTATTAGAGACGAAATCGCAAAATATACAGGTAATGAAATTGCAAATAAAATTCCCTCAGTTGCTGTAGATAATAAAAGCCAAACAACACCAGATGGCAAAAGATGGCTAGAAGAACTTTATACACAAATATTTATAAGAATGTCTGAAAGAGGTGCTATTCCTTTTATGATAGCAACTGCTCATAGAATCAATAAATCCCAATTTAATATAAAAAATAGAGAGCCAAACTGGACTTTTTATAATTCTAAAAGTCAGAATGAATTGGAAAATGAAGATAAAGAAGATTCCAATGATGGATTTAATGTTAATGATTTTGATTTCACAGGTATACAAAAAGAATTAATTAAGAAAAAGCTTCTAGAAGTAATTCCAGCTTTAGCCATTGCTGGTGCAGGAGTTGGAGCTACTGTAGGTGGGCCAGTCGGAGCTGCGATTGGTGGTGTAGTAGGTGCTGCTGTAGGAAGTATTCTTTATTTCTTCAGTTGAGGAACGAAACCCAACATCTAAAAACATTGTCACTGTTGGGTTGAACGAAGTGAAACCCAACCTACAAGAGAGTGTTTTATTATAAGTAGCGTTACTCCCTAAATTGTAGCCGTCCTAAATCATTCGTGAATAACAAGATCCCCGACTTCTTGGAGAAGTCGGGGATCTGAGATTTGGCTACTTTTAGAAATCAAATAGGATTGCTATGGTAAGAATGTAATATGAGTTAAATATTTAACAGCTTATTACACCTCAATTGCAATCATGACTACAGATGCAGAATATCAAGCAGAAATTATCACCTATGACTGGGATGATTTAATGATATTGTGGGCAGAAATCAAAGCAAAGAATACCTCAAATTTTTGGGATAAAGGTAAAGCATTAGAATATTTAATTTTACGCGCCTTCCAACTTGATGGTGCGGAGGTGGCTTGGCCTTATAGTGTAAAAATTCAAGATACAATAGTAGAACAAATTGACGGAGTGGTATATACAGACAGCCTCGCCTGTTTAATTGAATGTAAGGATGAAATTAAAGAAGTTAATATTGAACCTATAGCCAAGCTACGAAATCAATTATTACGAAGGCCAGCAGCAGCTATTGGTAGCGTGTTTAGCCGCAGCGGATTTACAGAAGCAGCAGTAACATTAACTGGATTTGTAGCACCTCAAACTATTTTATTGTGGGGAGGGCAAGAAATTGAATATTCACTAATAAATAAATGTATATGTAAATTTTTAGTCAAAAAATATCGTTTTTGTGTTCAGAATTGTATCCCTAATTACGACATTACAACGGAGAGTTTTTCATGACACTAGCATATATAATTACAGAAGGTGGCAGAGATATAGAAATTTTAGAGAGATTACTACCGCAAAATCTAACTCAAAATATCAAATTTATAGCAGGTGAAAGTTCTTATAGAGCGCGTTCTTTAGCTAGTTCACTTCTTGCTACCCGGAAAACACCTGTTGCTCTTGTCTTAGATGCAGATACAGATAACGAATCTCAAATATTTGAAAGACATGATTTAATTAAATATGCCCTAAATCAGGCATCATCTGGAATCCCTTATCAAGTGTTTCTGGCAATTCCCCAATTAGAAATTATATTTTTACAAGATAAATCATTAATTGAAAAAATAGCACAACGCCAATTCAATGATTTAGAATGGCAGTTGGCTCAAAGTAAACCTAAAGAATTTTTAGAAACAGTATTCGACAATAATGAGAAAATAAATATCAGAATATTTGAAAATATAAATGATGAGGAAACTAAAATATTACAGCAAAGCCCATTAATACAAGAAATAATTAATTTCTTATCATCGCTTATTCCGTCTTCTGTTTCCATAAAATAAAATCGTAAAAACTGCCATACTATTAGAAAAGTAGTTTCAGAAATTCACCCTTGTGAAAGGTATCAATATTTCCTTATCTGACACTATGCAAGCTTACGTAGAAGAACAGGTAACTCAAGATGGTTACAGCAGTGTTAGTAAATATTTTCGTGAATAATGTCATTGCGACCGAAACAAAGTGTAGGGAAGCAATCCCAGCGTCAGGGGAAATTACTTCTCTTTGTTACGCAACGCTAGCGCGAATGAGACGCTACGCGTTAAGCGAAGCTATGCCGTTGGCGAAGTCTTCTCTTCGAGAGGCTTTACGCTATCGCTGGTAATGACGGAGTTACCTTATGTTTGCGTAACCCCTGTTCTCATCAATATTTAACCTATAGGTTAAAAACTGTTCGCCAATTATTACGCATAGACTAAAATTATTAAATAAGCTTTTTATGAACTAACTACTATGCAAGTTAAGGATCTCACTATTGATGAGCTTAAAGTCCTCATTCGAGAAACTGTTAGGGAGACCATAGAAGAACTGCTTACAGACCCAGATGAAAATCAAACAGTCAAGGAAAATTTTAAGCAAGAACTATTAGCAATTCAGCAGCGCAGAGAAACAGGTTCTAAGACTATTCCCGCAGCAGAGGTTATGCAAAGACTGGGTTTAGGGAACGAATGACTTACTTAGTTGAGTATGAACCGGAAGCCCTAGCTGACTTAGAAAAGTTGACAAAAGCTGTCTGTGAAAGAATAGTTAACAAGATTAATTGGCTGGCTGAAAATTTCGACCAGATTACACCGCAACCCCTCACGGCTGACTTATCTGGTTTTTATAAACTGAGAATTGGAGATTATAGAGTTATTTACGAGTTTGACTCTGAGAAAAAAACTATTTTTATTGATCGAGTTGGACATCGGAGAGAAATTTACAACTGAATTGTTTATTGTATTTTGAGTCAAATACCAAATATTAAAATATTGACGTGCGACCAAAACATCACTGCATCGGGTTTGGTTACTATTGTTTGGTAGTTATTCGATGAATCAAGCGATCGCACTTTCGCAACAGGCGATCGCTTTATAATGTAAAAATTCAATACTAATGCTTGACTCGCCCGTTAGTTGACTCCGGTAAAATTGCAGTTGGGACGGGTTGAGTAGCGGGAACCTCTACAACTGGAGGAACTGGCGAAGTCAATTTTTGACTACCACGCTTGCGATTAGAACCGCCAGCTTTGGAATATTCCATGCTGTTTTTACCATAGACTGCTGCAATTCCACCCAGCATCCTTTGAGACATTTCTGCGAGTTCTTTGTCCATCTGGGTTATTGTCTTACGCGATTCTTCCAGATTAGATAAAAGCGTATTATGTGCTTCCACACTAGCACGGGTATTCTCAATTAAGCGACTATAGGCTTCGATTGTTAATCCATGTCCTAAATCTAGATTCAGGGTAACTGAAAGTTTTAGAATTTAAAACCCTTCACACAACTGAAGGGTTAAAACATCAGGTCACGGGCATTTTACATAATTCTAGGAATAACAAATTTACTACTTTACTCATCAGCTTTCCCTGAATATGTTTACCAGCAAGCAACTTCTCGCCTTGTTCGCTGACGTTGGCTTTGAGTGAGTCGCGGTAATTAATCAATTCTTTGGTGATTGCGTTTTCTGGTAACCTGCCAGTTTCCACGCCAGTCAGGACATATTGCCATAGACTAATTCTGCACAATGCGGAACCGCTAGCTTTTTCTACCAGTCCATCCCCAGACTGTTCTAAAACCGTACCCATTCCTAGCCGCATTTTAAAAATGTCGCGGCTGCGGTTGCGTTTGATTCGTTTGGTATCGCCTGCTAACCGCTTGACGGTAGTTTTTCCATTTTTGCGATCGCGTTCAGTTTTTTTGACTTCTCTTACCTCATACTCAATCACCGGTTTACCATTGACCCCTAAAAATGACTCGAATGGATAAATCCTGGTTAACAGACGCGATCGCACTCTGAGGCCAAAACCAAACTTATCAAACACGCTCATGTAAGGCTTGAAGGCTTGCTCAGTCAAGATTTCACGTATTCTAGCTTCTAAGCGCTGCTCGTAAAGTGAGATGTCGCACATCCAATCAGAATGCAATTCCAGAATTGGATCAATCTCAATTCCATACTCACAGGCAATGGATTTTTTATAGAGATTGTCGAGCCGAGTTTTGCCAGCCGGGGAGATTTCAGTTTTGCGATTAGCTAACCATCCCCAAAGCGGTGGTAATAAACCTGGTTTGTTAGAAATGCTTTTACTATGAGCAATTTCGGGGAACTGCCAAGACAATAGCTGTCTGCTGTAATTAGCAATTGGCGATTGCACACGGTTGAGATGTTCAAGCTGCTGGCAGAGGTCGCGCAGTTCATCAATGGGTTCTGGGCGATGCATGAGAAAATATCTCATGTTGATTTCTCCAGTCTCCAGCCGATGATCTGGATCGTGACCGTAGGCGGCCATTGCCAAGGCATCGGCAGCATCCGATTTGTTGGGGAGATTTTTACCACCTCGGTAACGCCGTAGTTCAACGTGTCCCACCCACAAAATCTTAATTTCTAACTTTTTTAGAATAGATGCCCATAACCGGGAATAGTGGTTTCCAGTTGGTTCTAGGATTGCATAGTCTGGCTTAGTTTCTGTTAAGTAATTAGCAAAGTCAAACGCTGATTTTTGCTTTCTTTTAGTATCAGGATTGGAGTAAAAAACAGGATATAAACTTGATGCTTTATTTCTTGTTTTACTCCAATAGCCTTGCAATCCGCCATTTGGGTATTGTGTTAAAATATGACAAGTTATGCTTGATTTACTAACATCAATTCCCAAAATTGTTAATTCTGTTGTCATGGTTCTGTGTTGCATCAAGGTGAAGGTATAGGACTGGCATCCTTTAAATAACCCGAACTAAAGAGCGCACGAATCACCCTAACGCCCCACATAAAAGGGGCGCGATTCAGGAGTAAACGCATTCGGGGAATTGATGAGAGAAAGGCTGTGCATGAATCTAGTAACGCCGCAATTGTGTAGCGCGATTCTCATTGAACACCGCACTTTCTCTTACCAAATGGCGAATTGCTTTGGACACAATCCGCGACTCTGGCTGATGCCAGAGTTTCGGCTACTGTGTCAGGTAGCCTCATCAGGCGGGTTATTCGTTATTTTTCATAAAGCCTAAGTTTGCGTAAATAGTTATCTAATTCACCATTTCTAACTTGTTCATAGGTGGCAATAATTATTTCACCTTGGTGAGATACACGACGCAATGAAGCAGTAATATTGCGGCGATTTAGTGCTGTTTGAACTTCAGGAGATGCTAACGCTATTTCTGCATCAGCATAGTCTTCATCCAGATAAGGAAAAATAATTTGCTGAATATCACTTTCGGCAGTTCTAATAACTGCCAACATCTGATTTTTAGCTTGCTCAACTGCTGGCTGAGGAATATAAAATTCAACCGTTACGCTTTTTTGTACAAGCATTCTTTGTATATCAAATTGGCGCAATCCTTGCTGAAATACAGCTAAATTTGCTTCATCTGCAACCGCGATTCTCGCCACTTCTCCCGGTTGAGCTTGGCGAATGGCATCTTTGATAATTTCTTTGCCTCGACTAATGGCTGCTTGGTTCATGACTTCTCATTTGATTGGCATTTACAACGCTGTTGTGCTTCATCCAGGGCGGCGATGATAGCCGCGGCGTTTTCGTTGTAAAAAACTTGGGTGTCGCCACACACCCAAGTGACAATAATGATTCCTTCATCCTGATCATCAAGGACTTGGCGGATTTGGGCTAAATTTATCCAGCCAGCGCTGGGAGTTTTGCAAGTGAACACGCTTTTGACTGATATGATTTGCATAAATCTATGTGGCTATAGGTTCCAAGTTATTGCGATCGCGTCTCCTCTAAAGCTGCGCGATCGCACTTCAAAACTTCAAAATTTTGACTAAAATCCGTCGGGGACATCACCGCTAGTTTTGGGTGTGTCCCCAGCCTTAAAAGGGATATCGTCTATGCTGGGTTCTATTTCTACCCCAGTCAGCTTGTCCTTTTCAGCTTTGAGTTGTTCTAGTTCCTTTTGAAGCTGTCTAATTTCTCTTCTGAGGTCTTTGGCTTCAATTTCTAAGTCAGCTTGCTCCCTAATTTTGCGCTCAACTGTTTCCATTAGGTGAGATATTTCAGCGTCAACATTATCCCCCTCATGAACTTCAGCCAGTAGTTCTAGGTGTTTATTTTCGTAATTACCCAGGTTTAAAACCCGTTTGTAACTGATGGTTTTAACTTGCATAAGTGTGTGATATTTTTTACAGTGGTAGATATTCGGAACCGATGCGATCGCACTTCTAAACTCTCCCAAGTGCGATCGCAAAATTCCTAACTTTGAACTTCAGCCGGTTGCTTATCAAAAACCACTTCGTAAATTGCGCCGGGATTATTGGCGCGCAGAATGCTCATATAAGCATAGGCATCGCCACGCGAGCGAAAACGAGCAACGCAGAGATTACCAGTGATACGACATCTGAAAATAGCCCACGGTCTTAAATCAGCGCGGTAAGTCATAATTTAATTTCCCATTTTTCAAAAAATGCCAGCGCAAGTTTCACGCCTCTGCGCTGGTGTTTTTTCCCAGAATTTACGTTGTTTAACCTATAGAAACTTGAACTCCAAGAATGGAGGAAAGCGCCAGGATTCCCTGGCGAATCATGGTTTAGTACATACTACAGTAAGTAGAGTGAGAGATTAGCGTCTAAATTTATACCTCCATTGCGAGACAGCAAGGTTTGCAGCGCCGTGTGTAGCTGTGGCGCTAGTTAAAAACATCATCTAGGGTTTTGAGGGTGTTTCCGCGCCGGGGAACTATGCCAAGTAGCGCGGGTGCTTGCTCCTGAATTGGCCATGCAAAGTTTAGGCATGGGGGAGCTAGGTTTACTTGGTCTTCACCGTCTGGGTGAGAAACTAGCAACAGACCAGCCAAATACTGCCTTTAGCCGGGCCAGTTCAATCTGGCTGGTCTTTTTATGTCGTTCAACATGAATGATACGTCCTGTTAGTTGGCGCTGTCAAGACGTATCCTTCATGAACCATTCGTCTTGTATGATAGAAGAAAATCACGCAAAACAGGATAAGTCTCCCTTGAGGCTACTAAGAGAACAAGCAGGTTTAACACGACCTGAAGTAAAGCAACTGATTGGAGTATCTGAACGTAGGCAGGCTGACTGGGAATCAGGGAAAGCCATGCCAAGCGTTGAAAATGTTGTAGCGCTATGTCGCTTGTACAAAGTCTCCATGAAAACGATGTGCAAATCTTTAGGTATTGACACAACAGGAGTTCCTAACGACATCAATGATTAAATTCTAAAAACCAAAAAGCCACCTGTGACCTAAACTCCTGGGTGGCTTATTCAAAATTGCGATCGCCAATGACCAACGACTAATGACTAACCAACCATCACCAGAAATTGATGCAGCTATTGCCAGGCTAAATCAGGCTAAACAGTTCGCTATTTCCGAATTGTATGTATTTACAGATTATCTCCGCACTGTTGACCCCGAATTGATGGCTAGTGAAGCAATGACCATTACCGGATATGTCTTGTATCAATTGCCAAACTTATTCAAAGAAAATCCGAACATCTTAGCTGACATCAAAGAAATAGCCACAAAAATCAAACTTCAACGCTCAGATATTAGTAACAGCTAATAACCTGATTTTGAACACTTAAAAAAATAATAAGCCTACTAGAAGTTACCAGCAACTAGAAGGCTTAACAACAGATTGCTAACTTAATTATGACATTAAACCCATCACAAAAACTGTCACCCAGGACAGAAAAAGAACTGGCATTTTTCCTCGAACATAATACCATTCCTCTGACACAAGCATTGTGGGAATGGATAGCAATTCAGGGAAAGATAGGCACACAAATAGAAATTGACCTCAAAGACTTTGAAGAATTCACCAACAAACACCGAGGGAATAAATTTGCACGTTGGTGGATGAAAAAGAAATTTCAATGGCTAGTTAATAAGCGCATCATTCAAATCATCAAAGAGTTCAGTAGCACAGCATACCGGATACTTTTAAGACCTTTTAACTGGTTAAAACCACGTAAAAAAAATTCGCAAAATCACTTGCAAAACCGCAACTACTCTTGCGATTTAGATACCTCAAATGACCAGTTAGCAAGGGACGGGGTAAACAACAACAACACTTATATTCCTAAGATATCTGAGAGCGAACGTGATGAGTTACGCAAGATACTTGATGTTGTCAAACTCTGTGAACAGTACGGTTATCAGTCACCTATTAAGAAATTACCTGTTAACCTTTCCATTGCTGAAATCAAAGCCAATTTAGAGCAATGGTCAAGCCAGCAGTACGAAGAATTAGAAAGACGTTATGACATTCTCAAGCTTTGTGCTGACTATGGGGTTTATTACCATCCCCAAACATCAGGTACTCAAGAACTCTTTTATTACGAAATTGAAGAAATTGAATTATCCCTCAAACACTTCATCAAGTCCGGTGGATTTGAAAAACGGGGTAATGGTCAACCAATTATTTCCAATCCTCAAGGTTGGTTAATTAAATGTTTGCGTGAAGGTTGGTACTTCACATTTCCAGATAAAACTAATTTTTTAGACATCTTGAGCAACTTATTACCAAAGAACATTTCCAAAGATTACCCATAAAAAAATAGCTGCAACGCGGTGCAACTACTACTCTCATTGGATTTTAAATTATGACAGATTCACAATTTTTATTCGACCATCAGCAAGTTGAGATTTTTAAAAACTGGATACGTCGGCGTTTCATTGATGAAGCTGATTTCCAAGAAATGCCGATTGAGTTTGCCCTGGCTTGGTCAGCTGCATTGAAAGAATTATCTGAGCAAGTCTCTCACCAGGTAGTCCCCTTTCGTCGCCGGGGTGAATTATGACTGAGCAGTTAACACTTTTTGACTTGGCTTCTATTACTTCCCCAGCGCCGCCACCTGTATATGATCCAGCCTGGGATGCTGTTCCAGAACATAACCCGACTGTTCTGGAACAAGATACAGCGATAACTCTCCCTATAGTTGAATACTTGGAAACAATGAGGGGCGATCGCCAACCTCATGTTCTGGAACGTGATACTAAAAATGCTGTTCCAGAACACGTCCAATGGGTAGAAAGCTACTCTCCTTCCAAGCGTAAAGCTAATTCTTACTATCGCTACTGCTTCAAGCAATGCGGGAAGATTCACCATATTCACATATCCGGCGGGAATACGCGATCGCACTTGGCCCAAAATCGCTGCGCTCAAGTAGAAGCTGCAATCAGTGATGGACAATCACCAGATGAGATTAAGCAGTTGATTCGTCAGCAGCGTGAGTGACCTTTTTCCCCAGTCCCCAATCCCCAATGCCCAATGCCCATAAAAAACGCGATCGCAAAAATTCTTGAGTAAGGTGCAACTCAAATTGCGATCGCGCTAGTTAGTACGCGTACATAACAATCAACAATAAGTTAAGGCTCAATCCTAAGCGATGGCTGGTATAACTCGTCAATTTCATTCCAAGCCAGATCCGCCAGTTTCTCAAGTTCTTGAGCCAGGCTTAAGGGGTTGTCAAAATCCCCAGCTTGCAGCCGTTGGTAAAAATTTTCAATTTGTAAAAAGACTGGATTCATAAAGTTGCTATTGCTCCCCTCACTTCATCAATGTCAATATCTATGTAAGGGTCAAGCCCTTTTTCGTCCCGATGTCCGGTAATCTTGCGAATCACAGATTTAGCCGTTCCGTTTTTTCGCAGCCGGTTTACTAGACTCCGGCGGGTAGTATGCGTTGAGATTCCCTTAACACCCATTCCGGCCCGTTCTGTTGCTCGCTTCAAGATGTCATAGGCATTTCGCCAAGTAATCGCCTTAGTACCACACCGCGAAGGAAATAACCAAATTGACTCTCCTGGCTTGAACCTGGAAAGCGAATCTCTAAGATTTTCATGAACGGGAATTTCTATCGTGTCAGCTGTCCCGTCTGGGCGATGCTTCCTAATGATTCCCTGAAAAATGAGCGTATCTTTGGGGCGGCCTTTCTCGTCATAAACATCGCTGATTTTTAGCTGAATCAACGCCCCCCACCTCTCCCCGGTGTACCAAGCTAGATCCAAAAGTAATTTATATTTTTCCGTCCGGACTTGTTTACGGATTTTTACAAAATCACTATCAGATATAACTGCGGCTTTTCCGCTTCTGTTATTTTTAGGCATATAACAACTAGATTTTGAATATTCCGCTTTTACCTGAAAAACTGGTAAAAGCGGAATTTTGTAGATAAGTACTATTAGTAAATATTTGCCCAATCCTAATACTGGTAATGCTTCCGCGTCCTCAGTGAATATTCCACTTCTACATAAAAGTGGAAGATTGCAGATATTTTCAATGCTGAATTATCAATGAGTCATGAGTTAATAAATAATCGTCTCATGGCTGAAATTACAGATTTAACTTTCCAGCAACTAGAAACAGCATCAGGTTTATCTAACCTTTTAATCGTTGATAATACAGCCGGCTTATTAATTAGACTTTCAGCCTTAACAGGTACAGTTACCACAAATAAAAGTACAGCCGGAGTAGTGCAAGCAATGTACAAGCTGCGGGAATTTTGTGCGGCTGCTCAAATAACCGCTAATGTAGGTCAAACCATTGGGGAAAGGTTATCAGCCTTCCCATCGGCCAGTAGTGGCACTGCAATTAATGGTTTTGTACTCACTAGTGGGCAAATTATTACCAAAACCCC
Organism: Calothrix membranacea FACHB-236; assembly: GCF_014696315.1. Taxonomy (GTDB): domain Bacteria; phylum Cyanobacteriota; class Cyanobacteriia; order Cyanobacteriales; family Nostocaceae; genus Aulosira; species Aulosira membranacea. The sequence continues at coordinate 30,615 of NZ_JACJPX010000045.1, forward strand.
ACTTTCAACAACCGGGATACTAGGAGCCAATAATTAATGGCAGGGAAAACTGGGGTATTTCGTAACGTTAATATTTTGCATGAATTGAATGCAGCTACAGGTACGTCAACAATTGACCTTTATCAACCAGGTTGGCTCAATCCTTTTGATGTAAATAACGGATTGAAGTATTCAGGTTTTATTACATCTTTAAGACTCACAATTGATTTACCTTCAATACCTGAACTCAGAGTAATAGATTCAGACTTACTAGATAGCCAAACAGTAATTGATAGCAATACTCAAGAAACTTTTAATCACAATTCTAAAAAGTGCTTAAGTTTCTACATGAAAACAGCAGTTACGCCACCAATTAAAGTAGTTGATGTTTATTTATTTAACCAACGCCCTTTCTATTACTTAGACCTCTTACCTTACTTTACGGCGGCCGGAACATTTGACTTAGCACCAGATGCAATGATTAGCTGTCAAATACGTGATGTAGGTAATGGTCTATTAAACGATGATGATAGATTGTTGATTCTCGGAACAGTTGTAGAAGAATCAAGCGATGTTATTTCACCCTTAGCAGAATCACTTTTGGAAATTGAATAATGAGAATTAGTAAATTACCCAATTATTCATCCCCAACACCCCAAGATATTCTACCTATTATAGATATTGATGGCGGTAGTGAAGGTCAACCCAAAACTAAGCGGGTAACAGTTGAAAATTTACTTTCACTTGTGACACCTGGTACTAGTAGTTTTGAAATTCCTACAACAATTAAAACTACTGCTGATGCTGGTGATTATTTCATAGGAATTGATAGCACAGGAGAGCTTTACAAAATTACTAAAGCTAATTTGTTAGCTGGGCTATCAACTGGTGGCGGTTCAACTGGTGGCGGTTCAGTCACACAAAATTTGATTACTTATTCCCAAGCTTTACATAATGCTGTTTGGAGTAATCAAGATGTGACAATTACAGCCAATGCAACAACAGCACCAGACAGCACAACTACAGCCAGTGCAGCAAGTTTTAATACTACATCAGGCAAAATTTATCGTGTATCTGGACAAGGTGCTGCTGTTGTTGCTGGACAAACTTACACCCACTCAATTTATGCGAAAGCTGCTAGTGGTACTTTTAATTTCAAACTAGGTCGAACAAATCAAGCAACTTGGTCAACTGCTTTTGTATCGAATGAATTTACAGCCACTACCACATGGCAACGTTTTGAATTTTCTTATACTGTTCCAGCAGGTGAAACAGTCTCAGATTTCCTAGTTGGTGATGAAGATAAAACTGGTTATTCTCTTCCTCAAACAGGGATTCTTTATCTATGGGGCGCACAAATTAACCAAGGTAGTACTGCTGTAACTTACACCCCAACAACAGGGTCAATAGTACCTTAATTTCTCGGTGGAAATATGCCTGTAGATTATGCAGAACCAACACAACTAAGAATTGAGGTATTAGCACCTAATTCTGATACACCGATATTAGTTAAAGAACCAACTCGGAGAACTTTTGACGTTGCCCCAGCCCCAGCCGGTCAACTAGCTAGACCAAACACCAGCTTGGGTAAACCCCATAATTTACCTGAGAGGCAAAATTCTCTCCGGGTTGACGGTCAATACAGAACTATTGAAGTTGTCACCCCACAACAAGCAGCCCAACAACAAAAACAAACTGACCAAATCAGAACTATTCAAAGCAATGGGTTAAACGCGCCTGGGGGAGTTACTAGCAGTTACGCGCGTGATCAGGCTTTTGCAGAACTTGGTTATTACACTGGATACGCTTTAGATGGTGCTTTTGATGGTATTCAAGGCAAGAAAGTCCCTAATGAAGCTCTTAGGCTTAAAAGAACTCCCTTAGAAGATTTAGCTTATCAAGGTGGTAATAGAGCCGGAAACGAAATTAGAAATATTGCCAAAGATGCTTTAGATAATGCTCGAAAAGTCCGTGAGGACTTATGGAAGAATCGCCCCAAATTTCAAATTCCAGAAATTAAAATTCCTCAAATTGAAAAGCCACACATCCCAGAAATAAAGCTACCAGAGATTAAATTCCCTGAACTTCCCAAAATTCCTCAAATCAAAATTGAAATTAAGCCAGTAGTTAGACCAATTCCCAAAGATAAAAAACGTCAACTTCAAGAATTAGATATTACCCCTTGTGGACTAGTAATTTTTAAAGCTGCATACACAAGAAAGGTAATAGGTGAGTACTGGCACGAGGAAACTGCATCTTTTAAATTAATTACAGAACCCACATCAATTTCAGAAATTCAATCAGTAATTAATCGCTGTTATAACCAGGTTGAAAATCCTGCTGATTTTTTAGAGGGTGGCGGTGGAACAGGAGTAGTTAATAATATTGATTTAGGTAACAACATCAGAGCTAGAGTCAATTTTAATGTTAGTGGATTTGCGAATGAAAACTGTCAGCCTAGAAATCCTCCTTTCGGTGGTCAATATTATCCTTATTATGAATATGCATCTATCGGAGTAGAGATACTGGGAAGGAATGACACCAGCGCTTTATCTACAATTGTTGAACAATTGGATACTGCAATTTATCCAATGGAAATTTATGATATTCAAGTATCTAACCCCAATCATCAAGCCTGTGTTTTAACTCATCCACCCACACCAGAAGAAAAACCACCACCAAAACCAGAAGAAAAGGATTGTTGTGACATGGGATGCTGTTCTAAACCGACCACAGTTGACTATGCGAAAATTCAAGCATTGATGCAACAAACACTACAGAAAGCAACTTATCCAGTTATTATCCCTGTGGTGAATTGTACTTTTAATGAAACTTCAGGGAAATGGGAACCAAACACAAGTTATATAACATTACAAGTATTTGCAACTAATGCATCACAAGCAGCAGAGCAAGCACAATTACACCTTGAGCAAGCAAAACTTGCAACCCAATTCTGTGAAGCGAAAAATAATACTAGTGATGGTGGTGAATGTATAGCTTCATTGCCTGAAAGATATCAGCTTTCACCAGATGGGCATATACCCCAAATGGTTTACCTATTTCGTGAGGTTAAAGAGGATAACTCATTGGGTGATGATTATTATCCGATTACAATGCCTCATCCTACTAATACAAATGCTTCCCAACAAACAGCGTTACCCAATTATAAAAAAGGTTCATGGGAACTGATTCTAACTTTAAAAGATAACAGTAAAGTATTTGTAAATGCTTACTCCCAGGAAGATGCAGAGAACGAAATAACAGCAATTAAATCTAAAATTAACTCTACTTATTTAGAAAATTCCATTCAAAAAATTGGACAGCGCAAAGGACAAGCGCTTAAAGAAATCACAGTTAAATGTGTACGAGTTGATTATTATCCTAACGGCACTAAGAACGCAAAACCACAATGGGTTAAGCGCTTTAGTTAATGTTCTCCGTAAAACGATGACTTTTCCGGAGGCTTAACCCCTCCTTTCGGAAAGCATTTAAAAATAAAGCTATTTTTGACATAGTGAAAAACTTAATTAACTATGGCGAAAGTACCTCACATCATTACAATTGAGGGCAAAAAATACTCCGCAATGTTACCTGATATCTATGATGATATTAAGTCAGTTGTCGGTATTGAACAAGCCCCATCACCTGATAATACCGATTATGCAGGTAAGGTTACTATTAATCAATTTATTCAATCTGGCGACTTGGTTCGTATTCGTTGCCGATTAGAAAATAAGAAATACAAAAACGTTCTTTGTGTCTCAGCCAAGTTTGCTAGTGCTATGGCTGGTTTACTAACTAAAAAAGTTGGTGGCGTTGACGTAAAAACAACTGGTATACCTCGTCGGCAAAGGTTAGGTTAATCAAACTATGGCATTACCTGTTTTACATAAAGTTAGCATTTCCGCCACCGATTTTTATTACATCAAGACTAGCGATGCTTATGAAGGCATCAAAGACCAAACTGGAATTGAGAAAGTAGCAGATCCAATTGGATCAGAGGAAGTAATTCCGGTTAAAGAACTTCTTAGAACTGGTGTAATTTGGCGCATTGGTATTCGTTACAAAGATAGTAATGGCAAGCGCAAATCTAGTCATTTACTAGTTTCTAGAGCCAAACTAGGGGCATTATTTGGTACTGAAGCATCTGGCAAGCTAGAAGATAAAGCTTATAAGCTAGCTGGTGTAACTAGAGGCACAATCGAACAGATTTCCGGTCGTAGAAAAGCTAGTTTTGCTTAATTATGGGCAACCCAGTTTTACAACTGGGTAATTCTGCTAATTGGCAACAGCTTTATTCAACTTCAGTTAATGCTGTGCAGTTAGGTGGTGGGCTTGCCTTTGCACCTATACTGCCAATTACAGTTCCAGTTTTAGTTGAAAGTCACATTATTGCTTTATATGTACAATCCGCCAATTCAAGAGAGACTTGGGCTTTTGGCGGATTTCTTACGCAAAAAATTAATTTAGGTTTGACGGTTGGCGGACTACCAGAAACTGACGGAGTACAAAAATATAAACTTTATCTTGACCGTATAACCTTGCTGATTTTTCCTAAACTCACAAGTACTTATTCTGTTGAGATTGAAGTACCTAAATGGTTTCGTCAAATTTCTGTGATTCTTTGGCAGTACACAGGGCCAGAGAGTGACACGACTGAAGACTTGATCAACGAAATTAAAAACGTTGATTTACCACGAATTGAAGCTAAAATTGACGCGATTATATGAAAAATCACCTAGACACAATTATCTCAATTTGTGCTTTGGTGGGTATGATTTGGCGAATAGCTGAATTAAAATCAAAAATTTATTCAGCTATTGAAGACTTACGAGACGAAACCGAAAAAACAACAACTCGCATAGAACACAAATTAGATATTCATCTAACCGAGTATGGCGAGAAAAAAATGTTTACTGAATATTTAATTCACAATCTTGATGCCAAGATTGAGCATAAATTTAAGCGATTGGCTAATTGGGTAAGGCAGATTAGCGGATTTCTTAACAAGCAATCTGATTTCCAGATCCGTGATGACGAGTACTAAAGTACTAATGCTACGCTCTGGGGATTCTCATTAATAGATTTCAACAAAGCAAGACGACGTTGGGCTTTTTCCACAGCACCAGAACCGCGAGTTGTCACAGTCATGGGAAATACTCCTCAATTTCTTCTTTTTCAAGATAGTGGAGTGTCTTGATAACTGAGATGAGTAGTTTTGTTGATTTAATTACTCTCATAATTGGGAGTATATCTGTGTTTTTACTCGTCTGTCTTTGTCTATCAATGGTTTCCAGATAAACGTAGTTAGCAATTGTAGTCTCAAAAATAGCAATTGTAGTCTCAGAAGTAGCAATTGTAGTATCGAAAATAGCAATTGTAGTCTCAAAAGCAGCAATTGTAGTATCGAAAATAGCAATTGTAGTCTCAAAAGCAGCAATTGTAGTATCGAAAATAGCAATTGTAGTATCAAAAACAGCAATTGTAGTATCGAAAATAGCAATTGTAGTCTCAGAAGCAGCAATTGTAGTATCGAAAATAGCAATTGTAGTATCAAAAACAGCAATTATGGATTGGGATGATAGATGCAATCAAGCTTACGGAGAGTAGTAGTAAGATTTTTCTTAATTAGCAACCCAAGTAAGTTAATCATCAAATTAACTTACAGTAGCCGCAACTTCATTTGCTTAACATTCAATTCCGGTAGAATCTAAGCAGAAAGGCTATGCAAGAAAATCTTTTAACAACACATGGCAACAAAAAAATTAGAAGCTTTGATCACCAAAACTGTCAAAAAAGTAATTAAAAAAGAATTAGGGAAGCTGAAAAAAGATAATTTGGTAATTGCATCAAATCAAACTTCTAATACATTGGCAGAAATAGAGAAAATTAAAAATGATAATTTAGCACTTGCATCAAATCAAGCGCATAATACATTAGATAGGTTTGTCGCCAAGGTTGATAATTGGCAAGAAAAAGATTCTAATGAAGAAATGATTGATGAAATATATACAAATGGTTATCTTAGTTTGCCTTCCAAAGAAGATGCTGAACTTGAGCGCAAGTTGCGAGAACTAAAGTTTAAACAAGAACTGAGAAAAGATTGGATATTGTTTCTTTTAAAGGATGTAATAGTATATTCTGCCACTATAATTTTTATATTTGCTGTGTCTGGATTTTACTTATTTACTCTGATTCTGCATCAGAGATATTGAGTCAATTGCTATTGCATAATATTAATAAATAATGGATGTGCTGCATTTTTCACAAGCAGTATATGTAGGGTGTGTTACGGCTGTGCAAGGATTTCGGAGCTTAAGAGAGTGAGAATTAACCGTAACGCACCATCTTTCTCATACCAATTTAATGTGAAGTTGCACATATTTAGATCCCCCTAAATCCACGCCACTTGCTACAACGGGGGGAACCCCCGCAACGCAGTGGCTCCCCTTCAAAAGGGGGACTTTGATTCTTTTCCCCCCCTTTTTCAAGGGGTTAGGGGGGATCGAATTTTATGCAGCCACATAAATAATTTGCAGCAATGCATTATGCGATCGCAAACGCACCTTACAATTTAAGGTTTACTTTATAAACCATTTCTAAGGGCCAACTCTGGTTACTTTCATACAGCCGTGACCATCGTTGTAAACTTGCAAAATTGGGTACTGATTTGAGCGAACTAACAAAGCTACGTATTGCGCTGCGCTTACGCCACTATCGCAGATAGTTGTTGGCTCACCAGACCGAAAAGCCCGATCCGACCAGGTACATTGACCAGGAGATAAACCCTGGGGTGCTGCTCCAGACCCAGCTTGGAAATTGATTTTTACACCATTACTACCATCGTTTTGTATACTCAACGTACCGCCACCACGACAGGTTAAGGGATAGCTCTGCTGTGCATGAGCAGTATCGATTGTCAGCATGGGGGACAAAATAGCAACTAAAGCTGCCATCTGGGAAACATGAGAAAATACTTTCATCTTCCGACTCCAAAAAATTAAAAATTTAGTATTAGGCTGTGTTCAATAAGTATTAGGTTTGATGAAAAAGTTTTATGCAATTAGGTCGATGAGCTGATCCTAATTAAAATTTGCGCTCGACCCTGAAGCATCAGCTTGGTTTAGGGATAATATTTAATATTCCTTGTCAATCTCTATATAATTTAATTTAGATCCCCGACTTTTTGAAAAAGTCGGGGATCTGGGCAGCAATGTTTACTTAAGTAAGCTTATTTTTACTTTATAAATAACCTCTTAACGAAAAGCTAGAGCTTTGATTAGACAAATAGCAAAAATTTCAGACATGGTATGAATTCTTGTCTGAAACTTTTGTTAATTACGAATTACGTAGCGCTTTGCGCTTCCCGTAGCGTATTACGAATTACGAATTATTTTGGCGTTGTTGCGGGTGAGGGAGTTGGTTTTAAGTTTTTGGCTTTGTAGAAGGTTTCTAAGCTATCGCGATCGCCTACGAAACGCCAGTGCCAAGGTTCATAACTGACACCTTGTGCATTATCCTTAGGAAAGGACATTTCAAAACCAAAACGAGCAGCGTTTGCTTCCAGCCACTGATAAGCTTTGGTGTTATCAAAGTTAGCTTGTAGATTAGTAGCTGGAACTGCGCCATCACCAATATCTACAGCATAGCCTGTGTGATGCTCGCTATGACCAGGGGGCGCACTAAGCGCAGCTCTTTCGGCTGGTGTTTGATTGCGTTGTGCGCCCACAGCAAAAAATAACTGTTCTTGTTCTTTGACAGAACGGAAGCCAGAAATTGGCGCTAAAATTACACCCGCACTACGTGCTGCTTGTTTCATCTCTTGAAACTTTTCCGCAGCAGGTTTTCGCATTCTAATGCGCCCATCGCGAGAAACAGCTGCTAGCTCTGATTCTGGGGCTTCTGCATATTTTAAATGCCCCAAGATAGTATCAGTATTAGTACTCTGAGAGCTAGCTGAACTATCCGATGTTGGTGTCGGTAAACTAGTTGGTGAAGGTTGAGAATTGGCTGTTCTTTTTGGTGAAAGAATGAAAAACACAAAGCCACTACCCACAGCAAGCAGGACAAAAGCTAATACTCCACCAACGAGCAAAACCATCGGTTTTAAGCCTACCTGAGGTTTAGCTTCGGGAGTATCGCGTAAAGCTGCTGGAATATCATCACCAGAAGCAGCCGAAGAGTGTTGAGGTTCTCCAGAAAACCCAGCTTTATTCAAGAGTTCACTCCTGCTTTTTTTGAATAGCCATAACAGATTGTAGACTGGAAAAAAATAAACGCAAGCGTTAGCATTTTACGTCAGCGTTTTTAGGTGCAACCTTGATAAATCTTTTAGCACTATATGTCAAGTTAGTGGGGCTAGTCCTGATTGGATTCGTCCTCGGACGTAAATTACCTAGCACAGTTCCTTCAGGTGTAGCTCACTTCCTTTTTTGGATAGGAGTACCTATAAGCATTGTATTTTTTCTATACAAAACAGATTTATCAGGGCAGATTTGGATTGCACCTGCGATCGCATACCTTGCCATTTTCCTAGGGGCTTTTTTGGCTTGGCTAGCAATTAAAGGACAAGCCTATTTCACAAATACCATGCCGCAGCAACCAACTCAAGGAAGTTTCCTATTAGCAGCGATGGTAGGTAATACAGGTTACCTAGGCTTTCCCGTTACCTTAGCAATGGTAGGAGAGAAATACTTCGCTTGGGCGTTATTCTACGATTTACTAGGCACACTCTTTGGTGCTTACGGCTTAGGAGTAGTATTAGGAGCAAGTTTCGGCAATGGTAAGCATAGTCATAAAGAGATAGCCAAAGCCATCGTGATTAATCCTGCTTTATGGAGTTTCGGCTTTGGCTTACTGTTGCGACAGGTAAAAATCCCCTTGGTGGTGGAATTTTGCTTAGATAAATTAGCTTGGACATCTTTAGCTTTATCCATAGTATTAATTGGGATGCGACTCTCACAATTAAAGTCCTGGAGCAATATCCCACAGGTAGGAATCAGCTTGGGAATTAAAATGTTGATAGTTCCCCTTGTTCTAGGTTGTACCTTACCGTTTTTTGGTGTCACTGGTTTAGCCGCCAAGGTAATTGTCCTCCAAATGGCTATGCCACCAGCCTTTGCTACGTTAGTAATTGCCGAAACCTTCAATCTCGATCGCGATTTAGCTGTCACAGCCTTAGCCGTAGGTGCGATCGTACTATTAATTACATTACCCGTTTGGCTATGGCTGTTTTGAGGAATGGGGAAGGGGGAATGGGAAATGGGGAAGGGAGAATGGGGAATGGGGATAAGGGGAGAAATTACCAATTACCTATTACCCATTACCAAATGACAAATGACAAATGACAAATATCAAGTTATGCCATGTCAACTAACATTACAGAAAGCCAGAGTATCCCAGCGCCTCCTGAATCAGACTGGGAACCAACTCCACCACCAACAGATTTAATATTTGATGACGGAGAACCTTTGGAAAGTAACCGCCACCGTATTGGGATGAATGTTTTAATCCGGTCATTGCAACAAGCATGGTCAGACCGCAATGATTATTTTGTTGGCGGTAATATGTTTGTTTACTATAGCCGGATACAGGCGCGAAATCGGGATTTTAAAGGGCCGGATTTTTTTGTGGTTCTCAACGTCGAAGAGACTAGTTCTCGCCAAGGTTGGGTTGTCTGGGATGAAAACGGACGCTACCCAGATGTGATCGTAGAATTAATGTCACCTTCAACCAAAAATGTAGATTTAGGCGACAAAAAGCATCTTTATGAAGGAGTTTTTAGAACTAGAGATTATTTCGTTTTTGACCCCTTTGACCCTAATTCCTTGCAAGGATGGCGTTTAGATCCTAACTTTCGCTATCAGCCTTTAGTTGCTAATGAAAGTGGTTGGTTGTGGTGCGAAACCTTAGGATTTTGGTTAGGAACTTGGGAAGGAACAATAGACAGAGAAACTGCGCCTTGGTTACGATTTTACGACCGCCAGTCAAATTTAGTTTTCTTACCTGAAGAAGCAGCATTCCAACGAGCAGACACAGAACGCCAACGGGCGGAAGCAGAATCCCAACGCGCAGAGACAGAACGCCAACGAGCAGAAGCCGAATCTCAACGGGCGGAAGCAGAACGCCAACGGGCAGAACGTTTAGCTGCACGCTTGCGAGAACTAGGAGAAAATCCAGAGGATTTTTAATATACTGCAAACCGCTATAGTTATACAAAATCAAATAATGTTTGTAACACATCAACAGATTCTAGAGGGCACGGCAGTGCCAGTGCCCTCTAGAATCTGTTGCATTCTTTTTTCAAATTGGTATTACCCAAAAAAAGCAGCACAATAATTTTGGAGGGGGTTTGGGGGACGCAACCGTCACCCAATCGGGGGTTTGGGGGAGAATCCCCCAAATCTGCTGGCTTATTCCACAAGTGAAAAATCAATCTCTAATGATTTTAAACCCAGCGTATTATGCTATAACCTTCTGTCGTATTGACGAATTGGTATAGTTTTAACCTTTATACTTCAGCCTTTATTTGATTCATTCTTGCTGCTAAATCCGCAGGATTCATATATTCATAAGGTTCAAAGGGTTGGTGAATCCAGGGATCGTCCGATAGATAATCTACATAGTAATCAGGCTGTATAACTGAGCAAGATTTATACCAAATTACAGCCGTGCGAATATCTAAAATTGCACTTTCACTATATTGCTGTAGCCAAGGGATAGTTTGCTCAAGTGTAACCCCAGAATCTACCAAATCATCGACCAACAAAATCCGCGAACCTAAAGTTTCCGTAGTCATAGTGATATGGCGAGAAAAGTTTAATGCACCTCTTTCTTGCTTGCCTGGGCCACTGTATGATGATGTTGCTAAAATTGCCAACGGTTGGTCATATATACGGGAAAGAATATCTCCAACTCGCAGTCCGCCTCTGGCAAGACAAACAATCTGGTTGAATTGCCAACCCGATTGATAAATCTTAGCAGCCAGTAGTTCGATTTTTTGGTGATAATCTGACCAAGAAACGTAAAGGTCTGGCATAAAGGATGTAGTTTTTGGCTAATACTGAAAGCACACGCAAATTTTCTATTTTAATATGAGCACAAGATATTATGAATGATTCTGCCGCTGATGGTTCTGCTTACAGTGAAAAACTGCCATTTAAAACCAAACTAGCCTATGGTGCAGGTGATTTAGGGCCAGCGATTACTGCCAATATTGCCATATTTTTTCTGCTGGTTTTCTTTACCAATGTCGCTGGTATTCCGGCAGGTTTGGCTGGCAGTATTTTGATGGTGGGTAAAATCTGGGATGCTGTCAACGATCCATTTGTGGGGTTTCTGACCGATAAAACAAAATCTCGTCGCTGGGGTCGTCGTCTGCCTTGGTTATTATATGGGGCAATTCCCTTTGGAGTATTCTTTTTCTTACAGTGGATTGTACCACCGTTTAGTGTTTGGGGTTTGTTTTGGTATTACGTAGTAATTGGGTTGATATCCCAGGTGTTTTACACCGTGGTCAATTTGCCTTATACAGCAATGACACCAGAACTCACCCAAGATTATGACGAACGTACCAGCCTCAACAGTTTTCGCTTCACCTTTTCCATCGGTGGCAGCATTTTATCTTTAATATTGTCAAAAATTGTTTTTTCTGTAATTAGCGATCGCGCCCAACAATATTTAGTATTAGCGGCAATTTGTACTATCATCTCAGTATTGGGCTTATATTGGTGCGTTTATGGAACACGCGATCGCGTGTTAGCATTTGAAGCCAAACGCATTCAACTAGAAGAACCCCCATCTATTCCCTTCATTGAACAAATAAAAATCGCCTTCACCAACAAACCTTTTCTCTTCGTCATCGGTATCTATCTCTGTTCTTGGTTAGGCGTACAGATTACAGCCAGCATTATTCCTTATTTTGTGGTTTACTGTATGCGTCTGCAAGAAGCGGATGTCCCCACAGTGATGATTGCTGTCCAAGGAACAGCGCTAGTAATGCTATTTTTCTGGAGTAATTTAAGTAAAAAAGTGGGCAAAAAAATCGTCTATTTTCTCGGCATGATTTTATGGATTATCGCCGCCGCCGGACTTTATTTTTTGCAACCTGGTCAACTTACTTTAATGTACATCATGGCAATCATGGCAGGGTTTGGTGTCTCCACAGCTTATCTTGTTCCCTGGTCAATGATTCCCGATGTGATTGAATTAGATGAACTCCAAACTGGACAACGTCGGGAGGGAGTATTTTATGGTTTTATGGTGTTACTACAAAAATTTGGTTTAGCCTTCGGCTTATTTTTAGTCGGAAACGCCTTACAAGTATACGGTTTTAAAGAAGCAGTAGTTGGACAAACTACACTACCCACACAACCAGAATCAGCATTACTCGCTATCCGCCTTGCAGTTGGCCCCTTACCTACTGTCTGTTTAATTGCAGGTTTAGTCTTAACCTATTTTTACCCCATTACACGGGAAATGCACGCCGAAATCATGATGAAACTCCAACAAAGGCGGGAAAAAGCCGAGTGAAAGGTAATGGGTAATACGGTAATGGGGAAAAGGAAGTTAGGATTTTTATACCTATTCTCTAAAATTCAGCAAAACATTCAAACTGCCAAATCCAACTCAATCTGACTTTCTTAATTACGAATTACGAATTTGGTACTACTGAAATTTCTTCACCATCGAATACCAAATACCTGCTTGTAAGTGTCAACATCTATCCTGGTGGTGTCGCGGGGACACTTTATGCTATTGTCTGACTCAATATTTTTATAGGAAATTCCATATAAAATGGACGAAGATGAGGATATTATAGAAATTCCTTTACGACCTCTGGTTTGGATGGGAGACTCTCTCAAAAATATCCGTTCATTTCCCGAAGAAGTCCGTGCATCAGTAGGCTATGCACTGCAATTGGTGCAAGCAGGGGAAACACCAATGGATGCCAAGCCTTTTAAAGGAATTGGAAGTGGGGTATATGAAATTGTCAAACGTTACGATACTGATACTTACAGAGCAGTCTATGCAGTTAAGATTGCAGAAAGAATTTATGTCCTGCACGCTTTTCAAAAGAAATCAAAGCAGGGAATTAAAACCCCACAGGCTGATGTTGAGTTGATTAAACAACGCTATAAAGATGCGGTAGCAAGGGAGAAACAACAATGACTCAGGAACCCGTTTTTGAAGAAAGTAGTGGTAATGTATTTGCTGATCTCGGTTTAGAGAATGCAGATGAACTTTTTACGCGGGGTAAAATAGGCATTCAGGTACTCCGCCTTCTAAAACAACGCAATCTCAAACAGCGCGAAATTAGCGAACTTCTTGGTATTCCCCAGCCAGAAGTATCTCATTTAATGAAAGGAGAGTTTCAACGGTTCAGCGAGGGAAAACTCCTTATTTTCCTCAAGCGACTTGATACGGAAATCACTTTACATCTTCGCTCCCGTCACGCGCAGGGACAATCTGCTGAAACCGTGATATCGCTATAAGCCAGGATAAAAACCTGAAGATACAAGGTTGGGTTGTGGCTTGCTTCCTTAGAGGGGTAAGTAGTGAAACCCAACAAACTCCCGAAAATATTGGGTTATACAGTCCCTCATCCCCCTCATCCCCCTCATCTCTCCAACTTCTCCCCCCGAATTGAATAATCTAACAACTCCATCGGGTGAATTACAGATATATTCTTACCTTGCAATTCCAAATGCTTGGTAATCTGCAAAGTACAACCAGGATTAGCAGAAGCAATCAACTCTGCACCAGTATTCAGTAAATTCTGCACCTTTTGCTGACCCAATTCTTCCGCAACTTCCGGTTGCAACATATTATAAACACCAGCACTGCCACAACACAAAGCTGCATCCAAAGGTTCATTTAACTTCACCCCTGGAATTTGGCGTAACAACTGACGCGGTTGTACGCTAATTTTTTGCCCATGCAGTAAATGACAAGCATCCTGATAAACTAAATTCACAGGTTTATCAGTAATAGGCAGCAATTTCGCTGTTAAACCTACCGTTGCTAAAAACTCTTGGGCATCTTTCACCTTAGCGGCAAATGCTTGCGCCTTTTCCCGATATTCAGGGTCATCTGCCAGAATATGACCATATTCCTTCAATGTATGTCCACAACCAGCAGCATTGATAATCACAAAATCTACATCAGTATTAGCAAAACTATCAATCATCTGTCTCGCCAAAGCCTTCGCTTGTTCCGTTTGTCCTTGGTGTTCGGGAAGCGCCGCACAACATCCCTGGGATGGAGGAATTACCACCTCACAACCATTCGCCGTCAACACCCGCACCGTTGCTTCATTGACAGGCGAGAAAAACAACCTTTGCACACATCCCAAAATCATCCCCACACGATAACGTTTCTCACCTTTTGCACGGATAACAGTTGGTAAATTACTTTGAAAAGTTTTTAAAGTAATTTCTGGCAGAATCGATTCCATTGCTGCTAGGCGGGGAGATATATTTTTCAATAAACCCGTAGCGCGAATGAATTTAGAAACCCCCAACTTTTGATAAGCCATCAAAGGTATAAGTAAAATTCTCAAAAGGTCGGGGTTAGGAAATAAAGTAAATATTAATTGCCGAACCAGCTGATCGGGTAAACTGCGGGAATAATTGCGTTCGACTTGATGACGCGTAGCAGAAATTAACTTGTCATACTGCACACCAGAAGGACAAGTTGTGACACAAGCCAAACACCCCAAACAAGAATCAAAATGTTCTACAGTTGCCGTATTAAGTGCAATTTCTCCTTCATTAATCGCATCCATTAAATAGATACGTCCCCTGGGGGAATCCATCTCCTTACCTAACACCCGATAACTGGGACAAGTAGAAAGACAAAATCCACAATGTACACAACTATCAATTAACTTTGGATCGGGTGGATGACTCGCATCAAACCCCTGCAAATTTTTGATACTCGCCGTATTATTAACAGAATTTTCCGAAACTTGCATATTACTTTTTCCCCTCTTTTTTGAGTGCTGAGTGCTGAGTTGAAGAGACGCGATTAATCGCGTCTGTACAAGACTCAAGAGTAAAATTATTTGTGCCTTATCCTAATTAACTGAATTTCCCAATCCCCAATCCCCAATCCCCAATCCCCAATCCCCAATCCCCAATCCCCAGTCCCCAATCCCCAATCCCTAAATTCCCCCAACAAACCGACCTGGACTTAAAATATTTTTACTATCAAATTGTGCTTTAATCCGATGCATCAAATCTAAAGCATTACCCTTATATCCCCACACATCAAACTTTTCTTTCACCTTAGCGGGTGCATCCAAAATCGAAAGAAAACCGCCATAGTTTTGACAAATATCACGGATTTGTAAAACCTGCTTTTGGCTATTTAAGCACAATATTCCCAAGCCACTACTAATATGAATTAGCCCCATTTCTACTCGACTGAGAACTTCTACAGCCGCGCTCGGTAATACTCCTATTTTGCAAGTAATCGGTAGATTTGGAACATCAGAGTGCATTTGTTCTGGCAATCTCTGCCATAGATTAGCCTCTGCCTCTACTACATAAATTTTTCCTTCTAAACCCAATGTTTGCCCGACTTCTAATAATCTATTTGCCTGTTCGTTGACACTCTCACTAATACTTTGGAACCGGGCAATTAATCCTAATCCTTTACCTAATTCTAAACTATCAACTAGTTTAGTGGATAATAAATCAGCCTGGGTTGGCGTTAAGGCCGAACCTCGCAAGGTAGCAGCAGCTTGCGATATCGCCGCCTCTGTGCCAGTTAATACTACTGTGGCTGATGTTTCTTGCTGCGGGTAAAGCCTAAAGGTGACTTGGGTAATAATTCCCAATGTGCCATAAGACCCAGTGAATAACTTCATCAGGTCATATCCAGCCACATTTTTAACAACTCTTCCCCCAGCTTTGGCAATTTCTCCATCAGCACGGACAAAGGTAATACCTAATAACTGGTCGCGTACACTACCATAACGTTGCCTGAGAGAACCTGTATTAGCTGTAGCAACGATACCACCAATGGTTGCCAACTCTGGTGCAGTAGGGTCAAGAGCAAGAAATTGGCGATGATTAGCCAAAATAGCTTGAATTTGGGAAAATTTCATGCCCGCTTCTACTGTCACCGTTAAATCACCAACGGCGTGTTCAATTAGGCGATTGATGCGTTCCGTACTCACAACCACATCAATATCTTGAGCTAAACCACCCCAGCTTAGTTTACTAGCACTACCACAGGGAAGAACACGCCAATTTTGACGGTATGCTTCGGCAATAATGGCTGCTAGTTGTTCCTGGGTACTGGGGTAGACAAGACAACTGGGGTGTTTTCCCGTAACCATTGTCTTGGCAATAGATTCTTTAAGTGTGGGTGCAATATTTTCCCAAAGGTAAACAGCATTTTCTTCATTGACGATAGATGCCAGACAAGAAGCGATCGCATTCATCAGTTTATTTTTTACGTCCTACTTCTAATTTACTGGCTAAGCTCACCAAAAAAGTGCCTAGTACCGCAAGGCGGAATTCAAAATTCAAAATTCAAAATTCAAAATTAAGACAGAGTAAGCGTTTTGTTGATTTTTAATGGTCTGTTTCTCTTACAAAGTTTGGCGGGACGGAAACCGACACCGCCAACTTTGCGCTATTTACGCCGTGCTGTACTAGTTAAAAGTGCTGCCTATGCTTACACTACAAAAGTCTAAAACTTTTGTTATTAATATTACATACGTATACGTATAATATTTAAGCAATCTTACGGAAGTAAAGATAATATTTATGACTTAAGCTGGCTACAGCAAATTGTCTCCTTTTATCTATAGTTACGACATATAGATAAATAAAGGGGATAAATTGGAGATTTGATTATCAGGGTTGCAATGTTATTAATTTTTTACAAAAAAATCACAAAAAAGTTGTTTGTGATACAACGCGTCTACTTATATAACAGCAAAATTTGAGGTAATGGAAAATTATGTATAGCATTGCCATTAGTGTTGTAGCAATAAAAATTGTTTCACCATTTTCTGTATTTGTGTAATCTTAGTTGAGCATCCTGAGAATATTTCAGTTCCCGCATAGATTTCAAAAAAATAGTTGATAAATATATTTTATTGAAACTATTAAGGTTTTTTAGTTTTTTCTCCTAGCAATAGGCGCAGTTTCAATTTTATATTTTGAATTGAAAAGACAGAATATAAAATTTTGATTTTACAGAAAAGTTAGGTTGAAAACAGTAGCAACTCGCTCGTCTCAAGCTCAAAATTTAAGCCGAAATAAAGGCATAGGGTAAATAGTATCCTCAGAATTGGTTGACTGGAATATATTTGTTTTGGGCAAAATAATATTATAAACTTCGTAATTTATGATTATCAATTACGATTTTTCAGCATTATACAAATTCATCTATTTGAGAATTTGTACTTTTTTATTGTCAGTATTTATTTAATATTTTGCTCACCCATAAATGTATCAATCTAGTCATTATTCCTTACTAATATGCCACTATTAGACTATGCAATTATAGACTCTATCGTAACCTTCTCTCCTGATACTACAGTCGAAACAATCATCAGTTGTATCGGGCAAAAAAAGGAAGATATTGGCATAAAAAAAAGTAATTTTTTTGCTGAATGCAATTTGCATACATATCCTCAAATAGTAAAATTAACGGCAGATAAATCAATCCCGACATTTCACAAACTGAATCTTACTAATACAACTAAAATAAATCATCAATTAAATTCAGATATTGATTGCGTATATGTTGTAGATAAGTCGTATTTATTAGGGATATTAACGCTTATAGATATTTTGCAACTCATGACTTCTGGAATAAATTTAGCTACAGTCAAAATTACTGAAGTCATGCAACAACCTTTAATTACTTTAAAGCAGGATTTTGATGTTAATAAAATCTTGTCACTAATGCAGCAATATAGCATACGTAATTTACCTATTGTCAATGATAGAGGGCAATTATTAGGAATTGTCACACCAGAAAGTTTAGCTGTGGGTTGGCAAAGAGAAGTTATAAAAACGCGAGAAAATTTACAATTAGAAATTGCCCAGCGCCGTTCCTTAGAGATAGCCTTAAAAAAGGTCGAAGAAAAATCAGAACTACGAGTTAATCAAGCAACTACGGAATTAATAAAAGCCAATAAAAAGTTACAGCGAGAACTAAGCGATCGCATTGCTACAGAGGAGCAATTACTGCAAACAACTTCTGACTTACAAGAAATTTTTCAAGCCTTTCCTGATTTGTATTTTCGTCTTGATAGCGATGGCAGAATCCTCAGTTACTATGCCAAAAATGTATCAGAGTTATATGTAGTACCAGAATTTTTTTTGGGAAGAAAGATCCAAGATGTTCTCCCTCCAAATGTTGCTAGCAAATTTATTACTGCCATTTACCATTCACGGCAACATGATAACATGGTTACGATTGAATATTTATTATCAATAGCTGGTAAAGAAGAAAGTTTTGAAGCACGGATTTTACCTTCAACTCAGCAACAAATTATTGCTATTATTCGCAATATTACTGAACGTAAGCAAGTACAAGAAGCTTTACAAAAAGCCAAAGCCGAACTAGAAATTCGTGTAGAAGAAAGAACTAAAGAATTACAAGATATTAATAAACGCTTGGTGGAAGAAATTAGGGAACGCCAACGTATTGAAGAAGCTTTAAGATATCGAGTTGAATTTGAAAAACTCACTACTGCTATATCTACACATTTTATCAATCTTGCACCTAACGAAATTGAAAATGGTATCAATCAAGCATTACAGCTGATTGGCGAAATCACAAATGTTGATCGCGCTTATGTATTTGTATTTGCAGATAGCAATACCTATGAGTGGTATGCAAAATCTTTAGCAGGACAAATTCATAATTTACAGGATATTAGCAATGCGGTTTTATCTTGGGGAAGAGAAAAACTGAGCAATTTTGAAACGATTCATATTCCTAATATTGAGAATTTATTAATCGCCGTAAATCACAAAACACTAGATTTACCTACCCAAACTATTCAGTCTCTAATTATAGTACCTATAGTATGTAGTGGATTGCTCATTGGTTATCTGCAGTTTGATTCCGTAAAAACGACAAAAACTTGGACAGAAGATAGCATTATCATGCTCAGAATGGTTGGTGAAATTATTGGTAATGCTTTGGAACGCCAGCGAGTAGAACAAGCATTAAGAATTAGCGAAGAGAGATATATAAGAGCTATTAACGCAGGGAAAGTAGGAATATGGGAATGGAATATTAAAACCAATGAAATCTATATAGATCCCAATTTAAAAGCCATGCTTGGTTATCCTGAACAGGAAACTCCCAAATATTTTGATGATTGGCTAAAATTGGTTCATCCTGATGATGTGGAATCAGTAAAAAATGCAGTGTACACATATTTAGCAGGGTTAACTCTAAAATACGAAATTGAACACCGAATGCTAAAAAAAGATGGTAGTTGTATATGGTTCCTGAGCCGAGGTACACTTTTGCGAGATCCTCAGGATAATATGTGTTTTCTAGCCGGCTCAAATACTGATATTACAGCTCGCACACAAGCAGAAAACAAACTTAAGGTATCTCTCAAAGAAAAAGATATTTTATTGAAAGAAATTCACCATCGTGTAAAAAATAATTTGCAAATCATTTCTAGTTTATTGCGTTTGCAATCTAGATATATTAATGACGAGCAAGCTTGTGAGCTTTTTCAAGATAGCCATAACCGTGTCAGAGCTATGGCAATTATCCATGAAAACTTATATCAATCAAATAATTTATCGAAAATTAATTTTTCTGATTATTTAAGAAGTTTAGTGAATAATTTACTGCGTTCATATGGAATTAAACTCAATATCAAAACTCACTTGAAAGTAGATAAAATTTTTCTAAAAATAGATACAGCTATTTCTTGCGGTTTAATTATTAATGAGTTAGTTTCTAATTCCATAAAATATGCATTTTCCGATGAGCAACAGGGGGATATTTATATAGAGATGCTAGAAACAACCAAAAATCAATATTTCTTAAATATTAGCGATAATGGTATAGGACTATCCCAAGATATAGAAACTTATAAAAATCAATCTCTTGGGTTGCAACTAGTTTGGAGCTTAGTGGAGCAGTTACAAGGAACAATTACCTTTAATACATCCTTAGGGACTTCATTCACAATTACTTTTAGTGAACAGAGATAGAAATTTATGAGAGAAAAAATATTGGTAGTTGAAGATGAAATAATTATTGCTTTTGACATTAAAAGTTGTCTAGAAAAAGCTGGATATATTGTCCCAGAAATTGCCGCTTATGGCAGACAAGCCGTTGAAAAAGCCGGAGAAATTCGTCCAGATTTAATTTTAATGGATGTTATGCTTAAAGGTGATATGAGTGGCATAGAAGCTGCTGCCGAAATTGGTCATCTTTTTAATATTCCAGTTATTTATCTAACTGCTTATTCAGACCAAACTCATTTACAAAAAGCCAAAACTACTCAACCATTCGGTTATATACTTAAACCATTTGAAGAAACTCAATTAATTACTACCATTGAAATTGCTTTAAACAAGCATCAAATAGAAGTGGTGATGCGAGAAGCTTTAGAAAAAGAGAAAGAAAATAGAGCCATTAAAAACAAATTTGTTTCAATGGTTAGTCATGAGTTTCGTAATCCTTTAAATAATATTTTAACTTGTACTGAATTATTATCAAATTACAACCTGCAGTTTAATGAGGAAAAAAGAGATGAATATCTTAGCCATATTCAAAAATCTGTAAAACACTTAGATAATTTATTGGCTGATGTTTTATTGATGAGCAAAGATGAAAACGAAAAATTGCAATTTAATCCAACGCCATTAGATTTAGAAAAATTCTGCCAAGATTTATTACAAGATATACAACTCAGTGCTAGCGAAAATCACAAAATTATATTTACTGTTCACGGTAGTTTGGCAAATATAGAAAATAATTCTGCTGTACCATTTTCCCATCTAATTAAATTAGATGGAAAAATGGTATACCATATTCTGAGTAATCTGCTGGCAAATGCTGTCAAATACTCACCTGTAGGTGGTAACGTTCGCTTTGATGTGTTTTACGTACCTGGAGAAGTTATTTTCCGCATCCAAGATGAAGGTATTGGGATTCCTGTAGCAGATCAAGAAAATTTATTTAATTCTTTTCATAGAGCTAGTAATGTAGGGAAAATTCCTGGCAATGGGTTAGGTCTAGCTATTGTGAAGTATTATGTAGACTTACATGGTGGTAACATTTCTTTTGCTAGTAAACCAGGAATTGGCACAACATTTATTGTGAATTTACCTATTAATAATTAGTCATTTGTCATTTGTCATTTGTCATTTGTAAAATTCTGATAGCTTTGTTGTATTTTGTAGGGTGCGTTAGCGCTAGCGTAACGCACCTCTTGGTAATAGAGGTTTTTCTAGGAATCAAATTGGATTCCTATATATGATGGTGCGTGATGCCCGAAAATTAGAATCGACGCTTTTGAAGCCAGCTATTGTGGCATCACACACCCTACTGTTGGGAGATAATTTTTACACCTTGACTGTATCTCTAATTTTGTCTGAAGAATAATAAGTAGGTTGATTGCCAAATTTTGTTGTGATTAATGATTCTGCTCCTGTAATCAATCTGGCTCTGCGATTTTGGGTAATGTAATTCCATGCCCACTGAATCATGACTATTAGTTTGTTGTCAAACTCGATTAAAAAGTATATATGCACAACTAACCAAAATAGCCATGCAAAGAAACCTCTAAGCTTGGTAAAACCTAAATCGACAACAGCAGTATTTTGTCCAATGATGGCTAAACTACCTTGATGATTGTAATTAAATTGGGGCAAAGTATGACCTTGAAGCCGTTGTTCAATTAATTTAGCAACATATTCTCCTTCTTGCTTGGCTACTGGTGCAACACCAGGTAAAGGCTTACCATCTTGATGGGAGAAATTTGCTAAGTCACCAACAACAAAAATATTGTCATATCCTTTAACGCTTAAGTCAGGTTCAACAATCACCCTACCTGCACGATCAAGTTCTACACCTGTGCGTTCTGCTAAAACTTTACCCATTGGTGATGCTTTGACACCCGCTGCCCATAATATAGTTTTGGAAGCAATTTCTCTGATGTCATCGCCTTGTTTGATGGTAACAATATCATTTTCAATATTCGTTACCAAAGTTTTTGTTTGAACAATTACACCTAATTCTTTAAGAGATTTTTCTGCTGTTTGGGATAAATCTGGTGCAAAAGGTGGGAGGATGCGATCCAAGCCTTCTAATAGTAAAATTCGGGTTTCTGAAGTGTCGATTTTACGAAAATCTTCTTTGAGAGTTTTGTATGCTAACTCTGCGATCGCACCTGCTAATTCTACCCCTGTAGGGCCACCACCCACAATCACAAAAGTTAGCCAAGCACGGCGTTTTACGGGATCTGGTTCTCTTTCTGCGGCTTCAAAAGCTTTAAAAATCCGGCGACGCATTTCTACTGCATCTTCGACGGTTTTTAACCCAGGCGCAAATTCTTCCCAGTCATCCTTACCAAAATAGGAATGCTTCGCACCAGTAGCCACAATTAACGTATCGTAGGGTATGGCTTCACCATCTACCAAAACTTTTTGAGCTTGAGGATCGATATCATCGACAGATCCCAGCAATACTTGTGTATTTTTGCTTTTACTCAACACCGATCGCAATGGTGAGGAAATATCAGCAGGTGACAAAGTACCCGTAGCCACTTGGTACAGCAGTGGTTGAAACAAATGAAAGTTCCGCTTATCAATGAGTGTAACGTTCACCGGAGCCTTGGCAAGTGCTTTTGCCGCGTACAGTCCCCCAAACCCACCGCCAACGATAACAACTTCATGTGGTGGCTTATTGTCAAGCGAATTTGCCATAAGAAATATTTCCTAGTGTTACGACCGCTGTAACTATTCTTAATAAGTTTGTAACAAACTTGGCAAAACCCTTTCTGTTCGCTAGGCACAGATTAAAAAATGCTTAAAGTTAGGAAATATACAATTTTGGGAATGGGGCATTGGTGTTTGGTGTTTGGTGTTTGTAATTAATTATTTCTCCCCTGCTCCCTGCTCCCTGCCCCCTTGCTTTTCCCAATCTCCCTCATCTCCCACGCTCAATCTCCCATTTCTTCCCGTAACAAGGCCCGGAATCCGGCTTGCTGAAAATGTTCGTTGGCGGTTAAGGCTTCAGTAATTCCGCCGTATTGCATGACAATAAAAGATACGCAATCAACAAAGCTCCACTCCTTTTCGGAGCGATCGCAATATAGCTGAAAAGCTCTGTCGTAGAGTTCGGGAGATAAAGGTACAATTGCAACTTTCGAGTCTGCAGCTAAGGCACTTAATAAGGTGACTGCTCCATGACGTAATGGCTGTTTGCATAGGAGATTACCGATTTCTAACATCACAGCTTGAGTTGTTACCAAGCGTGTACCAGCGGTTTCTAAAATTTCTGCTAAATGCACAGCACGTCTATGCAATTTATCTTGCGGTGCAGACAAGGCGATCGCAAATGTTGTATCAAGAAAGACTTCCGACCTCATGCTGATTTTCTGAACCCTATAAATATTTGTCGATGTTGGTAGACCAATCAGCCGGCCCTGAAAGATTCAGCGATCGCGCGGTCTGCAAGAATGATACACTTTCCTGCTTCTCAGGCGGTAAAATTTCGATACTCAACCGCACACGAGTATTGTTTGGTAATGCGATCGGTTCAATCGGATAGAATACTCTGCCATCAAATACCGCTGTGATTTTATCTGCCATTATGTTCCCAAAGCGCTGCAATTCTATCCTAGTCTGGTTGTGTACTGAAAGTAAGAATTGGGATTGTGAACTGTGGAGTTAGTAACAATACAGGGACAGCCTGCCAGCATTCTTGGTCTGGCAGGGCAATCGATAGATGATGCAACTATTTCGTTGGCATTTACAGCGGGAATCAATTACTTTTTCTTTTACAATCTAGAATCAAAAAACTTTTTAGGTGGCTTAAAATCTCTCTTGGCAAGAAACCGTGAGCAGGTATTGGTGGCGACGGGGAGCGAAAGCCGGGATCTACAATCTTTACGCAATTACTTTAATTCTGTCCGCCATTGTTTAAATAGCGATCGCGTGGACATATTTTTTCTGGAATATGTCTCCCCTGCTGACGACATGAAACAGGTTGAGATAGTACTAGATGAACTTCGTTTGTGGCAAAACTCTGGAGTTTTGCGTTATGTGGGAGTTACCACACATAACCGAGCTATTGCTTTAAAAATGCTTGAGCATCATCGGTGTGATGTGTTGATGCACCGCTATAACATGGCACATCGTAAGGTTGAAGACAACGTTTTACCAGAGGCTAAAAGAGCTAATGTTCCCCTGGTAGCATTCACTTGTACTCGTTGGGGAACGCTACTCAAAGGCCATCCTCACTGGCATGGTAAGCTACCCACGGCAGCAGATTGTTACCGTTATGCGCTAAGTAATTCAGCAGTGCGTCTGGCACTTACTGCCCCAAAAACCAGGCAGGAATTAGAAGAA
Source organism: Calothrix membranacea FACHB-236 (assembly GCF_014696315.1). GTDB lineage: Bacteria > Cyanobacteriota > Cyanobacteriia > Cyanobacteriales > Nostocaceae > Aulosira > Aulosira membranacea. The sequence goes on from NZ_JACJPX010000045.1 coordinate 55,175, forward strand.
AATCTTGCTGTTTTGCACTCACCTCAACTGTCAAATCAAGAAATAGCCCAATGGCAAGAATACGGTGACTTGATTTACGGTAATGGGCAAGATGCATTTGATACCCAATGGATTTAAAACTATTGATGGGAAGTATCCAAGGTTTTGACTCAAAATTATCAACGTAATTCGTAATTATGGATTTTAATTACGAATTACGGCTTAAAAATCACGAATTAGTGACTAAAACGTCTCTTGCCTTGCCTGTGTTTAGCCACTTCTTTACGCTTGCGTTTTTCCAAAGGCGTTTCAAAGTGACGATGCTTCTTCATATCGGGAAAAATTCCCGCCTTAGAAACTTCTCGCTTAAATCGGCGTAAGGCTGATTCAATGTGTTCATTCTCACCCACTACTACTTGGGTCATTATCTCTCCTGCTAAACTAGCTTAATTAACTGTTTATACTGATCAATTGTTCAGTTGACTAAAGTGTAAAAAAAGTACACTCTATTATCTAACCTGAAAATTTGCTGGTAAAATTTCAGCGCTTCAAAGCTTAGTAGCGGTTACGAGATCCACCATATCCACCTCGGTTACCACCAGAAGAACCACCTCTGTCTTCCCTGGGTTTAGCTTTGTTAACTTTAAGGTCACGACCCATCCATTCAGCGCCATCAAGGGCTTCAATCGCAGCGGCTTCTTCAGCGTCACTACCCATTTCCACAAATCCGAAACCACGTGGTCGTCCTGTTTCACGGTCTGTAGGTAGTTGAACACGCTTTACAGTGCCATATTCTGCAAAAACGGCGCTTAAGGCATCTTGGGTAACTTCGTAAGAGAGGTTGCCTATATAAATCGACATTAGATGGTCTCCAAAATTATCGCATTCGTTGAGATGTAAATTTCGGAGAAAAATCTGTAAATACCAAAAGGGAAAAGCCTGTCAATACTAACAACAAAAATACTCACCGAATTAACTCTCGTTCTCTAGGATGACATATAAGCCAATTTTTTGCATCCTTTAGATGGTTGGTTAATTAGCCATGATATGGAAACAAGTAGAACTACTTAAGATTAAGCTCATCCTGCCTCACATTTTTTTCTTTTCTCTTACATAGACTACAGTGACTTTGATGGCAGTTGCTACAACTCGCTAAACCTGCCCATGTAAGGATTCTTCTCTGCCTATAATCGACTCTTACTTGGAAGTATAATCATCGCAAAATAAGGCACCTCTGCCGGATCGACTTCATCTAAGGGTACAATTCTTTGCTGTGCCATTGTTGCCCGTTCAATATACAGCGCCCGCGATGCTAATCCTAATTGATGTAAAATATCCCGCACTTTGGTAAAGTGACGACCCAGCTTGATAATTGCTGCTGCGTCGGTTGTTAGTAGTTGTGTAGTTAATTCTTCTGCTGCTAAGGGTGCAGGTAAAACGGTGAGAATATCGTTGTAGTAGGTGAAAGGCACACCCAAAGCTACCGGACAAGCCATGAGTGAGGAGACTCCAGGAACAACTTCGGTTTCGTACTCCTCAGATAACCGTGTGAAAACATACATAAATGAGCCGTAGAAAAACGGATCACCTTCACAAACTACCACCACATCCCGCCCAGCAGCTAAATGCGCGGCAATTGGTGCAATTTCTTGATCATAAACGGCCTTGGCTTTTTCTGGTTCCAAAGCGCGGGGGAGGTGATAAAGTACCTCGATTTGATTTCCTGGCAGATATGGCGCAATGATTTTTCTGGCAATACTTTCTTTATCTGTTGCCGATTGATAAGCCACCACAGGCGCAGCTTGCAGCAGCCTTAGTGCTTTTAGGGTCAAGAGTTCTGGATCGCCAGGCCCTATGCCAATTCCATAGAGACGACCTTTAGTTGACATATATTATTCTTCCTCTGTTGCTAAGGCGTTAACTGCGGCGGCGGCGATCGCACTCCCGCCACGCCGACCATGTAATGTTAAAAATGGTACATTACGGCTATCTTCTGCTAGTGCGGCTTTCGACTCGGCTGCACCCACAAACCCCACGGGAAAACCCAAGATGACAGCAGGTTTGGGGCAACCCTCATCTAGCATTTCCAATAACCGGAATAAGGCAGTGGGCGCATTGCCAATTGCCACCACTGCACCTTCAAGATGCGATCGCGAAGCGTGCCCGAGGGGCTTTCGCCATAATTCTAAAGCCGCCGCCGAGCGCGTAGTACCCATTTTCTCAGCTAATTCTGGGACTTCTGCATCATAAAGCGTACAAATAACTTGGTTATTTACAGGTAATCGCCGCCTTGTAATCCCTTCAGCCACCATCCGGCAATCACAGAGTATCGGCGCGCCATCAGCCAAAGCTGCCCGTCCAGACTGCGCTGCTGTGGGTGAATATCCCAAGTCAGTGACAATATCCGTCATTCCACAGGCATGGATTAAACGTACTGCAACTTTTGCTACATCTGGCGGCAATATTTCTAGATTTGCTTCCGACCGGATAATGGCGAAAGAATTACGATAAATTTCCTTAGCATCTTGGATGTAGTCAGGCATTGGGGGTTGGGGACTGGGGATTGGGGACTGGGGATTGGGGATTGGGGAGAAATAACTGCTGACTGTTGACTTTAGACTTCAGCCTTCAGATATCTATTGGCAAATTCCCTGAAAGTCTCATCTAGGTTGAGGCGTTGGGTTTTATATCCTAGCAGCATCTTTTCTATTAATGCGGGCATTTTTGCCACAGTTACAAATTGATATTCGCGACCAAATTTTTGTTCGTTGTCGTCAACGCCTACATAAACTTGATAACCTTCTAGTTTTTGATTGTCTTCCTCAATGCTGACACCAAGTAGGGTGATATCACTTTTGCTGTGCTGGGCGCAGGATTTAGGACAGCCGCTAAAGTAGATATTTACAGGACTATCTAGAGATACGCGAGTTTTAAGATATTCTGCTAATGTTAATGCGTCGCCTCTGGTGTCGGTAGCTGAGGAGGCGCACCCTTTGCTACCAGAACAGGCAACTAATGTACTGTTGATATTGCTAATGGAATAATCTAATTCCAAAGCTGCAATTTCTCGTTGTACATCAGCTATCGATTGTTGGGGAATATCGGTTAGGAGTAAGTTCTGCCAAGGGGTAAGCCTGAGAGTACCGCTACCGTATTCTTCGGATAACTCCGCTAATCCTATTAATTGTCTGGTTTCTAAACGACCTAAGGGTAAAACAATTCCTATATAAAATAAACCGGGCTGACGCTGGGGATGAATGCCAATATGCTGAAATTGGGGTTCTGATTTCAGTTCCCATCTCTGGGTTTGTGGGGAGGAGAGAGGAAAAGCTAGACGCTGCTGAACTTGTTGCAGATAATTTTCACAGCCTATATTGTTCAATACTTCTCGCAGACGCAGTTTATGTTTACTTGTAGGCTCGAGATGAGCTAGGTAAACATCGGCTAACGCTGCCAAAACAGGTAAACATTGCTCTGGTGGCAATAAAATTCCTGTATCCTGGGCTGGGTTACCCTTTGCGCCAACACTCAAACACAGGCGGAAGTAAACTTCGCCATTTACTAAGACAGCCGCAAAAACGATATCATTAACGCGATCGCTTACCGAAACTATTCCACCACCATCAAAGCACAGGCTAAATTTGGCAGATAGTCCTGATAGTTGCGAGTTGGCTGTGATGTAATTGTCCCAAGCTTTCACAAAAGGACGAGTGTCAATTAATTCTTGGGGATCAATTCCAGCCGTTGGACTGGTCATGATATTGCGGATTTGATCTACAGTTTTGTTACTACAACCTAAACCTAAAGCTTGCAGATGCTGCAACACAAGAGAATTTATCCCCTGATGGATTTCGCGCACTTGCAAGTTAGCGCGATTAGTCACATCGACATAGCCACGTCCATATTGATCAGCGATATCTGCGATCGCGTGACACTGTTGACTATTTAAAATCCCACCAGGTATTCTAATGCGGGATAATATACCATCTTGAGCAGGGGTGGCGTAGAACAAGCCAGGACATTTAGTAAATCCAGACAGCAAAACTATAACTCCTTCCCTGTGCAACGCAGGGATGTAGATGATCTATGTCTCTTTAGGACAGCTTGAGAGTTGGCATTCTGACTTACTCAATCTTGGATTTTAGATGCTGAATTTTGGCTAATTCTCTGACTCCTGATTTTTGTGAGTCACCGGTTGTTAACATACTCCCGACCATCAAAATTACAATCTAAAATCTAAAACTGCTTTACAGCTGCGGCACAGTCCCGGAATTGCACCGGCGTTTCCCAACCCCAAGCTTTAGTAATTTAGCATGAGAAGGTAGTGACAATTATCGCTGCTTTATATTTTTCATCAACTGAATAAGATTTATTTAACCAAGCTATACATTTTAAAATTACGCATTCACGGGCATTTTATAGCAATAATTGATTAATAAGTTATATGTTTAGCATATTTAATAGACAAAATATCATTTTGCAGGCTCTTGCTTTCTTTTATATCAGTATATATCTCTTAACTACAAATATAGTTACCACTGAGTATTCAGGATTCTCTAACTTCATCTTCAGCAAATGTGTGTACTTTGTCCGCCTAGAACTGTTAAACTCAAAATCAGGGAACTCAACACAATAGAAAACCTGATGTCAGAAACCTCACCAGCTAAAGATAGCCGTATTGACTTGAGAGTGACCCAAGAACAAAAGGAACTCCTAGAAAAAGCCGCTTCCCTCAGAGGAATTTCCTTAAGTGCCTATACTCTGTCTCACCTTTTACCCATTGCCAAACAAGAAATAGACAATCAGGAAAGGCTAGTGCTTTCAGATTGCGATCGCGATTTATTTATGTCCATGATGGAAAATCCCCCAGAACTCCAAGGGAACCTGAAAAAAACCATCAAAAAATATCGGGCTAAATATGGACAATGAGTCTGAAAAAAGATGGAATTTTGTCCCTATTAATAAAAAGCATCAAAGAGAGAATTTTGACTGTGGTTATCCAGTTTTAAATGATTATCTCAAAAAATACGCTCGACAAAATCATGAAAAAGGAATTGCTAAAACTTTTGTGGCTATTTCTCAATCTCAATCTTTAAAAATAGAAGGGTTTTATACAGTTAGTGCTAGTGTCATAGAGTTTGCATCTCTACCAGAATCTGAGCAAAAAGGAATGCCTACCTATCCAATTCCAGCAATACTAATTGGTAAGTTAGCTGTAGATAACTCAGTCAAAGGGCAAGGGTTAGGAGGAGAATTACTAGTAGATGCACTTTTGAGAGCAGTCAAAGCTTCTCAAGAAATTGGCATTTTTGCTGTGAGAGTTGATGCTATAGATATGAAGGCAAAAGAATTCTATCTAAAATACGAATTTATTCCTTTTCAAGATAAACCTCTTTCACTGTTTTTACCGATGAAAACTATCTTCAGAGAATTTATATAATTTTTATATGAAGATAAAATATCTTCAATAATTTAGATTTTTCATTTTTAGATATGACTAATATTTCCGTACCAAATAATGATTGGAATACTGCCCTGTATCAAGATAAACACGCCTTTGTCTGGCAGTATGGCGAAGACTTGTTAAAATTACTCAACCCTCAACCTGGGGAATCAATTTTGGATCTTGGCTGTGGTACAGGACAATTAACAGCAAAAATTGCCCAAGCGGGTGCTGAGGTATGGGGAATTGATCATGCACCTGAGATGATTGAGAAGGCTAGACAAAACTATCCTCATCTGCACTTTGATGTTGCTGATGCGACAAACTTTCAAGTTGAACAGCCTTTAGATGCGGTGTTTTCTAACGCTGTTTTACATTGGGTAAAACAAGCAGATTTAGCGATCGCATCCATACATCAAGCACTCAAACCAGGGGGGCGGTTTGTGGCAGAATTTGGCGGTAAAGGTAATGTACAGGCGATTGTCTCAGCTTTGTATAGCGCAATCACAGCAATTGCCATTCCCGAACCACAAACCAGGAATCCTTGGTATTATCCCAGTATTGCTGAATATGCTACTCTCTTGGAACGGCAAGGGTTTGAGGTAATTTATGCTAACTTATATCCTCGCCCAACTGTATTAGCCGATAAAGAAGCAGGTTTAGCCAACTGGATTAAAATGTTTGCCAGCACTTTCTTTGTGGGATTGTCTGCTGCACAACAAGCACAGGTAATTCAGCAAGTAGAAGACACTTTGCGTCCGACTCTTTATCAAGCAGGAAGTTGGACAGCAGACTACCGCAGAATTCGGATTGTGGCTATTAAAGTCTAAATAATCTATTTTTTAGCAAAAATGGTAGGTAAATGGCTTTCGATTGTAGGCATTGGTGAAGATGGATTACAGGGGTTAAATGCGATCGCTCGTTCCCTAGTGGAGCGATCTGAAATAATAGTAGGAGGCGATCGCCATTTAGCAATGCTTCCTAGCAACGATCAACGCCAGAAAATTACCTGGACTTCCCCCATTAGCAACTCAGTGGCCGCAATTATCCAACATCGCGGTCAAGCTGTATGTGTCCTCGCTAGCGGCGATCCCATGTGTTACGGAATTGGTGTCACTTTAACAAAGCAAATTCCTATCTCCGAAATCACAATTATTCCCGCACCTTCAGCCTTCAGCCTCGCCTGTGCCAGATTAGGATGGTCATTAACAGAAGTAGAAACAGTCAGCTTGTGCGGTCGTCCACCTGCCCTCGTTCAGTCTTATATTTATCCTGGGGCGCGACTGCTAATTTTGAGTGCAGGTAAAGATACACCTGAGATTGTGGCAAAAATTTTGACACAACGGGGTTATGGTGAAAGTAAAATTACGGTTTTAGAAAGGATGGGTGGTACACAGGAACGGATTGTAGAAAGTACCGCAGCATCTTGGAATGAAACAGACATCGCCGCTTTAAATGCGATCGCAGTTGATTGTGTTGCTGATTCTGGAGTTGTATCTTTGCCCAGAATCCCAGGATTGCCAGATAACGCCTATCACCACGATGGACAATTAACCAAACATGAAGTCAGGGCCATTACCCTAGCTACCTTAGCACCCATACCAGGAGAACTCTTGTGGGATGTAGGCGCGGGTTGCGGTTCAATTTCTATAGAATGGATGCGGACTCATCCTCGCTGCCGTGCGATCGCTATTGAACAAAACTCAACTAGACTACAATACATTGCCGATAATGCAGCCGCTTTAGGCGTACCAAGTATGCAAATTATTGCCGGAAAAGCACCGAATTCTCTGCAAGATTTACCTCAACCTGATGCTATTTTTATCGGCGGTGGCGTAACAGCCGATGGCTTATTTGATATTTGTTGGTCAGCACTTAAACCAGGTGGTAGATTAGTTGCAAATGTCGTCACCATTGAAGGTGAACAAACCTTATTTAACTGGTATGAAAAAGTTGGTGGAAATTTCACTCGCATAGCCATTCAACGCGCCGAACCAATCGGTAAATTTTTAGGCTGGCGAGGAATGGCACCCGTTACCCAGTGGATAGCAAGGAAAGGAAACGGAGAATAGGAAAAACTAAATTTTCCATTTATCCAGCAACCAAGCCATAACATCTTCAACATTACTTACTTGCTTCCCAGCCGGTATTGCTGGACGCTTCACCATCACAACTTGCACACCTAATTCTCGCGCCGCAATAATTTTGGCATAAGTCGCATCACCGCCACTATTCTTGCTGACGATGGTATCTATTTTGTGGTGAATAAGAATTTCTCGTTCATTATCTAAAGCAAAAGGGCCGCGATCGCACAATACCAAACCCGGCGGTGTCAAAGCATCAGCATTAGGCGGATCGATCACCCGCATCAAAAACCAAATCCCTTCTAGGTGTGCAAAAGCGCTGAGTTCTTGTCTACCAACGGTTAAAAATACCCGTTCTGCTTGATTAGAAAGTGCTGCGGCTGCATCGCTAATACTTTCAACTTCAATCCAGCGATCGCCATTTACCTTTTCCCAAGCAGGACGATTGAATAGCAACCGAGGGATACCAACCTCAACCGTAGCCGCCGCCGCATTCCAAGAAATTTGGCTAGCAAAGGGATGAGTAGCATCGATGACAAAATCAATACTCATCTCTTGCAAATAGCTAACCAAACCCGCCACACCACCAAACCCGCCAATTCGCACATTACCAGATGAAATCGACGGTTGACGAGTACGACCAGCTAAAGATGCGATCGCTTCAACTCCTGGGATAGTAGCAACTCTTGCAGCTATTTCAGCTGCATCTCCCGTTCCACCTAAAATTAAAACTTTGGTGTTTGGCATTTGTCATTTGGTCATGGGTAATGGGTAATGGGGTGTTTGGTATTGTCTCCCACCCTGCGGGAAGTCGCAAAGCGTCTACATCTACCTCATCTCCCTCATCCCCCTCATCTCCCTTTCCCTAGTCCCCAGTACCCAATCCAATTGGGGGTATTTTCGCCAAAACACCCTTTTTCAAAGCTGCTGGGCGTTCTGACCAAGGTAGTAAACCATCAGGCTTGCTGTAGTATTGACTAGCGCATTCCAAAACAGCAGATGCACAATCATCCACCGCCAAATCACCAAACAGATATGTAGTTTTACCTTGTGCAGCAAAGGCGACAACACAGGAACGGTTACAAGCACTCATGCATTCCACTTGCTGAATGGGAAACTGATCTCGCAACTCCCAATCTTGTGCCAGAATTTCTAGTTTTTGTAATAGTTTTTCCCCGCCACTTTCGCCTACACGCTTTCCATCTTGCCAAACACTGGCACAGGTTTTGCAAACAAAGAGAGTATGGGAAGACTCACCCAAATTACTAGTCGCAGAAATATTCACAGCAGTCATCTGTACCTCGCAGATGTGAGAACAAAACAATCAACTTTGGTGGGCGTTCTGACTTACACAATTGAGAAATTTTTGACTACTAATCTCAAATTGCTTCACAGTTGCGGGACAGTGCCGGATTCACACCGAACTTTCCCCGTTACCTCTGATGGCTGATCCCCACCAGAACCAAGTGACTTGTTCGATCATACACAACTCTGCATCCCTGTGCGTTTCCTCTTTGAAAGTGCTGAGTTCTACAAAAACAAAAAGCTTGTGACTCAACAAAAAAACAGAACAATAATTTTGGAGGGGGTTTGGGGGACGCAACCGTCACCCAATCGGGGGTTTGGGGGAGAATCCCCCAATTGAGCTGGCTTGTTTAACAAGTATTAATCGCTAATGATTTTAACCCAAGGGTATTAACCCATACTGTTCATAGGGACTGTGTTGAAAAACATAAAAAAATCCCACGCCTTCAAGACTTGGGAATTTAGGTTTCATATTCAATTCAGACATTAAAATCTTAAACCTACACCACCTTGTAAAGAAAAAGCAGTACCACCACCGTTGCGGTAGGCATCAAAAGCGATAATCGCGTTGCCAAAAAGTACAGTATTGCTATTGGGGACGGTGTAATCAATTCCTGGTTGCAAAGCAAAACTAATCTTATTACCCACAGGAGAAGGATCATCTCCACTAGCTAATGCCAATCCCGCACCCAAGTAGGCATCAGTTTGCCAGTTAATAGGGACATCGTAAGAAACCGTAGGCACAATTGCTGTACCATTACCGATTAAAGCTTGGGCACGAAAAGAAATCGGCGATTCCAAAAGCTTATAACGAAACGCAACCACCCCACCAATTTGTGCCCCATCACTTAATCCTACAGAAGGGCCCACACCAACATAACTGCCATAAGCAACTTGAGCTTGTGCTGGTTGACTGCTTGTAGCCATATTCAACAGCGAACTAGCGCCCAGAACTACAACCAAAGACCGGAGATGCTTCATTGCCCGTTTCCTCACACCATTTGAAATTATAATGGTTCCTTTTAATACCTATGTTATCGCTGTTATTGGGTATTGGGCATGGGGCATGGCGCATTGGGTAATGGGTAATTGGTGATTGGTAATTGGTAATGGGCATTTTTTATTTCTCACTAATCCCCAATCCCCAGTCCCCAGTCCCCAATCCCCAATCCCCAATCCTACGGACAACGCGGATGAATCCCGCCTTGAGTACAAATATAAGCAAGCTGTTTGGGATCTAAGTTTTTAGCTTGAGAAAAATCAACTCCCTGTACTACAGCGGAAACAGAACCTTTAGATGGTGTTTGGACAAATTCATCTGCTGGATCTTGTTTGTTGGGTGAAAGAACTGCATTTTTAAAATCAGCGCCAGCAACATTTGCGCCCCGTAAATCAACAAGGCTCAAATCAGCATTTTGCAAGTTGGCATTTTCCATTTGAGCAGAACGCAAAACTGCGCCAGTCATACGAGTAGCACTCAAGTTTGCATTGCTGAGATTCGCACGTTCTAAGTCAGCACCAGATAAATCTGAGCCTTGCCAATCGGTTTTGGTTAAGTTGGCATAGGATAACTGAGTGCCTATGGCTACTACACGACCTAAACGAGCAGCATATAAATCAGCTTCGTTGAGTTTGGCATCGCCTAAATCTGCCCCAGTTAAGCTGGCATTTTCTAAGACTGCACCACGCAAATCGGCTCCCACTAGCTGGGCGCTGCTGAGGTTAGCAGCAATTAAACGGGCATCAGATAAGTTAGCTCTGTTGAGAGTGGCGCGGCTCAAATCGCTACGGTTTAACAATACCCGGCTAAGATTAGCATCGGTGAGATTGGCTTGCTTCATCTGCACCTGAGTTAAATCAGCGATGACATCATCGTAGGTGTCCCAGCGTCCATCTTCACCAACACTGCGAAAACGAGTGCCTTTAAAGCTAGCTTGATTGAGATTGGCGGATTTGAATTTAATTCCAGATAAATCAACGTTATCTAAGACCAAGTTGAACATCGGGCTTTCTCCAGAACCGACGAAACCCAATTGGCTGCGACTCAAATCAAGGCCGTTACTTTGACCACTGTAAACAGCGAGAATTTTGTTGATGGCTTTTTGATTGAGTTGTAATCGCTGGAATGCATAATTACCTCCAGAACCCAGTTCCCCAGCAAGAAACTGATTTTGATTTTTTAACTCCGGTAAGGCTTTGATACCGATATTTGCCAAAGCTTGTTGTATTGTATCTACTAGCATAGGGTTGGTTTCTTTAACTAGTAGATCTGCTAAAAATTTAACTGCTTGGGGATCGTTGAGAGTACCCATAGCCACAATTGCACTGCGGCGTTCTTCAACAGTAGCAAATGAGCTAGAGTTCAGCTGTTTGACGAGTTCTAGAAACTGTTGGCTGTTGATTTGCTGAGATTTCCGCTGAGTTTCTTGAGTTTGGATGTAGACTTGAGTGCCTACTAAAGTGGTTAACACGGCTACCATACTGACCAGTGTGACACCCATCAATGTGAGATTAGGATTACGCCGAATCAGTGCCACTAGAGGATGCGCTGATGTATTGTCTGATGCCGTGGCTCCTTCTTGATCATCCGCTATTGACTCAGCATCACTGCTCACAGCGGCTTGACTGTCGCGGCTAGCATCTGAAAATGAAGCTGGTAAAGGGCGAGTAGCATCTACTGTATAAGTACCTGCCAAAATATCGTGTATTGCACGCCGCCCATTTTTTGCAGGTAAGCCAATTCCTTCAGATGCGATCGCTAATAAGGCCAAAACTGCGAAAATTCCTAAGTTAGGAAAGGCTAAACTGTAGCGCCACAGCAGATAGGCTACAGATAACGGTACAGTCCAACGCCCTAATCCTTCCCGGATTACCACTGCACCAAAACCTGGCGCTGTGCCTTGTTCGTTCACCACTTTAATCCCAAATCGCCGTTTGGGAATGGTGCTACCTGTTTTTGCTAGTAAATATAACTGCCATGTCGAAATTGTCACAGGCCCTAATAAAGCCAGGCTCCACAATATATTAGTTGGCCAGGCTACGTTACGAATACCATAGCTCACAGGTAAAGCCAAAGGCCTAGCGATCGCTCTTTCTGTTACCACTAATACGGGATTCAGCGGTACACGGTTCAAATCACTTCTGGAATTGGCATACACTCCAAAGCCGAAGGGAACCAAACCACTGGCAACCACCAGTGTCATTTCTGTTGCCCAAGCTGCAAAGCGCTTGCTTAATAATGGCAGTGAACTCGATTTTTCTGGGTCTTTTGACCTACTAGATTGATTATTACTTCTCCTAACAATTGGGGTCGCCATCGTATAATTCCCTTTAACTTTATTTCACACCACTACGGGAGCGTTACAAATAGACTATTTTTTCTGCTGAGAGTTATTAGACACAAAAAATTTGTATCCAACATACACCAACACTGCCAACACTGCCAGGCTAATTACAGAAGCTACGAGTTTTAGTACTGTCTGCAACATCACAATACCTACTACAGCCGTCACGCCTAAAAATACTATCTTTTTAGTTCCAGACAAGGTATTGAACCAGCTTTGCAATTTTGTTAGTTGCGAGTTGAAACTCTCAAAACTAAACTCAAATGGTTGTTTTTGTTTTTCTGGCTGGGAAACCTCTCTTGGGGAGGAATTAATCTCTGCCTCTAGGTTTTGGAGGCGACGTTGCAAATCTTCATCAGGTTGAGGATTCATCTATCTTTTCTACCTCAGCTTGTAAGCGCTTTTGTCTGTGATTTTAGCTAATGTATATGTTGGCTAGACATTTTTAGTGAAGGCAGAGTATCTTTTTCTTAAAAAATTACAGGCATAAATTTTTCAAACAGCTTCATGGCAAGGATTTCATGATTTATTATCCGAAATCCGGAAATTCCGAAATAGTACGGGACTTGCCATAAAACAAAGATTAATAAAGAAAAATCATACTGGTAACTTTCGTATATCACTTACCAGCAAGTGTTATTTATTTACAAATACTTACTATGCAACAACTTTATACTTTTTTCATCTTATTTAAGGTATATTTTTTTGTCTATAAAGATAAAATTTTATACTCTGTATTAGGGAACACAAATTTATTAGCATCGTCTAAAAACTTAGATTATGTTTAACAATATCGCTCGATCACAGTCGGGAGCATTAATTTAATAATATGAAAATGCACAGACTATTTACGGTTGTTCCCGCAGCTTTGGCGATGAATTTGGTTTTTACTAATGCTAATTTTGCCAAGAATCCCCCCAGTGTAGTTAATCCCAACTTCCGGCCAGATCCGCTAGTTTTAAATGGCAATTCTGGGGGTTCGGTGGCAAGCAATTGTGGTAATATTCCTGCTGAACCCAGCCAAGTTATCCAGGTTAAAGAGTCATTACCTTATTTGCGCGTTACAGTTGAGAGCCAAGGACAACCAACCTTGCTGATTACTGGCCCAGGAGGACGCTTCTGTATTCAAGCAGACAGTTACTCAGGCGGAAAAGCAGAGATGTCTGGTTTCTGGCAAGCTGGAGAATACTCTTTTTATATCGGGGAATCATCAAAACGACAGTATAACTACACCCTCTCAATTTCGCAACAACAGAAACCGTCAAATTAGTATACGAAGTGCTGAGTAAATAAGATTTGATTACATATAAAGCAGAAGGGGAACAGGATTTGTCGTTGACTTTTTCCTGTTCCCCTTCATCATTGGGACTTTATGCTTGATTTTGGCAACAGCAATTAGTGATGCTGTTGCTTAGATATAGTACATCAGTTCTTTTTCTCGGTGCTTGAGTCGTCGCTCACAAAGGTCTTGCAGCGTATATTTTTCTAAAACTGCGTTAGCCGCCTGACGTGCTTCTTGCCAAATTTCGTTGATAATTTGAGTCTCTAGAGTTTTGGAATTTTGGTCAACAGTCGGTACAGCAGCATCTACTCCTTCAATACTGCTCCAAGCTTCTAGCAACGTAATTTTTCGCGGATCTCGAGCTAAAACATAGCCACCTTTGGCTCCGCGTATGCTCTTAATTAGACCTCTACGCCTCAAAGTTGCTAGCAATTGTTCTAAATAGCGGTTCGGTATATCTTGCAGCACTGCCATCTGCCGAATCTGTAGAGATTCACCACTAGGGTAACAACTAGCCAACTCTAACAGAGCTAGAAGTGCGTATTCAGATTTGTTAGAGAGTTCCACAGGCGTAATATCTTAATTTTATAGGATGTTTACTTACTGTTGACTTTTTTCTTAATATGTGAATCTAGAAACTTAAAAATCAACTTTTGGTTGATCATTTTAATTTTAAGTTTAGAGACTCCCAATGATAGAAGCAATTATTTTTAGTTTTTGTTTTAATAAATAAAAATGATTGATAAATTTGAGGCTTTTCTAGTATAGCTGATAGGCAATTAGTAATTGGTAATTGGTCATGGGTAATTGGTAATAAATATTTCTCCCTTCCTTATCCCTAATCCCCATTACCCCTTATCCCCAGAGGGGCCACGAGTTCCCCAGTCCCCAATCCCCAGTTTTGTTAAGAATGCCTGTTCTCGTTAGAATGTAGTTTTGAAACAAAATACAACAGAATGTTACAAAGCCACGAGGAGTTCGGTAAGTCCTCCTTGTCTGTAGTGACTTTACCTGTTTACAGACTTTGTTGTTGAGTCAGTAATTTCCGGGCTAATGCCTTAATTGATATGATTCTGAGAGCATTTTCATGTTGCTATCAGGGTGAATTCAGGGTTATGGCTCATATTAGTGAATCAACAAGCGAATTAGGCAACAGGGTAATGAAAAGGCGGTATTTTCTAGAAGCTGGTGCCGTTATATTTGGCACAGTATGGTTATCAAATTATCTACTTAGGAAACCAAAAGTTATGACAACTGCAAAGAATCAGGAATTTGAAATCAGCAAAACTGAGGAAGAATGGCGCACAACGCTGACACCAGAACAGTTTCGGGTTCTGCGTCAACATGGTACGGAACGCGCTGGTACAAGTCCTCTCGATAAGCAATATGCTGCGGGGAATTATCTGTGTGCAGGGTGTGATTTACCCTTATTTACCTCAGAAACCAAATTTAACAGTGGTACTGGCTGGCCTAGTTTTTACGATCCTATTGAAGGTGCGATCGCTACCACTGTAGATAAATCGTTTTTTATGACGAGAGTGGAAGTACATTGTAGCCGCTGCGGTGGACACCTGGGCCATGTATTTAATGATGGCCCTAAACCCACTGGGAAGCGCTACTGCATGAATGGTGTAGCGTTAAAGTTTGTTGCTAGCTAATCGGCAATTTTGATCCAAGAACCGAAATAGAGCAAGCATTGGGGCTACTTAGTAGCGACAGTTGTGTGACCACTTATGATAATCAAGTCGCTTAATACCGAAGATTCAAAATTATGTGCCGTTTACTTGCTTACCTCGGTTCGCCGATTTCTCTAGAACGTTTACTATACACACCAGAACATTCCTTGATTGTGCAGAGTTATCAGCCTCAGGAAATGATTTCTGGAGTGGTAAACGCTGATGGCTTTGGTATTGGTTGGTATCATGCCCAAAAGGATACCGAACCATTTATCTACAAACATATTTTGCCGATTTGGAATGACCAAAATCTGCCACATCTGAGCCGCTATGTGGAATCAGGGCGGATTTTAGGCTATGTGCGTAGTGCGACAACAGGCCAAGCTCTAGATTTTAGTAATTCTCAGCCATTTCAGCATAAGCAGCTGTTATTTACTCATAATGGCAGAATTGAGAATTTCCGCCAGACATTATATAGACCGATTCGCAATCAACTTAGCAATGAGATTTACCAATCAATTCAGGGAAGTACAGATTCGGAACATATCTTTGCTTTAGTGTTGAATCAGTTGCAATCTCATCCTGGTAAGAGTGTAGAACAGGCTTTACACGTGACATTGCTGCATTTGTTGGAATTAGCAGCAGAGTATGAAAGTGATGTTTCTGCCAACATCATTTTAAGTGATGGCGATCGCCTAATTGCTTGTCGCTTTAGTAGTAAATCACCTGCGCCTTCTCTTTACTGGTTAGAAAATGATTCAAATTTCCCAGAGTCGGTAATTATTGCTTCTGAACCAATATTTAATGGTAATTGGACAACTTGTCCAGAAAATAGCATCATCAGTGTGGGAGAAGACCGTGTTATCCAAGTTGAGCATATCTAGTGTCAGGGAAGAAATTATTCTTGCGTTTATTGAATGTCGCTCGAAAACTCTGACACTGTTTGAGGGTATGGATAGGCAGACATTCTGTAATCAACCCCATCCAGATTTTAGCCCTGTTGGTTGGCACTTAGGTCATATTGCCTACATTGAATCTTTGTGGTTGCTAGAACATATCGCAGGTTTACCATGTTTGTTTCCGCAATACCGTCAGCTGTTTGCAGCTGATGGTTTACCCAAAGCCAAGCGTGTGGAATTACCTGAATTAGGGGAAATTCTTAATTACCTAGATACAGTCAGAAGCAAAGCTTTGGATATCATGAAAGTCGCTGATGTAGAGCAACATGAACGTCTGTGGCGTTTTTTAATTCAGCACGAAAGCCAACACTGTGAAATTATTAGCATGGTGTTGGAATTAGCAAAACTTCCCTTAAACAACTCAATTTACCTTGATGCTATTAGTCCAGCTGCGCCTCATAACCTGGGAGAAATGATTCAAATTCCCGCAGGTGAATTTGAGCAAGGAAGCAACTCTATTGAGGCGCTGGATAACGAATCTTTAGCACATAAAGTATATTTAGACACCTATTATATTGACCGCTATCCTGTAACTTGTAGACAATATCGCGCATTTATGGAGGCTGGCGGCTACCAAAATTCTCAATGGTGGTCAAAGGCTGGCTGGAATTGGTTACAAACTGAGCAGGTAACTCAACCACTGTACTGGCAGGGAAATGTTACTTGGGATAATCACCCAGTTTGGGGTGTTAGTTGGTACGAAGCAGAAGCCTATTCACGGTTTGTTGGGAAGCGGCTACCCACAGAAGCCGAATGGGAAAAAGCAGCTAGGCAGAATGTGAAAGTAACAGCATTAACTGAGAATTGTAATTGCGATCGCCTAATTGGTAAAACTACACCTGTTGATGCTTATCCCGGTGGACAAAGCGCCTATGGTTTATACGACACCTTGGGTAATGTCTGGGAATGGACAGATTCGTGGTTTGACGGCTATCCAGGATTTAAAAGTTTCCCTTACACAGGTTACTCCCAAGTATATTTTGACCAGAAACATCGCGTATTAAAAGGCGGAAGTTGGACAACTCGTCCTTGGGTACTACGCCCTAGTTTTCGCAGCTGGTATTATCCCAGCGTGCGTCAGGTTTTTACAGGGTTTCGCTGCGCTGTTAGTCATATATAAATAGGACTTACGCAAGTGTCACACTTTTCTCGTTTAGGCTGTCAAGAGTCAAGAGTCAAAAGTCCAAAAAACCTGAATTATTTGACCCTTGACCCTTGACTGTTGACTCTTAAACCAGAAGTTTGGTGTACCAGTTGCGTAAGTCCTGATAAAGATAAATTTGGTTTGGGGAAGAGGTTCTTTGGGAGCATCCAGTTTTGGAAGATTTACCATTTCTGAGAAAATGTAGAAGGAAATAACCTTGTGCGATCGCAGACTATGAGCCAAGAGAAACAAGAACGGAT
>NZ_JACJPX010000046.1 GCF_014696315.1 Calothrix membranacea FACHB-236
TGCGCTCGCTGCGGACAGGCTTCCGCAGCGAGGAGGAACGACGTAGACACGAAGTGGCTTCCCGTAGGGTAGCAATCGCAAAAACCACGGGATTATGTGATTACTTCGCTGCGCTCGTAATGACAATTTAAGGGGTATATAACGCCTGAAACCCTTACAGATAGTACTTATGTGTACACCGTAGGATGAGGGAGTAGAGGAAGCGGTGGATAAATTGCCATTACCCATTACCCATTACCCATTACTGACTGCTTGCAAGTGCCGATTTCAGTTTTAGCTTGACCTTGGTTCCCCGTTTGAGAACTACTTCACCGCCTGGGCTGGATAAAACATAAGCAGTCGCAGCTGCAGCGCCAGCTAAACCACCATGTTTGACATTGGTTTTCTTGCCGATAAAATGTCCTGCAACGGTTCCACCTAGAATCAGTCCAGCATTCTGGATA
This sequence comes from Calothrix membranacea FACHB-236, assembly GCF_014696315.1. Classification (GTDB taxonomy): domain Bacteria; phylum Cyanobacteriota; class Cyanobacteriia; order Cyanobacteriales; family Nostocaceae; genus Aulosira; species Aulosira membranacea. The sequence goes on from NZ_JACJPX010000046.1 coordinate 444, forward strand.
AATTTGCCTTTAGTTTTCGTTTCTACTTGAGTATTTACTAAAGCCGCATCAATCGGATAGGTTTCGCCATTTTTAAAGGTAATTTCATCAAAAACTAGACGTAAAGTTGCTTTTTTACCTTTAGCAGCTTTAACTACATTTTCTATGTGTCCCTGAATTTCAGCATTTTTTAAGTCTGGTTTTACACCTTTAACCGAGTTTTTAACTCGTAGTGTAAAAGGCTCATTATCACTATTTTTACCAGTAGATAACTCTTTTTGCAGTACAGTATCCAAGCTTGTTCCTGCTGGTACAGATATTTGGGAATTTTGAGTATTACTGGTGTTTTTAGCAGTCTGAGTAGTTTGAGTAGTTTGATTAGAATTAGCATTGTTGGCAACTTTATCATTTGGCTTACTACAAGCTACCGTGTTAGTAAGTAAAGCCGCACTCAGTAATAGTGGTACAAAACTTTTCATTTTTCGCTTTTGTGAAATTTGATAGGCTATAAAATTTAAATTAGAGTGTGTAAAACTACTGACACTCTAATTTTTTTAAAAATTATATGCCAAATCGGAAATAGAGCATTAATTCTCTTTATAAATATTGTGAATATCGCTGCTTGATAAGTAATATTTTGTAATCTTATTCTTTCTTAATAGAAATACAATATTTGTTAGGTAATTGACTTTAAATAGCCTGGATTTAGAATGCTTATTTCTTCGCTTATAGATGCAGTTGTTTATAGGATTGCAACAGAAATTCTGTTTTAATCATTAGCATGTAGGGTGCGTTAGCCTTTGGCGTAACGCACCATTTCTTTTAGTAGGTTAATGATCTTGCTATATATATCTTAACTAGCCCAAGTATCCCGCCATTTAACAGTACCTTGTTCCGTTAAAATCCAGCGACGGCTAACAAGATTTTCGCGCAATGGTGGTTGATTTTTGCGCCAAAGAGCATATTTATAACATATGGCTTTGCCCGCACTTTCATTAAAAGGAATTTCCCCGAACCAAGTGTTTTCATTGATATATTCCAAAGCGTAAGCTTTGCTAATATCCCAATTGCCTAACTCTGGACAATCACCAATGACGACAACTGTATCGCCTGGCTGTGTCTTTAAGCCATTTACTTGCGCTCTCACAATAGCTTTACCTTTAACTCTCTCACCTAAATAGCTGAGGACAATTAGCTCTTTTGCATCCAATTTCAACCCTAAAATTTTGCCATTTTTGACTTCAATTTGACGCTTGGTAATAATACAGTTATATTCACCATCTTCTAATTCTGTATGCTCCACATTAATAGTAGTGGCAGCACCTTTATTAATAGCGACAAAACAGCGATAATCTCGATAACTCCGTAAATAAGCATAGACATCATCGGTAATATATTTCTGTTTTTGGCTTCCCAGAGAAACAGCAGGATTTAAACGCCGCAATTTAGATAATAGTTGGATATCCTGGTAAAGTTCTGTATCCGTTTCCCATTTCTCCATCATAGGACGATTATAAGGATCGTTACCGCCATTAGTATCGTTATGGAGATATTGCTCAGTTCCATAATAAATACAGGGAATGCCGCGACTAGTCATAATTAGCGCCATCGCTAGCCGCAACACTGCTGGATCTGGGTTGAGACTTTGAAATCGCGGCATATCATGATTATCAATAAAGGTAATCAATTCTGTCGCTGTATTGTAGAGATAATCAAGGTTTAAAATATCTTGAATTAAATGAAATCCACCTGGTAATCCTTGTGCTAAAGCTTCGCGAATTGCACCACAAAAGCCAAAGTCTAAAATTGACATTCCAGACTCATTAGCAAATTTAATTGAGCTACTCTTATTTGGATTGCTAAAACCCCATTCGCCAAAAGTAAATACAGAAGGTTTATGAGTTTGGATATCGCTATTAAATTCTTGCCAAAACCAAATCGGCATATGCTTTACTGTATCAACTCGTAAAGCATCAACGCCTCGATCTAACCATTGTTTAATTGCTGTTTTAATATAATGACGATAATCAGGATTACTTTCATTGAAAGTTGCTAATCCTGCCATTTCGTAATATAGTAATTGCTCTTCGTTTTCCCAATCAGTAATTTCGGGATTATGGTAATACCAATTATTGACATCATTATAATAATCGGCAATTAATACACCATCTTCGTAAAGTTTACCTTTTTCCCCATTCACATCTGGGCTACTGTGATTACAAACAATATCTAAAATGAGCTTCATACCTCGCTCATGCAAGCCAGCAATTAAGGTATCAAAGGTGCTACATCTAAATAAAGAATTATCGTCATGAGTAGCTAAAAACCTGGGGTTAATACGTTTAAAATCTTTTGTCCAGTAGCCATGCATTGCAGCATTTTCAAACTGTAATGCTTCTACTTGCTCAAATAGCGGTGAAATCCAAATAGCTGTAACTCCGAGATTTTTCAGATAATCTAATTTATCGATAATTCCTTGTAAATCTCCACCCCAATATTTACCCCACTTTTGCTTAGTTGGGTCGTACAATTCAGGATGAGCGCCTGGATTATTACTGGGATCTCCATCATTAAATCGGTCTACAATGATAAAGTAAATTGTTTCTTGGCGAAATTCAATTGCTCTGGTGAAGAGAAACTCAACATCTGAGATTGTTTCGGATGTAACTGTATCAGTATGAAACCCAGCAGCAGCTTTAGTTGCTCGAGCTTCAATCTCGGACTTGGCTGAAGAAGTTTGCACCATAATCTTATTAAAAAATACTAAAGTTTTGGCTTTTTTTAGTTAACTTATGCGTAGGTATTTCCAGCTTTACCTATCACAAATTTTATATTGTAGAGAATAACTAGAGCTAGCAATGAGTATCTTATAGGAATTTTAGATTTTGGATTTTGGATTTTGGATTTTGGATTTTTGATGGGAAACCTGATTAAATTCCTATAGTGATCTGTTTAAGATTTGTGAAATATTACAATGCAGGATTGTTGACAGTCAACAGTCAACAGTCAACAGTTAACAGTCAACCCCGATATTTTTCCCAATGCCAACATAATTGCTATATGGCTTTATAACCAATTACCTACCAACACGAAAGAAGCCCAAAAATAGGGATGTTGATATAAGGGATTAGCCATAATTTTAAGTTGCGCTTTTCTTAATACTTCAGCCTTGCTAAATTGAGGGTTATTCAATTGCTGATAAAATTCTTTCATTAAATTAGCGGTTGATTCATCGTTAACTGACCATAAACTAGCAATTGTACTTTTAGCACCCGATCGCAAAGCTAACCCAGCTAACCCTAAAGTGGCGCGATTATCACCGGCTGCTGTTTGACAAGCACTCATCACCAATAGTTCCACTGGCTCTAAAATTCCTAGCCTTCTTTTTTGGAATAACCGATCAAAATCTAAAATAGAAATGCGATCGCTCCATGTCAGCAAGAAAGTTTCCTGAGGATTAGAGCTAAATTGACCGTGAGTCGCTAGGTGAACAATGGGGAATGATTGACTATCCAGTTCTTTTTTGAATTTATCGCGAGTAAAATCTTGGTTTAGCAAGGTTTTCGCTGGAAATTTACTAGTTAATTCCTTAATTTCTCCTGTTACCCCAGGTAAAGAACTAAAGCCTTGACGTGCTTCTGCTAATCCCGCCGCTAACACATCGAGTTTTTTGCGTTGCAATCCTTGGGGAAATAATTGTAACCCAGGACTCAGAGCAATGTTATATTTTTCTATCAAGTAGCGATCGCCATCGTGAAGTGCAGACATTGGTAAGTTGCGTAATAAACCATCCAGCACAAATACTAAGGTTTTGACGTTATTGCTATTCAGTTTTGCTTCCGCAGGTGCAATCAGCCATCTATAAACTCTTTGAGACAGGCGGAAACTCTCTTCCCGAATGTAACCACGGGACATATATGAATAAAGATGTCTCAGGGTATTTTCAACTTGCCTTTTTACCAGTTTCGTGCTGTAGTGATGCAAAGGTTGCTTGGGAATGGAAAGAATGACTTCTAAGCGATCGCTTAAAATAATTGGATAGATAACAGCCGCTTGTACGTCAATTTGATCGATATTTACAGGATAGTTATCTACACAAGCATCTTTAAAGTAGTTATCCAATTCAGCTATTTGTAGCGCTTCAATTACCTGACGTGCTTGTTTGAGATTTTTTTGATTATCACCCTTTTCTAACAACAACCCTACATATTCTCGATATATCGGTTCAATGCTTTCTTTAAAAGAGAATTGCACATCAGTACTGATGGCAACTAAATCGCCTCTGAGGGATTGTATGTTATTAAAGGCAGTTTCATAGGCTGCGATCGCACTATCAATATCTCCTTGTGCTTTGGCTATTGCACCTGATTGTGTCGCTGTTAAAGCTAATAAATCAGCCGCATTCATTTCTTGAGCAATATTTTGAGCCTGTTGCGTGAGTTTTTTCGCCTCTACTAACTGGCTATTTTCTTGGTAGAGTTTACCTAATTCTTGCAAAGCATAGGCTTCAGAACGAAAATCTTTAATTTCTCTGGCTTGTTGAATAGCTGTTGCTAATAATTGCGCGATTTTAGCAGTATCAGATTTTAAAGTCGCTTTTCCACTCTGAATTTCTCGCTCTATTAGCATTAAAGTTTCTGCAAAATTTATCCGCGAATAAATAGCAGGACGACTAGCAGCAAGTTGAGCCAGATTATTTTCGATTGCGGGAATGAGTGACTCTACTGCTTCCCATCTTTGGAGTTTAACTACTACGCTTAACTGATTTAATTGTGCTGATAATTTTTCTTGAATTTCAGGAGATAAATTCACTGCTTCTTGATAATTGTTTATCGCCACGTCATATTCTGCTAAATCTTTGGCGACATTACCTAAACTAAATACAACAGCACTCACATCTTTTGGCGATTTAAATTGTTTACTAATTGCCAAACTTTTATCTAAAATTGTTTTCGATTGTGCCAAATCACCAATAGTTTGCAACGCCACACCTAAACTTCTTAAACCTTGCGCTTTCAGTAAACTATCAGGCTGACTTTGTAATTCTGCTACCAATTCCTCTAACAGCGTTTTGGCGCGGCGATATTGTCCTAAAGTTTGCAAACCCTGTGCTTGATTAATTTGGCTAATGAGTTTACCTGTTTTATCTCCAGCGCCTGCATATATAGCTGCGGCTTGCTTCCAGGTATCAATTGCTGTCTCTGTTTGTCCTTGTATTAGTTGAATAGTCCCTTGGGTATTTAAAGCCTGTGCTAACAGTAAATTACTCTGAATATCCGAGGTTTTCCCAGTTTTCAGTAAATTAATACTTTCGGCAATTGTAGTTTGAGCTTTTGGGGTTTTTCCTAAATCTTTATATGCCAATGCTAAATAATTCAGCACTTGCACCTGGCTAACAACTTCTTGATTATCTTGATAAGACTTCAGCGCCTGTTCCCATATTTTAGCTGCTTCTGTATATTGCCCTTTTTGATAATAATTCTTGCCCTGCTGTAATAAGTCTAAATTATTATTTGGTTGTTGAGATATATAATATTGCTCTGTTAGATAAGATTGATGAGCAATCACAGGAATATCCTTTGTGACTAAGAGTATAGTCAGAATAATACTGAGTACAAAAAGCCAGTAAAACTTGATTTTTCTGCTGGAAGATAAACCAAAATTTGGCAAAAAGATTTTTTTATTTAAAAATTTATGTTTCATCTTATTAAAATATTGCAATCCGCCTAGCACTAACTAAATGCTTTGATGCGCTATAGCACATTTTACATCCTACAATTTATCTGCGTGCATCTGCGTTTATCCTCTTTTATCCGCGGTTAATTATTAGCAATCAAAGCTTTATGAATGTCTACAATTAAACCTTTGCTGCGGTGAAGTTTCTTGAGGTACAGCAGCTACCAATTCTATTTCTCCTTGGGCATTAATTACCCAGCTGGTTGCAGCAACAATAAATTCTTTAGTTGGCGGTAGAGAATTACTAGCTTGATTGCGGTTCTGTGTGGTGGTGAAATCTCGCAGATCCGATAACAGAGTTTGATCGCGAATAGTTGTAGTGGGATCGACTGGTAAGCCGCCTCTTCCCGTAATGATAAAGGAATTACCCTCAGTTGCAGCACAACTAGCAATAATGCGATCGCTGGGATCGTTAGGCGCGTCTGGTAACTCCACTAAGCCGGAAGCCGGATCGATGTCGAGATTATTAATCGATACAGTACCGGCAACGCCAAACTCAGAACTTGCAGTAATTTTATTTCCAGAAGTACCTTGTTGTTGATTACCAATCCCAAAAAGACTTGTGGCGGTAATATCGACATTGCCACCACGTCCAAAGAAAGCATTGGCTGTAATATTATTATTGTCTTTAGGTACGGTGACAATAAAATTTGTGCCGATGATCACATTGCCACCATTGCCACCAGCACCCGCATTGCCAGCATTTGTGGAAACGCGGCTGTTTTGCAGTAACAATAAATAGTCTGGTAAACTCAGGCTAATATTGCCGCCATTGGTGCTGGCTGTCTCCGCAGAAATTACAGCTTGATTTTCTAGGGTTAATCTGGTGGCTTCAATCCTGATATTACCGCCAATCCCAGTGCCTTGGCTATTCACCGAAACAGTTGCACCATCCCGAATCTCTACAAGTTCGGGATCGATGAAAATATTGCCACCATTGCCAGTAGAACCAGCCGTGGTATTGGAAAATACCCCTGTATTTGCGCCAGTCAGCAAGACTTTATCTCTAACTATGACTGTGATATTACCTGCATTGCCACCACCTGCAGTTAATGCTTCTAACTGTGCGCCATTGGTAACCGATAAAGAGGGTGCAGTAATCTGTAAAGTTCCGCCTTTGCCGGTTGCACCTGCTAAGGCGCTGACAAATGCACCGCTAGGTTTAAAAGGTTCACCAGGATTACCATCGAAGGACACTGATTCAGTAGCATTAATCAAAATACTACCTGCATCATCAGCAGTAGCAGTACTAGTGCTAATCCCAGCGCCATTTTTCACCGATAGTTGACCTGTTTTGATGTCAATAATGTTACCTTGCCCTTGGGAACCAGGTAAAACTTCACTGAGAATGCCGCTAGGAATTACCTGTGGTTGGGGAAGATTGGCAGGGGAGAATAAAATTGCCCCATCAATCAGAATGGATTTGGCAGCGTTTACCTCAATTTTGCCTGCATCACCAACTCCCTGTGTAGAGGCTCTAATTTGCGCGCCTTGTTGCAAAGATAGAGAGTTAGTCTGAATATCAATAATGCCACCGTTGCCTTGAGCCTTAGGAAAGACAACGCTACTAAAACCACTAAAAGCCCCCCCATCAGAGATGCCTGTGAGAGCGATCGCATCTGTAGCTCTGACGGTAATTTTACCACCATTGCCCACACGCTCGGTTTGGGAAAATACTTGCCCACCATTGGTAGCGGTAAATGTCTTGGTATTGATTTCCACATCACCCGCATTGCCACCGATAGCGCTGATTGTCTGGCTTCCTAGTTTAGAGTTATTTAAAGAGATGCTGTCAGCATTAACGATGACGTTACCAGCATTACCACCAAGAGTAAAAGTTGATAATTCCGCTTGATTGGCTTCTAAGGAATTAGCAGTAATAATCAGCTTACCACCAGGGCCTGTTGCCCCTGCATACAAATTACTTTGGACATAGTTACTCAGGGAAATCAAAGGTGCGTTTAAGGTGACATCACCACCTTGTCCCGAACCATAGCCTGCACTTTCAATATAGGAATTTACTGGAGGTGCTGGTGCTTGAATAATCGCTGATTGACTCTTGAAAGTAATATTTCCCCCAGCGGAACCGTAGGAAACAATTTGCGATCGCGATGGCATGAAAATATCACCTTTAGCTAACAGTGTGATATTGCCTCCAGGGTTGGCAAAGGAAAAGGTGACAAAATCAAATCCAGAAGCATCTAAAAAGTTGGGAGTGGTAATTTTTCCCCGCGAGTCAATCACCACATCACCACCCCTAGCCACACCGCCAAATGTTCCTAGCAAAGATGTCACGGTAATATCACCGGATAACACGGGATTGGGTTGATATTGGTTAGTTAAAAAAATCAACCCTCCCTGGTTAACAATTTGATTGATGGTGATATTGGCACTGCTGGGATTGCCATTAATATTAGGAGTAGGAGAAAAATCAGAGGGTTCGCCTGTAATTCCCGGTGGGTTAACAGCGGTAGTTCCGGCTCTAATATCAACGGTGGGTATTAAACTACCATTAATGGGAACTTTGGTTACGCCATCCGATAAAGTGACTGTTTGATTAATAAAATTAGTGGTATCGGGGCCTGTGATAGTTAAACTATCAATGGTGACACTCCCACCTGCAAAAATATGGATGGAAGCCCCTGTATAACTATTAAAACTCACATCACCACTGGCACGAATTACTGGATCGTCTGTGCTGGATAAATCTCCACCTGTACCATTCAATTGTTCGAGGCGAAAGTTACCATTGCTATAAAATTGGGCGTTCCCACCAATTGCATTAGCTGAACGTAACAGCAGATTTTCTCCAGCAAACAAGCCACTGGCGCGATTATTTAAAGCAAAGATATCTATTTTATTGCCTTGGGCTAAAAGTTGTTGTCTGGCTGAGGCGATGAAGGGGTTATTAACAGTATCGCGAATTTTAACTGTATCGCTAGCTTGTAAAGTTAAATTCCGCCCAGCTTGTAACTGTCCTTGTAAGTCGAGATTTTGACCCAATAAAGTTAAATCTTTCCCTACAGATAAGTTACCAGAATTAGTAATAGTATTTTCGGGAGGTAACCAACTATCTAAACCCAGAGGTTGCTTGATAGTTAATAGAGGCGGCGATTGGGGGTTTTGGGTACTAAATTTTTCGCCGTTGGGAAATAACACACCGCTGCTAGTGCTAGCGAAAAAAGAACCGGAAATATCTAAGCGGGCATTTTGTCCGAAAATAATGCCATTAGGATTAATCAAGTAGAGGTTTGCGCCACCTAACACCCCCAGCGTCCCGAAAATCTTCGAGGCTTGGTTTCCCGTAACTCTTCCTAGAATATTTTCTATGTTAGAGGGATTAGCAAAATAAACTCGTTGCTGATCGCCAACGTTAAATTCTTGGAAGCTGTGAAACAGGTTACTACCCCGAATTGCACCGCCATCAATGCGTTCGATGACATTACCTTGCTGTTGCACATTCGGGGTAACAATTGAGCGATCGCTACCTAAACTATTGTCAGGGATAATTTGTGCTTTTACGCCTGAAGTTAAGCCTAGCGTACAGGCGATCGCTCCACTACTGGCGAAAATTGCTAGTAGTCTGTGCCACATCATCCCTACCTGCGTGTAGATTGCCTTACCCTGAAAAATTGGCATGGAGATTATCACTTAAAGAATAAAATCGGCGATGTTCACCGAAGTGACTCCTGTGAAAGTGATAGTACCACCATTTATAGAGGTTAGATCTAGCTTGAGGTTACAATTGTCTATTGAGGCGAGTTGATCGCAGCTATCAACCACACCATCACCATTGCTATCTAAACTACCTTGAGTCAGAATCAGTTGCTTGAGGTCGATAGCATCACATTCACAAAAATCATGGATGGTATCGTTACCAAAGTTAGCACCAAAGATAAAGCGATCGTACCCGTCACCTCCACTTAAATAATCATCGCCTCTACCACCAGTAATTAAATCGTCTCCTTTCTCGCCACAAATCACATCATTGCCATCGAAACCAGATAAACTATCAGCACAATTTCCGCCTTTAATTACATCATCAAATCGAGTGCCAATAATTTTATTTTTGTCATGTTCGCTGCCTTGCAAAGTAAAAGTAGTATTGGGATTAGCAATAATCAAATTCTGCGAAGCAAAATCATAATTTGCCCCACTTCCACAAGCTGCGAAAGTTACGTGATTCACATTACTATCAATCGTAATGCTAGAGACTAACCAATTATTTTTATAACCGCCTATTTCTTGCAAGCGTGTAGAAATGTTGCCATCGCCATTAGAATCTTGAATTGTAATATTAACTCCAGTGGGAACGGAAAATTTAAAGGAGTCAAAGATAGCTTGTAAGTCAGTAAATTGTGAATCTGCAACTGTGCTGAAACTCTCAATTTGAGCATCAGGTAATGCTAACCCATTAATTTGCGGGTTATTGTCTGTGAAAACTATACCTGTATCTGTGACTAAGATATTGACAAAATCAATCAGTTCTGGGGAATATTGACCTGCTTGAAAGATGAGGTTTTCTGTTTGGGTACCGTTATTAAAGGTAAACGAACCGTTATTAAAGCGATCGCGACTATAAACACCATCTACGATAAAATCAGCCAAGGCACCGATTACGGCTTTTTCATCTGCAGTTGTGGTTTCACCTGCGTTGGTTAACCTGCCATCAGTCCCTAGCCAATTCCAAACTGCTAAATCAGCTAAATATTGCGGATCTGTACTTTTTGCCCACTCTGCTTCAAATCCCGCAATACCAATCTCGCCTGGTTGTAAAAACTCGGATTGATTTTGGTAAGGATAGCCAACACTAACAGAACCACTAATAGGATCGGGATTAAAGAAGAATGAGGTGTTAGTATTGTTGGGGTTATTAAAATTCTCCACCGAAAACACTCTAAATGGCTGTTCGTTATTTAAAGTGCCTTCAAGTTTATATGTAGAAACATCTAACCTACTACTAGCTGCAACTGTACCGGATTCCAGGGTTTTACCGTTAACTGCCACAACTTCGGCTTGATTTTGAATATTTAAAAAGCCAAATTCTACCCTATCGTCCCCGTTGCTTTTTTGCACATTGTAATTGAGGAAAAATACACCATTAAAAGGTGTTTCATAATATTCTGGCAAAGCCGTATTTATCTCATCTGTTTCCGGGTCAATGGTTCCCAGTCTGCCTGTTAAATTTACAGATGTAATGTTTTCAGTGCTAACTTTGGCATTGACAGTAATAGTTTTGGCTTCTCCAGCAGCAATATTGTCAAACAAAACCTCTAGCGTTTGGGCATTATTGTCTGTGTCAATACTTGTGCCACCATCCAGATTGGCAAAGCTGACAAAATCTAAACCAATGGGCAATTTCTGTCTGAGGTCATCAACAATTTGTACCCCTGTAGCATCACCAAAACCATTATTGCGAACAGTAATTGTAAATGAAACTTCATCCCCAGGCAGCGCAATTAACTGATCTGCTTTGCCATCGTTGTTGTAATCAACAGATTGTTTCAAATCGCTAAATGACTGTTGATTAACCTGGGTAAATTCTTTCTCTACAGATAAGTTTGCGACAGGTGCCAAGATACTTTTGTAGTCATCTTCTGCTGGGTTTGCATTATTCACAACTGAATCTGGATCTTCTTGATCGGCCGCAACAATTTCCGCCACATTAGTATAAGCAGCCGCATCAGCATCATTCAAAACTGTGGCTTTCAGGGTGAGGGTAACATTATCGCCGGATTTGATTGAACCAACATCCCAAATCCCTGTTGTACTGTCATAAGTTCCCACACTCGTGTCAGCATTAATCAAGCTAAAACCAGAAGGTAGTAAATCTTGAATTTTCACCCCTGTAGCATTGGCTGGGCCGCTATTATTCAAAGTCAGGGTAAAAGAGACTTCATCACCTACAAATAAGGATTCATTAGATATTGTTTGACTCAGTGATAAATCTGCCTGCTTGACTACAAATAAAGTAGCACTGCTGTAGTCATCCTCTGTGGGATCGCCATTATTCACAACCGAATCTGGATCTTTTTGATCTGCGGCAACAATTTCCGCCACATTGGTATAAGCAGCTGCATCAGCATCATTCAAAACTGTGGCTTTCAAGGTGAGGGTGACATTATCCCCTGAATCAATACAACCAACATCCCAAATCCCTGTTGTACTGTCATAAGTTCCCACGCTTGTGTCAGCATCAATCAAGCTAAAACCAGAAGGTAATAAATCTTGAATTTTTACCCCTGTAGCATTGGCTGGGCCGCTATTATTTAATGTCAAGGTAAAAGAGACTTCATCACCTACAAATAAGGATTCATTAGATATTGTTTGACTCAGTGATAAATCAGCTTGCTTGACTACAAATAAAGTAGCACTGCTGTAATCATCCTCTGTGGGATCGCCATTATTCACAATTGAATCTGGATCTTCTTGATCAGCCGCCACAATTTCTGCCACATTAGTATAAGCAGCCCCATCAGTGGCATTCAAAACTGTGGCTTTCAGCGTCAGGGTGACATTACGGCCTGATTTGATTGAACCAACATCCCAAATCCCAGTTGTACTATCATACTTGCCAACACTAGCTTTAGCACCAATAAAGCTAAAACCAGAGGGTAGTAAATCTTGAATTTTTACCCCTGTAGCGTTAGCTGGGCCGCTATTCTTTAACTTCAGGGTGAAAGTAACCTCATCACCTACAAATAAAGATTTATCAGATATTTTTTGACTCAGAGATAAATCAGCCTGCTTAACTACACATACAGTGGCACTGCTGTAGTCATCTTCTCTGGGATTGCCATTATTCACAACTGAATCTGGATCTTTCTGATCGGCGGCAATAATTTCTGCCACATTGGTATAAGCAGCTGCATCATTGGCATTCAAGACTGTAGCTTTCAGCGTTAGGGTGACATTATCGCCGGACTTGATACAACCAACATCCCAAATTCCAGTTGTGCTGTCATAATTTCCCACACTAGCCTTAGCACCAATAAAGCTAAAACCAGAGGGTAGTAAATCTTGAATTTTTACTCCTGTCGCATTCGCTGGGCCACTATTATTTAATGTCAGGGTGAAAGTGACCTCATCACCTATAAATAAGGATTTATCAGAGATTGTTTGACTCAGAGATAAATCTGCTAATACTGGTTCGCATTTATCTTGAGCCTGATTTTTACCTTTACTATTGCGCGAAGAATCAAGCTTTTCAAAATTTTTAGACTTCTGAGAAGATTTAGAATTTTTATTAGTCATAACTACAATTATTTAATTAAATGATTGTCAACAATTTGTAATTTATAATAGCGGATATCCTGAATCTGCTTACCTTTGAGGTTCTGTTGGGCAAGTGCTGGTGTGTAAAATTCTAGGTTTATCCTCATCCCTGCTTGGGAAAAGATTTTGAGCAAAAGCGAATTAAATTTGACCGATATCTGCTAAATATCAGCTTAGTTGAATGTTAATAACAACACTCTACTAATATTCTGCTAATTCTCCATCATCATCTCAAAAATATTTTCAGTTATTACCCATATTTTGTGGGCATAAAATTAACAAAAATATTCTTTGTTCAACATAAATAACCTAAATAAGATTGATACATCAAAGACTTTGATGATGGGCTGAATTCATGAGAATCAAACAGGAAACACTTATTTTAGCTATTAAAGCACAATGTAATGAATTTAATAAAATTCTCAGTAATATCTTTAAATAGGCTGTGAAAAGGAGTAGTTCTATAAATAAATGGTTAAGTAGCTAGTTTTTTTTACCTAAATATGTATATAAAATTTTGTCTTCAGCGAAATAGCCTATAAGCCTGATTAGACAAAGAAATACCGTTAAGTTAAACTACCAAGAGGCTGAACTCAGGGCTGTTACTTTCGGCAGAGAAAAATTATCCGCTTATTAAAAATTTCATATTTAACTATGCAGTTTTCTAGTATTAGCACTGACTGCTGAGTCTGGTAAAGCAGGTTGGGGTATAGGGAATGAGCCAAAGGTGTTTTTCCTTTTCTCGTTCTCTTTACCCTTTTCCTTTAACCTGCAAGTATTGAATACAGAAGTGAACTTCTCTGCATCCTTTAAATATTCATTGTTGTTCTATTACTCAAACAACAAATATTTAGAGGATAAGAAACAAAGCTATAAAATGCTACCAAAATATGATTGCTGCGGAATTGATACTAATAGGTATCAGCAAGCAATTTCTAATTCAAAGTAGAAGGAGTTGTCTTAACAGTTGTGATGCTTTTAGACACATGAGAAACAGCATAACGAACTGTATTAATAAAATTTTGGGCGTAACGTTGCGTGGAAAAATCCAGGGCGCGTTGTCGTGCTGCAACTCCGACAGTAGCGCTAAATTCTGGATCGTCAAGATAGCGAAGAATTGCGATCGCCAATGCATCTGCATCACCATAAGGTGTCAACAGTCCATTCACCCCATCTGTAATGATTTCTGTGGGGCCGCCAGCATCGCCAGCAACCACCGGTTTCCCAAGGGCCATAGCTTCGATAATCACAATCCCAAAAGGCTCGTTATCGGACGCATGGATAAATATATCCATCGTTTGCATCCACTCAGGAATATTGCGCTGTAGCCCTACCATCAACACGCGATCGCTTAAACCCAAATCTGCTATTTGTGCTTTTAAGGAATCCTCATAATCAGCCTCTAAATCATGCTTACCGCCAACAATTACACAATTAGCATCAGGATATCTCTGCAATATTTGTGGCATAGCATCTACTACAGTATGCATTCCCTTCCATCGTTGCAAACGCCCCACAATCCCAATCAACGGCCCGTGTAACGGTAAACCCAACTTCAACCGCGCTTCTTGTGGGGAAGGGAGAACAGCCGGCTCAAATCTGTCTAAAGCCACACCTGGATATACTAAGTGTGTTGGTCTATAAGGCCAAATCTTCGCCTGTGCTTCCTTACCCTCTTTCGAGAGAGTGATAATTGCCCGCGCTGGTAACAAAGTTGCTAATTGCAACAACCAAGACTTAGCGTTAGGTACTTCTAGCTGATACCATACAGCAGGTACACCAGATGCGATCGCGGCTAGCCCTCCATAGATCTGAGTAATCCACATCCAATTTGCGATCGCATCTACACGTTCTTGTTTAGCCAGCAAAGCTATACGAAACACCGCACTGATCATTCGATGTACTTCACGCAGACGGCCACTTTCAATCACTCTGGTATCAATACCCAATGCCCTTACCTGTTCCACCATTGGGCCATCTTCTAAAAATACCGCTATCCATTCAATACCAGCTTGCCGTCCTTGTTGCATCAAATCCCAAAACATCATTTCACCGCCACCTCTTTGTTCGGCTAGTGGCATAACAGCAATAACTTTCATAATTTCTATCCACTAATACTAGTTTTTACTTGATATTGAAGCTATGGCAATCCGATAAATGTTTTGCCACATTCTTGGTATTTGTATGAGATCCAGACCCATGTGAAGGTTATCTTCATCAGAGTTCGTAACTCACCATCTGCAGGTTTTAATGCTGTACTTTTGGCGTTAATAAAGCAGTAATAAAGCGAAAACTCTCGATGGGATTGCCGTTGCTTTCACGTTTGGGGCAAAGCAATATCGAAACCATCTATATATTCAAAAATCAATGTATAGTCCTATAGATAAATAGATTTTCGCTTCCCGATAACTTTTAAATTGCTATCACTTGTCAGCCAAGATAATCGATAGAAATTCTCAATTATTTATGAAAGTAAATCTATAATTTAATACTGCTGTACTATAGAATTTATATCTGATTTCTGAACTATTATGAACTTGGAATATGCTTGAGATATCCAGTTATTACAAGTATAAACACACTAAAATTAAGCGGCAATAGAATAATCAAATATTTTTTAAATAAAATATATACCTTATATTTGTAGCCTAGTTTACCAAGTATTTTATAAGGCAAATATAATTTCAATTATAAAGCAGATTGCAAGTTTGTCAGGTACAGGTAATTATAAGGAGACGGCACTGCTGTGCCCCTAACCACGTATCTCATTTAGTTGCAAACTGCCGTATATTATTGATGAAAATCTTATTAAATAAAAAAGATTATCTCAGTAATTAGATAATCTTTTTATTTTTATCTAGCCATCTCAGAATAAAGCTAGACAATATTTAATTAGAATTACCTATTTGGGAGACAGAACCAGGATACTTAATAATTGGATATTGCAAATTGCTTTGATGCTCATAATATTTATGTGCTGCCATAGCCATAGCTAGAAATCCCCATAAAATCATGCCAGCAACACTCAGCATTCCACTACCAATCACTAACTGGAAACAGCCACTTATCCCTATCGCTCGGGCAGCACTGACAAAGCTATCAAACCGACCTTCTTCATACTTACTAACATTAATAACTGTCAGAATTAACCCACCCAAATAAAAGATAGCACCAGCCCAACCCAAGGTAAAAAACATATCTAAAACGCCACTGTCAATGACAAATACTTCGATTTGTCCAGTTTTCTCATTGACCTTCCAGATATTACCTAAACCATTACCTAATACATTAGAAAGAGCAATGCTGAGATTTCTATCATAACTGCCAGATCTATCTTTAAAACTTGTGTCATTCTCTAAATTAGAAAAAGTTTCTAACCGACTAGTCACAACTTCTGAAATTGGTTCAATAGTGGTTAAGGGAACAACACATATTGCCATAACCACAATAATAGTAATTAAGCGTATTTGGATTCGGGCTTTGACTGAACCCAAAATCATAATTACGCCTAACAACCAACCACCCCAATTAGTACGTGCTTGTGCTAATAAAAATGACAAATAACCCACAGCCGAAGCAGGAAAAATTAAAAATCCAGTTCTGGTAAATAATAATAATAGACCAGCTTGCATCACAGAACCAAAAGGCCCAACTGAATGCAAAGTACTCCAAACACGCATCCCAAAAGGTTCTGGATCTCCGGAACTGGTAAACATTTTGGATTCGATTAGCCAATATCTATCCCATTCCGGTGCTACCACAAATTGATAGACACCGTAAGCACCAGTAATTAACACACACCAGAGAAATACACGCTGCATTTGCTCTCGGTAGGTCGGATAATCTCGCCAGTTCATAAATAAATGAAAAGCGAAAATAATCGGACTCAGCCAATCTAAAAGACCGCGCGCTACAGGGACAGGAGCATTATAAATAAGACCAACTAAAAACCCATAAAATACCCCAATAAACGCCAAAAAGAAAGGTAAACCTCCTTGGCGAATACTACTAGGTAAGTATTTAATAAAAGTGCCAATAGTGACAAATACCACTAAATAAGGTGCAATCAGTATCTGACGAGTAGGGTCCCAACCCACTCGATAATCTACCAACCGCGCAACTAAAGGTGTGAGAAACCAAATCCACCAAGTAAACCCAATATAGAGAATTGGATGGCGGAAATAAAGAAATAAAGCTACTACTAAAGAGGTTGCGGGAAAAATTAACCGCAACATCGTTGCTGCACCAGTAAAATAACAAACTACTGTGAGCAATATGTAACCCAAGATTACCATCCAAGCTTGTGCAGCCCGGTCTTGAGGAGAGAAGTTTTCCTGCAAAACAGGATTGTAAAGTATCTGTTTCTGTTTAGAAGACATTCAATTTTGGATTTTAGATTTTGCGGCAAGTTGCAAGGAGGGAAACCCTCCGTAGCAAACTTTTCAAGACAGATTTTGTATTGGTATTGATTTGAGTACAGAAATATTACTCTCTGCGCCTCTGTGACTCTGCGTGAGGCAAATTCATATTTTTTCGACGCACCACAAAAACGTAAATAAAGTAGATTAACTCAAAACAAAACAAATTTATTTTTGAAGTTTGTATTTGGAATATTGAATTGTTTATGTGTTTGCCATCCTAACCAACGCCCACGCAAAGAAGCCAGGAATTTTTTACCTGCTAATTGTCCTTGGCTAGGTAACAATCTCAACCATTGGACTAAACCCAAACTATCCCTTGTACCTATGAATATTGCCCATAATAAAAACACTGCACGACGTAATGATGGCAGATGATCTAATAAAACTAAAGTTTCATTATGGACTAAATTAATAAAGGCCATTTCATTAAAATTATGGCGTTGGTCTTCATCAAAACGCTGTGCTGGATAATGATCGACTGCCACTTGGGGATCGTAAATTAGCTTCCAACCAGCGCGTTGTAATGCAAAGGTAAACGCCATTTCAAAATGGACTTGTGCGCCTGTACCACGCATTCTTTCATCAAAATGCGATCGCGCGATCGCAGCGTGACGAAAACTCATGTTCACGCCTTTGAGAACATCAACTTCCCGCGCTTTTCCCACTCCTAGGTGATGGTTACCAATCACCCGTCCAAACCACTGTAATTTCCCAACTACCGACTGAGAAGCATCTTCCAGTTTATTGCCTTGATAGATCCAATCACGCCCACCAACGCCAGCAATACGGCTATCTGCCAGAAAATGTGCGTTGATTTTCTCTAACCAATCAGGATGGGGGGCTGCATCATCATCTGTAATTGAAACAATGTCTCCCTCAACTGCGGCTAGTCCAGCGTTTAAGGCTGCTACTACCCCAGGGACGCTAACTGTAACAGTTTGTAGTGGCAGTTTATCGGTGGGAAAATCCGCCAGAAATTGCCAAGTATCGCTATCTGTATCGCGAACAACGACGATTACTTGATCGACTGGTTTAGTTTGCGCCTGTAGTGCTAAAAGACAACGAGACAAATCTAGAGGACGGCGATAGGTGGGGATAAGAACAGTGTTTTTCATGGAAAGTCGGCGGGAAACTGCATCCTCTTGTGGGTGATTGAGCACAGTCGCCTGTAAAGAGAAACCCTCCCGCAGCGCTGTCTCCCCATGCCCCATGCCCCATGCCCCATGCCCCATGCCCAAAAAGGTAGAATTTTCCTTTAAATCCTCAAATAGATCCACGTAATTTTGTGCCATCGTCATCCAGCTATGTTGTTCAGCAAGAGAACGCGCTGCTTTACCCATTTGTTGCATCAAAGGGCGATCGCAGATTAAAGATGACAGTGCTGCGGCTAAAGCCTCAATGTCATCGGTATTTGACAAAACCACTCCGCATTCTGATGTCACCAGTTCTGCACCTCCGGTAGCGGTGGCGGTAATGACTGGTAGCCCAGAAGCGAGGGCTTCTAATAATACGAGGGTGCAAGCTTCATAACGGG
Organism: Calothrix membranacea FACHB-236; assembly: GCF_014696315.1. Lineage (GTDB taxonomy): Bacteria > Cyanobacteriota > Cyanobacteriia > Cyanobacteriales > Nostocaceae > Aulosira > Aulosira membranacea. The sequence goes on from NZ_JACJPX010000046.1 coordinate 19,389, forward strand.
AAGGAAATACAAATAAATCCACAGCCCGCATAATGGCAGCGATATCACGCCGATAGCCTAAAAAATGTACTCGTTCACTTAACCCTAAGGATGCAGCTAGCTGGGGAAAGGGGCTACCTTCAGTGTCTCCCACAACCGCCAGATGTAAATCAGAAACCTTGGCTAAGGCATAGAGAACTGTATCTAAGTTCTTTCTGGTGGTGCGAATATCGCCAGCAAACAGCGCTAGAGGCACATTTTCGGGTAAATTCCAATTTTGGCGAGTGCTAACACCAGGGGTAAACTCTGCTAAGTCCACGCCATTGACAATTACCTGAATCTGCGATCGCGGTACGCCAATACTGACTAATTCCTGCGCTACTTTCTCGGATACTGCCACAACGACTTTCGCTTTTTGAAAAGCTTGTTTTTCCCATTGGGCATTTAAGGCAGTATACAGCCACTGGTACAAACCATAGGCATCGCGCCGAGTACGAGAAATATGGACAGGCGATCGCAACCAAGAACTGTGAACAAAATGTACGGCGTTCACATCCGCAGAGGTTGTTGTAATCGCACCATTGACCTTGACTAAATCAAATTCAGCACGATGCTTCTTTAACCAAGCTGCACTTTTTTTGGCAAATACTATATTCCGAATAAATTCTGTGGGGAATTTTTGAACTGGAATTTCCACCCAATTAACTAGGCTATGATTTTGTAGTTCTGGTGCTACTTCACTAGCTAATAATGTCAGGTGATGACCGCGACGAATGACTTCCTTTGCAACTTCATAGTTGACTCGACCTTGACCATCACCTTTTTTCAATTTGTGAGTAACAATACAAATTTTCACACACCACCTCCCGAGGCGATTAATTTATCTACTTACCTAAATAGCTGAATCCGGTTTGATTCTGGAAAAATGGCTGACTCTAAATCCTAAATATTGAGAATAATTTATGCCCAGTCAGTCAGTCAGTTAATTGATTGATTGAGATAGATTGATGTTTATGAGATTTTTTTTCATAGAGTTAATTTTTTTAGCAAATTTATTTTTTTGGTAACTAATCCACTCGATACAAAAATTGACACAATCGAGGAATTTTGTAGTTACAGGTTGAGGAATAAAACTAAGAGTTAATGCTGTTATAGTTCGCAGATTGAACTTCTGTTTACTTAGTGCTTGCCAAAAATAAGAACGCGCTTCTAATATTTGCTGATTTCGCAGTAAGCCTATCCCCAAAGTAGTATTAGCTTCTAACCATTTATTTTGGAAGTATGACTGAAACTCCTCAAGACGAGGGTCTTCCATGAAAATTTGATAACAAAACAATTCGCTTTTAGCTTTGCGAATTTTTGCTGCCACATCTCGATGACCACTGAGCATGGTATCAGTTTGCTCGTGACAACGATAGTAAGTCAATCTTTGGGGATAATAGTAAGCTGCATAACCAGATGTGGCACAAATATAGCTTAAATATACATCCCATAAACCCCCAACTTCGGAGGGAATACTATCCCAATTAATGAGATTAGCTCGAAATACACAAGCTGCAGCTGCAGGTATACTTTTATAAAGTAAACCCATTTGATAAAAGGCTTTATATATTCCTTCTTTGAGCGTGTGGCGCTTAAAACCACGTGTATTTGCTTCTGTACCAGAATAATTAATATTGCCAAGAGCATCAATGATATATTGATCGCTGAAAGCGATAATTAATTCTGGATATGCTTCTAAGATAGGAACAAGTTTAGCTAAAAAATCTTCGTGCCATAAATCATCATCATGTAGGCTAGCAACATATTTTCCACGGGCTATCTGAAAGCCATACATCTGATTATTAAACATTCCCAGGTTTTGAGGATGACGCACAAATTTGATGCGTGCATCACCAAAAGATTCCACAATAGCTTGGGGATTTTCGGGGCTACAATTATCAGAAACAATGATTTCTAGATTTTGGTAAGTCTGCCTCACTGCACTGGCGATCGCTTGCTTAAGATACTGTGGTCGATTATATGTAGGGATAATCACACTGACCAGTGGTTGTTGCTCATTTTGAACTGATAACATATTTTTGGCTCTATATATATAATCAAAACCGTTAATTTTCCGCTAGAATTAACTCGCTTTAAGTTGTTGTTAAATCTGGAATATACCCACATAGTATTCCTATTTTAGTCAACAACAAAATTCTTGTTTACGCTCAAGTTTTCGGTTGTTTATTCCCTGAATATTGCCTTAAAGTTTCATTCCATAACTTTTAAAGGCAATTACCATAAATAAACTTCATTCGTGAAAATTTTTGATTGTTCTTGCGTATATTTTCTGCAATTTCTTCACGTGTTCAGCAATAGTAAATTCTTGCATTAACAAAGTATGACCTTGTTCACCCATACTACGGCTTTTTTCGTAATTGCTAGCCAAATCAGTAATGGCATTAGCTAGTTTTTGGGTATCATTAGCTGGTACAAGAATACCTGTTTCTCCATCCCGCAAATGTTCTGGAATTCCTCCTACTTGGCTAGCAATTACAGGTCTATATCGGGCATAGGCTTCGAGAGTCACTAAACCAGCCGGCTCAGGCCAAACACTAGGGAATACAAGAGCAAAAGATTGTTGATAAAGATGATTCAATTTGTTAGTATCACACCAACCATGCCAAACAATACGCTGGCTTAAACCTAGTTTATTAGCTAACCTTTCTAATCTTGTCCGATCCCATCCATCGCCTGCAATATCAAGTTTAATTTGGGAACCAGTATGTACTAAAGTGTTCAATAGCCATTCTAGTCCTTTATCAGGAACAATCCGACCAACAAACAAAATTCTTTGATTTTTATGAATATCTAAAGTGAGGGGTGCAGTAATAATTTTGGGAAGAATAATACCGTAGCGTAAGGTTACTGTTTGCTCAGGTGATGTACCATGTTTAATTAACTGTTTTCGTACATATTCACTATTAGCAATGATAGTGACATGAGAGTTTTCTAAGAATTTTATTGCCCGCTCAGTATTGTTAAATTCCTGCATCGCTTGGTTGGGTCTACGACTCCCACAACCATCGATTATCTTACCCCAAGCGCATCCTAAATAGGAGAAATTACGCTGACAAATTACCTGCTGATTACCCAAATATTTTGTACCACTTGGACAGTATGGTGAATGATTATGAACTGTAAATACAGCAGGACATTCACCTTTTAGCTGTAATAGTAAATCTTGGCTATGAATATGTAGTAATTTGAACTTGCTTTGGTTAATATTTACCAAAGATTTAATTGGCTGCTCGCTCACACCATGCAATCGCTGCTGATAGAGAGCTGCTAAATAAGTCTCAACGCCTCCACCTACACCTACATTAAAACTAGAACAATGAGCAATCATATTTTTGCCAGAAATATCTTGGCCAATTTCTTGTCTCTGTTCCTCAATACTTCGCATGGTTTTTGACATGATATATTTTGATATATTTAAACAACTGAATGAGCGCTAAATAGCAGCCTTTGGAGTTCAAACGGACAATTTATTTAATTGCTTTTATGTAGAGACAGCAAATAAATTGTCCTGGCAATCTACTGTTAGTTTCCATTAAAGATTGATTTTGCATCTACAGTAGATTGCAAGTTGTTGAGGCTGTATATCTGAACAGATGTTATTCAAGCCTATTGTGCCTGGCCTAATTCAGATTGCATTTGGTAATATTCCCAAAATTTACCGCGTTGCTGTAGCAATTCTTGATACTTACCTTGCTCAACTATCCGTCCTTGTTCCAGCACTACAACTTTATCTGCTTTGGTAATTGTAGAAAGTCTATGGGCGATCGCAATTACTGTACGACCTACAGCAATATTGTCTAAAGATTCCTGAATCAATCGTTCTGTCATGGAATCTAAAGCGCTGGTGGCTTCGTCCAAAATCAAAATTTCTGGGTTTCGCAGTAAAGCGCGGGCGATCGCAATTCTTTGGCGTTGTCCTCCAGATAATCTGACACCTCTATCTCCTAGTTGAGTGTCAAAACCTTCGGGCATTTCTAAAATAAATTCCAATGCATTTGCTAATCGCGCAGCTTCTTTAATGTCAGCTTCCTTGGCATTGGGTGTACCGTAAGCAATATTGTTCCACACTGAAGTGTTGAAAATAAATGTATCCTGACTAACCACAGCTATTTTGCGGCGCAAGGAATTAATTTCAAACTTACGTATATCCACTTCATCAATATATATATTGCCCTCAGTTACATCATGAAATCGGGGAATTAAATCGGCAAGTGTTGTTTTACCAGCACCAGAACCTCCGACCAATGCGGTCATTTTCCCTTTTTCAATGGTAAGGGTAATATTATTAAGAACTAAATTATCAGCATTATAGCCAAAATCTACAGATATTAAGTCAACAGACCTTTTTAAACCACCAAACTCAATTGTACCGTTTTTAAAGTAAGGTTTATCTTTGGTTTGCAACAGGTTTTTAATATTATCTGCTGAACCTTGCATAGTGCTGAGAAATGCTCTAGTCCCATTAATATCTTGGATAAAGGGTACAAGGCGAAATAGTACAAAGAAGAATGTCAACAGAGAAGCAACTTGTAGGGTACCATTGGCCACAAAGATAGTGAAAGCCAAAATAATCATGGTAATCAAAACTGTGGTCGCTGCGGCTTCTGCAATTGGTTTAACTAATGTCCAGACAAATATAACTTTAGTTGAATTACGTACTATTTCATTGCTGGCATTGAAGTACCGTTTACGCTCAAAGTCTTGAGTTCCAAAGGCGTGAACAGTACGAATACCATTAATAAATTCTATTGCTCTGGTTGTAAAATCACCATTAGCAACTGAAACATCAAAACTGCTTTCGCGTACTCTCTTATTTAAGTTGGATAATGCAACAGCTAAAAGTGTAAATAAGAAGATAGAAACGATTGTCAGTTGCCAAGACAGGCAAAACATTGCCATTAAATAGACAAAAGTTGTGATTCCTCTGGTAAACAAAAATGCTATGCCGCTAAAGCCCTGTCTGATTCTTTCAATTTCTGTAGTAATTGTGTTCACTAGTTCGCCAGAACGAATCTGAGCAAAGTAACTGAGTGATAGAGATTGCAACTGTTCAAAGATTCGCTTACGTAAGCGATCGCCTAAATAAAGCTGAGTTAGCTCGGTGTATACTTGTCCAAAATAATTGAACGTGGCTCGCATCCATGCAGTTAATAGAATCAGCAGACAGATTCTATACAAACGGCTATGAACTGATGTATTAATACCCAAAATAGCAATATCAAACCACTCTATACCTGTTTTTACAGGTTGGGCATTGGGAGTAGTTAAGCTTTGTAAAAACGAAAGTAAAAATCCAATGCTGACACCTTCAAATGTGGCAGCCAAAAAAGAAAATACGAGTGCCAGAACTGCTGTTTTGCGAAAATGTTTAAATTCTCTTAATATTAGATAATTTTCCTGCCAAAAACTGGTAGCCTTTAAGAAGCTCTTGAGCGCTGGTTTGAAATTTATATACATGGATGTTTTGGAAAATAATTTTACAATATTGCGGCAGTAAAAGAATTTTAGATTTAAGATTTTGGCTGGTTCCAAAAATTGATGATTTAGGCAATTAAAAAAATTAATTTTTGGCAAGCTGACTGGATTCTAAGATAATTTGAAATCTACAACCTCAAATCTAAAATTCAATGACTGCACTAAAATTTGCGAATCTTAGAGTTAAGTATTGCTAGATGAGTCAGATTGTTTTAGGTATTTCCTGGTTCATCAAGCCTCATGGTAGGAGTGTCCCAATTTTGGATTGAAAACTTTGCAAACAAAGCAGTTTCCAGATTTTTAAACCATACTACCTATGGCAATTTGGTATAAGCAATCAATCACGGAGTTTGCCCATCCAAGTTGAACAAGTTGAGGTCTGGGCCGACTTCCCATATACCTGTGATTTCTGGTAATTGATGTATTTGTCCAGAGGTACTGAACTGCGCCGCATCTGCCAAATTCCAACAATGCGATCGCACAAAACCCCTATCACCTTGCAATACATTCAACAACTGCGGGAAATTGTGTAAACCTGATGTACTTAGCCAACGCCGTAGCGGGGTTATGTTGCGCGCCTCAGTTGTCCGTAACTTGATGGCTTGAAAGAGCTTACCACGCTCTCCCACCAACCACTCACGCGCAAAAACTGGCCCTGGTGAATCAATCTGCATCAACAAAACCAGTCCCAGCATAACTGGACTTAGCACGAGTAGCAACACAAAAGCTAAAACCCAATCAAAAAGTTGCTTCCATCGTCTGACAATAGGGTGAGCTTTTTTTAGCCGTTGATTCCCAGAGGGTAAGCGCAGAAAAATTGGCTTATTAGCTGCCTCACAAGCTTCCGCCCAAAACTGCAATAAATCCTCACTTAGCTTGGCATCAATGCTCACCAACTTCACTGGGGAATGTTTTAAACACTCTATCAACCATTTTTTGTCATCCACAGAAGGTAGATATGGCTGTTTGATATATTTAGGAGATTTGACCAACAACTGACCCCGTCGCCATAAGAGTGTACAGTATGGAGAGTTTGGATTTGCTTGGTGTTGCTCAGTTAGCTTGTAGGGATTCTGTAGAGATGGAATTATTGAGATAGTCATAGGTCATGAGATATGTAGAGAAGTAGATTCTTGACCTGATATCAAAGTGCTGAGCAAAATTCTTTGCTGAAACTTACAGCGTATTTTAGGTAAATGAGGTACGCGGGTAGGGGCACGGCACTGCTGTGCCCTGACAATTATCTGCACTCACCAACTTGCAATTTGCTGTATCTGATTTGAGAGGTGAGAATACAGAATTTTACTCTCACCAACTTAATGATGCGATTAATCTATCAAAATCAGTCTCAGCCTACTTTTTAGCTATTTTGAAACGGCTGTGATATCTAGGATAGAAGACTCTTTCAGAATAAATCTTCTTCAGAGAAATTCTTTATGCATTCTTGATAAAGTATTTGCTTTTTCCAGAGAATTATCAAGTTTTTGTGAATTAGAGAATTTTCCAGAGATCATATTAATGCCAATCCCGTTAAGTTAGCACTAAAAACCTTAAAATCTGTAGCGACTGTCTTGAATGTCAAGCAATAGGGCACAACAATGTTGTGCCCTACAATCTGCTCAGATGACAGCTAATGAAAAACACCTATAGTGGTTTTCACTACATGAAATACACCACTCTAGCCCCTACAAAGCCTAAATAAACTACTCATTCAAAATCAATGAAACGCTGAATCTGTCTTAATTTTGAATTTTGTACAGACGCGATTAATCGCGTCTCTGCAACTTTTGAATTCTGCGTAGCAGTACTAGCCTCTTTCCCTACGAGAACCTGTTTCACTCAAACGAGAAGAACTGTACTTTTCCACAGCTTGTTGCAGTGCAAATCGTTGTGGTTTCATGTAAGGTACGTATGTGCTGTCAGCATTGGAGGCTCCATTCGCTACTACTCCAATCAGATTTAACTTGCTTAACATAGCTGTAGCTTGAGCCATTTGGCTGCGAGTTACTCTACCAATACTCGCCAACATCACAACACTACGGCAAGATGATGCTGTCAACATCGCATCCACCAAACCTAGAACTGGAGAACCATCCACCAGTACCAAATCGTAGTTCTCTTCAAATGTTGCCATCAATTGTGTCATCCGTGGCGAACTCAAGAGATTAGCCGCGTCAGTAGGTATTGGCCCAGCCGTCAAAATATCAATATAGGATGAGCCAGCGTACTGAATACTCATTTGGTTGGGTACAGAGCCTTCACTTGTGAGGAGAGTGGAAAGGCCTTGATCGTTAGGAAGATTGAGTTGATTGTGTAGACTTGGTTCCCGTAAATTGGCATCAATCAAGAGTACCTTTTTATGTAACCGAGCCGCACTCATTGCCAAACCTAATGCCAAAGCGGACTTACCCTCATCGGGTAAAGCCGAGGTAATCATCAAAGATTTCAAATTGGTAACAGTATTGAGCAGTTCAATATTTTTATAAATTAGGTCTAGTGATTCCCAACTTGGAGGGGATTGTAATACTTGAACTGTCCAAGGTGCAAGCTCTTCTGGTTTACCAAAAGGCAACTTGATCATTGAGTCTCTGGGTTTAGTAGCCGGTAATTTGGGAGTAATACCCAACAAGGGTAGAGCCGCGTGCTTTTCCAACTCAGCAGTGGTATGAACAGCATCATCAGAGGCTTCTCGCACAAAAGTAGCAATACCGCCCAACATTAAACCAACTACAGCACCTAACAACAAGTTCTGCTGCAGATTGGGGCCCATTAATGTACCCTTTTGGGGTTCTTCAACCACTTCCCAGTTAAATCCGCCTTTAGAAAGTTCCTGACGCAATTGTTGTTCTGCTCTCAACAACTGCTCTAACCTTTCACGGCTAAATTGCAGTTGCGGTAATATGCGATTGTAATAAGCCAACAAAGGTGGGAAGCGTTTGAGTTGCAAACGTAGATCGTTTTCTTTCTGAGCCAAAGTTTGATCGCGCGCTGCTAAAGAAACAATATTTGTCTGTGTTTCTACTAGTTGTCCTGCAAGGGTGAGGTCAATTTCGCCCAGTTGACCTTGTTCCAGCAGATTTCCTTCATCTGCAACAGTACTAGCAGGGAAGCCACCTAAAGTTCTGCTCACCTCTTGTTGCAATAATTGCTTCTGTCCTTCCAGTTGAGCTTGCAACTTTTGCACGCTAGGAGTCTCATCTGTAAAGCGCAAGCGTTCTTGTGATAGCGCCAGTTCTGTTTTTTGAATTTCGTTGAGCAAACCTTGATAGCGAGTAGATTGGCTCAAACGAGAAGAAACCAAAGCATTTTGTGGTGAACGATTAAGTTGAGCTTGCAAAGATTGTTGACGCGCCAAAGCTTCTTGATACTGAGAACGAGTGGTACGTCGTTCTTCTTCAAGTTTGTTCAAAGCGTCTTCCAATGCTTTCGCTTGTGTTTCCGGATCGATTAAATTCTGAGTTCTGCGAAATCTTTGTAAATTAGTTTCAGAAGCGTTGACTTCATCACTAGCTTTTTTTAACTGTTCTCTAATAACTTGCAGCCCTTTCTGTAAGCGAGAATCTTGCTGCTGCTTGTTATATTCCAAATACACCTGGCGAATCGCGCTGAGAACTTTTTGGGTTTTTTCTGCATCGCGATCGCTATATTCAACCTGGAAAATTTTAGTCAAGACATTATCTTCTTTGGTCTTAATTTGATTCAAAACCAAGGCAGCCTTGACATCATCAACAGTTAATTCTGGATAGTCTTGTTGAACTTTATCAACTGCTTTTTGCAACAGCCCAGAACTCTTCATGATGTTTAGCTGGGTTGCTGTATCTATTTCAATTGTAGGTTCGGTAAATTGATTTTCTGGTGTTGCTGTTCCTTGTTTTACTTGATAATTGGGTTCTACCAACAGCTGCATAGAACTTTTGTAGGTAGGCTTAGTCTTAGTAGTGATAAAACCTGCAAAAGTAACTGAAGTAAAAAATACAAGTACAAACCAGGGAAATCGACGTACCATTACGGATAACATCTGTCCGTAACCGACTTCATTTTCGGGAGGCGGATTTGGATTGGGATTGAAACTCGGATTAAGACTAGTTTGAACCACTTTTATTATCCTTAACCTAACAAATTACTTGATTGATGCACTCTCCAAGCTTGGTCAATAATTTTTTCGACTTTACTAAAGAATGCTGTTTCTGAAAAATTTGTCACTGCATGATTGCGGATGTTTTGGTAATTCCAATTTATTTCGCCAGCTTCTAGTAATGCGGTTTGTAAAGATTCTGGTGTTTGTCTCTTAAAAAAGACTCCTGTTTTTCTGGGAACTTGAGTATCTAAAACACCACCTGCGCCATAAGCAATCACTGGAGTACCGCTAGCATTAGCCTCCACTGGAACCAATCCATAATCTTCTAAAGCTGCAACTATCACAGACTTAGCTTTAGAAAATAAGTCTTTACGTTTGGCATCGCTGACGTGACCTAAGAACTCAATATTATCCAAAGCTTTGGATTTTAACCGCTGTTGTTCTGGCCCATCCCCTGAGATTAATAAACGCCACCCTAGCCAATTAAAAGCTTCAATTATTATATCTAACCGTTTATAACTGATCATCCTCGCTGATGCCAAATAATAATCTTCTTTGTTCTCGGAGAAAACAAAGTTACTGGTATCAATGGGATAATTAATCACAATAGCTTGCTTTTTATAAATATCCTGAATGCGGCGAGCCACAATACTGGAATTAGCAATATATAAATCGGGTTCCTGTGCATATTCCAAATCTACCTTTCTCATAAATTGGAATACTTTTTCCAGCACTGGTGCAAAATAGCGATAATCACCGTATTCCCGTAAATAAGTTTCTGTATCCCACAAGAAACGGGTGACATTATGACAAAAACAAACGTGTAATGCTTGGGGGTTTTTTCTAACTGCTTTGGCAAAGCTCGTACTACTACTGATAATTAAGTCGTAGTCTTGTAAATTTAAAGCGCGAAAAGCAGAAAAATAAAAAGGAGCCATCAAACGAAAATTTTTGACTGCACCCGGAATTTTCTGTAAAAAAGTTGTATTGACTACACGATCGCTTAAATCTATAGTTTTTTGATGGTTGTAAAGAGAGGTGTAAATATGAGCTTCGGGGTAGCGCTTACAAAGCAATTCAAACACGCGCTCTGCTCCACCGCGCTGGGTTAAGTAATCATGGACTAGAGCAATTTTCATTAGTTACATCTCCAGTTTCTCTAAAGTTTGCTTGAATACTTCCCAGCAAGTAATAGTAATTTGTAATTCGTAATTTGTAATTAAGAGGATGTTTTAAAAGTATTTAACTGATAAATCCAATTTTTGAAGGGCTATTAGCAGTAAATCAGTGCTTAAATTCATAGCAAGTTACTTTGAAAACAACCTCTAATAAGCTTAATTATTTGTAATCTCAGAAGATGGAGTTGAAATCATACAGGCTTCCACCAGCACCTTGCAAATAGGATGCTAAGGATGCTAAGGAATAGCAGAAAAAGATGTTGGTATGTAGCCAGGAATTTAGTAGTAAAAGCTCGGACTAAATTCCTGACTACGAAATTAATTTAACCTACAGCAACTAGAGCTTTTTCTGTGGCGAAATAAGCGTTTTGTTCGGCTCTTAATTGATCGCAAAGTCTACCTGCGGGTAATTCTACATCATCATAAGTTAGTACTTGATCCTTAGGAATATCGCGTTTGAGGCGACATCCTTCAGCTAATCCCATTGGTAAGAGGTTTTGCTGTTGCGCGATCGCAGAATTTTCGCATTGTCCGTAGGTCATGTAGTAGCCGATACCATCTAAGGTTTCTCCGGCTTTCAAATCTATTTTGGCGGTGGTGACTACATCTACTACCGGGCCAGCCAAGGGAGCCATCACAGCATCTTGGAAGAGAACTGCACGGGCTACTGAGAGGGGAACTTCAAAATGGCAGAGGTGGTAAGGAGTATAGAAGCTGTAAAGTGGGCCTTCACCTAGTTTGTATAAGTTGAGATAGTGGCGTTGTTTGGGGTCGTCGTGGGTTGCAAATACAAATACCCCTGGGCCTGGTTTAGCACCAACGACATAATCAACAATACCGCCTAGTTCCTTAAGCTGGTCTACGTCATACATATTGGTCATTTCATCCACATGACCTGTGAAGTCATATCCCAGCATTCCCCGTTTCGCAACCTTCATCCCAGTAGCGTTGGCGACAATCGCTTGCTCAAAGGAAATTTTGCTCCCATCAGCAAAGCTAGTTACCATGTGGGCTTTTTGACCCCAACGTTTAGCGAAGGCTTCTTGGGTGGTGGGATTGCGATAGGGGTCTTGCAGGCCCTTGATGTTACCGCACAACAGGGGAGTTAAACCAATGCTCTTGACAAAGCGGTAGAGGTTCATTTCTACCCCTGGCTGATCGCCATCGCAAGCGCTGAGAATCACACCAGCTTTGTCTGCATATACTTTGAGGATAGGGCCAATAGTGCCATCGAGTTCAGCATTCATCATAATCACGTGTTTGTGATGTGCGATCGCACTCATGATGATATGTGCGCCAAATTCAACTGCGCCGGTGACTTCAATTAAAGCCTCGATCCCATCAGCACGAGTCAGTAACTCTGCATCCTCTGTGACTGCATATTTACCCTGAGCGATCGCATCTTCCATATCGGTGATATTTGTCACCACTTGGATATCTTCAATACCTGCTTCTATATAAGCTCGCTTGGCTGCATCAATTTGGCGGTTGGAGATAGCAACTAACTCCATTCCTGGCACAGAATTAATAATTTGGTTAGCAATCCCTCTACCCATAAAGCCTGCACCAATCATGCCCACTTTGATGGGTCTACCTAAAGCTGCACGGGCTTCTAAAGCGCGGTCTATAATAATCATTTTTCTAATTCCTACATACACAATAATTGTTAAAAATCTCTTCCCCTTTCCCCTAGCCTTTATTCCCTAGAACAACGCGGCGTAAATCAAGTTACCTTTTCAAACAGTCATCAGCCTTGATTTATTAACCTTTTGACTTTTGACTTCCGCGAAGCGGTACTAGACTTTAGCCTCTATTTCTGCACCACCAACGGGCATCATGCTCAATAAAGGCCAATTTAAATCTTTCTCAGAAATTTCTGTGACTTCTAAAGGCCATTCAATATTAAAAAATGGGTCATCATAACGTAAACCACGCTCATAACCCGGTGTGTAAAATTCACCAACTTGATAGACCACCTCAGCATCATCTGTCAGCGCTTGATAGCCATGAGCAAACAGTTCTGGTACATATAAAGCACGGTGATTATCTGCAGTCAGTTCCACACCAATATGAGATAAAAAGGTGGGAGAATCAGGACGCATATCAATAATTACGTCATAGATAGCGCCTTTCGTACAGCGAATTAATTTGGTTTCGGCTGCTGGCGCTAGTTGATAATGCATCCCGCGCAATGTCCCCTTTTTGTAGTTATAAGACACATTACATTGAGCAACTATAGATTTTAAGCCGTGGGTGACAAACTCTTGCGCGCAAAAAGAACGAGCGAAGAAACCACGGTGATCTTGCTTTTTTTCTAATTCAACAATAAATGCGTCTTTCAGTGCAGTTTTGATGAAAATCATAATTTACCTCAAAATTAATTTTTATTTAGGAGTAAATAACTAGCTAATTTGTGACAATTAGTTTGTTACTTAAACGGGTTCTGGTGCAGAATTTAACTCCATCCTGGGAAATGTATCATCCCAATATTGAGTACATAGTTCTGGTCTTTCGGGGGGATTAGCTGTATAGCAGAAAAACAGTGTTGCGCGTTCTTCTGTACGTACAGTTCCATGATGTAAAACATTTTTGGTATCAGCAAAAATGACTGTTCCTGCCGAACCTGTACAAGATTTCCAAGCTGATTGAGGAATAACTTTTTTGACAATTTCATTATCAATCCCCATATATCTTGATTGCCAAAGTTTGTAGTAAAGCCAATAATATTGCCACCTCAATAGGGAAGTTAACGAGCGAGGAATGTATTCAAAAGGCCCAGTTTTTTCTTCAACATCATTTAAATACATAAAGATTTTGATAATCCGGCGATCTTCTGCATCGCTGTGCCAAAGCAATGTGCCAAATTGATGTTCACTAGGAAAATCTTTACGTAAATGCACACCATGAAAAGTAATAGGAAGACCGATGTAATGTTCAATGATGTTGAGCAGCCTTTTTTCTATCGCCCAAGCAGAGATTGCAGGAATATCTGTAACTGTATAAATCTGGGGCCATTTCTCGTCTAGCTCGTCGTTATTGGCTTTTTCCATCTGGGATAATTGATGATAAGCAGCCTGGAGCAATTTGGAAGTAGAATTGAACCCTAAATTAGCCAGGGTAGTAACATATACTCCATCCTTTTTTAGAGTCTGAAGAATAGCGCGATCGCCTTCTTCTAGTGGCGCTAGATTTTTCCTATGTTTCCATCTAGCTAAGGCACAAGCTAAGTCAGAATACAGCGCAGATAATTTGCGTTGAATAGTTTGCAACATGATACTAATCCTTCTTCAGTTCCGATTAATTTAGAGGTTTAATTCTCTTTTTTTTTGAACTTGTTGAGTACATACCTCTGCTGTTTCTGCCATACTGGCTTCTTTAATAGCTATCACCTCAAACATTGCTAATCCTATCAAGGCTATAAAAGGAACAACAGTTTTCATAGCAGATACAGGCCATCTTCTTAAAGCGCCAAAAAATACTCTTAAATTCGCTTCCTTACCATTTTGCAAAAGCATTCTTTTGCAAAATTGTTTAGAATATCCGCTCTCTTCTAGTTTCAAAATTACTTCAGGTATATGTTTGTATTGCATTAACAGTGCAGACATTGGCTCTTTCTGCCAATAACTCACACCAACAATACATTCTAAAAAAGTTTCTTTAGTGACAATGACACTGCCATTAGCGGCACAATAACCTGCTAAATATGCTAAACAGATCCAATTACTTGCCGCATTTGGCCAGTTTTGCAGAGCAGTTTTCACTAAATCAGTGCGATAGATTGTAGCTGTGAGAAAAATTACTGCACCAACACTTTTAGCGAAGCAATGTTCAAATATTGCCTTGCCATCACCACGACCATCTTCACTATCAGCATCAAACCAGCGATTACCAACTATTGTTGGTGGATGAACTGGTTCACCAGTAATTTTATTGCGTCCAGAAAAGTTGAGAAATAATAATGATAAATCTTCATGGTGCTTGATTTTGTTGATGACATAAGCAATAGCTCTGTTTTGAATCGGATCGTCATCACCAATTGTCCAAACATATTTAGTGGTAGCAGCATTTAGGCAATAAAGAATATTTTTCATTACGCCCAAATTTTCAGCATGGCGATTAGCTCTAAAAGTGATATTACTGAGTATAGACTGCCACTTCTGGATAATCTCTGGGGTCTTATCTGTGGAACAATTATCAGAAACTAAAATTTCACAATCAGATTCAAATCCTTTAATAGCTTGAGCTAACCAAGCTAACTGTTTATCTAATAACTCTGCCCGATTATAAGTAGGAATCGCAATTGTTAGTAATTTATTCATTGGATTCGTTAAAATTTTAATAATTAGAAAAAATTAATTGTTGTAAAATATAATTCTATCTTCAGAGGATATTTCCGGAAATTTTCTTTTTTGTTTAAGTTGAATAATTTTAAGAATGTATTTTTTACTACTATAGAGAGAATCAAAAATCTTCATTTCCAGGAATTTTATATTTACGTTTTATTTGTGTCCCCCAACTATTTGAATTTAAATAAGTTGGGGATATTGTAAATAATTCAGTTTAGTGACTATACCTGCTAAAATGATTAGTTACGCACAGCATTACTAATTCTTTTGCCAAAAAAAGTCTTTGTCAATTTGCTGGGTGCGAATTAGATATTCTAACTGCTTTAACCGCGTAAATCCTCTGAACAAGAAAGTATCTTCAGTCATATCTATTTGACTGAACAACTTAAATAGCTGTTCGGCACCTAATTGAGCATTCCAATCACACTTAAATCCGGGTAGCATGGTGTTGATTTTCTCAAAAGATACTCGATAGCTGCGGTTATCCGCACCGTTATCTCCAAAAGATAATTGACAGCCTACGAAGACATCTGCAATGATTTCAGCGATTTCTTTAACTCGATAGTTGTTTGCAGTATCCCCAACGTTAAAGATTTGTTTGTGTACAATATCACGGGGCGCTTCCAAAGCACAGACAATTGCTTTGCAGATATCTAATGCATGAACTAATGGCCGCCAAGGTGTACCATCACTGGTCATTTTAATTTCTTTGCTAGTCCATGCTAGGCCAGCTAGGTTGTTTAAAACAATATCAAACCGCATTCTTGGCGAAGCACCAAAAGCTGTAGCATTCCGCATAAAGGTAGGAGAGAAGTCATCATCAGCTAGTTGCATAACATCTCGTTCTACCAAGGTTTTACATTCTGCGTAGGCTGTTTGGGGATTCACCGGAGATTCTTCTGTCACATCACCCTCGGTAGCTACACCGTAAACACTACAAGAAGACATATATACAAAACGACGTATACCTGCTTCTTTAGCTAACTTAGCTAGGCGTACTGAACCATGATGATTGATGTCGTAGGTGATGTTAGGTGATAGCTGTCCAGTGGGGTCGTTAGATAGTTCCGCCATGTGAACAATAGCGTCAATACCTTGTAAGTCTTTCAGGCTGATGTTACGGATATCTTTGTTTAAGGTTTTGGCTGTAACATCAGTACCGTTGAATAACCAGCCAGCTTTATAGAAACCTGTATCTACTCCCAGAACTTCGTGTCCTCGTTCAATTAATAAAGGAGGTAATAAAGAACCAAGATAACCTTCTGTTCCAGTTACTAATATTTTCATTGTTGTGAAAGCCTTTGTATTGATTGGTTAGTTTTTAATGCCTAAAAGCACTAAATAGGCATGATGAATTGCGTACAGCAGGACGGCTCAACACCCTTGTTTTCTTTCTGTCTGAATGCCTGAGTGGTTCATGCTAATACCAAGGCACTCACACAACAAGTATTTTCACGTCACGTATGATGAACTGCGTACACCAGAACATAACTCTACCAAAAATCTTGAGATGTGAGATTATGGTTCAGTTAAGAAAAATTATAGGGTCAAGGTATCTACAATCTTTTCGCTTATCAGACTATCTTACTGAAGCCTTGCCCCTACAATACATTCCAGCTTAACTGAACTGTATGAGATGGGAAATTGGATCTCATACAGAGAATTTGATGTGAGGATGTTCAGAAAACTTAGTTATCTGCAATTAAATGACTGATGCTGCCAGATGTGATGGTTCAGGGATTTGTGCCACAATTGCTTTGCCAATTTCTAAAGAAGAAGTGGCAGCTGGTGAAGGCGCATTGCAAACATGAATGGAGTTTTGTCCTGGGATAATCAAAAAGTCATCCACTAGCTTACCGTCATTCATCAAAGCTTGAGCGCGAACTCCCGCATGGGTAGGAACTAAATCTTGGGCTTGCACTTCGGGAATGAGTTGTTGCAAACTCTTCACAAAGGCAGCTTTGCTAAAGGAACGAATAATTTCTTGAATCCCTTCATCAGCGTGTTTTGCGGCTAATTTCCAGAAACCAGGATAAGTCATTACTTCAGCAAAATCTCGCAAGTCGAAGTCGGTTTTGTGATAACCTTCGCGTTTCAGGCTTAATACGGCATTGGGGCCTGCATGAACGCTACCATCAATCATGCGGGTAAAGTGGACACCCAAAAAGGGAAAATCTGGGTTAGGAACTGGGTAGATCAGAGTTTTCACTAGGTAGCGTTTTTCTGGGGTGAGTTCGTAGTACTCTCCCCGGAAGGGTACTATTTTCGCTTGTGGTTCCACATTACCTAATTTAGCCACGCGATCGCTATGCAATCCGGCACAATTAATCACAAAACGAGTTTCAAAGCTACCGTTGTTGGTTTCTAGTACCTGATTTTTGCCGCTGGGCCTAATTTTCTCTACTTTGGTGTTGAGTCGTAAATCGCCGCCTTGTTGTTGAATTAACTCAGCGTATTTCTCGCTAACTTGCTTGTAATTAACAATACCTGTAGAGAATACTTTAATGCCAGCTACGCAACTGACATGGGGTTCAATTTCGCGAACTTCTTCTGGACTTATTCTTTGGACTTTAATGCCATTTTCTAAGCCGCGTTTATAGAGATTTTCTAGGCGTGGTATTTCTGCATCCGAAGTTGCCACAATTACTTTGCCGCAAATATCATGAGCAATACCATATTCTCGGCAGAATTCCACCATTGAATTAGCACCGTCACGGCAGAATTTAGCTTTATAACTTCCAGGCTTATAGTAAATTCCTGAGTGAATTACGCCACTATTATTGCCTGTTTGATGAAATGCCCAGTTGCTTTCTTTTTCTAATACTAAAATTCGGGCATTGGGATAGCGTTTGCCTAAAGCCATCCCTGTAGAAAGTCCAACGATTCCCCCACCAATAATTGCAAAATCGTACATTAGTATTATTGCACCTTTAAAAACAACCAATTTAAGAGTTAAGAGTTGAATTTATCTCGCAACTCTTAAATATTCTACTACCATACTTTCCAAGGTGCCTGACCACTTTTCCACAAGTCTTCGAGATAATTTCTATCACGTAATGTGTCCATCGGTTGCCAAAAACCATTATGTTTGTAAGCAGATAACTGTTCCATATCTGCTAGTTTTTCTAATGGTTCTTTTTCCCAAACCGTAGCATCATCAGTGATGAAGTCGATTACTTGTGGTTCTAAAACAAAATAACCACCATTAATCCAAGCACCATCACCTTCAGGTTTTTCGCGAAAGTTAGTAATTTTAGTTTGTTCTTGTCCTAAAGAAATTGCCCCAAAGCGCCCAGCAGGTTGCACTGCAGTCAGTGTCGCTAAGGTATTTTGTTCTTTATGCAGCTTAATGAGTTCTGTAATATTTACATCACTAACACCATCACCATAGGTAAAGCAAAAAGTATCGTTACCAAGATGTTCTCGAACTTGCTTTAAGCGTCCACCTGTCATGGTGTTATCACCCGTATTTACCAAAGTCACCCGCCAGGGTTCAGCATATCCAGAATGCACATTCATCTGGTTAAAACGCATATCAAAGGTGACATCTGACATGTGCAAGAAGTAATTAGCAAAGTACTCCTTAATGACGTAACCTTTATATCCACAACAAATAATAAAGTCATTAATGCCGTGGGCAGAGTAAATCTTCATGATGTGCCACAAAATTGGCTTACCACCAATTTCTACCATCGGCTTAGGTCTGATACTTGTTTCTTCACTTAAGCGTGTACCCAGACCACCAGCCAAAATCACTGCTTTCATGCAATTTCCTCAAGATTTGCAGGTAGTTTAATATTTAAATTTATTCGTTGCTAATGAAGCGATTGCACCTGGAATTGAGAAAAATCTATTTACCATTTATCTTTCTCCGTAAATAATCTAACTAGATTTTTCCTCTTTTCTGTAAAGACAAGGTAAATAAAAATCTTTGTTATATAAAAGCTTTATGAATACGGAGAAAATGTGAAAATTAGTCACTTAATTTATGAGAGATATAACCTAAAAAATAAATCGGATTTAGCGCCAGCTAAATCCGATTTACTAATGATTTTCTCAGACTTACTAATAATTGAGTATTAATTTAATAGTGATAGAATTTACTTTTTTAATAAAAAAAGAGATTATTGTAATTTGGAACAAAATTCTTTGCTCAAATCCTGGTTGTTATAAGTAACTCGGTGAAATGACAAAACTAGCCCCTAGTTCCTAGTACAACAAGGCGTAAATAAATAACCCATCCCATATCAACCAAAGGCTGACTAGACAGGCTGATTTATTTCATACTTCTCCTACGAGACGCTGCGCGTAGCTTGCTTCCCTGCAGGGGTACAGTCTTTAGACTTTTCCTATAACAGACCCTAGGCGTAGCTTGCTTTCCCGCAAGGGTACAGCCTTTTTGTACTAGATCCTAGTTATCTATTTTGTTTCTGCTGAATCCAAAACATTTGAACTTTGGAATAAAGCATCACATTTATTTTCTACAACAATGCAGAGGCTACTGAGTGCTTGTTGGTAGTTGTCCATATCTTCTTGTTCTAGAGAGACTTTGGCAGATGTTTGTAAATCGTCAATTGCTTTGATCCGATTTCCCTCTGAATTTTGGCTACCATATTGCGACAGTTCGTAGTGAATCATACCTCGTTTGAGATAGACTTTCCCTTGTTTAGGATTGATGCGTAATGCTTCATTAAAGTCAGCGATCGCTTTGTTGTACTCTCGACTATAATCGTTGCTGTATTGAGCAATTTGTGAATGTACAATACCGCGTTGGAAGTAAGCTTCTGGTTGCGAGGGATTAATATCAATCGCCTTAGTGAAATCATAGATGGCTTGCTGATAATCTTGTTGAGAGTCGCCGCTATATTTAGCAATTTGGGCACGGACAACACCTCGTCTAATGTAGGCTTCTACTTCCTGATTATTTAGACGTAGAGCATTATTAAAGTCAGCGATCGCTAGGGTATATTCCCGGTCGGGATCATTGCTATAGTCAGCCAGCATGTAGCGTACATTACCCCGATTGACGAAAGCTTTGAGTTCTCTAGGATTGAGTTGCAAAGCGGCGGTGTAATCGCTGAGTGCGCCTTCATAGTCTTTCATGTTGTAGCGAGCGTTACCTCGGTTGACATGGGCTTTGGCGTGCTTGGGTTCTTTTTCAAGAGCTTGGTTAAAGTTTTCAATTGCTCGCCCATAGTCTCGCACTTTGTAAGCTGCATGACCCTGCTTATAGTAATCATCAAAGCTGAGGTTTTTGTTTTTGATGCTTTGATTAGACATCAAGCTTTGCTGGGTATAAGCATTTTGGGAAACAACTGGGCTAGTTAATTTCACCATGACATCTAAATACCCTAACAATCCAAAACCGAGTACGCACAAGCCTACTGGGTACCATTTGCGATTTTTCAGGGGATTAGGGAAAGGAGCTTTTTTACTATGTGTAGGTTGCCAGTAATGTGTTGCTAAGGAAGCCACAGGCTGTGGTCTTTGGCTCGGCTGGTTGTAGCGAGTTCTGGCGGGAATGCGGGGTTTGAGATGTTCTTTAGCGGCGATCGCACGATGCGATGGGAAGGGATCGCGTCCACCTAATCGTTTGGTACGTTCGCACCAAGGACATGAATGTAGATGCTCGTTGTAGCTATGCTGAGGATTAACGCTACAAGTAATCAGGCTTTCTTCGGCTTCAGCTATTGCTAGCATCCAGGTTTGGGCGCTGGGACGGACATGTGGATCGCTATGTCCATCCTCAAAACAACGCAAAAACAGTTCTTGTATGCTGGGGTGCAGAATTTCCCAAGCTGGTGCTATGGGAGTAGGGAGGTAAGGAACTTTCCGCCTTTGACTGTAAGTAAAATGACCAGAAGCAATACGTGACTCGTAAGCAGGTGGTTCGCCAGCACCTTGGAAAATACCCGAAAATGGGTGAGTACCTTCCATCAACAGTTGAAAGATGAGTACTCCTAACCCAAATAAATCGTGAGTAACTTCGCGATCGTGCTGTGAGAAAATCTTATTTTGCAGTTCTGGGGGAGTAAATTCTGGTTTCCCTACAGGGCAGCGGTAAACGGCATGAGTATCTGGATCGAGTACCTGGAAGGAGTCTGTATCGACTAATGTCACCAGCGCTGTGTCACTTACCAGGATATTGGACTCATTGACATCACCAATACAATATCCACTACTATGCAAAGCCGCAAAAGCAGCCGCCAGATTTCGTGCCGTACGTAGCAGGTACTGGTAGTTGAATAATGGGCAGTGTTGGCGGCGGGTTCTGGGATTGTAAAAGTCAATGATGGGGCGCATCCCGCGAATGCGTGGCATTAAAAAGCCAACGATGCGATCGCTGCCATCTACTGCGCGTAATACATCCTGTGGCCAAGCAATTGAGATATGCCCTAAATTAGCTGTAGGGTTTTCTGGCGGATTCACCAGCATTGCTTGGAGTTTGTAAGCGTGGGCGGCTGTGGGTTTGTGATAAACTTTGGCCACTAAATTACTTTGGGATGGTACTGCATAAATACAAGCTTCACCACCACGCCCTAGACTGACGTTAAGATTCAGAATTTCCTGTTTAGGAAGACAACGTAGTACCTGCATGATAGAGTTACGGTTAACGGGGGTTACTTAAAAATGCTGAATCATCTGGCGGATCTGGGCTTACGGTTTACTGAGTGCCGCGATGATGAGTGTTAAATCATCATCAGTGCGCTGTGTAATCCGTTCAGATCCTAAAAACTTTACTAACTGTTCTTTAGCCACCGTCTTATCCTGGGTATTCGCGACAAAGTCGAATAAGGGAAAGAAGAATGGTTTATGAGGTTCGCCAACAACCATATTTAAAGCCAGCATTTGTAGCCCATCGGTGAGAACACTGACATTGACTATGGATTCGCGCCATAATTTCATTTGTGCTGTTTCTACGGCTCCTGGCGAAGTCAAAAAAGTTGTTTCGTTTATATATTCACCACTGTCAGGCATAGTTAATGCCAGTAGATTCCCTGTACTATCTTTCGCTACTGCCAAACCGTCACCAATCTGGGCCACCGCTACCACTTCTGGTGTAGCGACCATAACAATTAAGGTAGTTGCTAAATCCTGAAGCTGATTATTACAGGCAGCCGCTTCGTCTTCTACCGCTTTTTTGGCGGCTAACATCGCGTCTGTCAACAGCGATCGCACAACTCCATCATCGGCTAAAGCATCACGAGTGACTTCTTTGATAGCTATGTTTTCTATCGCTGTTTCTACAGCAATCATCGCTCCGACTTTACCCTGGATGGCTGAACCTGCACCATCTGCTGCTGCTGCCACTAACACATTATCCGATAATAATTGCCAGTGGTGAGCATCCTGACACAGCTGTTTGTTTTTTAAATGGCTAGTACCACATACTGATGCAGCTACTACCTGCCATTGAGGTATCTGTTTTGACATATTCATAGATTTTTTTGCAACAGCTAGCTGTGTTAGTATCAAGCTGCAATATTTATTAAACAGTACCCCAACCTATTGGTGGTAGTGCCACTTGTTCATCGAGTTGTGAGTGAGACACCGCTGACATACTAGCTGACAACCAGACAAACATCTCTATAAAATTTAATCCCTTTAGTTTTAAAGGAGTACGTACAGCTATCTGATTTAAGCGGGTCATGTTGGCATTTTCTACACCCACCGTAAAAAATGCTACTTTTTTATTAGCTTCGTCTCCTTGCAAACGTTTGGTTGCTTGCTCTACTACCTGGTCTAACTCCCCTTGCGGTTCACCATCGGTAATCATAAATACCCACGGGCGGTAGTAGGCAATACCATTGGCACGATATTGTGATTTACGCTCTTGGATCATGTCCAATGCTTTATGAATCCCTGAACCCATGATCGTCAATCCTTGCGCTGTGAGGATTGGTGGGTTAAATTGATCGGCAGTCACAAAGTCTTGTACTACATTGACAGTACTATCAAATGTGACTATAGCTACTTCTACTCGTCTAGCTGCTAAGGAATTTTTGACTAATTCATCTTTTAAACTCAGCAAGCCTTGATTTAAAGCTTCTATGGGATCTCCTTGCATCGAACCAGATGTGTCTAGCAAGAGTACACAAGGGCATCGAGGTTCGGGATTTTCCGCAAATTCTACTACTTCATCAAGTCTTAATGTATCATGCATAACTTGGTGTGTTATGTTATAATTCAAAGTATTTTTTCCTTATTACTCTAAGTATATAGTTTTTAGGTAAAAAAAACTACACTAATAAGTATTTTCTTTGTAGATCACTTAATAATTATTAATGAGATTCTTCTCACTCAATTATCTACATATTCAAGAAAACCTTAATTAATAGGCGATCGAGTAAAGAAGAATTTACATATAGTTTACGTTAATCGCATTAAACCATTTAGTGAACTTCATAATTCTAGTAACCCCACAATACAATAAATACCAGCATTTTCCTACAAAAAAGTTTAAAGCTTCTGTGTAGAAAGCAGTAGTTTTATATGAAAAGAATAAATCTATTGGGAGCGTAAGCATCATCATCATCAGAATTATCCTCAGTTTAATCTGTCAACTGTGAGCCAAAAGTACCGTAATAATACTAGGCTGCTTTAAGGGTACAAAATTTAACAAACAAGCTATACTGTGGTTTTTAAGGTCAGTCAGGGATGTAGATATTTCTTAGTAATAATTTGTTTTTAGAGAAAAATTAAAGCTAAGAAACAGAATTCATTGTCGATATTTCAAATTTACTTTGATTCACGTTGATTTTCCGGAAACCTCGAAAAGTATGAATCTCTCTGGCTCATTCACCAAACTACGTCCCCAAAGTTTGTTAAGTCAGTTATCTAAAAGTTCTGACAGCACTTGTTTACGAGCATTTAGCAACTCTGTCACTTGGTCGATTTACCTGGATCAGGGGAAAATAACTTATGCTACCCACTCAGTTGAACCCTTTGATCGACTAGAACGCCATTTACGTCGTCTCAGCCATCAAATTCCCTTACTTACTAGTGAAACTCGTGTTCAATTACGTCTGATGTTTGAGGCTGACTCAGCAACTCAGCTAATCCAACAGCAAAGTAACTTAGACAGCGAACCACCGGATTATCAAGCTATTACTTGGCTCGTCAATCAAGGACATTTGCACTCCACACAAGCAGCAGTACTGATTCAAGAATTAGTCAAAGAAGTGATTGAATCTCTGCTATTAATTAAAGCGGGAAACTATGAATTAAACGATTTACCGACTAATGTACCGAAAATTTGCAGGCTTGACGTAGAAAAAATTATCGAACGTTGCCAAACAAGATTAGAGCGTTGGCAAGCTTTTGCTCCTCATATTTCTTCTCCCTATCAACGTCCTTACCTGTTTATTAACAAATCAATCCAAAACCAAATATTTGTAGATCTGCAACCAAATTTAACTTATTGGATGAAGGGTTTTAGCCTGCGTCATCTTGCCGTGATTATGAACCAAGATGAAATACAGCTAGCTCAACACTTATATCATTACATTGTCAATGGTGGAATTATATTGCATGAAGCTGACCCGCCATTTGATAAATTACCTAAGACATTTAGCCCCATATTGTCTTCTACCCAATATATAACAGAACCAGCTGAATCTGGATTAGTTAATAAAGTTGTAGAAGTCAATAATATCTCTACCAAACCCTCCCCCGATATCCCTGTAGAGAATGTAGATCCTCTTGAGGAATTATCATATATTTCTTCTCCTTCTCCAGACAAGTATCAGGAATTAACACTACCAAATAACATAGATTCGGATCCGGAAAGAGTAACCACTGCTACTGCAACTGCTAAAAAGGTTTACAAAATTATTTCTGTAGATGATAGTCCTACTATCCTAAAAGAAATTAGTCGGTTTTTAGAGGAGGAAAACTTTGCTGTAGTGACTATTGAAGACCCACTTAAAGCTGTTATGTCAATTATTAGGCATAAACCAGACTTAATCTTACTAGATTTAAATATGGCAGGTATTGATGGCTATGAATTGTGCCGAATTATACGCAACAATTCTATGTTCAAAAATGTTCCGGTGATATTTGTTACAGGTAATAAAGGAATTGTAGATAAAGTCAAGGCAAATTTGGTAGGGGCTTCTGGTTATCTTACTAAACCTTTTACTCGTGCCGAATTACTTAAGCTTGTCTTTATGCATTTAGCTTGATTAAATAAAGATTACATTACTTTTGAATCGTTCGGAATTAAAATAATATGCCCACAGTTTTAGTTGTTGAAGATACTCCCTCTCAATTAGAATTAATTAATAGTTTTCTGGGAGATAGTGGCTACATCGTACTTAAGGCTTATGATGCGAAAGATGGGCTTAATCAAGCAGTCAATCACCAGCCTGATGTAATTATCACTGATGTTGTTATGCCAGGGCTTAGCGGTTTTGAATTCTGTCGTCAACTCAAAAAAAACCCCGCAACGCAAAAACTACCAATTATTATTTGTAGTTCAAAAAATCAAGATATTGATAGAATTTGGGGAATGAAACAAGGAGCAGATGTTTATTTAACTAAGCCGTTCACCAAACAACAGTTAATACGTGCTATTGAATCTGTAGTGGGGTAAACTCATTGCTACTAAAATACCAGCTTCTCTTTTGGGCGTATCGTACTCAAGCCAGAACAGTGGGTATGCAATTTTGGTAAAAAATATAATGTTCTATTTTATTAAGTTATATTACTCTATGGCGAAACAATAATATTATTATAAATTTTTAAATGAGCAGTAGAGCGATCGCATCTAATCGCATTTATTAAGACTCATATTCAATTTTTGAAATTCATGTAGGATGCGTTAGCGTAACGCATCCTAAACCAGATGCAAAACTTCTTAATTTTTAAATTCCTGCACCAGCTTTTGCTTCCGCACCCATAGGTGCAACATAATCACGGAAAAGAGTAATCTGTTGCTCAAAAGCTAATCCTTTAATTCTATCTAACAAAGCTTGAGCTTCTGAAGGCAGTTGGTAATCTGGAGGTACAGGAATGATAGTAGCGTTATCCATACCTTGAGATAAGCGATACCAAAAGAGTAACTTTGTAGTTTCACCTAAAGAACCATATTGACGAGAAAGTTGAGTGTCAACTTTGTTAATTAAATCACGCTGAACTTGTAATTGTTCTTCGTGAGATAATTCTTTAACTTGATTGAATAACCCTTCTGCAATATCTGAAGAAGCAGTACTTGCACCGGGTGCTGCTGGTGTAATTGAGCCACCCATCTCTTTATAGATAAACCAAAACAAAGCAAGTTGTTGATCCACATCCAATTTTTGCCAAGCTTGAACATGTTCTCTGATTGTTGGATCGTTGGTTTGGGTGTATGTCATTACAAACTCCGCTGAAATCTTTTATTACTTAGGTAACCGTAACAAAGTTATTTCTGTGGTTTAACCCTACTGAAGATAGAAGTATATAAATTGCCGGAAATAATCTTTAAAATCTCACAAAAATACAGGATTCAGAGGCTTATAGGCAACAAACTCTAAATTATAAAATAATTTTTTGCTATCTAAAGTAGCAGATAAAAATATAAATTTTACCTTCCTGAAGGCAGATGTAATGCTAATTTTCTGCATCAAGCCACCTATGAAACAATCAGGTTCAGTTAAGTAAACCCAACACTAAAATATAGGTTAAGCTTTCAATATCTATGTTGTGTTGTGCTGCGCTTAACCCAAGCTACATCTGCTATATCTGCGGCTTGTGAGAAAAGCAGGAACAAGCCCCTAGAAATATTGGGTTATGAATTAAGGCTGCTGTTTACTCATTAAAAAAGCTTGAATTCTAGTAACAAAATTTTCTAAGTCTGCTATATATTGAGATGTAGCTGCCAATTCCTGATTGTGAGCTAATTGTTCTAAATTTTCTATAGTTTGCTGGATGGCTGTAGCTCCGATATAGGCACTAGAAACTTTTAGCTGAGAAATTGTCTGGGACATTTGCGGAAAATCTCGAGATGCGATCGCAGCTTTAGTTTCCTCTAAATGAAACAGACAATCTTTAACATATATCTGTAATAGATAAAATTCAAATTCTGTATTATTGCCTGATATCTGATTTAATACTTCCCATTCAATCGGCGGTTCAGATAAATTTTTATTGGTGTTAGTAACTGTTAACTCAGCAGCAATTTCTTCCGCTGGCGTTAGTATCATGTTGCTCCAATGCTCCAGCAATATTGCTAATTTATCTTTGACTACAGGCTTACTTAAATAATCATCCATCCCTGCGTTCAAGCAGAGTTGTTTGTCTTCTGCCATCGCATTAGCTGTCATGGCAATGACTATAGGTTGGGAATGGCTGGCAAAATAATTTTCTGGTAGCCGACGAATTTCTCTAGTAGTTTCCAAGCCATCAAGAATTGGCATTTGGCAGTCCATGAGAATTAAGTCATAAGGAACTTTTTCTATCAGTTGTAAGACTTCTTCGCCATTAGCAGCAACGTCAGCTTCATAGCCTAAACTCTGAAGCTGCTTCAAGGCAACTTTTTGATTTACCCGATTATCTTCTGCTAGCAATACTCTTAACTTAGATTTAGTAGAGCCAGCAATTTTTTTCATTGGTAATGGACATGAGCCTTGTTCAAGAGTTGATGGACTGTCCAAGACATTCAAAATTGTATCAAGCAGTCGGGATGGCTTGACTGGTTTAATTAAATAACTAGCGAATCCGCTTCTACGGGCGGTTTCTAATTCACTTTTTTGATTAGTAGAAGTGAGCAGAATTAGCGGAATATCAGCAAGGATATGATTCGACTTAATTTGTTGTGCCAGAGTCATGCCATCTGTTTGAGGCATTTGCATATCTATTAAGATGGCATGATAGGGGATTCTGTGTAAGGTTGCTTCCTCTACCATTTGTAGCGCAGTTGCTGCAGAAGCCGCACCATCTACTTGCATACCCCAACTACTGGCTTGATGGTGAATAATTTTGCGATTAGTAGCGTTGTCATCTACTACTAACAAGCGACGATTTTTCAGCAATTCGCGTTCTTTGCCTGGTAAAGTTGACTGAGTTTGTTTGGTAAAAGGAACCTCAAACCAAAATTTTGATCCTTTACCGAGATTGCTTTGTATACCAATTTCTCCGCCCATTAAATTCACTATTTGTTTGCAAATAGCTAATCCCAAACCAGTACCACCATATTGGCGTGTATTGGAAGCATCAACTTGGGTAAATGGTGTAAAGAGTTTGCGTTGTTCTTGTGGAGTAATACCCAGCCCCGTATCAACGATCGCAAAGTAGATAGTAACTTGAGTAGAGGTTTCTGATTTGAGTTCTACTTGTACCACTACTTCCCCCGTAGCAGTGAACTTAATTGCATTACCAATCAAATTCATTAAAACTTGCCGCAGACGACTGGCATCACCTTGCACAAGAGTAGGCACATTGCGATGGATTAATGCCGCAATTTCTAATCCCTTATTGTGAGCCAAGGGCGCTAACAAGTCCAAAACTTCTTCTACACAACTAGATAAATCAAAATCGAGATTTTCTAGAAGCATCTCCCCAGCTTCGAGTTTGGATAAATCCAAAATCTCGTTGATCAAAGATAAAAGTGCATCTCCACTGACACGAATTGTTTCTACAAAATCACGCTGTTCTTCATTTAAGGGAGTTTCTAACAGTAACCCAGTCATCCCCAACACAGCGTTCATCGGCGTACGAATTTCATGGCTCATGTTTGCTAAAAACATACTTTTAGCCTGAGAAGCCATTTCTGCTTGTTGACGGGCAATTTCTAGTTCTTGACGCTGAAAAGTTTCTGCTTCTAGTAATTGGGCTTGGGCTAATGCTACACCGATTTGGTCAGCGAGTGACTGTAACAGCTCAGTTTCCCAACTAGTCCACTGGCGAGGATAGTAACATTGATGGGTGATTAGCAGCCCCCAAAGTTCACTTTTGAAAATTATGGGAACAACCAGATTGGCTTTGACAGCAAATTGTTGCAGTAATTTAATATGACAAGGTAGGATATCAGCCTTTTCTATGTCAGTAATGGCGCTAATCCTGCCCTGAGTATATTTTTCAATGTAGCCCTCTGTAAAACATGGGTCATCAATATTTTGTCCCATTACTACAGGTAAACCAGGAAGTACTGCTTCTTGCACCACAGTTAAAGCGCCTTGTGGTTGTATTTGCAAGATTAATGCCCTGTCAGCTTTGAGCAGCTTTTGCACTTCTTTTACACTGTTTTGTAGAATCTCATTGATTTGCAGAGATTCACGAATTTTGAGAGTGAGTTCAGCAAAAAGATGCGATCGCTGACTTTGACGTTTTAATGCTTCTTCTACCTGCTTGCGGGGGCTAATATCTTGATATAACCAGAGATGACCATAGTACTGCTCTGCGATAAAAATCGGTACGTAGTCTCGGCTAAAAATTCGCCCATCTCGCAATTGTAGTTCTTCATTTGTCACTATTTGTTGATGCAGCAAAATTTCTGCTACACGTGTGATGAAGCGTTCTGGTTCAGTAAACAGTTGTTGAGCATCTTGAGCAGTTTTTGAGCAATCAACTCCAGTTAACGCTTCCGGTGCGGCTGCAAAACCGAACAAGCGGCAGAATTCTTGATTGACTAGGACTATTTTCCCTAACTCATCTTCTACCAAAACCCCAGCCTGTAGATTTTGAATCAGAGCGCTGAGACGTGAAGTTGTTGTCTGTAATTGCTGATTAGCAAAAATTAATTCTTGGGTACGCTGTTCAACTCGCTGTTCTAACTGTTGATTCGCTAACAGAAGGGCTTTTTCTGTTCGCTGATGCTCAGTCATGTCGCGAATCACTAAAACTACGCTGGTTTGACTTGGTTCAGCCTGTAAGGTGTTTTCCACCACGAAAGGAGATGCAGAAATTTCTAAAATTAATTCCTGGAAATCTTTGGCAAATTCATAATAGTCTCGATGTTTAGCTTGCGTTTTCAGAGCGATCGCAACGGGATGACCCGCAGTTGTCAAATCTTGCCCAGCTTGTTTTAAAGGTAATACATGGGATAGCTGCTTACCTACAATGGAAATGTTTGGCTGAGCTACCAGGTGAGCAAAAGCTGCATTACACCACTCGACTCTGCCCTGGCTATCTGTCCAGACAATCGCTTCATCTACCGCCCCTAGGGCAATCTCCATTGTTCCTAGGGTGGCACGCAGCTGATTGATTTGGTTAGCTAAAGTCTCTTGATTCATATGTACTGATGCAAATCCAATTGCCCATCAAAATTGACTCAAACGCTCATTCAGCCAAGAGTGAGTGTGAACTTAATTGTGCCCAGGTAATTAACTACAATCCCAACTTTTTCGGGCAATTACAGATGTTAGCTTGCTAAAAGACGGAGAGTAGCCAGACAATCCGACTCAGTTTGTTGCTTTACAGGCATAATTCAGATGCTAAGACCGAATTTATCGATTGTCTTGAGTGAAAACTTTGAGTTGTCGCTGATGGTTAAGAATTACCGAAATACTTGTGGTACGAAAACGAGAACACTTCACATAGTGAACATCATGAGAACGGTAGGGGTAAATACTATTTCCTGACTAACCAAAAATTCTGGCGATCGCCTTTGCTGATATCATGCGATCGTCACAGGAGAATCTACCGCTATTATTGAGCCAAAGCATTAAAGAAAAATATTCCTCAAAGCTGGCATTGGTGATTTTTTAAAGGTAAACAATGGTAACAGTAGTTGTCGTACTTAATACTCTAATTTCGCTGATACTACTTTATGTAGCTTGGCGCGTGTGGCAGCTAAAGCGAGAGATAGGCATACTAGCAGATAGGTTCACCCATTATGAACGCTGTTGCCATGCTGTACTTTATACAGCTCCAGAAAAAATCTCTACTGCCCAGCAAAATATTTATAACTTGCGACAGGGAAATCAAAGGCTAGAGGAGCAAATCCAACAAGTGCGGCAAATTGTCAGTCTCTTATTTCTCGGCAGGCAAGTATGGCGGCGCTCTTTTCCCAGAATAGTATCTACAAATGGGAAGAAGACAATCACAAAATAAAGGACTATCAAGAAATAACTGTGTAAGCAGAGGGGGAAGGCTCTCAACCATCGCCTTTGCGTGTGAAAATTGGATAATTTAATTTCTAGAATTTTTGATTTAAAGGTAAAGCAACATTTCTAGGATATATATAGTCACTGCAACTTTAAATAATAAAAATTGCTTGAGTCTTGCAATAGGAAAAAACCCACCTAAAATGGGTGTAAAGGAGAAAAACAATATCACAATGTCTAACAAGCGTTCTGGAGTATTTTTTGGCGGTTTGATGCTAGGGGCAACTATCGGGGCCTTGACAGGTTTGCTCGTCGCTCCACGCACAGGGCGCGAAACGCGTAAACTTTTAAAAAAATCTGCCGATGCTTTACCAGAATTGGCAGAAGATTTATCAACCAGTGTGCAGATCCAAGCAGATCGTCTCTCAGCCAACGCACTACGCAATTGGGATGAAACCCTAGACCGACTGCGGGACGCGATCGCTGCAGGTCTTGATGCTAGCCTCAGAGAAAGTCAACTCTTAAAGCGGCAAAACGTCGTAGAAACCCGCAGGGCTGATGCTGAAACTGAGGAAGACTCAGATTCTCTTGCCCAGCAACTAGAACGTTCATAGATAGAATTACCGTGATTGATCCCCTGTTTTGGCTGGGACTATCCATACTCTTAGTCGCCGCTAGTCTGACTGCTGTTTTAGTGGCGGCTATACCGGCTTTGCAGGAATTAGCACGTGCGGCTCGCAGTGCAGAAAAGCTATTTGATACTCTTGCGCGGGAGTTACCACCCACTCTCAATGCCATTCGTGCCACAGGCTTAGAAATTACTGATTTAACCGATGATGTGAGTGAAGGCGTTAAAAGCGCCGGTCAGGTGGTTAAACAAGTCGATCAAAGCTTAGAAACTGCTAGAAAACAGGCTCAAAATCTTCAAGTAGGCACACGCAGTCTTTTTGTAGGTGTAAAAACTGCCTGGAAAACCTTCACACGCCAAAAACCTCCGAAGCGATCGCTCGAGCGTCTAACAACTCCTGAAAAAACAACCCTCCCTTCACGAGAACGAGAAGCAATCAAACCAGAAAACCGCCGCGCTAAATCAGAAGTTTACCGTAGTAATGACGGTTACAGCGACGCTCCAGGCTGGGAAGCTAATTTTGACGATGAGGAATAGTTAGGGGATTGGGGACTGGGGATTAGGGATTGGGAGCAAGGGGAAAAAATAACAAACACAAATTACCCAATTACCAATTACCAATTACCAATTCCCTATGCCCCATGCCCTACTCGAAATCTGAGTCAGGTTTTGCTGCGATCGTTATAGATCTAATCCCTAAGATTAGAGTAAAGTAAACAAGTGTAAAGAAGTATCACTTTTCCCGTACCTTTTAAAACAACTTGTTCACTTCTACCTTTCATATTTGTATAAAAACGTCCATGCAGTCTTGTTTTTGGCGAAAATTTCTCTTATCTATTGCTGCATTTTTCTTGGCTGGGTCAATTTGGGTGATGCATTCTCCCCCAGCGCTTGCTTATGACAATCCGGATCTGCTGCCTAAGGAAACAACTCCAGTTGTAGACTTAGCCAAATCTCTCACGGATGTACAAGAAGAAAAGCTTGTTCAAGATTTAGAGAGTTTTGAAGCTGATACTGGTTGGAAACTGCGAGTATTGACTCAATATGACCGTACACCTGGCCGGGCAGTTATCAATTTTTGGGGTTTGGATGATAAAAGTATTCTGCTAGTTGCTGATGCTCGTGGTGGTAACATCCTCAGCTTTAGTGTTGGCGATGCAGTTTATGAGCTTTTACCCCGAACTTTTTGGATAGAACTACAAACACGCTTTGGCAATTTGTACTTTGTCCGAGAACAAGGTGAAGACCAAGCTATTCTACAAGCCTTAAATTCCGTTAAGAGTTGTTTACTTCAAGGTGGCTGTAAAGTTGTTCCTGGACTACCAAGGGAACAATGGATTCTCACTTTGATTACCTCAGTTATCGGTGGAGTAGTTTGTGGATTTGCAGCTCAACCCCAGCGTGAGGGACAAATTTTTTCTTGGCAATGGGCTTTAATTTTCTCGCCTTTGTGGGGAATATTGTTTATTGCCTTTGGGATTGGCCCTGTAGTAACACGAACTAGTGAGTGGTTACCGCTATTTCGTAATATTGCTGGATTTTTGATTGGCGCTTTGGTTGCCTATCTATCTCCAGTTTTCAATCGTTCTTCTTCCAATGCTGAATCTTAAGAGGGATCACAAAAAATCCAAACAATAAAGTATCCAATATTTCTTAGGTAGGGTGCGTTAACATCAAAGCGTTCATCGTCAAGCACTATCTTGATTTTTCGGCGGTGCGCGATCGCTGCTGCCACAACGCACACTACTAAATATTGGGTAGTTGTTAAATGGCAGTACTTGATCACTCAGTACTAGGAAAGCTCTGAAGCTGATAAGCTGAAAGCTGAGATCTCAGAGCTAGATGGAAATGGAATGGCACGTAACTGATGCTCAAAGTTTGGCAATAATTGATAGTGAAATTGGCGATCATGTCTTTTCGCCAGCGGAATATGAGATTATTCGGCGGGTGATTTACGCGACAGCCGACTTTGAGTATAAGTCTTTAATTTGGTTTTCTGAACATGCTTTACAATCAGGTGCAGCAGCTTTAGCAGCGCGTACCACAATTGTTGTAGATGTGCCGTTGGTACAAGTAGGTATTAGCTACGATATTCAAAATACCTTTGCGAACCCGGTATATTGTAGTTTTGAAACAGCAACACGCCCGCAAACAGAAAAGACTCGTGCAGCTTGGGGAATAGAAACCCTAGCCAGACGCTATCCTGAAGGTATTTTTGTAGTTGGTCAATCGCAAACAGCACTAACAGCACTGATGGATTTAATCGAAGCTGAGGAAATTCGGCCTGCTTTGATAATTGCTACACCAGTGAGGTTTTTGAATGTAGATGCTGCGAAACAACGCTTACAAGAGGCTGTAGTTCCACACATTACAATTGAAGGGCGCAAAGGTAATGCAGTAGTTGCAGCTGCGATCGTTGATGGCTTGGTAGATTTAGCTTGGCAAGCCTATGGGCAAGATAGCAGTAGGGGAAGGTGAAAGGGGAATGGGTAATGGGTAATGGGGAATGGGTAATGGGGAATGGTAATAAATAACTGAAACACTCAGAACTCAGAACTCAGAACTCAGCACTCAGCACTCAGCACTTAATAATCATCATCGTCGTCATATCTCTCTTCTTCTTCTTGACGGCGGCGACGACGTGGTCTATCGTCTGGATCTTTACGCAAGCGGCGGCTGGTTTCAGTAAAGAAATCTTGTCTTACACAGGGATAATCGCTAACCCATAAGTCACGGCTGGGAATGAAAATATCGCTGAATTCTTCAATTCTTCCTAAATCTCGGCGATTGGACATGACTATCATTTCGGCAATTAGACCACGCGTAATCACTTTGTAAGCAGGTTTGAGTGGTGCATTAAATTCAATGCTAAATCCTGTGTCATCTCCGACTTCTAAGTTAATCCGCTTTTCTCGATTTTCTACAATTACTAATTCCCCTTTGCTATTAACAGTTTCCTGCTTACCCATTAACTGGTCTGTAATCCACCAGTCGAGTATGCGACCCCGGAAAAAGCCGCTATATTTGTAACGCCGGCATTTGACATTCCGCACACTCGCCTGAAATACGGGATACCACAGCCAGAAAAATGCGCCAATTATCCCCAAGAGGAATACTATTAAATCCAATTCAACCCTAAAAAAGACTTTGACCAGCAAAATCACAACTACAGCAACTACAGAAATTAATAGCCGCTGTATGAAGTTAGAAAACTTTCCCCAGTAGTACTTGTATTGTGGCCCACTGGCAATTAAGGGAATTATTTGTTCAAATTTCTGTCGAGTCAGTGGAACTAACATGAGTGCTGAATTTCTGAGGAGTGGGGATTGGGGACTGGGGACTGGGAATTTTAGATTTTAGATTTTGCGGAAAGTTGCGTGCGGGGGTTCCCCCCGTTGAGCAAACTTTCCAAGACGGATTTTAGATTTAAACCTTAATCCAAAATCGCAAATCCAAAATCCAAAATTGAATTGCCCAATGCCCCATAATGTTGAACTTTATATTATCTTTTCTAATCCATATACTAACGACTTTAGCTGTAAGACTTTGCGAATTGCTAGTAGTACTCCTGGCATATAACAAGCGCGATCGCTTGTATCGTGTCGTAAGGTATAAATTTGCCCAGGTGCGCCAAAAATGACTTCCTGATGGGCTATCAGTCCCGGCAAGCGCACGCTATGAATCCGAATACCTTCTTCTGCTAAACTACCTCTGGCTCCTGCTAATTTTTCCGTTTCTTCGACAATAGCAGGGTTAAAAGTTTTACCTAGTTCTCCTAGCAATTGTGCGGTTTTGACTGCTGTTCCACTTGGTGCATCGGCTTTTTGATTATGATGTAATTCAATAATTTCTACATGATCGAAATATTGCGAGGCGGCGATCGCTGCTTGTTGTAGCAGTACCATACCAATGGAGAAGTTAGGAATAATTAGACAACCAGTGCTAGCTTTGTCAGCAAAGTTAGCTAAGTCTTGAATTTGTTCTGTGCTTAAGCCAGTAGTACCGACAACTGGACGAATACCGTAAGCGATCGCACTACGAATATTGTCATAAACGGAATCGGGATGGGTAAAGTCTACAATTACCCCAGGCGGCCCTTGTCTGTCGCCAGCTACGTACCCCAGCATTGGTTCTAATTGATTGGTAATTGGTACTTCTAAGGGTTCACTTAAACCCGCCAATTCTCCAGCGTCTTTACCTTGATGTTCGGGGCTGCTGTCTATTGCACCGACTAAATTTAAATCAGATGCTTGCGCCACAGCTTTCACTACCTCGCGGCCCATTTTGCCAGCAGCACCGTTGACAATAACTGGGATAGGAGCTTGATTTGTCATAAGTTGAGCAAAAGTTTTGTAACTAACAAAGGAATTGTAGAGACTTTAGTGATCTTGTAGCTAGTGCTGCTGCACGTAAGTCCCTGATCCCACTGTTGTGTCTGCAAGGAGCAGGGAAGAAAGAAGAATATTATTTGAGTAAATTAAATAATTGATTTTATCTAAATTCTTAATAGGTAGAAATTGATTGGCTTTTTGAGGCTCTCATTTCTGCATTGAACTTGCTAGATAATATTAAAAAAATAAATTATCTAATAAATAAACGACACTAATAATATACAGCATTTATCAAGTTAATTACCTACAAAAGTCAGGCAATACATACCTAAAGTTTAACTTTTCAAGAGAATTAACCCAACGAATAACGTCAAGATTATACCTTCCGGAACTTTTACATTATGTTCTTAGGCAATTACACTCTGTTTTAATGAGCAGAATCAAAATATACGCGTTTTATGCGCTTGGTAGCAAGTTGAAATAATAATTTTTATATCAATGCATAATTCGTATTTTTGATGATTGTACGCCAATATTCATGGAGCAAACCGATGAAGATATTATGTCTTTTTGATTATGCTTCCGCAGATCGGAGTTGGGAACGCTGGCAAAATCAACTAGAAAGAGAGAGCCCTGAACATCACCTATGGGGGATTACTCATCTTCATAAGTATGGCATTGATGTTAATGTTTTACCTTATGAAAAATTATCATTGATTAAACGCATAGGAGAAAAATTAAAAATTGGCGACTTGGATCAACAGTTAAGAGTAATTTTTCTGGCTCACAATTACGATCTCATCTACTCTACTTGCCAGACTAGTACATTGATCCTTGCACTACTACGCATTGTCGGAATTTTTAGAACGCCACTGGTTGTCAAGCTAGAACGTCCATTTAACAAGAATAAATTAAATCAAATATTAGTCAAACTTTTTGCCCAAGCACACGACAAAATTCTATGTTTGAGTAGTAAAACAGAAAATCGATTAAAAAATGATTTTGGAGTTGATAAAGATAAGCTGGCTTTATTAGATTGGGGGCCAGATTTACCATCTTATGATGATTATAAATTTCCCGATTATGATATCAGCGCTGAGAAAGTATTTGTTAGTGCCGGAAATGAAAGCCGAGATTATAATACTCTTGCCCAGGCTTTTAATGAAATAGATAGCCCTCTGAAAATATATTGTTCTAGAAAGTCGGCTCCTACTATCAATCCTCATTCACCTAATATCATAATTCAATATAGTCAGCGAGAAACTTTGGCTCTAGCTTGGAAAGCTATTTCCTGGCAAGATTTACTCTCAGAATATGCTAAAGCCTATGCAATTACTATCCCCTTATATATTCCTCCCCACAGAATCGATACAACACCTCTGTATGGGGTAACAAGCCTTTTAGATGCAATGGCTATGGGAAAACCTGTAATCATGACAAAACATCGACAGGCTAATATTGATGTCGAAAAGGAAAAGATTGGATTATGGGTAGAACCAGGCGATGTGAAAGGTTGGCAACAAGCAGTTAATTACTTGTTAGAACATCCTAAAGAAGCTCAAGAAATGGGTAAACGTGGGCGGATATTAGCTGAACAAAAGTACAATTTAGAAATTTTTGGTTCACAGTTAGCTAGAGCATTAAAAACTTCTGCGATCGCTGTTGAAGGGAAATTAAATTTCGACTTAAAAAACTAATCTAAGTTTGTATCTGAAATGCTGGAATAGAAATGCGTCAACCTATTTTTTGAGTGTTAATATTCAACAACTGATACAGTAATAAATCCAGCCAAAATTTTGCACTTGGCTTGGCTAACAGCTATAAGTTGACGCAATTTTGAAATCAATCACAAGGTATAGGTAAAGTCTTCTACAAGCATTCCCGGAACTAAACCACCTCCGAGTTCGCGGCTCTCGTAGGTTCCGACTTCGGGAATAAATTCTTGGAAATTGGTAAAATCAACTAAGTTATCTCCCCAAAATCGATATAAACTTTCATCAAAACGCAGGTTTTCAATTGGGGCGATAATTTCTCCATTTTCTACCCAAAAACAGGCATAACGAGTCATACCTGTGATTCTACCATTGGGGCGATCGCTCCAGTTTAAGTAATGCAAGTTAGATACATATAAGCCTGTATCTAATTGTGGTAAAATCTCTGCAAATTCTAAATTTCCTGGTGTTATTTCTGGTGCGCGTAAGGTTTCTGAACTATTAGCACCATTAGCCGTCTTTTGATATTCTTTAGCAGTTCGCGAGTTAATTAAGGTATTAACTAAAATTCCTTTTTCAATAATGGGTAACTCTGGATCTGCCATTTCTCCCCAAGCGTTAAATCTCGGCACTAACCCCAGTTGAAAGTTTTCTTTTAAATTAAATTTTGGCGACAGTACTTTATCTTTGCGAGACAGAATAGCTAATGCACTGTTACCTTGTTGCAAATCGGCTTCACTCACAGCACCCCAAGAAAGCATCATTGATAAATCAGCAACTGCTGCAGGTGCGAAGTAAGTTTTATATTGTCCTCGCGGTAATTCTTTAGGAGAAAAAGCAAGTAAGTCTAATTGTTTTTTATCTTGACTAATTTTTTGAATATAAGCAGATTCATCCCAATTACTACCTGCAAAAGTACCTTTAACTGCTTGTCCAGAGGGAGTAAATAAAGAATAATCTAAGGTAAAAGTATCTGTAGCAAACCAATGTTTTTGCCCTTGGGAATCGCCGTAGCCTTTAATAACAACTCCGCCAGCATAGATCCCAGTAAAATCTAATTCTGTGACTACTTGGACAATTGAGGGTACTACCTCCTCAATGGGTAATAATTTTCCAGAATGTAGTTCGCGGCTGGTGTTGTTTCCTGTTGGCAAAACTAAATATGGATCGACAGGTAATAAGCGCAGTTCTTCCCGCAGTTCTTGTAGAGACTGATATGCTATTTGCCAATCAATTTCCCAATTTCCTGTAAAGGGAAATTGCCGAAAACTGCTGCGTTGATTCTCCATCAATGTCAATTCAACCCAACCATCAACAACATGACCAGTTTGCCGCACTTTGGCGTGGTTAAATCGGGTAAATTGGCTTCTTTCGCTGCTAAGTTTGACAGTGAATTCTTCTGTAGAATTTTTTTTGATAATTAATGTTTCGATTAGTTGATTAAAGCTAGTTTCTAAAGCCGAAAGGTCATCAATTTTCATGGGAACTCAAGTAAATTGAAAAAATATTGCTCAGATGTAGGATGCGTTATTAACGCATCCTACTTTTCAACTACCACCGCCAAATACCTCGACATTAGCAAATAGGCAAACGGGCGAACCATGTCCTACCCAAATTGCCTGATTAGGTTCACCTTTTCCGCAGAAAGGAGTACCATACATTTGCCAATTGGAAGCATTACCTACTTTAGTTAAACTTTGCCAAAATTCTGGGGTTGTGGCGCGATAGTTGGGGTTACGTAAGGTTTTGGTGAGTTTGCCGTTCTCAATTAATTTGGCATACTCGCATCCAAATTGAAATTTATAACGGCGATCGTCTATTGACCAAGAACGGTTAGATTCCATGTAAACGCCATGTTCTATGTCAGCGATGATTTCGGCAAAGGAAGCGTTTCCTGGTTCTAAATTTAAGTTAGCCATGCGATCGATTGGGGGACGATTCCATGAGGAAGCACGGGCACAGGCAACACCTGCTACACTGGCTCTCGCTTGGCTTTCTAGGCTACCTAAACCCCTTTGTAGTACTCCTTCTTTAATCACATATTCACGTGTGGCTACAACGCCAGTATCATCAAAACCATAGCTAGCAAATTCACCAGGGACAGTAGGGTCAAAGGTAATATTCATGAGTGGCGAACCATAAACTAGGTTGCCAAAATCACTTTTACTAACGAAGCTACCACCAGCATAGTTACGCTCATCTCCTAAAATCCGGTCAATTTCTAGAGGATGCCCGACGCTTTCATGAATTTGTAGCATCATTTGGTCGGGTGCTAACACTAAATTGGTGCGGATGGTGGGACATTCCTCTGCGGTTAATAGTTCAACAGCTTGTTCGCCAACTTGCCGGACTTGCTGCCATAAAGTATCTCTTTTTAAGAGTTCCATTCCTCCTTGGTAACAATTAGCGTGGGAGCCGTTGTTGGTGCGCTGCTGGACAATTGCACCATCTTGGGCAATGGCTCCGTAATGATTACCGAATGAAAGAAATTTTTGGTACACTTCTGAGCCATTGCTACTGACAAACCAGCTTTCTTTCTCGCTGCTGGTAATGCTAGCTGTAGCCTGGACTATTTTGTCGCTGACTTTGAGGGTTTGGCAAATCCGTACCAGCAAATCGTTAATTTCGCCTGGACAGAGACTATCCAACGGTTCCAAAAATGGTGAGTTATATTCCCCAACCACCTTGGGACGTTCCGTAACACCGAAATCATAGATGCGCCATTCACTAGCTACAAGTGCCTGTTTATAAGCTATTTCCGCCGCAGCTTGTAAGCTATCCAGGTTTAGAGAATTGGTAGCTGCATAACCCAAACAGCCATTAACCAAGACTTCCAGCATTGCCCCCATTGTGGAGTATTTGCCATTAGCTTGGGGTAAACCATCACGAACATGGCGGTTAGAGGATGTTTCTTTAACAACTCTAATACCGACCCAATCAGCAGGAACATTAATCTGCGCGATCGCTTTTGTTAATTCTGACCACATAGGAATAGGGATTGGGGATTAGGGATTGGGGATTAGGGACTGGGGATAGAAAATAATCTTTTTCTAGCTATAGCCCTAACCTCTAATTTCTATGCCAACGAGTACCATCCTTACTATCAATTAAGGTAATACCTTGGGCTTGGAGTTCATTGCGGATGCGATCGCCTTCGGCAAAGTTTTTGGCTTTTCTGGCGGCTTGGCGTTGTGCAATCAAATCTTCAATTTCGGCATCGCTTAAACCATTACTCGCTGGCTTTTCTTCTTCTGGCTTGGCTTCTAAACCTAAGACTCCAGCTAAGGTAACAAGTGTTTGCCATTGTTGACGCAATTCTTCAGCAGGTGTTGCAGTTTTGCCTTCATGGACAATGATATTTCCCTCGCGCCGCAGTTCTTTGGCTAATTCAAATATCACTGCTAACCCACCAGGAAAATTGAAGTCATCGTCTACAGCTTCTTTAAACCTCTGCACAAAGGGATTAGAAACTGGTATTTCCCCAGTCCCCAATCCCCATTCCCCAATCCCCAACTTCTCCCCATACTCATAACCAAACAGCAATCCTTCCTTCAATGTGTGCCAGCCGTTAGTGGCGGCGGCGATCGCTTCGTCGGTAAAATCTATGGGTTTGCGATATTGGGCTTGCAGGACAAATAACCGCACTGCCATTGGTTCCACTCCTCGATCTAGGAGGTCGCGAATGGTGGTAAAGTTGCCCAACGACTTGGACATTTTCTCGCCATCGACCTTTACCATGCCGTTATGTAGCCAATAACGAGATAAAGGCTTGCCTGTTACCGCTTCTGATTGGGCAATTTCGTTTTCGTGGTGGGGGAAAATTAAGTCAGCACCACCAGCATGAATATCTATGGTATCGCCCAGGCGATCGCGCACCATTGCAGAACATTCTATATGCCAGCCTGGACGACCTGCACCCCAAGGTGATTGCCAGGATGGTTCACCAGGTCTTGCGGCTTTCCACAAAGCAAAATCAAAGGGGTCTTTCTTTTTTTTGTATTCGGCATCTTCTATATTGACGCGATCGCTAGCACCCGCTTGCATATCTTCTAGTTTGCGCCCAGAAAGCTTACCATAATCAGCAAATTGCCGCACAGCATAGTAAACATCGCCATCGGCGGGGTAAGCATAGCCTTTATTTTCTAGATCATGAATTAGCCGTTGAATCCCATTCATTGTATGGGTTGCGCGGGGATACTCATCAGCTTCTTTGATTCCCAGCCTCGCCATATCCTCAAAGTAGGCTTTAATATAGCGTTCCGCAACCGCTTCCATTGATGAGCGTTCTTCTCTGGCTCGGTTTAAAATCTTGTCATCAATATCAGTAAAATTTTGGATGTAGCGAACTTCATAGCCGCTAAACTGGAGATATCGCCGTACTACATCCCAAACGATACAAGCTCTAGCATGACCCAAATGGCAGTAGTCGTATACCGTCACCCCGCAGTAATACATCTTAACCTTGCCTGGTTCTACTGTTTCAAAGGGTTCCTGACGACGGGTGAGGGTATTGTAAAGGGTTAGGGTCATAAGCTATTCAAAATTCTCAATTCGCAATTAAAAATGATAAAACCATTATCTGCCAAGCATCTTGGCTACTTATGTCTATTCAACCTCAAGCAAGGGCAGGCTAACACAGTAATTTTGCAATAAGTAGATACGTAATAATAGGGTAGAGCACTTGGGATGATAGTCCAGCATCCCTATGCTAGTGTTTTCTGGACTATCTGCGCTACACTTCTAAATTTTTGAATTTTTTGTTTTTGATTACAGCGCTATGCAATCAGCAGTTACTCCCGAATCTCAAGCAATGGATGCACCGAAGCAAGGTATTCCCGTAACAATTATTACAGGATTCCTCGGTAGTGGTAAGACAACTTTACTTAATCATATCCTGACTAATCAGCAGGGTTTAA
Organism: Calothrix membranacea FACHB-236; assembly: GCF_014696315.1. Lineage (GTDB taxonomy): Bacteria > Cyanobacteriota > Cyanobacteriia > Cyanobacteriales > Nostocaceae > Aulosira > Aulosira membranacea. Next base: position 62,120 of record NZ_JACJPX010000046.1, read on the forward strand.
AAACGGCTGTTTTAGTCAATGAATTTGGTGAAATTGGCATCGATAACGAATTAATTGTATCCACCGATGAAAACATGGTGGAATTAAGTAATGGTTGTATTTGTTGCACAATTAATAGTGATTTAGTTGATGCCGTTTATAAAGTTCTAGAGCGAGAAGAAAAGTTAGATTATTTAGTTGTTGAAACAACTGGACTAGCAGATCCATTGCCCGTAGCTTTAACATTTCTCGGTACGGAATTGCGGGATTTAACCCGTTTGGATTCCATCATTACTGTAGTAGATGCGGCAAATTATAGCCTAGATTTATTTAATTCTCAGGCTGCATATAGTCAAATTGCCTATGGTGATGTCATTATTCTCAATAAAGCAGATTTAGTTGATGAAGCTGCTTTAAATGAATTAGAAAGAAAAATTGGGGAAGTTAGAGAAGGGGCAAGAATTCTCCGCACTACACGTTCTGAAGTACCACTTCCTTTAATTTTGAGCGTTGGTCTGTTTGAGTCTGACAAGTATTTTGATACTGTAGACGATGAACAGGATCATCACGACGACGATCACGACCATTCTACATGCGGTCATGACCATCACGACGACGATCACGACCATTCTACCTGTGGTCATGACCATCACGATCATGACCATAAACATGAGCATCATCACCATCATTCTGACCACTTAGAAAATGATGGTTTTAGCTCCATATCTTTCCAAAGTGAGCGACCTTTGTCTATTAGGAAATTTCAATATTTCTTAGATAATCAGTTACCCACTAATGTCTTTCGCGCGAAGGGAATTATGTGGTTTGAGGAAAGTCCCAAACGTCATATTTTCCACCTGTGCGGTAAGCGCTTCACAATGGATGATGATGAGTGGAAAGGTCAACCTAAAAACCAACTAGTGTTGATTGGTCAAAATTTAGATAGCGAGACCTTACTCAATCAACTAGAAAAGTGTCTTTGCATTCCTTCTGTGAGCAGGGGTAAGGGATTTGGAAAATAATAAAATCTAAAGTGTGAATTGTGAAGGATGAAGTAATTTAATAATATTAATTTCTTCATCCTTCATGCTTTCTATGCGCGTTATCATCCAGCGAGTTAAATCATCTCAAGTTACTGTTAACGGTGAAATCGTTGGCAAAATTGGTAGGGGGCTAAATTTACTAGTAGGTATTGCCAATACTGATACCGATGCTGAACTCGACTGGATGGTACGCAAATGTTTGGAATTGCGGTTATTTCCTGATGAAACAGGAGGCGACCGTTGGCAAAAATCTGTGCAAGAAATTGGTGGTGAGTTGCTGGTAGTAAGTCAATTCACTCTTTATGGTGATTGTCGCAAAGGTCGCCGTCCTTCCTTTGACCGTTCGGCTGTCCCCCCATTAGCCCAAGATTTATATGAAAAATTTGTTACCAAATTACGCACCAGTGGTTTGAAAGTGGAAACTGGTGAATTTGGTGCCATGATGCAAGTTGCAATAGAAAATGACGGGCCTGTAACTTTAATACTTGAGCGAGAAGCAAATTAAGTATTTATCGGTAAATACAGAAGTTTGGTAATAGCTAGATTGCTTAGTTCTAAAATGATGAGAGAATATTAAATTAAACATTACAAAACTTTAAGTTCACTCATCATGGCAAAAATCCAATTTTCTAGAGGTATAGACGAAGATGTAATTCCTGATGTCCGCCTGACGCGATCGCGTACTGGTGACACTGGTACTGCAACATTTATTTTTGAAAATCCTAAAGCCTTAGCTCAAACTACTACCGAAGATATCACCGGGATGTACATGATTGATCAAGAAGGTGAAATCATCACCCGTGAAGTCAAAGCAAGATTTGTCAACGGTAGACCAGAAGCATTAGAAGCAATTCACCTCATGAAATCTGCCGCAGAATGGGATCGCTTTATGCGCTTCATGGAGCGATACGCTGATGAACACGACCTGGGATTTAGTAAGTCTTAGAGGGTTAAAGGAGATGAGGGGGATGAGGGAGATGAGGGAGATGAGGGGGACAAACAGAGAAATTCCTATTACCCCTAATCCCCATTCCCCATGCCCAAACAGCGTAGAATTTTGAAAAATTGGTATGACGAAACCTCACCCAGATGCACCGGGAATGGCGGTAAATTGTGCTGTTGTCACTGTCAGCGATACTCGATCTCCAGAGACAGACAAAAGCGGCCAGTTAATTCAGGAATTACTTTTGGCTGCTAATCATGCGATCGCAGCTTACAAAATTATCAAAGACGAACCCACACAAATCCAACAACAGATAGAACAGCTTGGTCAAGCTGCAAATTTAGATGTAGTCATTTTCAATGGTGGTACAGGTATTGCACCTCGAGATACCACCTATGATGCGATTGAAAAATTGCTGGAGAAAACCTTACCAGGATTTGGCGAATTATTTCGGTTCTTAAGTTACCAAGAAATCGGTTCGCGTGCGATCGCATCTCGCGCCGTAGCTGGAGTTTACCAAAATAAATTAATCTTCTCCCTTCCTGGTTCCAGTAACGCCGTGCGTCTGGGAATGGAAAAACTAATTGTGCCAGAACTGGTTCATTTAGTCAGCCAAGTGAGGGGATAGGGGATAGGGGACTGGGGACTGGGGACTGGGGACAAGGAGGAGTAAGGAGACGAAGAGAATAAACAACTTTTGACCTTTGACTCTTGACTCTTGACTACCCATAAAAAAATCCCCGCATATGGTGGGGATTGATAATTTTTATTTCAAATGCTTTTCTTAAATCAGCTTGAGAATTAAGCGATCGCCATTGAGATTGTGGCTAAGAATGCGGCGATGATATAAAACACGGAGACCACTTGTAATTCTGACCAGCCAGTTAGTTCTAAATGATGGTGTAGAGGTGCCATTTTGAAGAGGCGCTTACCTTTGCCATCTGGCCCTTTAGTAGCTTTGTAATAACTTACTTGCGCCATTACAGAAAGAGTTTCTACAAAGAAGATACCGCTGAGAATGAACAGCATAACCAAACTGTTACTTAGCAACGCTACAGCAGCTAAACCGCCACCCAAAGCTAATGAACCAGTATCTCCCATAAAAACACGAGCTGGGTTGCGATTATGGGCTAAGAAACCTAAACAACCACCACTTAAAGCGGCACAGAAAACCATCAATTCTGGTGAGGTGGGTGCAATTACAGCACCAAGTGCCAAAAATGCGATCGCGGCTGTTCCACCAGCTAAGCCATCAATACCATCGGTGAGATTTGTGGCGTTACTCTCTGCTACTAAAGCAAAACCAGCTAGAGGCCAGAAGAGTAATCCCAAGGGAATTGAAACACCTAGCAAGGGTAAAGCAATATTTGTAATCCCTGTTGGTTGATTAAACATCAGCCAAAGACAAAACACTGAGGCAAAAGCAATTTGCAAACCAAGTTTCATCTTCGGGGATATACCCTTATTCGACTTGCGGCGGAGAATTTGCCAATCGTCTAACCAGCCAATTAACCCATAGCTGAGTGTCAATGCGGAAACCGCAAGCACTGGTGTAGCAAAATTCGACAATACACAGGCAATAATTACGCCAGCGGGAATGAAGAATATACCCCCCATTGTTGGTGTACCTGCTTTTTTCAGATGGGCTTGGGGGCCATCTTCACGGATTATTTGCCCAGTTTTGAGTGCCTGTAACAGTGGAACCACCCAGAAGCCTAAAGCTGCTGAACATAGCGCACCCAATAGTAGTGGCAGGGTCAGAGACATACCCTGCCAAGGCAATCTATTATTTACAGAATCTAAAACCAATGCCGCCCCGCCTAGCCCTAAAGCCAAACAAGAAGCAATACCGATTCCAGAAAAGTTTAACTCTTGGTCAGGAGATAGTTTAGCGTCCACGGATATTTCCCTTCACTCCACACTTACAAAACTGAACATCATAGTGGCCATTTATGCCACCTATCAAACTTAATCTTCGGCAATAGCGATATCATCGTCATCATCATCAAAATCAGCGATACCGTCTTCTCCACCAAGAAACTCTGAGATTTCTTCTTCTTCATCCTGAAAATCAGGCTCGTGAACGTCACGCGCGATAATCCGACCGCTGGATTGTAACCAGTCTATAAGAGAAGTCTCTTGTTTTAAGGGAATCACAGCAGCTCGCTGGTTGCGAGGTTCTTCACGTAATGGAGAATTCAACATATCGCACAATAAACGAGAATACTCGAGTAACTAGACATTTAGAGTCTATCACTGGATAAGAGATAATTTAGTTATTGATTCAACTCAAAAGTTGAATAATCCGCAATCTATCAAAAGAGATTTATTTAATTACCTTATGACAGATGGCAAGAGTTTAATAGTAATGTAGTTAGGCTCTATACATTTGTGATTTCTATATATTTAATGCTGATTTCATCCTGATAATTTTGAGGTGATTAGCGATGATTGGAAAAACGGCTCTCTTAGATGCGATCGCTGGTACTAATCGCGGTTTACTTGCTAGTGAAAAGCAGAAACAAGCTATTTTAGCTGCGATCGCCACATTGGAAGACCTTAATCCCACACCACTTCCTGTAGAAGCTAGTAGCTTACTTGATGGTAATTGGCGATTAATATATACCACAAGTAAGGGACTATTAAATCTGGATCGATTACCTTTCTTTAAACTCGGACAAATTTATCAGTATATCCGCGTAGAAAATACTAGCGTTTACAATATAGCCGAGGTATATGGCCTACCTTATCTTGAAGGATTGGTCAGTGTTGCTGCCAAATTTGAGCCACTCTCAGGTCGTCGCGTCCAAGTTAAATTTAATCGAAGTATCATTGGTTGGCAACGTCTATTAGGTTACAATTCCCCAGAAAATTTTATTCAAGAAATTGAAGCTGGTAGTAAATTTACGGCAATTGATACTGCGATTAACAGTGATAGACAACAAGGATGGTTGGATATCACTTATTTAGATAACGATCTCCGCATCGGTAGAGGTAATGAAGGGAGTTTATTTGTACTAAGCAAAGTGTGAGCGTTTCCTAAAGTTTTATGTGCGAACGAGACGAACTTAAGCGATAACGGGCCCTTTGTCAAGTGATATTTCACAGCAATTTATAAAAAGGGATTGGAGAGAGGAGGGGACAAGGTGACAGGGAGATATTCCAATTACCCAATGCCCAATGCCCAATGCCCAATGCCCAATTACCAATTACCGATGCCCAATGCCCAATGCCCTAAGAGGAAAAATAACTTAACAATGCTTCTTGCTACGTCCGTCAGGTTGTAGAGTGAAATCAATTAGCCTTCATACATTGGCGATTGCTAACTAAAAGGGAAAAAACTCATGGTTCAACGTGGTTCTAAAGTACGTATTCTCAGACCAGAGTCCTACTGGTTTCAAGATGTAGGTACCGTAGCGTCTATTGACCAAAGCGGTATCAAGTATTCTGTGATTGTCCGTTTTGATAATGTCAATTACGCAGGGATCAACACCAATAACTTTGCTGAAAGCGAATTATTGGAAGTTGCAGCTCCAGCAGCAAAAGCTAAAAAGTAAGCACTGAAGCTACAAAGGGATTCTTTAATGGGATGATAGAGAGGAGTTCTAGGGTCACAAGCCAACCCATAGAACCTTGGAGGTAATTTGTTACTTCTTGACTCTCTACTCCCTATCCTCACAAAGCAAATAGCTTGCTTAACTCTGTTTGAATGCCTGAACTGCCTGAAGTTGAAACAGTCCGCAGGGGTCTCAATCAGTTGACCCTGAATCAAGAAATTACGGGTGGTGATGTGTTGCTAGATCGCACCATTGCCTACCCGTTTTCTGTTGGTGAATTTATTGATGAAATTCAAGGGAGTGCTATTACTAGTTGGTATCGTCGTGGTAAGTATCTCCTCGCCCAACTAACTCCCGATCCCCAAGCCAAAACACAAGGAAAGCCCCCTAATTCTCTCTCATCTCCCGCTTGGCTAGGGGCGCATCTGCGAATGACTGGTCAATTACTATGGCTGCATCGTGATGAACCACTACATAAGCACACGCGAGTGAGATTATTTTTCGGGGATCAACAGGAATTGCGTTTTGTAGATCAGCGTACTTTTGGCCAAATGTGGTGGGTGCCGCCAAATGTAGCGGTGGAAAGTATCATCACTGGTTTAGCAAAACTAGCAGTAGATCCGTTTTCTCCAGAATTTACGGTTGAATATTTGGCGCAAAAACTCAAAAATCGCCGCCGTCCTATCAAAACTGCCTTATTAGATCAGTCAGTAGTAGCGGGATTAGGTAATATCTATGCTGATGAAGCACTTTTCAAGAGTGGAATTTTACCAGAAACCTTTTGTAGCGATTTGCGCCGAGAGCAAATAGATCTGTTGCGAACTGCAATTATTCAAGTATTAGAAGCCAGTATCGCTGCTGGTGGTACGACTTTTAGTAATTTCCTCAATGTCAAAGGTGTTAACGGTAATTATGGCGGTGTCGCGCTAGTATACAACCGCACCGGAGAACCTTGTCGAGTTTGTGGTAGTGTGATAAAGCGAACTAAGTTAGCAGGGCGATCCAGTCATTTTTGCCCCGAATGTCAGCATTAGTTTAGCTAAGCTTAAGCATAGAAACATATCAATAGTAGGTTTGCATTTTTGAGTATTAGCGCAAGCTAAGATCCTGTATAAAACAATCGATAAATAATAGAGGGAATCTCATGGCAGTTAAAAAAGGAGATATGGTTCGCGCTGTCCGCGAAAAATTAGAAAATAGTTTAGAAGCACAAGCCAGTGATTCTCGCTTTCCGGCTTACTTGTTTGATAGCAAAGGCGAAATTGTAGATGTTAAAGGTGATTACGCCCTTGTGAAGTTTGGACTAGTTCCAACACCAAATATTTGGTTACGTTTGGATCAATTGGAAGAATTTAAATAAGGGAATAGGGCATGGGGCATGGGGCATTGGGCATGGGGAAGAATTTATCAATGCTCAATACCCTAAGTGATGGGGAGAATAACCTTGTCCACTCACTGATCGGAGTTTCCCGTCGGTTTCAATGAATTTTTTCGCCACCTTCAATAAAACCTAAGCTTCAGGGGTACGTTAAGTTGGTAGTAAAGGTTTTAGTCTTGATTTTAAGCACTCAAATGCTTACTACGACTTATTGTTTATACAAAATTGCACTACCTACCCCAGCTTATGTTTTATTCATCAGATCCGTCTATTGTTTGTAGTTTTCCTCGCGTCAGCATTATTGGTGCAGGTAGGGTTGGCAGTACCCTAGCCCAAAGAATTGCTGAGAAAAATCTTGCAGATGTCGTTTTATTAGATATAGTCCCGGGAATGCCTCAAGGATTAGCATTAGATTTGATGGAGTCTAGAGGCATTGAATTACATAATCGTCGGATTATTGGCACTAATGATTATGTTGATACAGCAGGTTCGGAAATTGTGGTGATTACAGCCGGGCTTCCTCGCAAACCAGGTATGACTAGAGATGACTTACTGATCATCAATGCCAAGATTGTAGTGGAAGCAGCCAAAAATGCGATCGCTCACTCTCCTAATGCTATTTTTATTGTCGTCACCAATCCCTTGGATGTGATGACTTATTTAGTTGGGCAAGCTACAGGTTTAACCCGCCCCAACCAGCAGGGATTTGTTGCTAGACATCGCGTTATGGGCATGGCTGGCGTTTTAGACTCAGCCCGCTTTGAAACCTTCATTGCTCTCGAATTGGGGGTTTTACCAGCCGATGTCAAAGCGATGGTATTAGGTAGCCACGGCGATTTAATGGTTCCCTTACCCCGTTATGCCAATGTTAACGGTGTTCCCATTACAGAATTATTAGATGCAGCCACCATAGAACGCTTAGTACAAAGAACACGTAATGGTGGTGCAGAAATAGTGGAATTGATGCAAACAGGAGGCGCTTTCTTTGCCCCTGCCTCTGCTGTTAGCGTAATGGTGGAATCGATTTTGCTGAATCAGTCGCGGTTGTTGCCCATAGCCGCATATCTTCAAGGTGAATATGGTTTAAACGACATTGTTATCGGCGTTCCCTGTCGCTTAAGTTGCGGCGGAATTGAGAGTGTTTTGGAATTAAATCTCACCGATGAAGAGAAATCTGCTTTACGTGTTTCTGCTCAATCAGTACGTTTAAATATTGACCAAGCACAGAAAATATTAGCTGCTGCCAAAATCTAATTTAATACCAATTCAAATAATGTTTGCGACACATCAATATATTCTAGAGGGCAAGGCAGTACCCATTGGTGTCAACTTAAGAAGATAAAGCCCAAATTTGTTGGGTGTAAGCGTCAATCTCTCGATGGCGCTTACGCCTGGTTTTGACTAATCCAAACAGCTTT
>NZ_JACJPX010000047.1 GCF_014696315.1 Calothrix membranacea FACHB-236
TTTAGGACTTGTGTGTACACCGTAGCCTGGTGGGAGAGGGGTTGGGGGTGAGGGCAAAAACCTTGATACAAAGCGGGTTTCGCGTTAAGTTGACACGTATGAGCACTGCTTTACCCCTACCAATTTGTCATATATAGCAATCCTAAATGATTTGTGAAATATTACATGCATAGTTGTTGACTGTTAAGCGTCAACAGTCAACAGCCAAAACCGATATTTTTCACCACTGAAATAGGATTGCTAGAGTTTTTCAAGATTGGTATTATTTTTTTCTTAACGTTGAAATTGCTTCAGTGCTTTATACATTTCTGGTAGCCGATTATAAATCGCACATATCTTGAGATATAGTTTGTGGGGAATGGCGGGAGTACCAGAGACAATTTCTCCTGGTGCAACATCATTATGAACTCCTGCTTGAGCAGATGCGATCGCACCGTCTCCTATTTTGACTTGATTGGCAATTCCGGTTTGTCCTGCTAGGATGACACGATTACCAATTTGTACGCCACCAGCCATTCCAGCTTGTCCGGCGATCGCACAACCATAGCCAATTTTGCAACCGTGACCAATTTGCACTAAGTTATCAATAATTGTATCGTGACCGATCCGTGTTTCTCCGACGGCAGGGCGGTCAACTGCGCTGTTAGAGCCAATTTCTACGCGGTCTTCTAAAACAGTGTAGCCGGATTGTTGCATTTTTACCCAACCAGTACGGGTAGGTACATAGCCAAAACCTTCAGCACCAATGACGACACCGCTATGAATAAAACAATCTGCACCAATTTGGCTGCGTTCGTGAATGGTACAGTTAGCGTGTAAGGTAGTGCGATCGCCAATAGTGACATCGGGATAAATGACAACATTCGGATGAATAATCGCACCATTGCCAATTTTTACTCGCTGCTGAATTACTACATGGGGGCCAATGTAAACATCACTACCAATTTCTGCGGTGGAGTCAATCACCGCCGTGGGATGAATTTCGGGGCTGGGGCGGTATGGTTGATAATAAAATGCGATCGCTTTGGCAAATAACAAGCGCGGTTCTTTGGTGGCTACCCAAACAATATTTCGTTCTTGTGCTTGTGCCTGTAATGTTTTTTCCTCTGGAAGGATTAACGCACCAGCATTAGTTTTACCCACCCAAGAAAAAAATTTTGGCCCTTCTACATAGCTAAGAGTGCTACTAGTCGCTTCATCAATAGATGCTAACCCTGAAATCTCTGGATCGCTATTGGGGTTGCTGTTGAGGCTGTGGTCAGTAACAATATCACCAAATCGGCTAATAATTTCGCTGAACTTCATTGTTATATATTGATGAGACATTAACAAAAGCAAGATAATTGTCGCTCTTTGTCGGTGAGATGTTCACGATTTACATTTTTAAAAGAGCGATCGCCTTAATCAGCTTAAATTAATACCATCACCTTGCCTACACCAACAACTAGAAAAAAGGTGAGGGAGATGAGGGAGATGGGGGGATGAGGAAGAAATAACAATTACCCATTACCCATTACCCAACCTAAACGTACAAGAAAGAATTCTGCGTCAAGTTCAATCCTGTATCGCCTTGGACGACTGCAATTAACTCATCTGTGGAACTGAGAGTGCGATCGCCATTAATATCCCGATAAATTCCTGTACCATTGAGAGAAGATACTGCACCAAGTACATAGTCACTGGCTTTACCATTTAACTGCATGACATCTTGGGCTGCATTGAAATCCTTGATCACAGCATAGCTGCCTAAACCAGTTATCAAATTACTGCGATCGTCATAATAGAACTTGGTACTTTCACCTAAGACGAATTTATCTTGACCAGCACCACCTATTAACGTATCTACTTCACCAGCACCAGGTTGAGCAACTGTACTATTTACGCCAATCAAAGTATCATTGCCATCGCCACCATCTAGAGTATTATTCCCAATTCCACCTTTGATAATGTCATTTCCTGCTAACCCAAAAATGCTGCCCAATTGTTTTTCCAATACATCATCATTAGAGCCACCGTACAAACTACCAGATGCATCTTGGTAAACACGAATGTAATCAATCTCATAATTGTTGATTGCGGGAGTAGTTGCATCTGGAGAGCCTGGGAATTTACCACCAATAGCAAGATTGGCTAACAAATACATCGGTACATCAGGAATACTATTTTTAGTTTCAAATACAGCGTGTTGATCGATGTACCAAGTTAATTTGTCTGTTTCCCATTTGACTCCATAAGTGTGAAAATCTTTAGAGAAATCAATTCCCGTGAATGTTTGATATGACGTATCTTGCTTTAATCCTTCAGAGTCTAAGTAGTGGAATGAGTTAATTACAGCGTCGGTTTTTTGACCTACTGTCTCCATAATGTCGATTTCTGGGGGCCATTTTCCTGAAGAAGGTAACATCCAGAAGGCTGGCCAAAGCCCTTGTCCATTAGCTACTTTAGCGCTAATTTCCATATAGCCATAGGCGAATGCTGCCTTATTTTCAGTATTTAGCATTCCAGAGGTGTAATTAAATGTTTTTACCTCATCAAAACCAAGGGCAAATTCACCTATTGATGCTGTGATAGGCGTGTCAACTTTTTTTCCTACAATATTGACAATGCCATTCTTAAATTCAAAACCATCATAAACTGTGCCATTGATGACTTCATTGTCGCCAACGTAGTATTGCAATTCTTGATTCCAGGGGTTGGTTCTACCTCCATACAAATTTTGCAGAGTATAGCGTGTGTTCCACTTATCTAGAGATAGGCTGGTACCGTTAAATTCATCACTAAATACTAGTTCCCATCCAGCATCTTTACTGGGATGCCAAGCAGTTGCATTTGGTGTGTCGGTATACTGAAAATAATCTCCACTCAGAACCAATTTACCAGGAGTAAGATTCTTCACAACTGCGACTAATTCATCTGTATTATTCCAGCTTCCACTTTTATCGGTATCTAAATAAATACCTGATGCATTACTAGTATTAAATACAGTTGTCAATTGATCGGCAATGCCACCAACAACATATTCACCGAGTGAACCATGAAGTCGAATTACGTCTTCAAAACGGTTGAAATCCTCAATGATAGCGTAATCTTTCAAACCGTTAGTGCTAGCGTCTTCATCATCGTAGTAACTCTTGAGGCTGTCACCCAAGATAAAGATATCAGCATTTAATCCACCTACCAGAGTATCTATTGAATTAATGCTCAAGATAGCTGCTTCAGCACCATCAATGGTATCACTACCATTACCACCCCTAAGGTAATCGTTTCCTGCAGCGCCAATAATAATGTCATTACCAGCACTACCATCCATGCTGTCATTACCATTACCACCTTTGAGGATATCTGTGCTGTCACCGCCTACGAGGGTATCATCACCTTCAAAGCCATATAAGACGTTAGTTCCAGCACCACCAAATAGGGCATCATTGCCATTTCCGCCGATGAGAACATCATTACCCTCTCCTCCTGTGAGGGTATCATTACCTTCACCGCCATCGAGGGTATCATTTCCCAAGTCACCATCTATCTTATCGGCACCTAAACCACCAAATAGCCAACTATCATCACCGTCGCCACCGCTAATGACATCATTACCTTCGCTACCATCTATGATGTCATTACCGATACCACCGCCAATGGTGTCATTACCCATACAGCCAACAAGGTAATCATTCCCTGCTTCTCCCCAGATGGTATCGTCATCACCGCCGCCATTAATTTTGTCGTCGCCGTCACCACCAGCAATAATGTCATTTCCAGAACCACCAGCAATGTTGTCTACTCCAGAACCGCCAGTAATTGCATCATTGCCAGCATTGCCCCAGATAGTATCGTCATCAGCACCGCCATTGATTTTGTCGTCACCGTCACCACCACCAATGGTGTCTAGTCCAAAACCACCATCAATGTTGTCATTACCAGCATCACCATACAGCGCATCATTGCCGTTCCCGCCTCTAAGAACATCACTATCGTCACCTCCTGTGAGGGTATCATCACCATCACCGCCATCAAGGGTGTCATTACCTATACCACCATCTATCCTGTCTGCGCCTAAACCACCAAATAACCAAACATCATCACCATCACCGCCATAAATGAAATCATTACCATCTCCACCATCTATGTTGTCAATCCCAGAACCACCACCAATAGTGTCATTTCCGGTACCAGCACTAATCACGTCATTGCCAGAATCTGTCCAGATGGTGTCATTCCCTGCACCACCATAGATGAGATCGTTGCCAGCACCACCAGAAAGCAGATCGTTGCCATTATTACCCATGAGCAGATCGTTACCATCACCACCTGTGAGGGTATCATCTCCTTCCCCGCCATCAAGGGTGTCTGCACCTAAACCACCATCAATGCTGTCTGCACCTAAACCACCAAATAGCCAGCTATCATCACCATCGCCACCAGCAATCACATCATTGCCATCACCACCATCAATGGTGTCATTTCCTAGACCACCGTTGATGGTGTCATTACCTATGCCACCGCTAATGTAATCATTGCCGCTATCACCCCAGATAGTATCATTGTCTGCGCCGCCATAAATTTTATCGTCGCCTTCTCCACCAGCAATGAAATCATTGCCATTATTACCTGTGAGGACATCAATACCATCACCGCCTGTGAGGGTATCATCTCCTTCCCCGCCATCAAGGGTGTCATTTCCTGCACCACCATCAATGTTGTCATTCCCTAAACCACCAAATAACCAGCTGTCATCACCATCACCACCAGCAATTACATCATTGCCATCGCCACCATCAATGGTGTCATTGCCGATGCCACCATAAATAGTATCAAAGCCTAAACCACCGCTGAGGTAATCATTACCAAGATCACCCCAGATGGTGTCATTGTCAGCGCCACCATTAATTCTATCGTCACCATCACCACCAGCAATGACATCATTACCTGCACCACCATCGATGTTGTCATTACCAGCACCACCAGAGATGGAATCATTGCCAATATTACCGCTGATCAAATCAATACCATCACCGCCTAGCAGGGTATCATCGCCATCGCCACCATCTAAGGTGTCATTACCTGTACCACCATCAATGTTGTCATTCCCTAACCCGCCAGATAACCAACCATCATCGCCATCACCAGCAGCAATCACGTCATTGCCATCGCCACCATCAATCACGTCATTGCCGATACCGCCATAAATAGTATCAAAGCCTAAACCACCACTGAGGTAATCATTGCCAGCATCACCCCAGATAATGTCATTATCTGCGCCGCCATATATTTTATCATCGCCGTCGCCACCAGCAATAAAATCATTGCCATTATTACCTGTGAGGACATCAATACCATCACCACCTGTGAGGGTATCATCGCCATCGCCACCATCTAGTGTGTCGTTCCCTGCACCACCATCAATGCTGTCATTCCCTAAACCACCAAATAACCAGCTGTCATCGCCATCACCACCAGCAATCACATCATTGCCATCGCCACCATCAATTACATCATTACCGATACCGCCATAAATGGTGTCAAAGCCTAAACTACCATTAATTAGATCATTGCCAGCATCACCCCAGATGGTGTCATTGTCAGCGCCGCCATTAATTCTATCGTCACCATCACCACCAGTAAGGTAATCATTACCAGCACCACCATCGATGTTGTCATTTCCTAAACCACCAGAGATGGAATCATTGCCATTATTACCCATCAATAGGTCAATACCATCACCGCCTAGCAGGGTATCATCGCCTTCTCCACCGTCTATGGTGTCATTTCCCGATCCGCCATCGATGTTGTCTGCACCTAAACCACCGAATATCCAACCATCATCGCCATCACCACCATAGATGGTATCATTGCCATCGCCACCATCAATTACATCATTACCGATACCGCCATAGATAGTGTCATTCCCTGTACCACCACTAATTACATCATTACCGCTGTCTCCGTTGAGGATATCATTACCAGCACCACCGCTAATTTGGTCATAGCCGTCACCGCCAAAAACGATATCATCTCCATTTCCACCAATCAGTGTATCGTCACCTAATCCACCATCTAAAATGTCATTACCATCGCCACCATCTAATAGGTCTTGTCCTTGTCCACCAAATAAAATATCATCCCCACCGCCACCATAGATTTGGTCGTCACCATCGCCACCATCTAGAGTGTCATTGCCAATATAGCCATAAAGTTTATCGTTACCCTCGAAGGCAGAAACCTCATATTCAACGCCATTTTCCCAGCCGCCCCAAACATCAGCGTTACCTGTTAAAAAAACTGTTTTCTTCGCCATTATCTTTGTCCTCGTGAGCAGCGTTTTTTAAAAAAGAAAATTTGATTGCTAACAATATTGATTGCTGCAATTACATTCTTGTTACTGTATTTTTATTTGGGTTGCTTTATACCCTAATTCAAATGAATTTCCTCATTCCTGCTATTTGCAGGGTATGCAGCCTAACGTTCAATTATTTTTTAGCTTTAGTCTTCCCGCCATAAATATCAACTAGCTAACAAACATAATCTTTTAGTTGTAACCATGTTTAGCAAATCAACGATGCGCGTAGATTTTCAATAATGAATGGTTTAACAAATTCTCAGACTCTTGTTTGCTCCCTAAACTAACAAAATTTCTTGGAAATACTGTGATAATTCAACCAATTCTTTTTAGATTAAAAACCAATCATCAATAGAAAGCATCAGAATAATTACTGCTTTAGATAGATGATATTTCAACGTAAAAGTAATAATAAAAAATTAGCAGCCGAAATATTTTTGCTGCTAAAATCAGTGTAAATCGGAGAAGTTTTACTGATTTTTGATAAAGACTTTAAAATCTACTTATTAAAGTAAATGTCCAATTCCAGCATTTTTACTTTATAAATAGCGATGTCTACGACGGGCTAAGCCTACGCACAGTATGATGTAGAGGCGATCGCATCCTGAAACGCCACCATACAGCAATTGTGAATTAAGGACGAATCTTCTGTTCACCAGTCCCTAGTAACGCAAGGCGGAATGCAAAATTCGCGCATTAAGACAGAGTAAGCGTTTTGTTGATTTTGTCTGGTCTGTTTATTTACGCCGTGCTTTACTAGTTTGTTAACGGGATAACGAAACCAACACGCCTTAAACACCAAAATAAAGTTTTGAAGTTTTTACCGAGCGCGATCGCAGTATGAAGTAATAATTTTTACTTTAAAATCGATCAATTATACTTAAGGTAATTGCCAAAAAGCTTGACTTGCAGGACAGAAAGTTGAGCTAAATATTCTCTTTTTGCATCGCTCAATCCCAATTTTGCACCATCGTCCTTTGACTTAACAAAGAAATGGAGGATTTGCAGCAAAAGTTGGTAAGCAGATCCCCGACTTTTTGAATACAAATTTAATCAATCCTCATCACAGGTAACTTGGTTCCACATCTTTTGCAAAACCCAGCATCTGCATCATGGTAAGCCAAACCGCATCCAGAACAATTTGCTTCTATTTGGTTCGCAGTTTTTACCAATCGCTTAATTAAATCACCAACTTGCCAAGGAATTAGGGCAATACCCGTCAAAATCATCAATACTGTTAACCAGCGACCTAACTCTGAAGCGGGTGTCACATCCCCAAAACCCACCGTTGTCATGGTGACAATCGAAAAATACAATGCATCTAAAAAAGTGGCAAACCCTTGGGGATTAACAGGATGTTCAACTTGATAAATTAAGCCAGAGTAAACAAATATAATTGCAAATAAGGTAAATAATATTCGTGCAAATATTACACCATCTTCAGTACTCACACTACCAAAGAAAAATCTTTTATCTATAAACCTGATTAACCTTAAAATCCGAAACCATCGTAATAAACGAATAAAGCTTAAATCTACGGCTCCCAGAAAAAATGGCAAGATAGCAATTAAGTCGATAATGGAATATAAACTGAAAAAGTACTTAACCTTATTTTCTGCACTCCATAAACGGATTGCGTATTCAACTGCAAAAATTATAAATATAGCAGTATCAATAATTTGTAATTGGAAACGGAGGGAATCAGGAATATTATAAGTTTCTGCTACGAAAATTCCTGAAGACAAAAGAACCAATCCGGCGATAGTTAAGTTAATTACTTGTCCCAGTGGTGTTTCTATGTCTGTTAAATAGAATTCGGCTTTTTCTCTGCTAAGTAACATATTTAACCCTAGCTATTTTTCAGTATTTCGTAGAAACAACATTTAAAATGCGATATTCTTAACAAGTATCTTTTTTAACTCCTTAAATAATATGGCTCATGAATATTTTATGCATCTAGCGATCGCAGAAGCAAAAAAAGGTGATACACCTTATGGCGCAGTGATTGTGAAAGATAACGAAGTTGTTGCCGTAGGTCATAATACTGTAAGACAAGATAACGATCCATCTGCTCATGCAGAAATTAATGTTATTCGTAGTTTAACAGCTAAAATTCAAAATCCTTCTTTGGCAGGGTATACCATATATACCACTGGTGAACCTTGTCCTATGTGTGCAACGGCTTGTGTTTGGACTGGTATCTCCGAAATTATTTATGGCGCTTCAATTGAAGATTTAATTTCTATCAATCAATCCCAAATTGATATTTCTTGTGAAGAGGTGATTGCTAAATCATTTAGAGATATCAAAGTGATTAAAGGGATTTTAAAAGTAGAATGCTTGGCATTATTTAATTAAATGCCAAGCATTCTATTTTATCTAAATTAAGAATTACGGAATTCTCCAATAACTTCGATTTTACCCACAATGTTGTTGTTCAACTCTTCTAACTCTTCAGCAGGAATCCACCATTCTGTATGATATGAAGCGCCTACTTGATGAATTTCATATTTATCCATAAATACTTTTTTAACTTCAAAGCGTGTCACATAACCCACGCCGCTGTCTCTGACGTTCCATTTAGTAGAAATTTCTTGAGCATACTGCTCATTTGTCACTGGATAAAAAATAGGTTGTTCGGGTAATCTGGGAGGCCATTTAGTATAGCCGCTTTGTTTAACTAGTTCTAATTCTTTGGGGCCAGTAGGGCGATATAAAGTTACTGTCTTGTCCATATTTAAATATTGAATAAAATAAATAAACTTTAGTTATTAGTAATAATTTTAATTAAGTAAGTCGATGGAAATAAACCAAACTATATTATGAAACGTAAATAGCCTTGAAACCTTTACCAATGACCAATGACCAATGACAAATGACAGCCCTGGCTAGTTATCTTTAATTGCACCGCCCTACTTAATTATGAATCGCTATCATTTAGATATGCTAAAAATGTATTAGCAAAAATGGCAGCTTGAGTGCGATCGCGTAAATTGAGACGATTCAACATATTGGTTACATGGTTTTTGACTGTCCCCTCAGAAATGTAGAGTTGTTGGGCTATTTCTCGATTACTAGCGCCTTGAGCAATTAGACGTAAAACTTCTTTTTCTCTGGGAGTAAGTTCTGCTAAACTAGGCGGAATTTCTGGCGGTGGGGTTGGTTCTAAAGTGGGAAACTGCGTCAATAATTTTTTGACTATTCCTGGCCCTAATTGAGTGTAACCTTTGTGAACAGCACGAATTGCAAAAGCTAATTCTTCTGAAGGTGTATCCTTGAGTAAATAACCCATTGCACCATTCTGGAGTGCTGCTTTTACATATTCATCATCATCAAAAGTTGTTAATACTAAAACTTTAATACCGCTAAAATTCTTTTGAATTTCTCTGGTAGCTGCAACCCCATCCATGATGGGCATTCTGATATCCATTAATACTACATTCGGTTGCAATTCGGCAATTAAATTCAGTGCTATTGCTCCATTTTCTGCTTCGCCAACAATTTCTAAATCTGTCTCTAACTCTAATAAGGCTCTTAATCCTTGACGAATTAAATTTTGGTCATCTACTAGTAATACTTTAATCATCTATTCAGCCTCATTAGAGGAACATCAACTATAATTTTACAACCCTCTCCAGGTGTACTGATAATGTTAAATACACCACCAATTGCTAAAGTGCGAGCGCGCATACTTTGCAAGCCAAACCCAGTAGTATTTTGCTTAAAGTCAAAACCTTGACCGTTGTCATGAACTGTTAAACGTAAACCTTTAGGATTTCTATCTATTTCTATTCTAACTTCTGTAGCTTTCGCATATTTAGAAATATTTGTCAATGATTCTTGAATAATGCGATAGATGGCAATCTTAATTTCGCTGGGTAAAGGATTATCTAAGTTAATGAAGCAAATTGGTGAAAAGCCATTTGCATGATGAAAATCCTCTAATAGTTGATTAATTGCTTGTTCTAAGGATTGCTCTTGCAAGGGATGAGAACGCATCGTAGAAATAGATTGTCTAACATCTTGCAAGGCTTTAGAACCTAATTCTTTCGCTCTTTTTAAGAAATCATGAGCTTTATTAGGATTAGATTGCGAAAGCTTTAAGGCTGTTTCCAATTGCAGATTTAATGCTGTTAATGAATGCCCCAAAGAATCATGAATTTCCCGAGCAATCCGATTACGTTCTTCTAAAGTTGCTTGGTTCTCAATTCGGAGAGCATATTGACGCAGTTTTTCGTTAGCAACAGCTAATTCTTCGCGACTTTGTCGTTCGGATAATACTGTATTCATGAGCATTAATACAAAAATTAAACTTAAGCCAAACAATAAAGATAAACTTAGAGTGAAAAATTGTACACGCTCTTGTATTTGGGGTGTTGGAGGAAAATTATGTAATCTGCGCTGTAGTGTTAACCAAAATAAAATAAACGAGATAAATGTAACTATTAAACGCCCTGGTAACTGAAAAATTAAGCAACTACGAGTTACTAAAATCATATAGATAAAAGGAAAAAGCCGAGAAATCCTACCACCTACAAAACCAGTAGTAAAAATGAAAAAAACTTCAATAGCTGTAAAGACTATTTTGCTGATTTGGTTTCCTGTAGGTAATCTCAAACCCATTAAACCAAAAATAATTAAACAGCCAGTTGCAATTATTAAATTTTCAGGGCTGGGTTCGTGAAACTTGCCAGCAAAACGTGGCGGTGGTGGTGATGGCATGATCGCAGTTAGCATAGCAAGTGCTAAAAGTATCCACTCTAGATAAAGTAGAAATCGAAATGGATGATTGTTAATTTGTATTGGTGGTTTCATAAAAATAACAGTGAATTAGATTTGGTTTATAAAATTATTTACTTAAGTTATGAGCGAATATATTTAAATATTCAAGTTTTTTCTAATATTTTATTTATTGGCAATTTCTCAAAACATGATTTTTATTTACGTGCATACACCGATTGAACTGCAAGCCTTTTAAATAGAAATACAAAAATAAACGGCTAAATCAGCAGTTTTCTCACCTTAGTTTAATTTACCTGAAATGACTAGTATGATTGCTCATGAAGGAATAATGACTAAAGTCATGGGTATATCCGTGACTTTTTCCTCATGTATTGACTGAAGATGAGTTCGTATGATGATGACATCAGAAAAGGAAACAACACACGAGGTCAATCATGAAAGTTAAAACATTATCCTTAGTAGCTGGTGCGATCGCTTTAACTTTAACAGCAACTCCCTTTGCCGCTCAAGCGCAACGAGGTTTTTCTGGACATAAGCAAGTAGTTGCACAAAATACCAATGGACAACGTGGAGAACGCCCAAATAAAGGTGCTTGGCAACAATTAGGGTTAACTGATGCACAAAAAACCCAAATTCAGCAAATTCGCCGTGATACCCGCACCCAAATTGAAGGAATTCTTACCCAAGAACAAAAAGACCAGTTAAAAGCGCAATTTGAGCAACGTCAAGCGCAAAGAGGTCAGCGTCGCGCACAAGGTGCACAACGTCCCCAAGGTCAACAGCCAGGTCAATTTGGTAAGAAAGGTTTTGAGTCTCTGAATTTAACAGAAGCTCAAAAAACCCAAATCCAGCAAATTATGCAGTCTTCACAACAAAAAATTCAAGCAGTATTGACTCCAGAACAACGCACAAAATTACAGCAAATGCGTGAGAATGCACGTGCACGCTGGCAACAACGTAATTCTAACCAAGGCACACAACAACCATAAGTAAAATCTTAAATAAAGGCTTACTACCACTTTCTACCGCATCAAAAATAAGTGTTAATTCCTAAGATTATCTTGGTTGTTTGTTTGTTCTAAACCATTGTTAAAAACTAAATTCCCAACTTTAGCAAAGAAGTTGGGAATTTGCATATCACAATCTACAAATAGAAGATGATGCAACCTGACACTGCTTCCTCAAATACCATTCCTCGCCTGCAACAACTCTTAGATTTACTTGACCGTAAAGCTGAAGCCAAAGGGCTAGCTGTGCCGCAAATAGTATACATCGAGAAATTGCAATTACTTCCTCAAGGCACTTTTGGCAGAGCTTGGGCAGATTTATTGGAGCAAAATAACTTAAAACCCTTCACTACAGGCCCTCGTCGCAAACAACTCCACGATGGTATTCATGCAATTACAGGCTATGGTACAGACTTGATTGGAGAAGCAGAAATACAGGCTTTTATCTTGGGAACCAAGTTTAGCCCCATTAATTTTATGTTGGGGTTGGGACTATTACGCGCCATCCAAAGACACCAAAATCATCGACAACAGTTTAGTTGGGACAGACTTTGGCAAGCATACCAACGCGGTTATCATTCCCATTTAGATCCAGATACTTGGCAACCAGAATTATTTTGGCACATACCTTTAACTGAGGTGCAAGTTTTATTTGGTATAGCCCAGAATAAATAATTAAAATAGCCGTAGAGACGTGATTAATCCTGTCTGTTGATTTTACTTGTTGCATCGACCCCTAGCTTTTGCTGGGGGTTTTGAGTTATGAGTTATTCAAAACTCTTTGTTGGATCAAAATGTCTAAAGAATTCATTATTGGTAGTAAAGTACGTGTTGTAGCACTACCGCCTTACGTCAAAACTGCGGAACCTATGCCTATGCTTCGCCCCCCGAATGTGATTCAGCTTGGAGAAGAAGGTATAGTGATGGATCATCGTCCTGGGGGATATTGGGGTATCCGCTTTGCTAAAGGGGCTTTTCTGCTTGATAGTCAATACATAGAAAGTACAGATGTCCCAGATGAATCTCAGCCAGAATCAGAAGAACAGTGAACAAGAATTGTAAACTTATGTTAAGTTATCATTCTTATCTGTACCATGATTTCTCGTCGCAATTTTTTAAGCATAATATTTGCTAGCTGTGTTGCTGTCATTAGCTGGCTGAACTCTACTCCAACTGCTGATGCGCTGGGTGGAAAACTACCTGCTATTAATCAACCTGCACCAGAGTTTACCTTGCCTACTAACACAGGCAAAGGTAACATTTCTCTCTCGGACTTGCGTGGTAAGTGGGTAGTTCTTTATTTTTATCCCAAAGACTTCACCTCTGGCTGCACTATAGAAGCGCGGCGTTTTCAGCAAGACTTACCCAAATATTTAGCCCAGAATACTCAAATTATTGGAGTCAGCGCTGATGATGTAGATTCTCATGCGGAATTTTGTGATTCAGAAGGTTTAAAATTCCCCCTTTTGGCAGATACGACTGGCGCAGTTAGTAAAGCCTATGGTTCTTGGATTGGTTACGTTTCTATGCGCCACAGTTTTATCATCGATCCAGATGGGATTCTGCGTGAGACTTTCGTTAAAGTCAATCCCAATATTCACAGCGCAGAAGTACTAGCGCGGCTGGAGGAGTTGCAGTCAACGGCTTCTTAGGATAGACAAGGGATGAGGGAGATGAGGGGGATGAGACAAATAAATTCTTTGTATGGAACATGCACAATCTTGTAGTATATCCAATACGCATGAAATCCTTGCCACACAATAAAAATAGGCATTATTTAATAACCTGTTAGGCGTTTTGCGTGGTTTGGGGTTCTTTACCTATATTTTTCAAGCCAGTTTTGATGTTTAACTAATAATTTGACATAACAGGTACGAAAGAACCTTTTAATCTGTCTTCAGGCTTTTTGCACACATCCTCTAGGATGATGAACTAGAGTCAGACTAAGTCTAAATTAAGCATGGTGTAGTAAATGCTTGGTATATACAGAGGCTTGGCCTAGCCAAGCCTCTTTCATTGTTGTTTGTAGAGCGACAAGTACATTCGCACATTATATGTCGCAGTTCGCAAATTACTGACTTTATTAGTAAATAAATATTTATTTTTGTAAAATTGTTACGCCAAACTAGTGATTTTAATTTTTCGACCATGAATAGAGTAAATAAGTAAGATTAATTGTTGGAAAACACACAATTATTAACGGCTGAAATTTTGCCACTATCACCTTTCAAACATTATTTTCATTATCCCACTTAGAGAAAAATTTTGACCCTCTATCTCGTAATTTTTAACTACAGTAGATAGCACATTGAAATATGCATGAGTGTATACTTTAACAAATTAGCTTAATTGCAGCGAATATATTGGATACTGCCCATCTGAACAAGTCAAAATTTACTCTAATGCTTGTATAGTATGTAACTTGACTATTTTAGTTCTCCAATTTGCTAATTAAAAAGGTAACCTTTCAGCAACCTCTGGCTGAGATACTCTAACATGGTACTAGGCACCACACTCATTCATCGTAGAGGTATCTATGGAAGCTTTAGCGGAAACTCTAGATACAAAATTGCGTCAATGGAAACCCGATGTTGCTGAACAGGTACGGCAATATGTGGCAGCAATTATCGAAATGGCAGACCAAGATGCACTAGACATTCTGCAATCAAAGGAAGTTACACAAGAACCGGTGGACTGGTCAGAAAAAAATGACAACTAGTACAGACTGGCAGAAATAACTAATCAGTACAAAATTCAACTCAGGACTCAGGACTCAGGACTCAGCACTACCATCACGACTGGTTAGAAACTGTTG
Organism: Calothrix membranacea FACHB-236; assembly: GCF_014696315.1. GTDB lineage: Bacteria > Cyanobacteriota > Cyanobacteriia > Cyanobacteriales > Nostocaceae > Aulosira > Aulosira membranacea. The sequence continues at coordinate 14,903 of NZ_JACJPX010000047.1, forward strand.
CCGCGATGCACTAGCATTGATACAGAAAAATTGTTGCAGGATCGGATAAGCTTACCAAAGCAGTTTTCATCCTCAAAACCATGACCGCAAGTAGTCCCACAATTTTAGCCTTAGACTTTGATGGAGTGATTTGCGATGGACTAATTGAATATTTTGAGGTAGCATGGCGCACCTATTGTCAAATCTGGTCGCCTGCTAGCAATACACCAGCCGATGATTTAGCTTCGAGATTTTATCGGCTAAGACCTGTGATTGAAACAGGCTGGGAAATGCCTGTTTTAATCAAAGCATTAGTAGAAGGAATTGCAGATGAGAATATTCTGCAAGGATGGGTAACTATTGCCCCCAAAATATTGTTAGACCACAAGCTTCAAGCAAGAGAAATTGCTGCTGCACTAGATAATATCCGAGATAAATGGATTGAGACTGATTTGAATGGCTGGTTAAGTCTGCATAGATTTTATCCTGGCGTAATCGACAAAATCAAAGCAACTATTGCTAGTGCTGTCACCTTATATATTGTCACCACCAAAGAAGGACGTTTTGTGCAGCAATTACTGCAACAAGAAGGAGTAGATTTATCTTCTCAAGAGATTTTTGGCAAAGAAGAAAAACGTCCTAAATACGAAATTCTCCGCGAATTAATTCAGACAGCAACCCAAAAGCCAGTAAGCCTTTGGTTTGTAGAAGATAGGCTCAAGACATTGCAATTAGTTCAACAGCAATCAGACCTTGTAGATGTCAAACTTTTCTTGGCAGACTGGGGTTATAATACCCAATCAGAAAAAGAAGCTGCCCAAAATGACGAACGCATTCAGCTAATATCTCTTTCTCAGTTTGGCAATAGCTTCTCAAATTGGGATAAGCAGGTATAGCTTAGGAGTTAGTGATTCTTCTAAGGATAGTGAGCATTCCACCGCTTCAACCAATAACAAACAAAGGCCAATAACAAACAAAGGCGAGTTGCTTTAAAAATTAATTACTAGATAAGCTTGCTAAAGGAAATTAATTTTGCTCGCCAATGAATATTACTTCTGCCTCTGTTCTGGTGGAGCAGCTTGTGGCAATATAGATCGGTCTTGATCGGCAGTGGATAAAGGTACGTTCAAATGTTTCCTTGCCATGTTTTCAGCTAATGAACGGTCTTGTTCGTTCTCAAACTGGCTTTCATCTAACAAATGCTCGCTTTTCGCAGCTTGATCTCGACTTGGCGGGCTACCATTTTTCCACCTGTACTTAAAGTCCATAAGTTAAAAAGCAGATAGACTGCAGTTTGTTGCTACGCTCTTAATACTAGATAGGAATTAAATATTGTGCTTCTACCCTAAGTTGAAAGTAGATTAATACCGTAAAGGAGAAGTCAAACTCTTTTTTGGCAATTCCATTTCTTTAGAAACAGTCGTTAAACGTTGAGCCTAATGCTTCTAGTAGAAGAGACAGTTAATCATAAATGCATATACTGCAATTACCAAGCAATAGTTTGACGAGCTTCTAGTACCAGACCTACTAGAAGCTTTTTTTTAATTATGTATTATTTTGTTTGAAACATCTGGCAAAAGGCATAAAAAATTTGTCATTAGTAATACCAAACAGATGTAGAGCAAATAGGTGAAAACTATTGTAAATTGGTATGATTTTTAAAATACACAAAGGGGTACAAAGCTTTGTACCCCTACTAATTGAATCACAAATAAAGAGATTGGCTTGAAGAGAACTACTTCGCTTGAATCGGTGTTAGGGCCACACCTTTGTAATAATGACCCAAAATTTGTAGGTGGCTTGCTCCGCGTCGAGCTAAATTGTAGGCTCCCCATTGGCTCATCCCTAAAGCATGACCAAAACCTAAACCTTGGAGAACAAAACTGCCATCGGCTGCTTTACTGACACGAAAACGGGTACTTTTCAGCCTGAGTGCAGTCCGCACTTCTTCTCCCTGTAGAACTTTCGTACCCCTGTCGCCGATAATTTTGAGAACTTTGACACTTTGGAATGGTGAAAAGGCTTCGGGAACCATATCCTTGACATTACCTACACCAGAAATGCGGGAACTAATTTCAGCAGGTGAGAAGGTTTTCACCCAGTTACACTCACTGATATTTTGATCGTAGTCTTGAACTGCACGCAGATAAGGTTCTTTACTCAGCCAAACATCTTCAACATTCTCAGTATGTCCGCCAGAACAAGCGTGGAAAACCGAGAGAATGATTTGGTTTTGGTAAGTTAGTACCTGTCCAGCTGTAGCATCTACTGCGGCGTAGGTAGTAGGAGATTCGCTACTAACACCTTTGTAAATTTGCCAGCGATCGGGGGTATCACCTAAATCGTAAATGGGATTACGATTACGTTGCTTTTCACGTTCGTAAAGAGCATAGGTACGGGCGGCGATCGCTTGGGCTTTGAGTGCTTCTTGGGGCCATTGGGCATCCATTTCACCACCAATCACACTGTAGAGATATTCTTCCATATCTACCCAGTTGACCGCACTTAAGCCTTTTTCTGTGGCAACAACTAAAGTTCTACCGCGATACCAGCGATCGCCAATATAAACGAATCCTTTACCTGTTGGCTCAATCCAAAATAAACCAGATTGCCATTTGTCCAAAGCTACTCCCCCAGGAACAGCTTGGGCATAAAATGAATTCATCGCTGGTAATTGCCCTAAAGCCCTACCAGTACTATCTTTGATGCTTGCTGGTGTCGAACTACCAACTTTTACCTGATTAACATCTCTTTCAATGGCGACACGTAAAATTACAGATGCTTGTGCTGGTGCAACCAAGGCTATCCACAACAGGAAAGTTACCCACCAATGTTGTCCTTTGATCTGGGAAAGTAAAGAGCCAAGTAAAACTTTAAATTTCATGCCTATCGTTTAATCACATTATTATCTTTTTGACGCTTTGGAGTTATCGCATCTACAACTAAAGATGAGACGCTTTACCATCGCTGGAGGTTGCCACCTTTTACTAATTATGCATATTTAAACTAAATAAATACGTGCCAATTAAGTTACTGCTGAAAACATTAAATTGATTTAGCAAGAGAAAATTTGGACAGAGTATAGATAATCGTAGGGGCACAACATGTTGTGCCCCTACCCATATACTTCATTTATCTGAAATTGCTGTAACTGCTTAAAACTTGAGAGCTATTTGATAAATTGCATCAGATTGATCAAAGAGCGCTAATTATATAACACTTTACCAATTACCTGGGCTATTATCATCCCAGACTTGTAAAGACAATTCATGAAGATGGGTAAGGGCACTTTGAATTTGAGTATCTGTTCCTTGTAGTTCCAAGTCAAACCAACCATCTCCAACAGCATTAGCTCCCAAAATTGCCGCAGTAATATTCACAGTTACACCATAGTCAGAGACAAGACGCGAAATTACAGGTTCTTGGTGATAGTCCTTAGGAATTCTCACTCGAATACGTTTGGTAAGTGTATTGTTATTTGTCATTTGTCATTTGTCATTTGGTAATGGGTAATTGGAATTAAGACTTTTTCCCCTGCCCCCCTGCCTCCTAAGTCCCCATTACCCCTAATACCCTGCCAACTTATTCCACATCTTTAATGCGAGTCTTGCGTTCTAGAATTTCTTTCAATACGAGGGTGACAACTGCTAGCAGTGCCAAAAGTACAGCAGCAGAGAATGCGGCTTCAGTTTCATACTGTTTGTAAGCATCTTCCACAAATAGCGGTAAACTCTGGGTTTTATCAGCAATATTGCCAGATACAACCGAAACTGCACCAAATTCACCCATTGCTCTGGCATTGGTGAGAATTAAGCCGTAAAGTAAACCCCAACGAATACTAGGTAAGGTAACACGCCAAAATGTCTGCCAATCATTTGCACCTAATGTTCTGGCTGCTTCTTCTTGATCGCTGCCAAATTCTTCCAAAACGGGAATTACTTCCCTGGCGACAAAGGGCATACTTACAAATGATGTAGCTAGTACCATCCCTGGAAAGGCAAAGATAATTTGAATATCATGTGCTTGCAGCCAAGGGCCAAACCAGCCATTGCGCCCATAAAGCAGCACAATCATTAATCCTGCTACTACTGGCGAGATAGAAAAGGGCAGGTCAATAATACTTAAAACTATAGCTCTACCAGGAAATTTGTGACGGGCGATCGCCCAAGCCGCACAAAGTCCAAAGACTGTATTTAGCGGTACAGATATCAGCGCTAATAACAGTGTTAGCCAAGCTGCGTGGAGAAAGGCGGGTTTAGATAAGTTGGCAAAGAACGGGCCTATGCCTTTGCTAAAGGCTTGAATAAAAACATTGAGTGCTGGGATATATTGCACCAAAGCTAAATAGGCGATCGCAATTCCAATTAACAGCGCTGGTACCCAACTCTTCGTTTGTTTAGGCTTGATTGTAGCTTTCTCAGATGGCGTGGAGTGAAAACTTGGCTCATTTACCGTCATATCTTCTTGACCAGGCTTGTAAGAGATTAATTGCTAAAAGCAGCACCAAGGAAATTGTCAGCAAAACCATGCCGATGACAGTTGCACCAGAATAGTCATACTGCTCTAAGCGTTGAAAAATTAATACTGGTGCAATTAAATCTTGGTACGGTGTATTAGAAGAAATAATTACAGTAGAGCCATATTCCCCAACTGCACGGGAGAAACCCAAAGCAATACCAGTCAGAATTGTGGGAAATAAAGGCGGTAAAATTACTTTCCAAAAAGTCTGCCATTGAGAAGCTCCTAATGACCAAGCAGCTTCTTCAATTTCATGTTCCATTTCCTGAAGTACAGGCTGTACTGTCCGCACGACAAATGGTAGCGAGATAAAAATCATTGCTACCGCAACCCCTGTACGGGTGAATGAGACCTTCAACCCCAATGGTGCTAACAGTGAACCAATCCAGCCATTATCACTATATACTGTCGCTAATGTTAAACCTGCTACCGATGTCGGCAGGGCAAACGGTAAATCTACGGTAGCATCAATGATCCGTTTTAAGGGGAAGTCATAGCGCACCAAAACCCATGCTATCAGAGTCCCAAAAACTCCATTGAGCAGAGCAGCAAACAATGAGGTCACAAAGGTGACATTATAAGTAGCTAGTGCTAGAGGACTAGTAGCTATTTCCCAAAATCTAGCTGGCGGCTCCGTACTCGCTTTCAGAAACATCGCCGCGATCGGGAGAAATAACATTACTGAGAGGTAGCCGAAAGTAATTCGCCAAGTCCAGGGAATCTGACGTAACTTATTAAGAAACTTTTTCCAGCCGGGAGTTTCGCGGTCAACTTCAAAAGAAGGAGATATAGCCATAGTCAAAAGCGTCAAGGGTCAACAGTCAAAGCTTAAAGGTCAAGGGTCAAGGGTTAAGGGTCAAGGGTCAATGGTCATTTTCCCATTACCCATTACCCATTACCCATTACCCATTACCCTACCGTTTATTTTTGGCTTGAATTTGGTCAAAAACTGCACCATCAGCAAAGAACTTCTTGTTGATTGCATCCCAGCCACCGAAGTCTTTAACTGTACCTAAAGTTTTCACCTTAGGAAACTTGTCTGCAACTTCTTTAGTATTTGCTACTGTCTCATCTACAGGTCTAAATCCTAATTTGGCAAACTCTTGTTGCGCTTCTGGAGTGTACAAGTATTTTACAAAAGCTTCAGCAACTTCACGGTTACCATGTTTGTCAACGTTTTTATCGACTACGGCAACCGGATTATCAATAGATATGTTCACATCCGGGATAATAGAAGTGACTTTTTCACCTTTTTGTTCTGCTAGGACAATTTCGTTTTCGTAATTGATCAGAACATCACCTTGACCCTGTTTAAAGAAAGCATCTGTAGCTTCACGAGCATCTTTAGTTAAGATAGGCACATTGTTATAGACCTTGGTCACAAAGTCTAAGGCTTTAGCATCATCTCCACCAGTTTTAATTACTGAATTCCATAATGCCAGGAAATTCCAACGAGCAACGCCTGAGGTTTTGGGGTCGGCGGTAATTAATTTGACACCATCTTTTGCTAGATCAGTCCAGGTTTGAATACCTTTAGGATTGTCTGGACGAGTTACTAATGCTGCTACAGATTTAGAGACAATACCATCGTTAGGAACTTCCTTTTCCCATCCTGGTTGAATTAGTCCCGCCTTTTCAATCTTTTGGGTATCCGCAGCTAGCGCTAAGTGGACAACGTCTGCTTCCAAGCCATCAATTACAGCACGAGTTTGAGAACCAGAGCCACCGTAACTTTGTTTAAAGGTGACAGTTTGGTTATGTTCTTGCTTCCATTTGTCTACAAATTTAGGAATAATAGCTTCGTGTGCTGCTTTGGTAACGGCGAAAGAAACAAGAGTTACTTCAACATTTTGTTTGTTAGCAGCAACGTTACTAGCCGCAGGGGTTTCTGTGGCAGTATTATTACTACCACCAGAGCAAGCGGCGAGGGACACACTCAACATTGTCCCTACCAAAAACATCGATACAAAGCCTTTGAGCGAATTTAGCTTAAACCGAGTGATGATTCGCTCAATACTCAGTTGCGATCGCTTGCGGGGGTGCGGCCACAGACTCATTCCAGATCCTCCTCTAAAATATCTACGGTGATTCTATGGAAATACCGTATATGCACGTGGTATATAAGATAATTGCAGGTATTGCTAGTAAAAAGCAATAGGCAAACAACATATTTTCTATCGACAATATGGTGATTATGGCTAAATCTCTTGTAGCTCAGCTATTTTGGGCATTTTAAAATTCAGATTAAATATCTTTTAATGTGGCATGATGATCGAAATGCAAGTAATGTTTGATAATCTGTTCAACACTATTGCCACAGCTATTAGCTAGCAATTTGAGGTCAGCTCCATTATTCGCTTGGATACTAATAAAAGTATGACGGGTAGAATATGGTTTCAAATAATCTAGTTGTTTGTCTTCTGCCAACTTTTTTACCACCCCGGGATAGTGGTAAACTTTACCTCTAATATTAACAGTATTACCAGCCCATATATCTGTCAGTGTATTACTTGAATATTGCTTACCATAAATAGTTTTGAAAACTAATTCATTATCCTTTTTTTCATTACCATATAATTTAATTAATAAATTCATTAATCTGCTCATACCTTGCATTTTAAAAAGTCTATTGGCATTATTTTTGTGAGTCTTAGTAATGCCAGTACTGCTATCAAAAGCATCTTTAAAGAGAATCAAACCCTCATCTAGTTTGATATTTTTCCACTTCAAAGCGAACACTTCACCATGCCTACAACCAGTTAGAAACAGAAATTCGATTAAATCAGCGCCATGTCTGATAGATGCTTGTTCAGAATTTCTAAATGCTTGAATGATTAAATCTCTCTCTGGCAAAGTGTAAGCTCTGTAATCTTCAGAATTTGATATTTTCTGAGTATTTTTAGATATAACGTAAGTTTTTTTTACTTCCAAAAAATAATCGGCTGTTAATTGCTGATTGCTTATAGCCCGTTGGCACATACTGCTTAACAAGCCAAATAGCTTTTTAATTTGTTGCTTATTGCTTTGTTTGTGGGAAAGGTGCTGAATCAAATTATTCGCAGTATCCCGATTAAGCTCTGAATCTAAAAAGTCTTGAATTAGGTTAGTGTAAACAACAAAATTCTTTTTATAAGTAGTTTTTTGAATCTGCCTTGTTTGCAATTTCCAATCAACAAACTCATGCCATAGCTCACCAAGCTGAGGTGATTGTATAAGATTTTGTAACTGGGTAATTGTGGTTAATTGCTTAATCGTTAAATATTTAGCAAGTGTTGGATCAAAACAAGCGCCATCGGGATGATCGATGTCGGCTTGTATCCTTGCTGCTATTTGATTAGCCCATTTTTGGTTTTCTGGAGTGTCACTTCTGCCTAGCCCTTTATAAGCTTGTCGCTTGCGATAAAACTGCTGGCTAATACGAGTGCTGAATTGTAGCCTTAAATTACCTTTATCCGAACCGACACGTATATCTGCTAATTTGATAGAATCCTTGCTACTCTTACGATTTGAGTGCATAGTAAATTTCTAGTAAAAATAGCAATTTTATCAATGACAATTACTAGAATAGTTGATTTTCCGTCTTTTGATGAAAGCAGGAATGGGGTTGTTGTAATGGTCGAGCCACACAGCCAAACAGAGCAAATGCAGCAAGTTGTTTACCGCATTTTAGATGCCAATTTAGATCGCGCTCGTGAAGGCTTGCGAATTGTTGAGGAGTGGTGTCGCTTTGGACTGAATAATGCTCAGTTCACTGGAGAGTGTAAGCGCTTGCGGCAAGACATAGCTCATTGGCATACAGCTGAATTGCGAGCAGCGCGAGATACACCGGGTGATGCGGGGACAGATTTAACACATCCTCACGAGGAAAAACGCACTAGCATCAAATCTGTGTTGCAAGCTAACTTTTGCCGCGTGCAAGAAGCAATGCGGGTGCTAGAAGAATATGGTAAGCTACACGATCCCAACATGGGTAAAGCTTTTAAGCAGATGCGGTATCAAGTTTATACCCTAGAAAGTAATTTATTGGGTTATCAACGCCATCAACTATTATGGCGATCGCGTCTGTATTTGGTAACCTCACCAGCCGAAAATTTGCTATCAACGGTGGAAGCTGCTCTCAAAGGCGGATTGACTTTGGTACAGTACCGTGACAAAACGGCTGATGATGGTGTTCGTCTCGAACAAGCCAAAAAGCTGCGGCAACTATGCCACCTTTACGGCGCACTGTTCATTATTAATGACCGTATAGATTTGGCTTTAGCAGTAGATGCTGATGGCGTACATCTAGGACAGCAAGATATGCCTATCGAGATTGCCAGACAATTACTCGGTTCCCATCGGATAATTGGTCGCTCAACCACAAATTTGGAAGAAATGCAAGCGGCACTGGCGGAAGGTGCTGATTATATTGGTGTAGGGCCAGTGTATGAAACACCGACCAAAGAAGGTAAGCCAGCAGCAGGTTTACAATATGTCAGCTATGCTGCCAAAAATTGTGCTATTCCCTGGTTTGCTATTGGCGGCATAGATGCCAATAATATCAATGACGTGATTGATGCTGGCGCGCAACGCGTGGCGGTAGTGCGATCGCTCATGCAAGCAGAACAACCCACCCTTGTGACTCAATATCTGCTCTCCCAACTCAATCGCATTAAACCAGAATCTTAAATAATTCCAAAATCAAAAAAATTTCCCAAATTTGTGACATTTTATGTCTAACGAAATCACACTTCAGGTAAATGGGGAGAAGCATAGCTGTTCATCCCAAACACCTTTACCCGAATTACTTCAACAACTAGGTTTCAACCCCCGCTTAGTAGCAGTAGAGTACAACGGCGAAATTTTACATCGCCAATTTTGGGAGCAAACAAAAGTGCAACCAGGCGATCGCCTAGAAGTTGTCACTATTGTTGGTGGTGGATAGAAGAGTTGCAGAGACGCGATTAATCGCGTCTGTACAAGAGTCAAAAGTCAAGAAAATTTTGAATTTTGAATTTTGAATTTTGAATTGTTTTCCCTACTCCAACTTATACAGCGAACGGTGAAGGGTTTTGCGCTTGGCTAACTCTTTGCCTTTGCGGCCAAGTTGTTCGCGTAGCTGTTGGTCTTTGCACAAGCGATTGAAGGCTTGAAAAACTTCATAGCCAGAATAAGGATTAACTAAGATGCCATTTTCTTCGTGGTGAATAGCATCGATGACTCCGCCTAAACGAGAAGCAATTACAGGTTTACCAAAATAACTCGCTTCTAAATAGACGATACCAAAACCCTCCATACTGCTAGCTTTGCTATCGACTAAATTCAGCATGGCAAATATATCGCAGGCTGCATAATACCCAGCTAATTCGCGATCGCTTATTTCTCCAGCAAAGTGTACCCTTTGGTCAACTCGTAAGCGATTAGCCAGAGATTTAAGTTCCCCTTCACAAGGGCCTTGACCACAAATTATATAGTGAACATCCACGCCAACAGTTAGTAGTAGTGGTAAGTTGTCAATGACGCGATTAAAGCTTTTGTGCTTGACAAGCTGTCCCACAGAAAGAATAACTACTGCTGTTTCGGGAATGTTATACATCTGGCGGACATTTGCACGTAACTCGCCTAAATTCCCTGGATTGATCACATGGCTGAATTTCTCCGCCCTCACCATTGGGTTGATGACATGGGTAGGAGTCTCTAATCTTAACCTGGTTCTGAGATAATCCTGGGTGAAGGAACTGTTGCAGACAATTCCCTCAGCTCGCTTGAGTGTCAATTTAAATAGCGATCGCCATAAAGGATTACGTAAGCTACAGACAATATCATTCCCGTGGAGGTAGATAAAAAAGCGAATCGGTAAAAAATAACTTAGTAGTAATAGTGAGGGAAATTCGTACCCATGACCCCATTCAATATAGCGATAACGATAGCGAAAATAAAGTTTGATTGCTAGTGAAAATGAATAGATAAGGTTGATAAAAGGATTGAAAAAACTCCAATCTCTCAAAATTGGCCAGCGATATACAGGAAACTTTTGAGCTTGATCAAATGCTTTATCACCTGAACAACTAGCTGCTAAAACAATTACCCGCTCTGGATCTTGGAGACAGCGATTATATATATATTCACCAATAATTGCTTCTTGTGGTAAGAAACTGCGGGATATTACTAGAATGTCTGGTAATGCAGTTTGTTCTCTAACATTTCCCGCCAGTTGTGAAATATGTTCCATAAGAAATTGTGATAAGTATAGTTTAAAAAATTTTAATTTTTCATACTATCAACTAGAGCGCAGAAATGAGTGATAATCAACTGCTCTCTTTGAGCATAAATTATCCTTATTGAAAAATTTTTTTCGCTTCGGTGTGAACTCAAAGATGAAGCAGAAAGCATAATTATTTGACGCTGTTCACATCTTAACTCGCCTCAATTCTGCAAGAACAAAGCAGTGACTTTTACATTTTGGTGCATCACCTGTACGGTTACCTTCCTCCGTGGTCATAAGTAGCGTGGGAAACTTGCCTAAGGTGCAGCCTCCACTGGACATTGAGCAAAAATTCCTTTGGGTAATACCAATAGGAAATTTTCCTCCCCTGTATCTAATTTTCCACTGTTTTATCATTCTCGCCAACAGCTATCCTGTAACAACCTCTAATCTCTATATTTTTTTTAACATTAGGTTTTTAGCATTAGTAACTAATTCCATCATGGCAAGAGTATTTACACTAATACTGATTAACTTTTAATACATTGTTTATAAAAGCATATTTTTTCATCCTTATTTGAGAGCGTGCAGTATACTAATGCCAGTATTTTTTTGAAAGAGTATTTGGAAATATTAGATATTTAAAATTGTTAATTTTCTTTTCAAATTTTCACCACTGAAATTGTGTCTATTTAATTAACAAGCATTGAAATTTGGGACTACCAGCGAAATCAATTGCTCATAGACTTTTGTGGGAATCACTAAAGCTAGTTTATATCAATAGAATATCTTGGAACTAATTAAGATTGTGCCAAAATGCCAAAAGATTAGAGTCATTTCCATTAGTTAACCAAGCTGCCTATTAGCACCAAAAATTTTGTACCTCTAGGTTAAGAGATACCCCAAAGGCTAGATGCAGTAAGCAAAATAATTCCTAAGGAATTATGGTAGTTAAAGAAATTTGAAAAGTAAATACCATAATTACTTGCCAGATAAATCAATTTTGATAATTATTAAGGCAAATTACTGTAATTTAGATAACTAATTTCCAAAAACCATCATAAATCTGATAAAATTTACTAATAATGCGTATAATTGCGTCTGTCCCTTGATTGTGTTCTCTGGCTAGGTTTTATACCAATCAAGGTGTAGTGGGCATGGGCCATAGGATATTTGGTCATGGGTAATAGTAATTTCCCCTTGTCCTCCCTGCTCTTTCCCAGTCTCTGAATGATTAATTGATCCCAAAATTCCGGCGATCGCAAAAGAATCTGAGGTACGGTTATCTACTCAAGAAATCCCCCCTAAGCTTGCTGTCTAGGCAAGATATGACGCGGTACATTGAATATGTAGCCCATAAAGATGAATATTACAGAGAGCTACTGCCAATCAAAAACTCGCTTGCTTGCTACGGGCTGGCGTTACTGACCAAGCAAATCTCTCCTAGCAGCGTTGGGAGAAATCATCACCAATACCGTTTTTCAAGCAACTGTTATTATGCGTAAAAAACTACAACTAGCCATCACACCGCTGTTAAAAACTGTCTTTGTCCTTAGCCTGGTGTTAACTTTAGCACTGGGTCACGCCGATGGAGCGTTAGCCGCCCGTAGTGGTGGACGAATCGGTGGCGGTTCCTTTAGAGTACCTTCTAGCCGCACCTATACACCTCGCACCTATGCGCCTCCTGGCGGAGGATATTATCCTGGTGGTGGTGGTTTTGGATTTCCTTTTCTTATTCCTTTTTGGGGTATTGGAGGAGGATTTGGCGGATTGTTTAGCATCTTAATCTTTATTGCGATCGCTAATTTCTTGCTTCAAGCCTTTCGCCGGGTTAGCGGTGGAGACACTATCACCGAAGATGGAGGTTATAGCAGCAATCCCGCTGTATCTGTAACTCGCTTGCAAGTTGGTTTATTAGCTCAAGCACGTGGTTTACAAGGCGAACTTGATCGCATTGCTGAAACTGCTGATACTAACTCCCCACAAGGAAGAGCAGAAATTCTGCAAGAAACTAGCCTAGCTTTACTTCGCCATCCAGAATACTGGGTATATGTTGGTGGTGGTACACAACAAGCTAAATTGAATTCAGCTGAAGCTCAGTTCAACCGTCTCTCACTAGCAGAACGCAGCAAATTTAGCGAAGAAACATTATCTAACGTTAACAACCAACTCCGAGCAGCACTGGCTAAAGAAGCTCTACCTGGTGCTGAAACTCCTGAAAATCCCACTGATTTAATTACCTCTGGCCCTGGGGAATATATTATCGTCACCTTGTTAGTGGCTACTCTGGGTAAGTCTGCAATTCCTCAGGTGAACAGTGCTGATGATTTGCGTCAAGCTTTACGACAAATTGGTGGCATTCCTAGCGATCAACTCTTAGCTATTGAGGTACTTTGGACTCCTCAAGCTGAAGGCGATACTCTAACTTCTGATGATTTATTGGCTGAGTATCCCGATTTGAAACTTGTTTAATTCCATCTATTTGGTAAAACAGCATAAAACCGCTTGCTGACAGCAAGCGGTTTATTGTTTCGGTATAAACATGTTTAACATATATCTTCCTTATCGATATAATAATAGCAAATCTGTCAATAATAGTCAATCTCTCCAGAGAACAGCTTTTATCAAGGCACTATATGCTTGCAAATCGCGATCGCAGCATAGCGTAATCAACTAGCCATTCTAAACGAACGAAATGCTGACAATCTATTCATTTTGAATTTTGAATTTTGAATTCCGCTTTGGGGGCTTACGGATAGGACGCATCGCTTCTCGTCCTAAGACAAACAATCCCGCTACACCTAAGCAAACAAACCAGACATATTGATACCAATATTGTCTCATCTGCTCAACTGTGCGTAATTCTAAATGTAGAGTGCTGAAATGCAGCAACAGTATGACTGTCATTAACGCCGCAAAACCAACAAAGCTTAAACCAACATGAATCCTTGCAGGTCGCAAATCAAAGTCGCCAATTTCGTCTAAATCAATTTCTGCTAGTTCCTTTAAGGATTTATCCGCTAGAGACGAGACTGTTTGTAATTTGCTACTTAACTTAGGTGGTAAAATCGGCGCGAGAGATTCTACCGTTGGGCGACGTAGCAAAGCCTCAGTATCTCGTAGCAATTCCAAAGGCTTAGGAGTAGTCTCTAACTGTGGCAATTCTTTGTTGTCTGTAGCAGATGTAGTAGTAGCTTCGCCTTCAAAATCCATACACAGCAATTTTCTGAGTAACTAGAATTATCAATAGCCTAGCGAATCAGTTAGGGACTAGGCAAATAGTTGCAGCAAAAGCCTGTCTTGTTGAAGAGAGGATTGGGAACTGGGGGCTGGAAGGGGAAACTTTTGACTATTGACTATTGACTCTAGAATCATCAAAAATCAAATTGGATTAGTATATCTCTGCATTAAAGCAGCGCCCTCTACGATTTAGTCGCCGTTAATTAAGAGTAAAACTCTAGAATTGCATATTTTGGACTCAGGCTGTAAAAGGTCAAAAGATAAAAAAGACAGATAGGTAGGGGCACGGCACCAGTAAGATAATTGCGAATAAGAGTTAGCATAATATGTAATGAAGAGCCATTAAAAATCAACTTGTAAGTTTTGAAAAAAAAGGTTTGGTCGCGAGCCAAACCTCGATCATTGCTGTGCTTAACAACGTACTAAATTAATTTAGACCTAGTCTCATTACAGATCATCATCCTTGGGGATGTATCCAAATATGCCAAAAACTGCTAGTGGATATAGTTACCAGATAAACTTAATTTATTAAAAATCATACTTTTATGGTTATTTACCTATATGAATCCATAATAAAAGCTATGAAAAAGGCTCGGTTAAAACCAAGCCTCCAGATATACCAGGTGTTTACCATATATAGCTAATTTAGACATACTAGACTGATATATCATCTTTCTATTTGAAGTTGACAAATATTACATTATTTAGTATATGGCTTCAAAATATATAAAAACGTCATACACCTGATTAATTTTTTCTGTACCTAGAAAAAATTAATTACATATTTTCTATTTATCTTTGGCTTGCCTTGTCTACTTTTACTATGTTGTACTAGTAGGTGCTAAATCAGTAATAGAGAGGATAAATCTTGTTCTGCCGTTGCCGCTTTCTACTTGAATGCTGCCTTGCAGTTGTTCGACTAACTTCTGCACTATGGCGAGTCCTAAGCCTGTACCGCCTTGATTCCAGAGATCAGCATTAGGGATGCGGTAAAATTTTTCAAAAATACGCGGTAACTCGGAAGCAGGGATTTCTACTGTATTGCTGACAGTAATAATTGTTTGTGAGGCTGTTAAGGAAGTGTTTTGAGACAGGTTTATGATAATTTCACCACCAGCAGGGGTGTATTTACAGGCATTATTGAGCAATTCTATTAAAATACGTTCCAAGCTGGTACGGTCTGATATTACTGTTACTTGATTTGGGGGCAGATTTAACTGTAGAGTTTGCTGATGTTCCTGAACACGGGCTTGAAACGGCTCGATCAATAAAAGTAACCACTGCTCTAATAATAAAACATCAGGAGCAAGAGGCAAATACGATGAGGTTTCGAGTCGTTGTAAATCTAACAAATCATTGATCAATTCCATCTCGCGATCGCACTCTGCTTTTATAATCTCGAGATAACGCTGAAATTCCGCAGATAGGGGATAAACCTCTAGTAATTGAATTATGCCTTTCATATTACTCAGAGGTGAGCGTAATTCGTGGGTAACTAAATTTAAAAAATCATTTTTTATTTGATTAACTGCTTGCAATTGCGCTAGTAGATCCGCTTGTTCTGCTTGCTTTTTACGAACTTCTATAGCTTTTTTAAGCTCGGTGATATCCCGAAATACCAACACTGCGCCCATAACATTATTTTTCTCATCTCTAATAAGTGCAGTACTATCATCTATGGGGATTTCTTGACCATTTTTTCCTATTAAAATAGTATTTTCTGGTAGTTTAGCAACTCTACCATCTTGGAGAACTTTTTTGATCGGATTTTCTATGGGCTGACGAGTTTCTCCATGAGCAATATTGAATATTTCTGATGAATTTCTGCCCATAGCTTCTGATTCTTGCCAGCCTGTCAAGTTTTCTGCTACAGGATTCATAAAATTTACTATTTCTTGCATATCGCTAGCAATCACTCCGTCGGTGATACTTTTTAGCAATGTTGATAACCATTTTTGGCTATTTTTTAATTGCTTTTCTAGCTGATGCTTAGTTAAAGCTATTTCAATATTAGTTTGTAGCTCTCTTTCTTTAAAAGGTTTGAGTAAATAGCCAAATGGATCTGTAACTTTTGCCCTTTCTAAAGTATTATCGTCTGCATAAGCAGTCAGATAAATAATTGGTATATCTAAATGCTTATGAATTTCGTCAGCCGCTTGTACACCATCCATTTGACCTTTTAATTTGATATCCATTAGTACTAAATCTGGGGATAGCTCTAGTGCTTTATTAATAGCTTCTTGTCCTGAAGAAGCTATGGCTGGAACAGTGTAACCAAATCTTGTCAGGCGATTACGTAAATCTTTAGCAACAATTGCTTCATCTTCTACTATTAAAATGTTGGCGTTAGTCATTTAATAAACCTGTATATTTACGCTAGAGAAAATGTGATTAAAAACTCTACTCCGATATCGCTCTTAATTGTGATGTCTCCTGTAAGCTGAGAGGCTAAAGCTTCTACTAACTGCCAACCCAATGATGCTGTTTCTGTAAAATTGAAGTTTGAAGGTAAACCAATACCGTTATCACTAACGGTTAGGGCAATTCTATTATTTGCCATTTCACTAATAGCAATATTTATTTCACCATTTCTAGATTCAGGAAAAGCATATTTTAACGAATTAGAAACAAGTTCATGAATAATCAACCCACAGGGTATTGCTGTATCTAAGCCAAGTAAAATATCCTCATCAATATTAATGTGCAAGGTAATCGTGCCATCATATACTTTGTATGATGTATATAAACTTGCTACTAATTCCTGAACATATTCACGAAAATTAATTCTGGACAAATCTCCTGATTGATACATTTTTTCATGAACCAAAGCCATAGATGCTATGCGCTGCTGGCTTTGTTGGAATATTTGCATATCATCCTTATCTTTAATATATTCTGATTGCAGACTGAGTAGGCTAGAAATTACCTGAAAATTGTTCTTAACTCGATGGTAAATTTCTTTTAATAGAACTTCTTTTTCTCGCAATGATGCTCGAATCTGCTCTTGAGAGCGCTGGCGATCGCTAATATCTTCAATTACAGAAATAAAATACTTAGGATTACCAAAGCTATCCCGAACTAAAGAGACAGTAAGATTAATCCAGAGGAGAGAATTGTTTTTGCAAAAATAGCGCTTTTCTAAAGTGTAGGTGTGAATATCACCAGCTAATATCTGCTCAATATAGTTGAGGTCAGCTTTTAAATCATCTGGGTAAGTAATATCTTGAAAAGTTAATAATTGCAGTTCTTCAAATGTATAACCAACAATATCACAAAATCTCTGATTTACTAATAACCATCGTCCATCTATTCCTACATGAGCAATACCAACAGCCGCTTGTTGAAATGTTGCCCGAAATTGCTGTTCACTTTCTCTTAAGGCTTCCTCTATGCGCTGGCGTTCTGTAATTTCTACTTGTAATGAGGTGTTAATCCTGGTTAACTCTGCTGTACGTTCTGCAACTATATTTTCTAGGCTGTCGAGTAGTTGATTAAGATTTTCTTCTGCTTTTTTACGCTCAGTAATATCAGTTTGCGAACCTACCATTCGCACTACTTTACCATTCTTATCCCACAACGCTTGACCACGGTCTAAAATCCATTTGTAGCTACCATCTTTGCATAATACACGATACTCATTCATGTAAAACGGTGTTAATTTATCAAAATGACTTTTAACTGCTTTTTTCACCCTAAAAAAATCATTTGGATGTATGCGGTTGATAATTTCATCTAAATTATGAGAAATCTCATCTTCTTGATAACCAAGCATTTCTTTCCAGCGAGGTGAGAAGAATACTTCGTTCGTTGTCAAATTCCAATCCCAAATCCCATCATTGTTGCCACGTAAAGCTAATTGCCAACGTTGTTCACTTTCTCTTAATACCGCTTCAGTGCGCTTGCGTTCAGCAATTTCTTTAGCCAATTGAGCATTTGCAGCTTCTAGTTTGGCAGGGCTAGGTAAAGCCAACGCTTTTGGAACTAATGGTACCAATTCTATGGCTGTGTATACAGAAACAATAGCAGTGATAGCTTTAATCAAGCCGGATACCCAATAGATAGGATGCCAAAGTGTCCACACTTCTATGATGTGGGTTGTGCCGCAAGCAATGATGAATGTGCTAAATAATAGAAAAATCCAATTAAAAGGCAAATCTTCTCGCTTGTGGACAAAATAAACCAAAATTATGGGAATCGAATAATAAGCCAGCCCAATGAGCACATCAGAGACTATATGCAACCCAACTAATTGAGGTTGCCAAAGATAGCAATGTCCATGAGGGATATATTGCTGAGGAAAAAAAAATTATTTAGCAATTCCATAAGCCAAATTGATTTACAAGAGAAATTACCACTTCAACATTCAATGTGTAAAGCGGACATTGCCAGCCTCTGTTCGGGCAAGCTTTACATATAGGGATCTGTAATTCTCTAGCCTTTCTACTTATTTAACTAATGAATCAGTTTATTAGGATGACATTGTAATATTTATTGTTATTTTCAAATTAAATTTCACTTACATTAGCCTTACTGCTGGGACTGATATTTCAAATTAGCAGGTTCATTCCACTTACAAACGCTGCATCTGGTTATATTGCATCTAGACACGCTTTAAAGATAATTATTTTTATACTGTTTTTTATACTGTTATATTTAAGCTTTTGCAACGCTTTTATACCCGCCTACTTATTCAAAGTGCAATATTCTTGTTGAGAAATAAAGCAGCTATGAGTGCTAGATTCATGAGTAGACAGTGTATAAAGTAGCCCAACGCTGTCTATTTTAAAGGTGATATTCGTTGTAAAGTACTTATTTAACAATTAAAGGGTGTTCTTTATGCCTAATGACAATGAGGAGTTGATTAGGGCTATTAAAGATTTAAACTCTACTGTAAGGTCAGGATTTGTTCTCGTATCTAATATTATATTTCTAACAGCTTCATGTATTACTGTAGCAACTTCAAATATATCTCCTTTTAATTTCTTTTCTATAGCATTGGTTTGTTTAATTATTAAGTTAATTGGTTGGTTTGCTTCTGGGAGATAATGACCTTGTATCATACTCACCATTGAACTATTGACTCTAGAGTGCGATCGCTATGACTACCAAGCGTTAACCAGCATCCTCAAATTAGAATAATACCAAATCAAATAATGTTTGCGACACATCAATAATATTCTAGAGGTCAAGGCAGTGCCTTGCCCCTACAATCTGTCGTATTCTTTTTTCAAATTGGTATAATTTTTAAAATTGCTGATTACGCAAATATAAAAAGAAGCTACTTGCTGGTAGCTTCTTTGTGATCATCAATGAGAAATGATTGTTGATTCTGCAAACATAGGTGTGACTGTGGCAACTATATTTGCATTGAGGAGTAAACTAGCTTTTACCAGGGAATTTACAGCTAAGACTTTTTAATGACCTGACCCATTATCAAGTAGTAACTGCTTCCAGTCCCTATTGATTATTAAAGCGTTTTTGCTCTAAAAATCATACCGACTAAAGTCATGAATGCACCATGACTTTAGTCACAAACCTCAGACCCTGATTGAGCAAGCAACCTCCCGCTAGATTTGACTTAAGCTGCTGGGGTAGCAGTCATTGCAGTTGCTTCTTTGCCTTTTGTGGCTGCTAAAGTAGCAATTTCTCGATCAATGAAGAATATCCCCTGCCCTTCAGTACCAATCAGGTGAATTTTATCGAGAATCCCTTTAAACAAAAACTCTTCTTGATGTTGTTCTGCAACATACCATTGAAGAAACTGCAGCGTAGAATAATCTGGTTCTGTATTAGCTAAGTGTACCAACTCATTAATTTTACGAGTTATGCTCTGTTCGTGTTCGTAGATTTGTTCAAACAATTGTGTAAGGGAAGCGAAATGAATTGGTGGAGCCTGCATTCCACCTAACACTACCAGCGCCCCTGTTTCATGTAAGTAATTAACTAAGCGGCGCATATGCATCATCTCTTCATCCGCGTGTTGACTGAGAAATGTTGCACATCCATCTAAAGCTTTATAAGCACACCAAGAACTCATTTGCAAATAAAGATGGGAAGAATACATTTCCAGGTTGATTTGTTCGTTCAACCGAT
Organism: Calothrix membranacea FACHB-236; assembly: GCF_014696315.1. Lineage (GTDB taxonomy): Bacteria > Cyanobacteriota > Cyanobacteriia > Cyanobacteriales > Nostocaceae > Aulosira > Aulosira membranacea. The sequence continues at coordinate 34,917 of NZ_JACJPX010000047.1, forward strand.
CAGTCATAGCTTGCGATAGCATAATTTCTGCTCCTTCTGAATTTCAGGGAATTGGGGACTGGGGACTGGGGATTGGGGATTGGGGATTGGGGGATGAGGGAGATGAGGGGATGAGGGGATGAGGGGACAAGGAGAAATTTTTATTACCCATTACCCATTACCCATTACCCATTCCCCAAAACCTAACAAGATTCCACAAAAATAGTTTGTGCTGTTTCCTTATCTAGGGCGGTGCGGGTTCTGCCGACTGCGATGATGTAGGAAGGGAAGCGTTGCTCTAGCACTAATTTGCTTCCTGGCAGAATACCGAACGCCATCAGCTTGTGTAATACGGCATCATCTTGAGTTTGCAAACATACTACCCTTTGCGGTTGACCAATTTTAACTGTTGGTAAGGCGTTCATTTTAAAAGTTAACTCCGAAGAACGTTAAGCCCAGATTGACGAGATATCCCATCAGGAAGGCGAAGGGGAAAATAAACAGTACTATTAGCCAAGTAGTTTTAGCTCCCCGTTCCTTGATCAACATTTGCAATTGGGCAACACAGGGTAAGAACAATGTCAAGACAATGGCAGCAACTACAAGCTGATTACCTGTGAGGCTTCCTTGTTGCTGTAAATCAAACAGCCCTGCGGCACCATAATCACGCCGGAAGAAGCCATAAAGGAATATCGGTGCTGCTTGTTTGGGCATTCCCAAGGCAAAAGTTAGCGGTTCAATTGCCCGAATAATTAGGTCAAATAATCCAGTTAATCGCCCTACCCAAATCAAAACTGATGCCCAAATAAACAAGGGTAAGATTTCTAGGAAATACCACTTCATCCGCACCCAAGTTTTCACAACCACGTTCCGCAAGTTAGGCAATCTTAAGGGAGGAAGTTCCATGTAAAATTTACCGGAACTACCAGGTAAAAACTTAGCTGTAAGATAGCCAACTACCAAGAAAATGGCACTAATAAAGCCTCCCCAAAACATCAAAGCAGCGGGTTTTTGTGCTAATAGCCCCAAAATTACGCCCCACTGTGCAGCACAGGGAATAGCCAAGGATAGTAAAAACGTGGCAATTAATCGTTCGCGTTTGGTTTCTAGGGTGCGGGTAACAATCGTTGCCATTGTGTCGCATCCAAAGCCCAACACGATGGGAATCACTGCCCGGCCTGATAAGCCAACGGATTTAAATAAGCGATCAAGCATCAAAGATAGACGTGGGAGATAGCCGCTATCTTCCAGTAACGAGAACATCAAGAAGTAAGTAGCGACTACAGGTAAGACAATGGCAGTAGCATAGCGAATCCCCAAAGTAATAATGCCATAGTCATTACCAATCAAGTCTTGGATTGGTTGCCAGGGAACTACTTGAGCAGTGATGTGGTTCACCACTGGGTTGATTTGTTCCTCAAAAACCGTTTCGATGCGATCTACGAGTTCCCCTGCTCCAAATTCTCCCACAAATTTGTACACCCCGTAGTAAAGGATGACCACAAGAATGGGAAATCCAGTGATGGGGTTGACTGTCAGCCGATGAAGTTTCTCTGCAAGTGACGATCGCGCTGGTTTGGTTTCAAGCAGAACTGCTCGTTCTATCGCCTGTGCTTGGTTTTGGCGAGTGTGGGCGATCGCTAGTCCAATCGACTGTTTTAGTTGATTCTGAGTAACAGTAATCAAGACTTCCAAATGGCGACACTGTTCTTGATCCTGTTCCAAGGTTTGCCATAGCGCTGGATCTTTCTGTAACAGTAATAGCGCTAGGCTGCGGGGTGACAGTGAATAATTACTAAATAGATAGCGATTGCCTAAACTTTGCCACCATGATTCTAATTGTGCGATCGCGGCTTCAATTGGTTCTGGATAGCTAACTTGACCGATCATGCCATTTCCTCCTCATCTCAAAATACTTACGCTGGAATCATGGAAGGCTGAATCGGCACAAATGGCATAATCCTTTGTTTTAATTCATCAATACCCTGCTTTAAAGCCGCTGCCATACAAACTACTGGAATTTCTAACTCCTTCTCCAGCACATCTTGCTGCACATCCAACCCCCAACGATGCGCTTCATCCATCATGTTGACAGCAAGTACAACAGGTAGCCCAGCTTCGATGAGTTGAAATGTCAGGGGAAGCATTCGTCCCAAGTTCTTAGCATCTACCACATGAATTACGGCTGTCACAGGTTCTATGAGTAGTAAATCTCGTGCAACTTTTTCCTCTTCAGTGATCGGCATCAGTGAATACATCCCTGGTGTATCAACCACTGTCATGGTTTGGCTACCAATCTGCATCAAACCACGACTCACCTCTACGGTTGTACCAGGGTAATTGGAAACAGTTACATAAATGCCAGTCAATGCATTGAACAGCACACTCTTACCAACATTAGGCATTCCTACCAGGGCAATTGGCGGACTTGCAGGAGCTTCCCTAGAGAATGTAGGCTGACTGTTGGGAAAGAATGGCAATTTCCATGATTGCTTTCCACAGGATTTGCTTTTAGATTTACATTGGTGACAGTCCATAGTACTTTATGTTGAGCTTGTTGAACTTGCTGAAAATTATTCTCAACATAAAATGTGAGGAACTTGTGAGGAGGTGTTAATCAAGAAGAAAATTTTAGATTGCGATCGCCTCGGCAAATAGCTAGTACCGCTGCCTTGGAAGTCAAAAGTCAAAAGTCAAAATTAAGTAAGTCGGTAAAAATAAAACCAACTATGTTAATAAACGTAAATAGGTTGAAAATCCTTACCAATGACCAATGACAACAGACGCGATTAATCAAGTCTCTCCAACTCTTGACTATTGACTCTTGACCCTTGACTTTACTAAAACCCTAATTTTTCCAAAACTGGCTTCGTCGAAACAATATGTTTATCTAAACCTAATTCTTTAGGACTAACGCCTAACGCCAAAGCAATTAATTGCGGTAAATGTAATACTGGCAAACCCAGCTTTTTCTCAATTACCTTTTCTACTTCTGGCTGGCGAGAATCTAAATTTAGGTGACATAAAGGACAAGGAGTAACCATACAATCAGCGCCAGCCGTCAAAGCATCTTGAATATGTGTCCCCGCCATTTGGAAAGATTGGGTAGTGGCGTAACTAGATAAAGGCCAACCACAACATTGTGTCCGACCTCGGTAATAAACTGGTTCTGCACCTACAGCACGAAAAACATTTTCCATTGCTTCTGGGTTGAAAGGGTCATCATAAGGCATGGATTTTTGGGCGCGCAGGAGATAGCAACCGTAAAACGCCGCACATTTTAACCCACTTAACTTGCGGGTGACACGCTTGATAATTTCTTCTAAACCGTAATCTGTAACTAGGGCATAAAGCAGATGTTTAACTTCTGTACTACCGCGATAAGGTAAACAGCTTTCTTTCGCCAACAATCCATTTACTTGCTCAATATATGCTGGGTTTTTGGTCTGGCATTCTTTTAGCCGTTCATCAACATGGCCAATAACACCTTGGCAAGTGCTGCAATGGGTAAGTAAAGGTAAATTCAATTCTTCAGCTAAAGCAATATTCCGCGCATTAACAGTATCTTCTAAAAGTTGGGAATCTTCTTTAAAAGTACCCGAACCACAGCAAGCGGCTTTTTTCAGTTCAATTAATTCAATACCTAAAGCCTTGGTTAAAGCTTGAGTTGATTGGTATAGTTCCCGACAGGCACCTTGGGCAACACAACCAGGAAAGTAAGCGTATTTTAGACTTTGAGATAGCATAGTAAGTATATCCAGTTGAGGGCAATAGTTCTCAACAATAAATTTTTGATCTTCCCTTGCCAGTTTACATTGCAAGGCTATGTATCGGGATTTGGACATTGTAAAAAAAATCAGTAAGAATTGCAGAACAGACAAATGTTTAGAGCTTATGCCTAGGCGTAACCCGTCGGAGACATCGCTTCGCGGTTTCTCTTACCCCAGAAGGCCCCAAAGGCCCAATCTCATCTGTTTTTCGCAAAAAATGCCTCAGTAACATCCGCAGCCTTGCCTAGCGCCAGCTAGTGTCCAAATGCTCATTAAGCCTACGGCTTGTGCAGCAATTACACGCGGTCAGGTTTTGTTTTGGGAAAAATCTTTGGCAGTATACGGGCGATCGCGCTTTCCGATAAGATGTATATGCTCAAAACAATGTCGCCTACAAAGAACAGATCATAGCAACTGGTTAAGGAATTTTATCTATGAGCCAAGCGGAAACTTTTGAAAGAGTGAAGAAAGTCGTTGTCGATCAATTAGGTGTTGAGTCCGATACCATCACACCAAAATCTACATTTATTGAGGATTTAGGAGCTGACTCCTTAGATATCGTGGAATTAGTAATGGCTTTTGAAGAAGAATTTGATATTGAAATTCCCGATGAATCCGCCGAAAAGATTTTGTCGGTTCAAGATGCAGTGGACTATATCAACAGCAAAGCTGCTGCTTCTGCTTGAAAAGTGTTTGGGTATCGGGGATTGGGGATTAGGGATCGGGGATTAGGGATTGGGGATCAGAAAAAATTTAACTTAAATCTCTTTCCCAATCCCCAGTACCCATTACCCCTAATCCCCACTCCCTGCGGTCGCGGGGGCCCCGAGTTCCCCAGTACCCAGTCCCCAACCCCCAGTCCCTAATTCCTAGTCACCTTTTTGCTGCTTTCTCGCCACCTTTAACTGAGTCATGACAGATTATAAACGTAAACGCGTTGTGGTAACTGGTGTTGGCGCGATTACACCAATTGGCAATACACCAGCACAGTATTGGGAAGGATTGTTAAGTGGTCGTAATGGCATTGATTTCATCACAGCTTTTGATGCATCTCGCCATGATTGCCGCATTGCTGGTGAAGTCAAAAACTTCGATCCACATATTTATTTAGAGCGCAAAGAAGCCAAGCGCATGGATCGGTTTTCCCAATTTGGGGTTTCGGCGGCAAAACAAGCTATATCTGACGCGCGTTTAGAGATTAATGAACTGAATGCAGAACAGGTCGGTGTAATTATTGGTTCCGGTATTGGCGGTTTGAAGGTTTTAGAAGACCAGCAAACAGTCTACCTAAACCGCGGCCCCGATCGCTGTAGTCCGTTCATGATTCCGATGATGATCGCCAATATGGCGGCTGGATTAACAGCCATTCATACCGGAGCTAAAGGGCCAAATTCCTGCTCTGTAACCGCTTGTGCAGCTGGTTCCAATGCTATCGGAGATGCCTTTCGCCAAATTCAATGGGGGTATGCTAAAGCCATGATTTGCGGCGGCTGTGAAGCAGCAATTACACCATTGGGTGTAGCTGGATTCGCCGCAGCCCGGGCACTTTCGACCCTCAATGACCCAGCTAATGCCTGCCGTCCATTTGACCGCGATCGCGATGGATTTGTCATGGGTGAAGGTGCGGGAATTTTGGTGCTAGAAGAACTCGAACACGCTTTGAGTCGAGGCGCTCGCATTTATGCAGAAATTGTCGGTTATGGGATGACTTGTGATGCATATCACATGACTTCCCCAGTTCCCGGTGGATTAGGAGCAGCCAGAGCCATAGAAATAGCACTGAAAGATGGGGAGCTAACCCCAGAGATGGTGAACTATATCAATGCTCACGGCACAAGTACCCCAGCTAATGATTCCACGGAAACAGCTGCGATGAAAAAGGCCTTGGGTGATTCTGCCTATAAGGTGGCTATCAGCTCTACCAAATCGATGACAGGTCATCTTTTAGGTGGTTCTGGAGGTATTGAAGCCGTAGCAACAGTACTGGCCGTCGCCAATGATCAAGTTCCACCAACAATCAATCTCCAAAATCCTGATCCAGAGTGTGACTTGGATTATATTCCTCACACCAGCCGCGCTCAAGAAATAAACGTGGCATTATCTAACTCTTTTGGGTTTGGCGGTCACAATGTGACGCTAGCCTTTAAGAAATACGTCTAAGGGATTCTTAGTAAATAAATTATCCCTTCGTTGTGTGAGCAGAGGAAGCAAATTCTGCATATGATCTTTGCTCTCAAAATTGGATAATTGAATTGCTGGAATTCTTTGGAAAATCACCAATTTATCTGCTGGTCGCTCTGCCGCAAGTTGGTGGCAAAAGTATCATCGATTTCATTTCCAACTAAATCAACGGTTCAAAACAACCCAATTATTAGCTGGATTTATCACAGTCATTATCAAATATCCCGCTTGTCCATCAACAATTGGGAGTGGGATGATATGGATAGGGGGAATGTAAAAACAATCAGGCAATCCAGTGGAAAAAAATCCACCCCCTTTTTGCCTCCCCGGTAACTGTGTGAGCTACCAAGAGTGCTAACCCGTCGTTAAAAACAATCTTATTTATGGCTGTTGCAACCCAATCCCTCGAAGAACTATCTATTAACTCGATTCGCTTCTTGGCTATTGATGCCGTAGAAAAAGCAAAATCGGGACACCCAGGGCTGCCGATGGGCGCTGCTCCAATGGCTTTTGTACTTTGGGATCGCTTTATGCGGTTTAACCCCAAAAATCCCAAATGGTTTAACCGCGATCGCTTCATCCTGTCTGCTGGTCATGGCTCGATGTTGCAGTATGCCCTGCTGTACCTTTTTGGTTACGACAGCGTCACTATTGAGGACATCAAGCAATTCCGTCAGTGGGAATCCAGAACCCCCGGACACCCCGAAAACTTCATGACTGCTGGTGTAGAAGTTACTACCGGGCCTCTGGGTCAAGGTATTGCCAATGGAGTTGGTTTTGCGATCGCAGAAGCCCACCTAGCTGCTAAATTCAACAAACCCAATGCCAATATTGTTGACCACTACACCTACGTGATTTTGGGTGATGGTTGCAACATGGAAGGTGTTTCTGGTGAAGCTTGTTCTTTCGCAGGGCACTTGGGATTAGGCAAACTGATCGCGCTGTACGATGATAACCACATCTCCATTGATGGTTCTACAGATGTAGCCTTCACCGAAGATGTTTCTAAGCGATTTGAAGCTTACGGCTGGCACGTTCAACACGTCGAGAACGGCAACACCGACCTAGAAGCGATCGCGAAAGCAATCGAAGCTGCTAAAGCTGTTACCGATAAGCCTTCTTTCATTAAGGTGACAACCACCATCGGTTACGGTTCCCCCAACAAAGCCAACACTGCTGGTGTTCACGGTGCGGCATTGGGTACAGATGAAGTTGCATTAACCCGGAAAAACTTGGGTTGGGAATACGAACCTTTCGTAGTTCCCCAAGATGTCCTCAACCACACTCACAAAGCTGTTGAGCGTGGTGCTGGTTATGAATCTGAATGGAACAAAGCTTTTGCTGATTACAAAGCTAAGTATCCCCAAGAAGCCGCTGAATTTGAACGTTACTTAAGCGGCAAATTGCCTGATGGCTGGGATAAAGTACTACCCACCTACACCCCTGAAGACAAAGGATTACCCACCCGGAAGCATTCCGAAACTTGTCTCAACAAAATCGCAGCAGTTTTACCAGAGTTAATCGGTGGTTCCGCTGACTTAACCCACTCCAACTTAACCGAACTCAAAGGTAAGGGCGACTTCCAAAAAGGACAATACCAAAACCCCAACATCCACTATGGTGTCCGGGAACATGGTATGGGTGCAATTGTCAATGGTATCGCGTTGCACGGTTCCGGCTTAATTCCCTACGGCGCTACCTTCCTGATCTTCACAGACTACATGCGGGCACCGATCCGCTTATCTGCTTTGTCCCAAGCCGGTGGTATTTGGGTAATGACCCACGACTCCATTGGTCAAGGTGAAGACGGCCCCACCCACCAACCAATAGAAACCCTGGCTTCCCTGCGTGCTATTCCAAAGCTGACAGTGCTTCGCCCCGCAGACGGTACAGAAACCTCTGGTGCTTACAAAATAGCAATTGAGAGAGCAAAGGCAAATGCTCCTACTCTATTAGCGTTAACCCGTCAAAATGTTCCTAACTTAGCAGGTACCTCGATTGAAGGTGTAGCTAAGGGTGGATACATTGTGGTAGATAGCCAAGGCACACCAGATATCATCCTGATTGGTACTGGTTCAGAATTGAGCCTCGCTGTTACCGCCGCTGAAAAACTCACAGCCGAAGGTAAGAAAGTTCGTGTTGTCTCTTTACCTGCATGGGATTTGTTTGACGCACAAGATGCAGCTTACAAAGAATCCGTACTACCAAAAGCTGTTACCAAGCGTTTGTCTGTAGAAGCTGGCTCCAGTTTCGGCTGGCACAAGTATGTAGGTAGTGAAGGCGCTACCGTTAGTATTGATACATTTGGTGCTTCCGCACCTGGTAATGTTGTCCTAGAGAAGTTTGGCTTTAGTGTTGATAATGTATTAGCTAAAGCAAAAGAATTGTTGGGTTAATAGCAACAGCAAATTCTTTGAATTCTCTTGTAGGGTGGGCATCTTGCCCGCCTTTTTTAATGGCAAAGTAAATGAATCAAGAGAAATTATAATTGGGGTAATAGATTCAAAATCAAAGAATATTATGCGAGAAGTTTATGGATATCAAGAAGCTCTGTTGGAGAGAATATCGAAAATTGTTGAACATTTGATGCAAAAGGATAGTAGCTACCAAAATTATTTAGATAAAAATAAAGCTATTCAAATAATATTTAAATACTATTCTGAAAAAGTTGCTATTGAGGAATTGAAAGCTATGTCTGATTTTAAATTAACGAGTTTTATTGAGGCAGATATGATGACTCTGTTATTGATTGAAGGAGAAGATGATATAAATAATCACTTTTCTTAGAGTTTATTTATAAAGTAAACATAAAATTAATGTAGGGTGTGTTAGGCGCTGATTTCCAATATAATTTGTCACGAAATAACTATCCTAGCGCCTAACGCACCATCCACGCGACGGTGCGTTAGGCACACGCCCAAAAAAAATAAAATCCCCACATCAATGATGTGAGGAAAAGCTTGTGTGAGTCATTACATAAGTGTCCTACCACTCCAGAGTTTAAAATTCACAGGCAGAACAAATATCTACCTAAAGCATTAATTCTCAAAATTTGTGGTATTACAATTTTGGTGAATTCAATAGGATTGCTATAGCAATTTACAAACTGACAGCGATAATGTGATTACTAAAAGCGATTCCTGGTACAAATTGAAGTATGTAAACGCAGAATGTAGCCTAAAGCAATACCTTGGCATTATGGCAATTTTTGTAGGGTGGGGACTGCGAGATATTTTATTCTGAGGCTGATAATCACTAGCAACCACCCCACAATTAACATGAAATCAGACTAGATAAATAGTATTTGGGACGATCGCAAAGAAAGCGTACTCATACCAAGCAGTCCAAATGAAGCTGCGAAGCCAACGTTGACGCTTTTCGGGGCTGATTTCGTATGCAAAAGCCCCAGCCGATGCATCAATAGATGAGAGGTGAGAGTTGCAACCGCAGCCATGTTGATAGGTAAAACCGTATTTAGCAGCGATGCTTTGCACTTTCATTTGGATAGCAAACACTTTACCAGCGTGTAATACCGCATCCCAAGCCCGTTTGTGTTCTATATCACGCTTGTCAAATCTTAAGGCGCGTTCTTCAAACACATGATCTCGATAAATTGGGGCTAGATGGACATGATAAAAGCTGGCGGGTAACTCATAACCAAATTCTTCAAAAAGTTCGATGCCAATGCGCGCTACTTTTACCTCATCGGCGTACTCTATACCCTTGGACTCGACATCGCGGAGAATTTCTGCAAAGTTGGGATAGCTACTAATCAGGAAATCTTGACCGTAGAATTCTAGAGTTTCTCGCGCTAACTGCCCAAATAACTGAGAAAAAGCGGGTTTGAAGTGAGTTAGATCTGGGCGATCGCTAAATAAGTCTACATCACCATGTTCCAATTTGTACTGAAACAACTGCGCCATCTCAACATAGCATTGTGGATCGCACATTCCCACATCAGCCACCCCTCTGGCGATATCTTGCCAAACAGCAGGTAGTTGAGAAACAGTCACCGCATTTTCACCAGCAATAACTGTTACGCTAGGAGCTTCCAGAAGCTGCATATCTATTCTCCTTTCAGATATTAAGCTGCAATTTACACTAAGCGATCGCTTTTTTAGTGTTCTCGACAGAATTAAAAAATCTTTGACAGACTGTCTTTTTATACGAGATGCAACTTTACTTCATCGTCCAAGTATTAAACTGTGCGCTTATATACCATCACGAGAATTTGCGGTGCAGGGCATAAGCTATTTGGTAATATGACAACCCGTCTTTTGACAGTAACTCCACTGTTATCGAGAATTGTCACACACCTCGATTTAAGCACTGGTAAAGAAATGCTGTTGTTTGTCAAATCAGCCGCGATTGGCGTAGCCAAAAGCCTTCGGTGTATCGCAATGATAGCAATTCCCCTGACTGCTGTTTTGGGGAATGATGGTGTAGCTTTAACCGCCAATGCTCAAACCCAAGAAGTAAGTATTAAATTTAATGCCAAAGTCGGCAAACATTCTTTTGAGTGTGGTAAAAGCTACGTTGGTTTAGGCAAACCAGCTACAAAAGTTACTTTCTCTGACTTTAGGTTTTATGTATCTGATGTTGCATTGATTGATAGTAACGGCAAAACTGTACCCGTAACTTTAACCCAAGATAATAAATGGCAATATCAAAATGTAGCCTTGCTAGACTTTGAAAATAAATCTGGTGCTTGTGCAAATGGCACAGTAGAGACAAACAATCAAGTTATTGGCACAGTACCCAAAGGCAATTATCAACGACTGCAATTTACTCTGGGTGTACCCTTCAATCTCAATCATGCTGATGTTGTGACAGCACCATCACCATTAAATTTGACTTCGCTTTGGTGGAATTGGCTATCGGGGTATAAATTTCTGCGCCTGGATTTGGCGAGTCAAAGTCTAGGCGCAAGCGCAAAGGATGATCAACACAGTCATCACGGACAAGGTTTCCCAATACACTTGGGTAGTACTGGTTGTCAAGCGGCTGAAGGTAGTCAAAAACCCGCAAGTTGTAGCAATCCGAATAGAATTAAGTTAGTTTTTACGAAGTTTGATCCGACAAAGAATGTAGTGATTGCCGATGTTGCAGCATTGGTAGCAAATACGAATTTAGCAGCTAATCAGCCCAATAGCCCACCTGGTTGTATGTCATCCCCTGATGATGGTGATTGTGCTGGGATTATGGCTAATATTGGTATCCCATTTGCTAATAAACCTACTTTTGGGCAAGCATTTTTTAGAGTGGAATAAAGCGATTTTAGATTTTGGATTAACTACAAAAACAGTTCGCTTTTGAATATTTGAGCCAAAAGTCAATTCTTGCGATTCTAAAATTGCGTCAACGAGTAATCATTTATCTTAAATATTGTGGCTAGCTAATGGAGAAAATTTAGTGGAATTTTTATCCGATTCCGTAGTGCTATCACGGATGCAGTTTGCGCTAACAGCCATCTTTCATATGCTTTGGCCTGTCCTGACTACAGGGATGGGCATTTATTTGGTGATTGTAGAGGGATTATGGCTCAAAACTCGTAATCCCGATTACTATCTCCATGCCCGTTTTTGGTCTAAGTTCTATGTCCTCAATTTTGGCATTGGTGTCGCCACCGGTATTCCAATGGAATTTCAGTTTGGCACCAACTGGGCCCCCTTCTCAGAAGCAGTAGGCAATTTTTTTGGTAGTGTAATTGGGTTTGAAGCTTCTTGGGCCTTTATGCTAGAAGCTGCTTTTTTGGGGATTATGTTATTTGGTTGGGAAAGGGTAAATCCTGCCATTCACTATCTTTCCACCATCTTGGTTGCTTTTGGTGCTAACTTGTCAACTTTGTGGATTTTGACAGCCAATTCTTGGATGCAAACTCCCGCAGGTGGAGAAATTATCAATGGCAAGTTTATCGTTCACGATTATTTTCAGGCAATTTTAAATCCTTTTATGGTCAACAGTGTGCTGCATATGTTTTTTGCCACACTAGAGACATCTTTGTTTGTGATTGGTGGTATCAGCGCTTGGTACATTGTCAAGCAGCGCCATACAGCTTTCTTTAGTAAATCTTTGAAGATTGCTTTAGCAGCTGCGATCGCAGTTGCGCCATTACAAATATATATCGGGCATTTAAGCGGCGAGCAAGTTTATCACTATCAACCCACAAAACTAGCAGCAATGGAAGCCCAGTGGGAAAGCACTCCCGCCGGACAACCTGCTGACTGGAGTTTACTTGCTATACCCAATACCAAAGCTGAGAAAAATGATTGGGAAATCACCATTCCTAACGCCTTGGGATACATTTTGGAATTTAAACAGAATCTTTCCCAACCACTACGCGGTTTAAAAGAATGGAAACCAGAGGATCGTCCGCGCATGGTTGGTTTAATTTATTACGCCTTTCGTGTGATGATTGCCATTGGTTTTTTCTTTGCTGGCTTAATGCTACTGAGTACCCTGCAATGGTTGCGAGGTAAACTTTCAGCCGAAAATATCACGCAGCAGCGTTGGTTGATGTGGGCTTGGGTATTTGCTGCGCCTCTAGGATACATTGCTGTAGAATCTGGTTGGATTGTGCGTTGTGTGGGCAGACAGCCTTGGATACTTTACGGACAAATTCGCACTGTTGATGCGGCTTCTCGGTTACCAGCTAGTAATGTCTTAGTTTCACTTACTAGCTTTGCTTTAGTTTATACCCTGTTATTTATTGCAGCTATGTACTTTGGTAGCCGCATTATTCGCAAAGGGCCAAATTTAGAACTACCAATTCCTGGGGTAGAAATTACCAAACCCGCAATAGATACTACTCCCGGGGAGTTTGTACCTGATGAGCGTCCTGTAGAAGCACAACAGTAAATAATTCAAAATTCAAAATGAAATTTGGAGCAGCAGAGGAGATGATATGGAGACGCTCGAGTATTTTCTGCCACAAGTCTGGTTTGTCATTCTAGCTCTGTTTCTCTTCCTCTATGTCATGCTAGATGGATTTGATTTAGGGGTAGGTATTTTGTCTCTTACCTCCTCCGATGAAGAACGTCGGGGAATTTTGATGACTAGCTTAAGCAACATTTGGGATGCTAACGAAACTTGGCTAGTCCTCATGGGAGGAGGTTTATTTGGGGCTTTTCCTTTAGCTTATGGCACAATTTTAAATGCCTTGTATATCCCGATTTTCGTGATGGTGTTTGGGTTTATTTTTCGGGGTGTCGCCTTTGAGTTTCGGGAACTAGCCAGGCGCAAATTATTTTGGAATTTCGCTTTTGGTGCAGGAAGTTTTGCGGCTGCACTCGGTCAAGGTTTCGCTTTGGGTGCAGTACTCAAAGGTATTAAAGTGGATGAAACTGGACACTTTATCGGTAGCACCTGGGACTGGTTTAGTTTACCTTCAGTGTTGGTGGCATTGACCTTAATTCAAGGATACGTGTTGATTGGTTCTACTTATCTCGTGTGGAAAACCACAGGAGAATTGCAAGCAACGCATTATAAAACAGCCAAAATTGCAGCTTGGACAACTCTCATAGGTGCAGTGCTAATTACAATTACCACACCGATAATTTATGAAAGTGCCAGAACCCGGTTATTTCAGCAACCGCTAGTTTATATCTTTGCGATTATTCCCATACTGGGAGTGCTGTTGATTTGGCAACTTTTACAAAGTCTCAATCGCCAGGAAGAACGAGCGCCTTTTGTCTGGACTATTTTGCTGTTTATCTTGTCCTTTATTGGCTTAGGCTTGATTGTCTTTCCTTATATCATCCCACCACAGATTACGATTTATGAGGCAGCTGCCGATCCTAGTTCGTTGGTAATCATGATTATTTTTATCGGCTTTCTCATCCCTGTGATGCTGTTTTATAACCTTTACCAGTACATTGTGTTTCGAGGTAAGGTAACTGGCGGTAACTACAGTGAATAATGTATTGCCATGAAATTATCTCGCTGGTTTACCCTTGCTAGCATTTTTTTATTATCCATTTGCCTGTCAGTTGGACTGGGTAAAGCTTTTTCTGCTTCCTCAACTTCCGATTATGACTGGAATCTGCCAACTTGGATGCCAAAGCCAATTGTGCCAGCAGATAACCCGATGAGTTCTGCAAAGGTGAAATTGGGAAGACACCTATTCTATGAGCAGCGCTTATCAATCACAGGTGAATTTTCTTGTGCATCTTGTCATATCCAGTCACTAGCCTTTACAGATAGTAAGCCAATAGCTGTGGGAGCCACTGGCGAAAAACACCCGCGCAATTCTATGAGTTTGGCTAATATTGCCTACAATCCGGTGTTGACTTGGGCTAATCCTTTGATCACAAAGTTAGAAAATCAGGCTCTTGTGCCCATGTTTGGCGAACATCCGGTAGAAATGGGTATGGTAGGAAGGGAAACACAAATATTGGCTATGCTAGAAAGCGATCGCCAATATCGGCAAATGTTTACTGCAGCTTTTGGCAATGGAAAGGATGTAATTAGCCTCAGCAATCTCACTAAAGCCTTAGCTAGTTTTGAACGCACTTTAATTTCTGTTAACTCTCCCTACGATCGCTATCGCTTTGGCGGCGATGCTCAGGCTATTTCTGACGCTGCTAAACGAGGCGAGAAATTATTTCATAGTGAAAGCTTGGAATGTTTTCATTGTCATGGTGGCATTAACTTTACCGATTCAGTGATTCACGAACGCCTAGCTTTTGTGGAAATCGCCTTTCATAACACTGGACTTTACAATATTGATGGTAAAGGAGCTTACCCACCTGATAATACAGGCGTTTATGCAATTACCGCTAAACCATCTGATATGGGTAGGTTTAAAGCTCCGACTCTCAGAAATATTGCGTTAACTGCTCCTTATATGCATGATGGCAGTATCGCTAGCCTTGAGGAAGTTATCGACCATTACCAAGTAGGTGGTAGAACAATTACTACAGGAAAGTTTGCTGGAGATGGCAGTAAAAATCCTCTCAAGAGTGAGTTTATTTCCGGTTTTAAATTATCTGAGAGCGAAAAACAAGATTTACTAGCATTCTTGCACAGTCTGACTGATGAAACATTTACTCACAACCCCAAATTGAGTAATCCGCATGGGGAAAATTACAGCAAATCTGCCTTTTGATAGATAACAAAATATACCAAACGGATGACCCAACTCTTATCTGAGTCAGTCGATAATAACGATCGCTGGTATATTACTTTTTAGCCCGCCCTGAGGTGACTCAGGGTTTTATATTGGCCAAAATTCTCTTTAAAGAAATATTACACCTAACTACGGAATTTTCTATTGGGGTCATAGTGTAAATTTGCGATTGTCATAGAAGTTTCAGCGTAGTCAAGTGTTCTAAGTTTTGCATCTTACCGAGTTATTACAGAGAAATGGGTTAGTGAGTTTTATTTAACTTACTAAGAATAAAAACTTTCACGGTCACTTAGCTAAATATTTCACCTAATTAAATAGGTTACCTAAGTAATGACGAATTCTTCTAGAGCCAGTAGACTATGTTTTCAAAGAGATGATACAACGCCAGAGGACTTACGTTGTAATACTTCCATCTTCTCACGGCAAGTTAGAATCAGTTCGCTCAGAAAAACCGTAGTTACCAGCTATGGTTTTTTTTTGCGAAAAAATACTAAGAATTATTACTGGTAACATTTTTTCTTTACATCCCCTTTGTTATTTTAAGTAAAAGCACGGGAAAAATAACATGGAACTGGATAAGGTATACATAAAAATTATGCTGTGTTCCTTACTCCAGGCTAGTTACAAGCAATTATGTAATTATGGAGTTATACAATGATTGAAAATTTGATATACATCACAAACAAAAATACAGATGCATTAATAGACATATTATTTGGCTTTTACTTAGATGGCGATGCTATAGATAGGCAACAAATAGAACGCGAACTAATCGATTTAGGTAAAAAGCATCAGCTTGGTGGTAGCAATGAATTAGTCCAAAGATTGCGGAAGTTAGCAGCGGATAGAGGATTGTAGTCTGATCTTAGTTTATTGCTAAATTAGGGCAAAATAGTCAAAATAGACATAGTTACGCCATGATTTTGACATTCTTTTGTCAATTCCAGGTGCAATACTGACTATTGCTATAGGGTTCCTAATTGATTTTTGGAAATGTACTGAGTATTTTATCGCTGAGAATACGGCATTCCAGCTTTCAGATGGTGCGCTATATACTTTGTATCGCATCCTACAAATACTTATGTTTTTTTCAAAAATCAAATTCAATTGCTATATATAAATTTTCCAGCCTGGGTTTATCTGCTGTTAGCGATTTCTCCCATAGCTTTGATTTTCCCATCGTCTGTGCAGTATCAATGCACACCAGCCTTCAGATTCAATCTGAGGGCTTTTTTTGTTCGTAAATGTAATATTTATGACCTGAAAATTTGCACATAAAACTATTTTTATAAAGCTAAAATTAAAAAAATATTTTGTGATGAATCAGGAACAATATATACTGAAATTTACTCAAACATGATAAAAAACACTCTACCAAAAGATAGATAAGGCATTTAATCATAAAAAAACCTGCAAATATCAAGCAATAATCTAGACTTTAAAATTTGATAATGAAAATAGCTTTCGTAGTTGGGTATTTTCCCGTCCTGTCGGAAACATTTGTTGTTAATCAAATTATAGGTTTGATTGCCCGTGGACATGATGTTGATATCTATGCATATCAACCGGGAAATACATCACAATTGCATCCAGATATCATTAAATACCAGTTACTAGCTCGGACATACTTTCAACCGACAATACCACAAAATTTTTTTTGGCGCTTGCTGAAAGCTGTAAAGTTAATCATGACTAACTTTCAAAAAAGCCCTTTAGTATTGCTGCGATCGCTCAATTTTTTCAAATATGGCAGATGGGCAGCTTCTTTGAGATTACTCTACTCAGTCATTCCATTATTAAACACAAAAACTTACGATATTATTCACTGTCAATTTGGCACATTTGCTCGTCAAGGGATGGCGTGGCGGGATATGGAGGCGATTAAGGGTAAGTTAATTACTTCGTTTCGCGGCTATGATATTAGTTGGTTTGTCTATGAGTATGGAGAACATATTTATGACGAACTTTTTGCTAAGGGAGATTTTTTCTTAGCCAACTGCAAATATTTTCAAAACAAGGCGATTCAACTTGGTTGTGATGCCAAAAAAATTGTTGTACATGGTTCGGGAATCGATTGTAGTCAGTTTCACTTTAAAAAAAGACTACCACCTGAACCCCAAGGAAAAATCTCTATTGCTACAACTTGCCGCCTAATCCCGAAAAAAGGCATAGAATACAGCATCCGTGCAGTTGCAAAAGTAGCCCAGATTTACCCTCAGATCGAGTACAACATTATTGGTGATGGATATTTAAGAGCAGATTTACAGCAATTAATTCAAAATTTAAATGTTGCTGAACAAGTAAAGCTTTTAGGTTGGAAAAATCAGCCAGCCATTATTGAAATTCTGGATCAAGCTCATATTTTTCTGGCTACCAGCATCACAACCGATGATGGTAATCAAGATGCACCCCTTAACACCTTAAAAGAAGCGATGGCTATGGGTTTACCAGTCATCAGTACCTTACATGGTGGTATTCCTGAATTAGTAGAAGATGGAATTTCGGGTTTTCTCGTCCCAGAGAAAGATGTGGATGCGATCGCCGAAAAATTAACTTACCTCATAGAACATCCAGAAATTTGGACACAAATGGGTGCAGCAGGCCGCGCCTATGTGGAAAAAAATTATGATATTAACAAGCTTAATGATGAGCTAGTACAAATTTATCAACAAGTAATTGCTAATAATTTACTGCTACTACAACCAGCTTTAACTGTAGCAGGTAGGCTGAAGTATGAAGGGTCAGGGAATTAATGCATATATGAACTTACCAGAAATACCCCAAGTAACTATTGTTGTGGTTCCACGAGAGCGTTTTAGCTACACTCAGGAATCTTTAACCAGCGTCTATAAGCATACAACCTATCCATTTAAATTAATTTACGTAGATGTAAATTCACCTGCTCATATTAGAGATTATCTTGCAGAGCAAGCAGCGCAAAAACAATTTCAACTGATTCGCACGGAAAAATATTTATCTCCCAACTGCGCTAGAAATATTGGTTTGCGAGAAGTTACCAGCAAATATGTGGTTTTTCTCGATAACGATGTAGTACTTACTCCTGGTTGGCTGGAAGCATTAGTAGAATGTGCTGAAACTACAGGCGCAACTGTAGTTAGTCCCGTCACCTGTCAAGGTACACCAGTACATGAAGAAGTACATTGTGCAGGTGGTGAAACCGGAGTGAAGGTAGAAATTAAAGGTGAAACCACCAGAAGGCGGATAGTTGAAAAGATATATCTTCAAGGTAAGCGAGTAGAGGATGTACAACCCCAATTAAAACGAGAGGAAACTGGGTTAGCAGAGTTCCACTGTGTGCTGTTACGCACAGAAATATTTCAGCAAATTGGTTTTTTGGATGAAAAATTACTTTCTACCAAAGAACACGTTGATTTATGTATGTTGGTAACTGCAGCTGGCGGGACAATTTATCTTGAACCTGACTCTATTGTGACTTACGTTCCAGGGCCACCATTAGAGTGGACAGACCTACATTACTATATGCTGCGGTGGAGCGATCGCTGGGAATTCTCCAGCCTGAAACACTTACTACAAAAGTGGAACCTCAGCGAAGACGAATATTTTCAAAATCGCTATAAACGCTTGGGATCGAGACGACACATGACAATTGTCCACCCCTTTGCGCGCAAATTTCCCGTTGGGAACTTTGGCTTTCGGGTGGTGAGTAAAATCCTGCGTCTGCTGGATCGGGTATTAAACCGTTGGATTACAACATGGTAGGATGTGCGATCGCGTCAATAATTTGGGGAAAAGGGTAAAAGGTATTGTCTTTCCCTTTCCCCATTCCCCCTTCCCCGTTTCCCACCTATGTATACCAATTTGAAAAAAGAATACGACAACTTTTACCAATGACAAATGACAAATGACAAATGACAGCCTTAACTAGTTATCTTTCTTTGAACCGACCAACTTATTAATTAGAAATTGGTACATTTTTAAATGCTGCTGTATCTGGTACAAACAGGTCTACACTCTTGACACCATCAGGAACCCTAATCCAAACATAAGCATCAGCTGACGCTTTTGGACGCAACTGTGCTAAAGAAACGGTTCCTGTTGAGCGATTTGCAGAAACTCCTTTATAGGTTTCACTGGTGTCAGGATTACGCGCTGTTGTATTAGCAATCGAGATGATATCACTACCACCAACACCGTCCGTAGCTTGACGACGGATACGCATCTGTAAATTTATCACATCACGGTTTGCGGTTTCTGGATCTTTAATCCGTTTTGCTGAAAGTATCTCAACTTCGGCCTTATTACCAAAAGCAGGCTGCACAAATTGTCCAGGCTGAATTGCATTTGCCGAGGTAGCCGCAGGTGAGGGTGTTGTTTCTGGTGATGGTGATGCTGTTGTTTCTGGTTCCGGTGGAACTGATTGTTTGGTAGAAATTGGAGAAGCAGTATTAGTTTGCTGAAGAGTGCTAGTAGTATTTAGCGTCTGTCGCAGCGTGAACACTTCGTAAGCTGCATAGCCGCCACATAACAAAGCGACAGTAGAAAGGAATACTGCCACACCTGATAGAAATGTACTCACGCCATTACCTCAAATTCATCTTTCGTTTCCAGCAATTTTTACCTAAATAGAACACATTGTAGGAACACAGCACTGCCGTGGCCTGATAATAAATGTGTTTTAAATACATGAAAACTGCTGTCAATACAGGTTTGCTAACCTATCGCTTTTATAATGCCATAAATGTTGAAAATAATACATTTACCCAGATTCGGATCAGTCTGAAGTAACAGGGAAAAATCGTGCAGCGACAGAAGGATTTAAAGTCACAACTACCTGAAGTTATTTATACACCCCACAGTAAGCTGAGACATCCCATACAATTGGGTAAACAAATGTGGCGAGACTTATTAGCTTCGCGGGAACTGGCTTGGCGGCTGCTAGTGCGAGATATTAGCGCTCAGTATCGTCAATCGTTTTTCGGTATAGCATGGGCTTTTTTACCACCAGTAATCATGGCAACGGGATTTACCTTAGCTCATGATGCTAATGTGATTAACATTGGCGCTACAGATTTACCCTATCCAGCCTATGTGATGTTCAGCACTGCGTTATGGCAAACATTTGTTGAAGCTTTAAATGGCCCAGTGCAAGCTGTAAGTGTAGCCAAACCAATGTTAGCGAGAGTTAATTTTCCCCGAGAAGCATTGATTTTAGCAAAAATTGGCGAAGTATTTTTTAACTTTGCTATCAAGCTAATTTTAATTGTGGCACTGTTTATTTGGTTTAATATTTCTGTAACTTGGACAGTAATTCTTGCACCTGTGGCATTGATTAATTTAGTTTTACTCGGAATATTTATGGGACTTTTATTAGCTCCTTTGGGGATATTATATCAAGATGTATCTAGAGGTTTAACTTTAATTACAGGCTTTTGGTTATTCTTAACTCCCGTAGTTTATCCTGTACCAAAACAGGGAATATTCGGTTTTTTAGTGCAGCTTAATCCTGTAACTCCTTTATTAGTAACAGCACGAGAATTAGCTACAACAGGTGTGATATCTAACTTTTCTGCCTTTTTAATTGTCAGTGCCATTACTTTAATAGGATTAATCATCACTTGGATTCTTTTTCGGTTAGCGATGCCTTTTGTAGTTGAGAGAGTCAGTTCGTAATTTTTAATTTAGATAATGCTTGATGATATTCAAACTCAAGATTCAGATTTGTTAATTTCAGTAGACAATATTTCTAAAAAATTTTGTCGAAATTTAAAGCAGTCTTTATTATATGGCGTGCAAGATATTTGTACAGAAATAATCGGTGGAAATCGCAGAAGTGATACTTTACGTCCTCAAGAGTTTTGGGCGCTAAAAGATGTAAGCTTTCAACTACGGCGGGGAGAAGCTTTAGGCTTAGTAGGAGCAAATGGAGCCGGAAAAAGTACACTATTACGAATTATTAGCGGATTAATTAATCCTGATACTGGTTATGTCAAAGTTAGGGGAAAATTAGCACCATTAATTGCTTTGGGAGCCGGGTTTAATCCAATTCTCACAGGCAGAGAAAATATCTATGCTAATATGTCAATTTTGGGTTTATCAACTCCAGAAATTACAGCCAGATTTCAAGATGTTATAGACTTTGCTGGCATTGCTGATGCTATTGATGCACCCGTTCAAACTTATAGTTCTGGGATGGCTGCAAGGTTAGGTTTTGCTTGTGCTGTTCACATAGAACCTGATATTTTATTAATTGATGAAGTGTTAGCGGTTGGGGATATAAATTTTCGGGTGAAATGTTACCAAAAACTAGCACAATTAAGGCAAGCAGGTACAGCTTTTATTTTAGTTTCTCATAATCCCCATGTTGTCTTAAATGTCTGTGAAAATTCTCTATATCTGGCTAAAGGTAAATTAATTAAAGCTGGAGAAACTGAAGCGGTAATTCGGCAATATGAAGAGGATTTAAGTTTAGCTGGTGCAGACACAGCTTTAGGAATCATGTATTTACCAGAGAAACCCGAAAGCGAAAGTTTAGGAGTAGATATTATTTCTCTTTGCTTTAAGGATGAACAGGGTAATATATTAACTGCTCCCCTGTGTGGAGAACCAGCCTATTTATGCGTAGAATGTAAAGCTTATAGAGAAGTTGAATATGCTAACTTAGGCGTATTAATTACAGCTTTATCTGGGCAAAATGAGCGAGTTTTATATATAACTTCCGCCAGCGATAGCGAACCTCTAAAAATCTCCCCTGGTAGAGTAGAAATTCAAATGCAGATGCCTTATGTTTGCTTATTAGCTGGTGTATATACTGCCAAAATTTATATAAAAGAAGGTGTATGTTCTTTTGATGTCGTCGAATCATTTCTATTTACTGTCAAAGCCAGCAAAATTACCAGCCGTTCTTTATTTTATCAACCAAGAAAATGGCAAGTTTTGAATAAATAATATTGGTGTTTGTCAAGAATCAAGAATCAAGAGTCAAAAGTCAAGAGTCAAGAGTCAAGAGTCAAGAGTCAAAAGTCAAAAATTATTGTTCCCCATCCCCAATCACCAGTCCCCGATCACCAGTCCCCAATCAACTAATAGCACTATTTTCATCGAGAAAATGATCTCTGCTAAAGCTTCTGCGGGGTATTTGTCTACCAGACATGGCTTTGAGTTTCGATGTAAAGGAATCGGTGCGATCGCTTATTTCGGGAGTGAACTGCCCAATTGGACTATGATTGGCTGCAGCCGGGAGAAAACGGGGAGAATTATTACCAGTTTGTGCAACAGCGTACTCAGGCTGAAGAGTTGGCTGTAGTTGGGGAACAACAGGTGCTGTTTTTTCTGTTTTTTCTGGTTCAGGTACCACTTTTATAGGCGCAAGCTGTCTTTGGTGATACTCATGATTCACCTTAGTAGCTGATGCATCACCTGTAGGCGACGATAAGTGATAGCTAGTTTTTTCAACAGAGGGGTTTTTCTTAGCTGGATATAAAACTGGTGATGGAATTGCAGTTAAGCTTTCGGGAAATTTGCTACAAATCAAGCGTTCAAATTCCATGTTGAAATGATAAGTAGCCTGGCCTCGTCTGTGCCAAAAGTTTAAAATTTGTTGTACGGAAACTGCTTTATAACGACCTTGATACAGTGCTTCTATGACTGCAATATGTAGCCATTCAAGTGGGTAATGGGTTTTCCAACGCCTAATTATCTCACTAGCGCTATAACCACTCAGGTCAAAACTATAGTGAGTTAATAAGGCGGTTGCCAAATCGGGAAAGGTGTCTGTAACTGGTGTTACCATTGAACTGTTAGCTTCAGACATAAGTCAAAAATTTTACCCATTACAAATAGGCTAAAGTACTTTTAATTACAAGGGATTTACCCAAGTGTTTTTTTAATTAATAGGAAATGCTTCTTATTCTACTGTGTCAGTTAATGGTATGGGAAACAATATAGGGTGAATTAATTGCTGTTGTGCGTTGAATTGCAGCTAAAGCTTGATAAACCATCGCTGCTACTTCTGCACGTGTCGCTTCACGAACTGGCACAAGCAGCTTAGGATCTGGGTAATTAACTACTATTTGCTGTTGAGTAGCCGTTGCTACAGCCTTCCTAGCATATTCAGGGATAGTATCTCCATCTTTATAAGCAACTAAGGTATTGCTATCGGCTGCTGGTAGGGCTAGTCCATTTACTAAAGAGACAATTACTTGTAACCTTTGGACGTTTTGATCGGGGCGGAAAGTGCGATCGCTAAATCCACTCACAAAACCACCGCTAGCGGCAATTTCAATGGCTTTAGCAGCCCAAAAACTCTTGGGTACGTCAGTAAAATCTATAGCTGCGCGTTTAGCAGTTGGGTTAAAAGCAGCTGCCACTAAAGCGGCATACTGGGCACGAGTCATGGGTTTATCTGGCTGATAGGTACCATCGGCAAAACCTGTGGTTAAGCCCATGCTGACTAAGCCGCGAATAAAAGCTTCTGCCCAGTGTCCTTTCAAGTCGCTAAAGGAAGGTATATCAACATCAGGGTTGACAATGTAAGGCGAGGCGATCGCTTTTTCTTGTCCAATAGCGACTAATGCCTGATAAATAATTGCAGCTATTTCTGCGCGAGTAATATCCCGCAATGGTTCTAGCTGTTCAGCTTTTGGGTAGTTAACCACCAGTAACTTTTGGGTAGCTACTGCCACTGCATTAGTAGCATAGCTAGGAATTTGAGCGCGATCGCCATATACAGTCAACACATTTGGGTTCCCCCCACTCCATTTCAATCCATTCACGATAGATACAATTGCCTGAATTTTTGTTAAGTTCTGTCCTGGTCTAAAAGTCCCATCAGGAAATCCACTAATAAAACCCATATTCGCTGCCCGCGAAATGGCTGATGCCGCCCAAAAATCTGGTTTGACATCCGTAAAATTACTGGCTTTACTACTGCTGGGTGGTGGAAAAGTCTTGGCAATTATAGCAGCATACTGGGCACGAGTGATCGGTGAATTTGGTTTAAAAGAACCGTCGGGGAACCCACTAATCAGACCTTTGCCTACTAATGCTTCTACATAAGCTGCTGCCCAATGCCCACCTAGATCATAAAAACTAGTGCCTAGTGATACTTGTGCAGGTGTTTCTATTGATGAGGAGAGAAAATCAACTGCGCCTTTAACTTTGATGGGATTTAATTGATTACCAACAGAAATTAGCTGCCCAGATGTGACATTTTGTAAATCGAATACTTGATTATCACGAAAAACATTACCGGCAGAGTCTTGAGTACTACCTAAATCGGGAAATGCATTGCCATTCACCAACAAACCGCCTTGGGAATTGTTGGTAATCACATTTTGACGTAATACCGGTTTAGCATCGCGAGAGAGAGCGATCGCAGTCTGATTTTCTGTTAGTTTATTATTTGCCACCAAAGGCGCAGCCGCATCACTAATTGCTATGCCTATAGAATTCTTTTGCAAAACATTCCGCAAAATCTCGCCCTTGCTATTACGTGCCATCGTCAACCCACTGGCAGCATTTTGCAAAAATACATTATCTAAAATTGCGGGTTTAGCTGTGCCTGTGGTAAACACGCCTTCTCTAGCACAATTAATAAATGTATTGTTAGTCACAGTAGGGCGAGTTGACTCAATCCAAACACCAGTACCTTTGGGCGTGTTATTTGTCACAGTTACACCCCGCAAACTGGCATCATCTAGCAATAGCAGCGTCACGTTTTGCGCGCCAAAGCTAGCACTCTGATAAGTGCCACTTCCAATAATCACAATGCCAGCACCTTTACTGGCTTCGTTTCCCACCACAATCACCCCCGCAGGAATAATTAGGGGAAACACCTCACCACTAGCGGCGCTATATGTCCCTGAACCCAGTTGAATAATAGTAGATTGTGTAGATGCTTTTAAGGCACGGGTGAGGCTTTTAAAGGGACTCAACCGTGAACCCGCGTTAGCATCATTTCCCTGTACGGAATTGACATAGATTGTGGTCACGAGGCTAGAGTTCACCATTAGTTGTTACTAGTCAATTGTTTAAATTTTGACGGTTGTAAATAATAACTCTAGTTATAATCACTCTGGGAACATAAGTACATCTAAGCGAAAAATATATCTGAGTAAGCAGATTATACTGGCGCTATATCGTACCGACATCTTTAAATTTAATTAAAGGCACAGTAATTGTACCTCTGCATGGGGCATAGGGCATGGGGCATAGGGCATAGGGCATTGGTAATTGGTAATTGGTGTTTGTTATTTTCCCCCCCTGCTCCCTGCTCCCTGCCCCCCTGCTTTTTCCCAGTCCCCAATCCCCAATCCCCAGTCCCTACTGGTAACGATACATTAGCTGCAGTTCACCCACTTCACTGGTAAAGCCCCAACGCTGATAAAAGGGCATCATTTTTGGTAAGCAGTAAAGCGCAATTTGCTCAACTTCTCGCAACTGGGGATGATTGATGGCTGCATCCATTAACTTAGCGCCAAGCCCCATTTTTCTATAGGTAGGTTTGATAATTACATCGTAAATGGTTGCCCGATAGACAAAATCTGTCAGAATGCGGGTAAAACCGATCAATTCCTGGCTATCCGTAACAAAAGCAATAATAATATCTGATGCAGCTAACATTTTGACCACATCTTGATATTGACGATTTTTACTCCAAAATTCGTCTTTGTATAAATCTACTAACTCTAAAATTTGATTTTCATTGAGATTATCAACAATTTGGTAGTGCATAATTTAGTTATGAGAAATTTGATTAAATCCTAAAATTGGCTCAAGAAATAATCTGGATTGACAAATATTAATTGTAAAAATGAGATACTCAACTTCTCAAACAAGCTAAGTATCTAAATCAAGTGAATTTTAACAAATAATATAATGTTGTAAATTTCTCAGTAAATAAATTGCGCCAAGCTATAAAAATCAAATTTTCTCAGCATTTCTAAAAAAGTAAATACTGCCGGCACATGGAGAGCCTTTGATAAAATGGCAACGCCAATAATTCTTTCTAGCGGTACAGGTAAACTGTATACTTGCACTTTTGGGGGAATCGGAACTGCTGCTAGCCGGGGCATAATAGCTGCTCTCAGCCCTTGATTAACCATACTCACAACAGTAGAATCTTCTTGAATATCACTAGCGGTATGAATAGGGATTTCTACAACTTTGAGGTGATGGTGCAGAATCCGTCCGCAAGGTGTACAGGGAAGCAATACTGGTGGATAGGCTGCTATTTCTTCCCAGGTAATTTCCTCCCTTCTCGTTTTTGTCTGTGGTGGAACCAAAGCTACATATTCATCACGGAAAATTTCCCAGGCTTCAAATTCATCGCTAGTAGGGAGACAAGTAATTCCAATATCAGCACGTCCATCACGCAAACATTGTTCTACATCCGGGAAAGCAGGACATTCTATGATTGTGACAGCTACTTCGGGAAATTTTTCGTGAAATTGCGCGATCGCTTTTGGTAGTAAGTGGGTAGCCACACTGCGAAAAGCTGCAACTCTTACATGACCACCATGCAAGCCTTTATGTAAATCAGCTTCCCGTTCCATCATCTCCAGATGTTGCAATGCCTGCCGCGCGTGGTATAAAATGCGCTCTCCCGCAGGTGTAAGTACAGCACCATGACGACCCCTAGCAAATAGAGGTACACCCAATTCTTCTTCTAAGGTAGCAATGGCGTGACTCACTGCTGGTTGAGAAAGTTGCAATGTTAAAGCAGCCTCACTAAAGTTACCGCAATCTGCTACTGCAACTACTGCTCGAAGTTGAAAGAGTTTCATGGTCAATTGATGCGATCGCTTTTAGAACATCCTCATCTTAAATTTTGACATTGGGCATGGGGAATTGGGTAATGGGTAATGGGTATTTATTTGTCATTAGTTATTTCTTCCTCATCCCCCTCATCCCGACTATAAATGGTATTTATGGAAAGTATGCAAGCCATTTTTGGATTGTTTACTCAGGTGTTGTTAGAGTTGCTGTTATAGAGAGCATCTATCGAGAAATGGTTATGAAAAATGAAATTAGATCATTGCAAACCAGCAAAATAATTTTTAATAGAAAGTTCAGAAGTGATATTTTCAAATCTGTTGTCCAAGCCTTTTCTGATTTGTGCAAAAATGCGATCGCAACAATAACGGCAGACCCTAACGAATTACAAGTAGTACAAAAACTTGACCGCCACGGTAATACCTATTGGCAAGCTTACGATCCTGCTACAGGCAAATCTTTCTCTTCAGGCTCTGAAGCTGATGTATCTATGTGGATTGAGCAGCTTTATAAATACTAATAACGCCAAGGGAAATTCTAAACTATACCAATTTGAAAAAAGAATGCAACAAATTCTAGGGGCACAGTATTGCCGTGCCCTCTAGAATATTATTGATGTGTCGCAAACATTATTTGATTTGGTATTAAAAATCCAAAATCGATACAGCATTACAAAAAGAAAAAGGGGAAAGAAAACAGGTTGTAATTTACCCTTTTCCCTTTCCCCCTTCACCAAACCATATTCAACTCACCCCCAGCCCCCAATCCCTAATCCCCAGTCCCTAATCCCTATTAATCCGAATTAACTCGGTTAAAATATTATCCAAACTGCCATTAACTTGAATTTTTTCAATTTTCTCAGCAATTCTTTCTAGTATTTCCAATTCCTTCAACCGCAAAGCTACGGGGTTATCTTCCATCACCTTGGCAGTGTTCAACATACTACGAGTAGCAGCAGTTTCTTCACGACGACGAACTACGTTAGCTTGAGCAGCTTTTTCTGCTTCTACTACCTTGCTCAAAATCGTCTTGATTTCACCAGGGAGAATAATATCTTTCACCCCTACGGAATCTACTTCAATTCCATAGTCTACGGTTTTCTGGCGAATATATTCAGAGATACTTCTATCAATTGCACCTTTATCCTCTAGCAACGCATCCAAAGTTTTTTCCCCAACCGCGCCACGCAAAGCAAACTGTAGCTCTTTGTATAAGTAGCCAGTAATATCTACTAAAGCGTTTTTGGCTCTCAGGGGGTCGAGAATGCGATAACCTGCCGTTAAGTTTAAACGCAAAGGCACTTTATCCTTAGAAAGGATATCTTGACCAGAAACCTCAAGAGTTTGCTGACGCAAATCAAAGACTTGCGTTTGCCAAGAACGCCCAAACACCCACCATGCGTGCTTTCCAGGCTGAAGTTGAGTTTGAAATTCTTGATTAATGTACAGTAAGCCTACGTGCTGTGTTGGTACTTCGCAAATATGCAAACTATTGCGGCTCAAAGATAAAGCCTCTGGTAAACCTGCGACTAACTCTGCAACTAAGCGAGATGGCAACTTCGCATCGGTGCTGATGTCAATTACTTCGACTGCAACACCTTGCCAGAAAAGTTTGCGATCGCATGGTGCTAAAATAGCAATTACTTTTCCTTGATAGCGTACAATTGCTACCTGCTGAGCCTGTAATTGTACTGTTTCGCAGTAAGCCGCTACAAATTCCGGATGCTTTTCAATTAGTACATCTTCTAAAGGAAAGCCAGGATTAGGAACAATTCGACTCAAAGAGCGAACCGACACATCTCGATTCACAGTCCAAAAAGCATAATCGCCTGGTTCTAGGGGGCGCACAAAATTATTTTGCTCATACAGCAAACCAATTTCATACTCAGAAATTATGAACTTTTTTAGCCCATTTATTGTAGTTAGACGTACTTGCTGTACAAATTCAGCAGGTAATTCTAAACTTTCATCCAAGTTAAATATATAAGATTCAACTTCAATAAAACCACGCCAAAAAGCCCGCAGTTGATTGGGTAGAACACTCACCCAATTTTGCCCCACACGTACTAAAGCAACTTGATTAAATGCGGTTCTTACTACTAAAAGATGTTCCTGTAATTGTGAACTGTGATTTCTCAGTAACAATTCCAAGTTATTAATATTAGCTTCTGGTTGGTTAAGGTCATAGGTTTTTACTTGCCAATGCCAACCAAAGTAAGTATGGGTACCAGGCTGTAAGATTCTTTTAAAATCACTGCGATGATATAAAATCCCAATTTCGTTAGGTTTGATATAGAAAGTCTTCCACATAGAAACTTGTATAGATAACTTAGGTAGTCGTAGCCGAAGCAAAAAGTTTGATAACAACATTTATAACTTTGCTTAAGAGAATTAACCCTGTGTTCTGGTTAAGCTAATTTTTTTATAAACAACAGAAAAATACTCTTGTGTTACATCAGCTAACTCAGTCAAATAGCAACTCAAATATTTTTGTAATACAAATACTACATCAGATTTTAAAACTCTGCAAATGCAGGTGTTTACAGTTCAGTTGCGGGCAAATAGCATTTCCAAAACTGGATTAAGAGAACTGCTAAATTCCTTAAATTACCCAAAGGTAACCTAGAAAAAACAGCGCTCAGATATACCGTTCGCCTTGCCAATTCCAGAATCTCCCTCGAGAAACCAGATATGACAAAGGAAGGGACATACTCAAGTTAGGGAGAGAACATTTGCTCTAGCTCCTTCACTGTTACTACTTCGGATCGCAGAGCGATCGCTAGTAGTAAGCACCTACACCGCAGAGTTTTGCATTAAGTTACATGGGCTACCGTGACAGGGTAGTGTCTTTTGACCCGGACAGGGTTTTTGGGGCAGAAAGTGGATTTGAACCACTGATCTTTGGATACCAATTCCAACGAGCTACCGCTGCTCTATTCCGCAAATTTGTCTTTTGACCCGGACAGGGTTTGTGGTTGAAAGTACAGGAATCGAACCTGCAACACATCGATTATGAGTCGATTGCTCTACCAATGAGCTAACTTCCTGGGTGTTTGATGTAGGACTCGAACCTACGTCCGACCTCTTCGGCTGCTCTACCACTGAGCTAATCAAACGGAGGATTAGTGACGCATTGCTCAGCGGTATACGCTCAATCCAGAGTTTGGCGCACCAGTCGGGCATATAGAACCCGAACCATAGCTTTGCTTATGTATTACTATTCCACTACTTAATGTAGCACAAGTATTTATCAGGTGGTAGTGAATAATTACTTATACCAAGTGCGGCGTGGCTCAAGTTTTAGGCGGCTGGGTATCAGGACGAGTAATTTGATATAAATCGTGAGTACTTGTATACCAATTCCCCGAGAGACGACCGATCGCATGTAGTTTACTAATATCAATGGTGTTTTCAGGTGTAAGTAAATCGTCGCGGACGTGCCACATCACTGCTTCAGCGATAATTAATCCCGATTCACTACCTTCATTGCCAACATAAACTACTTGTTTGAGTAAACACTCAATATTAATTGGTGACTCAGCAACTCGCGGCGCACGCACGCGTTTACAAGGTGCAGGAGTTAGCCCGGCAATTTGAAATTCATCAACATCAGGCGGAAACTCACTACTAGTGAGATTCATGCGATCGCCTAATTCTTCTGCAACGATGTTGACTACCAATTCTCCTGACTGCTCCACATTTACCAGTGTGTCTTTTTTTGTCCCACGCCGAGAACCGCAAGAGATAGCTAAAGTTGGTGGGTTTGCAGCCACACCCATAAAGAAACTGAAAGGTGCAAGATTTAACGTACCATCGCTAGCAATTGTAGACACCCAAGCGATCGGTCGGGGAACTATCGAGCCAATCAGTCTTTAGCTGAACACGATATAGGAAGACATGGCCCTGGCGCAATTAATGCTTTACTTCCGCCTGTAATGGGCAGTATGTTAGAGTTTCAAAATTCTACCAAAGAAACTCTATACCTTATATCTTGCACCTCTGGGGATAAACCACTAATTAAGCAATAGGAGTGTAAAAAAGTGACTCCAGAAGTGAGAAGGGTTATTAAGTAGAAAAAAGAAGC
>NZ_JACJPX010000048.1 GCF_014696315.1 Calothrix membranacea FACHB-236
GCCCAGAACAAAATCCCATCGAGGATATTTGGTTACAAGCCAAAACATGGGTTCGACGTTTTTGCGCCTTGATTCCTTCGTTCTCACATTTGAAATGGATGTTTGAGTGGTTTATTCAACACACTACCTTTGATTTTCCAACTCTTCAGATGTACGGAGCTTTTTCAAAAATCAAATAGGAGTCCTATATCTGTTCAGACATTTGTTTATCATGTTTCTTAAGATGATTTCGTAATGCTGCTAAGAGAATACTAAGGGTCGTCAGACGTTGTTGTCCGTCTATTACAACATATGGGGTGATGCCGTCAGCTGTTCCTAATTCTGCCTGTGTAACTATAGGGCCAAGAAAATAAGAACCTTGGACTTCATCATTGTACAGACTCATCAAATCATCCCAAAGAGTCCTCCAATTTTCCTCTTTCCAAGAATATGGTCTTTGAAACAGAGGTATTTGGAATTGTTTACCACCTTCTAGTAAGTTGCGGAGCGTTGTTTCTGAAGCTTTCATGGTAAATATTAGTATAATTTGATCTACGTTAACAAGAATAATGTTAATTTTACTAAAAAAGTAATATCTAAAGACATATAAGAAAAGCCCGTTGTCACGGACTTTTCTCTAAAAATCTTAGTTACAATCTAAAATTGTATAATCAATTATTACTACCTTGTCGCAGTAGGCATACCCAAAATTTCCTCAATCTTGGGCATTTGTTCTAGCGGAATTACTCGACCTTCATCCTCAAAACCGATGATTTGATCGAAGTTCAAATATCGATACAAATTGTCAGCGAAAGGATTAATCTTCTTCGCCACAATATCCAAGTATTCTTGTACTGTGGGGATGCGTCCTAACAACGCACAAACTGCGGCTAATTCTGCGGAACCTAAATACACTCTTGCACCTTTACCCATACGATTATTAAAGTTGCGGGTAGAGGTAGAAAATACAGTTGTGCCATCAGCAACTCGCGCTTGGTTACCCATACATAAACTGCATCCTGGCATTTCTGTTCTTGCACCAGCCGCACCAAACACGCTATATACACCTTCTTCTTTTAATTGGTGTTCATCCATGCGGGTTGGAGGTGCTATCCACAGGCGTGTTTTTACTTCACCTGCACCTTCCAAAACTTTCGCTGTTGCCCGATAATGACCGATATTTGTCATACAAGAACCAACGAATACTTCTTGTACTGGATCGTTAGCAACTTCCGATAATAATTTCACATTATCGGGGTCATTAGGAGCAGCAACAATTGGTTCTTTTATTTCGTTCAAATCAATTTCAATTATTTCGGCATACTCTGCATCTGCATCAGCTTCAAGTAATACGGGATTGGCTAACCATTCTTCCATTTTGGCGATACGACGGAGCAGAGTACGCTCATCATGGTAGCCTCTGGCTATCATGTTCTTTAACAGCGAGATGTTAGAACGCAGATATTCAGCAATTGTTTCTGGACTTAGCTTAATTGTGCAACCTGCACAGGAACGTTCTGCTGATGCATCTGTTAATTCAAAGGCTTGTTCAACTTTTAAATCGGGTAAGCCTTCCATTTCTAAAATCCGCCCAGAGAAGATATTTTTCTTGTTCTCTTTCTCTACTGTGAGCAATCCTTTTTGAATAGCGACGTAGGGAATGGCGTTAACAATATCTCTGAGGGTAATTCCTGGTTGTAATTCTCCTTTGAATCTTACCAAAACTGATTCTGGCATATCCAAAGGCATGACACCCAAAGCGGCGGCAAAGGCTACTAACCCGGAACCTGCGGGGAAGGAAATACCTAAGGGGAAGCGGGTGTGAGAGTCGCCACCAGTTCCGACGGTGTCGGGTAGCAGCATCCGGTTTAACCAAGAGTGGATGATACCATCACCAGGACGTAAAGCAACACCGCCGCGTTGGGCGAAAAAGTCTGGCAAATCGTGATGGGTTTTGATATCGACTGGTTTGGGATAAGCTGCAGTGTGACAGAAACTCTGCATTACCAAATCAGCACTGAAACCCAGACAGGCGAGTTCTTTTAATTCATCGCGGGTCATTGGGCCTGTGGTATCTTGGGAACCAACAGTTGTCATGATGGGTTCGCAAGATGTACCGGGGCGCACACCAGGTAATCCGCAAGCTTTCCCTACCATTTTCTGGGCGAGGGTGTAGCCTTTACCTGTATCTTCCGGTGCTTGGGGACGGATAAATAGGTTGCTGGGTTCTAAACCTAGTGCTTGGCGAGTTTTGTCGGTGAGGGTACGCCCAATTAACAAAGGAATGCGTCCACCTGCACGAACTTCATCAAAGATGGTATCTGGTTTGAGGGTGAAGGTAGTAATAACTTCGCCGGCTTCGTTGGTGATTTCGCCTTTGTAGGGATGGATGGTAATCACGTCACCTGTTTCTAACTGGGTGACATCGCACTGAATTGGCAAAGCGCCAGCATCTTCAGCTGTATTAAAGAAGATAGGCGCGATCGCACCACCTAAAATATATCCCCCAGCGCGCTTATTGGGAACAAAGGGGATATCATTGCCCATGTGCCACAATACAGAGTTAATGGCAGATTTCCGAGATGAACCTGTACCCACTACATCACCAACATAGGCGACAGGATGTCCTTTTTTCTTTAATTCGGCAATGGTTTTTAAGCTTCCCGGTTGCCGTGACTCTAGCATCACTAAGGCGTGTAAGGGAATATCAGGGCGAGTGGTAGCACTTTGGGCGGGGGATAAGTCGTCGGTGTTGGTTTCCCCAGGGACTTTGAAGACTGTAACGGTAATTGTCTCTGGGAGTTGGGGACGAACAGTAAACCACTCAGCTTCCGCCCAAGAGTCTATGACGCGCTTGGCAAAGGGATTAGTTTTAGATAACTCTAAAACATCATGGAAAGCATCATATACCAACAGAATTTTACTGAGGGCGTTGGCGGCATAGGCGGCGATGGGTTCCTTTCCTTGTCCCCCCATCACCAAGGGGGTTTCGGAAGAGTCGGAGACAGAGACAGTAGGAGTTTGCAGCAATTCAATTAAAGATTGCACATTGTAGCCACCTACCATTGTTCCCAGTAATTCTACTGCTTGGATGGGTGAAATTAAGGGGCTTTTGGTTTCACCTTTAGCAATGGCAGTTAAAAACCCTGCTTTAACGTAAGCTGCAGCATCAACTCCAGGGGGTACGCGATCGCGCAATAAATGCAATAATGTATCTTCTTCACCTTTGGGCGGATTCTTCAGTAATTCGCACAACTGGGAAGTTTGTTTGGCATCTAGCGGTAAGGGGGGAATTCCTAATTCAGCTCTTTCTACGACGTGTTGACGATATGATTCCAACATTCTACACTCCAAGATATTAGCCAAAAATGGTTTTAGTGTTTATAATCACTGCCTATATTTCAGGAGAATTCAAGCTTACAAGTCTTCATCGATGGTATCAACTGGTAATGAGTCTCCCTACTGGAAGTTTTTGGTCTGGCCAGGACTTATAATTATCACTGTATAGCTACTTCTGCCAATAAATCTATTTGAAAATAATTTTTGGGTTGGCATTTCTCGACTTGGTTGTGTGCCTATTCATCAGATAAAATATTTCCTTTGTTAGTTAAATTACACTCTTTTTGTATATGTCCAAAACATACACCGTTGAAATCATCCATCAAGGTGAGAGCCACACTTTACAAGTCCCTGAAAATGAAACTATTTTAGCAGTTGCCGATCAAGCTGGTTTAGAATTACCTAGTTCTTGTCATGCAGGTGTTTGTACAACTTGCGCGGGTAAAATTATCTCCGGATCTGTCGATCAAACTGATGGTATGGGCGTTAGTCCAGAATTACAAAAACAAGGCTATGTGTTGCTTTGTGTAGCTAAACCTCTTTCGGATATAAAAGTGGAAACTGAAAAAGAAGATACACTTTATCAGTTGCAATTTGGCAAAGTTTAATTAAAGGATGAAGTATCAAGGCTAAAGGATGAAAAATTGACTGAAATTTCTCTTTTAATACTTCATCCTTTATGCTGATATCGGCTATTCTAGAAAGCACTAATCAACAGGATAGGCTACAATGACTACGCATTTTATTACCGCAGAAATTGACCTCCAAGAAACTCCTACAGAATTAGAGCAAGCAATTGCCGCAGAATTAGAAAAACAGGGTGAACCTTTACGTTGGGCTATTACATCTGTAGATACAGAACAAGAAAAAGCTACTGTAGAAGCTGTTGTTACCCAAGCTT
Source organism: Calothrix membranacea FACHB-236 (assembly GCF_014696315.1). Lineage (GTDB taxonomy): Bacteria > Cyanobacteriota > Cyanobacteriia > Cyanobacteriales > Nostocaceae > Aulosira > Aulosira membranacea. The sequence continues at coordinate 4,220 of NZ_JACJPX010000048.1, forward strand.
AGTCCTGAGTCCTGAGTTCTGAGATAGGGAAGTGGTAGAAGAGTACAGCAACTGTCTGGTAAATTAGGAATCAAAACTTCATACACTTTCCTTATTCTCACTCAGCACGGGCTAAACGCCCCGCTACCGCTAACAGCACTTTTTATGCAACGTCCATATACTGCTATTTTAATTGTACCTACTGGTGTTGGAGCTGCAATCGGAGGTTATGCCGGGGATGCGTTACCAGTAGCAAGAGTTATATCACAGGTGTGCGATCGCCTCATTACTCACCCCAATGTCCTTAATGGGGCAAGTTTGTACTGGAATTTACCTAATACTTTCTATGTGGAAGGTTACGGGTTGGACAAATTTGCTGCGGGACAATGGGGTTTGCGCCCTGTACATAGAAATAAAATAGGTTTGCTTTTAGACCAGGGGATAGAGCCGGAATTAAGGCTGCGACACTTGCAAGCAGCAGATGCAGCCAGAGCTACCCTCGGATTAAGCCTGACAGATTATGTTGTCACAGATACGCCATTAAATATAGAATTACGCACATCACCATCGGGGATTAGTTGGGGGACAATTGGTAACCCCGATAGTTTATTAAGAGCAGCAGAAGTATTAATTAAACAAGCTGGTGCAGATGCGATCGCAGTAGTAGCCCGTTTTCCTGATGATATGGAAGCAGAAGCAGTTGAAAACTATCGCCAAGGTAAAGGCGTAGATACCTTAGCAGGCGCAGAAGCAGTCATCAGCCATTTAATTGTGCGTACTTTTCAAATTCCCTGCGCCCATGCTCCAGCTTTAGCCTCATTCCCCCCAGATGCGAATTTATCTCCCCGTTCCGCCGCCGAAGAATTAGGCTATACTTTTTTACCGTGCGTACTTGTGGGTTTAAGTCGCGCACCACAATTTATCATAGAGAAAGGAACAATCAAATATCTACCAGAAGATATTTGGGCAGAGCAAATTGATGCTGCAATAATACCAGCAACTGCTTGTGGTAGTAGCGCAATTTTGAGCTTAAATCAGAAGCGATGCCAAATTATCACAGTTGCAGAAAATCAAACTCAAATCCAAGTTCCTCCAGAACCCTTAGGAATCAAGTCCATACAGGTAAACTCATATTTAGAAGCAGTAGGTGTTTTAGCAGCACACAAAGCAGGTGTCGATCCCGCTGCTCTCCGTCCGCAAATAAATTCTCTACAGCAACTTGTTATTAGTTAAGAGTCAAAAGTCAAAAGTCAAAATTAATAAATAATTTCTTCTATAATCCCCATCTAGTCCCCAGTCCCCAGTCCCCAATTCCCCTAAATACCCGTGGTTGAACAACAAAAACAAGAACCAGAAATTCCTTACCTGACACGCATCCAAGTATTGGGAGCGATGGGAGCGACTGCAATTATTTTGTGGATAGTCGCTAAATTGTGGTTGCGCTTTGGTGGCTTTTCCCTGTTTCCTTGGCGTTGGAATGAAAGTGATTTACTTTTGGGGGTGGGATTAGGATTAATTATCACTATTGTCAGTGGTTTAACTTATCGCTTTGTGCCAGCCTACCGTAAAAGCGCAGATTATTATCTGGACTTGGTGCTAAAGCCTTTAATTTTACCGGATATTATTTGGCTGGGATTGCTACCAGGATTAAGTGAAGAATTATTATTTCGGGGTGTGATGATTCCCGCCTTAGGTGCGGATCATGTCGCTGTGATTGTATCCAGTCTTTGCTTTGGGGTATTGCATCTGAGTGGCTCTCAACAATGGCCTTATGTGATTTGGGCAACTATTGTTGGGTTAATGCTAGGCTATGGTGCGCTATTGAGTGGCAACTTGCTAGTGCCAATTATTGCCCATGTGATGACGAATTTGATTTCTAGTTATTTGTGGAAGTTGCGAAAAGGCTAGAAACGCTGTGAGGAATTCAAAAGTCAAAATTACTCGAATTTTAGGGGCACAGCACTGAAAGATTTTGATTGAAACAAATATCTTAATTGATGCTGTGCCCCTTGCGATCGCACAATTATTTCACGATGATACAGCCACACACTGCGATCGCCTGTGTGCGGCTAGGGCGATCGCCTGTGGTAAAATTCGATGTTCCTCTACTTGAATCCTGGCGTGGAGCGTTTCTGCGGTGTCATCTGCTAACACTGGTACTGCTGCTTGGATGATGATGGGGCCGCTGTCTACTTCCAAACATACTAAATGCACCGTACAACCAGTAATTTTTACCCCAGCCGCTAAAGCTTGTTCTACTGCATGAATACCTTTGAAACTTGGTAGCAAGCTGGGATGAATGTTAATAATTCTGTCAGGAAAAGCATCAATTAATATTGGTGTTAAAAGTCGCATCCACCCTGCTAAAATTACCCAATCTACATCGTACTGCTGTAAAGTCTGTACAGTTTGCCCATCAAACTTGGCTCGATTTTTGCAATCGCGGTGATTCAACAATACCGCCTCCACACCCCAATTCGCCGCCCGCACAGCAGCCTTAGCATCAGGGTTGTTGTAAATTAAAACTTGAATTTGGGCGTTTAGCTGTCCGGATGCAATAGCTTGGGCTACCGCCTCAAAATTGCTGCCATTTCCAGAGGCGAGAATACCTAATTTTAAGGGGGTGTTGGTTCTTAAGACTTCAGTAGGAATGTTGGGCGAAATTAAACTAGTCGTAGCAGTATCGATTGTAGAATTATTACTCATAATTGCGGGTTAATAAACTTAGTATTCTCCGGTAGCTTAGTGGTATCAGAAACTTTGGTGAATAAGGTTGCTGTCGGAGAGAAAGCTGTCGGTCGTGGTTTACCAGGGTCGGTATTATCTAATTGCAGTCGTAATTGACCATCAGCAGTAAATTCAAAAATTGTCAGGACTGGTTGTTTTTCTTTAGAGACTATGATGGTCAAATGCATTGGTTGTGCTGTCGGGTTGATCTGATACTGAAATTCCACAACTACAGGAGTTTTTGTATCAGGCGACAGAACATATAATTTACCATCTGGAGAGAACATAAAAGTTAGCGTCACAGGTGATGAAGGGTCTTTAGTTTGCCATTCACCGATTAATTTTTGAGCAATGGGGTTTGTAGACTGTTCTGTAGGCGCTGGATTAGGGATGGGTGTTGGTATCGCCTGATTTGTCGGTGCTGGGTTAGGAATTGGAACTTTTGCAGGTTCAGCCAGCACAACTGTATTGAGTGTCATCGATAATGCTATAAGTACGCTAGAGGTCAGCTTTGTGCTGGCGATCGCAAATTTGCCAAAGTAGGGGAAAATGTGAGGCATTCGTTTGAGCCAAATAGAATTGACAGGATCTTAGCAGTACCTCTGCGTCGAATCACACCCTACCGCATTCAACAGCCAAAACCGCTATGAAAACATCCCGTTCCTCTCAGATGCAGCTGCTAGATAATGATACAGTTGCCGCCTGGGTTTTTCTTACACCCGCACTGATTTTACTAGGTCTGTTTATCATTTGGCCGATCGCCTATTTGTTTTATCTCAGTTTTACAGCCGGTAGTTTTACTTCCAAAGGCACTTATCTCGTCGGCTTAAAGAATTATTGGCGGTTGCTATTCAATTCTGATTTTTGGCAAGTTTTGCTGAATACCGCTTATTTTACTATTGCCACAGTGATTCCCAGTTTAGTGATTCCCCTAGGCTTAGCAGTACTATTAAACCGTTCTTTGGCTTTGCGAGGCCTCATCCGCAGTGCCTATTTTCTACCTTCAATTATTTCTTTAGTGGCTGCTGGGTTAGGATTTCGTTGGCTATTTCAAACCACTGGCCCTGTTAACGGATTTTTAAATATATTTGGCATTCCATCAATTCCTTGGTTAGGGGATACATTTTGGGCTATGCCAGTACTTATTTTATTGAGTATTTGGAAACAACTCGGCTTTAATATGGTGGTATTTTTAGCGGGGTTACAAGCCATTCCCCCCAGTCGTTACGAAGCTGCGGAATTGGATGGCGCAGATGGCTGGCAACAATTTTGGCATATCACCCTCCCCGGATTGCGACCAACTTTAATATTTGCGATTGTTACCACAGCTATTTTTACCTTGCGGAGTTTTGAGCAAGTTTACGTGATTACAGGCGGCGGCCCGCTAAATTCGACAAATTTGTTAGTTTATTACATTTACCAAGAAGCTTTTGGTCAATTTGATTTTGGTTATGCAGCCGCAGCCGCGACAGTATTACTAGCAATAACTCTAGTCTTGGTGTATTTGCAATTGCGAACTTGGGGAGAAGAGTAGGTATTGGTAATGGGTAATGGGTAATTGGTAATTGGTAATAGAGATTTCCCCTTGTCCCCTTGTCCCCAGTCCCCAATCCCCAATGCCCTATGCCCCATAGAAAACACAAGTCGATACAGCTGACAATCTGTCCCAGGATGTGTATCCTAGTTGAGGATTATTAACTAACTGCAATATTTAACGCATCTTGATATGGATAGAAAAACTAAACGCCTTTTAATGCTGGTTGTTTTCTGTAGTTTAAGTGGTGTAATTTTAGGAGGTACTACCAGCTGGGCAGAAAGTAGTATGTGTTTGGAAGCCAAGACAGTTACTAGTGACTGCTTAACCCAAGATCCTATACAAAAAACTATACAAGGAATGAGTACTGGTTTAGTAGCCGGTGCGGGAGCAGCTTTTGGTGTAGCTTGGCAGTTACGTCAACAAGACTAAAAAATTCGTAATTGATAGTTCGTAATTCGTAGTTATAAGCTAGTGCTTGAGCGTAGAAGTTTTTGCTTGCAACTCAGGGCTAAAGTTCTGGCTAAAAAACTAATTCCACAAATTACGAACTACGAACTACGAATTACTAATTATTCAAAACGATAGTTGCGATCGCGCACCCATAAACTGATGGGTACAGCATTACCTTGAGGATCAACTTTAACTTTGACTACTATTGGTCGTCGTCTCCCCTCACGAGAGTCTAAAGCACGGGAAATATCTCTACTAATCCGTTCCCGTTGTTCTTCTGGGATGTAATATGTCTCTACGCCATAATTGACAACGCCATCCCGATATACGCCTTTTAAGGCGACCTGATCATTTGGTAAATTTGTGGGTCGTCTTCCGCTTACGCGGATTGGCCTCCAAGCAGATGGAACACCACGACCAGAAAATTCTCTCTCTTCCAAAGTTACATACAAATTGGTTCCTTCCGCCAATTGTCTGTTTCTACCTCTATTTTGCCGTAGCAACTCCTGCCACCCTGGCAGTCTTCTCAAAGTTGCAATCCGGGAGATGTTATAGTCTAAATTGATGGCGAAGTTTTGCCGCACATCATCAGGATCTACAGACGCACTTTGCAAAATTACTGTTTTTCCTGCAACGTCTGTGTAAACAGCTTGGGTGGGTACTGCCATAATCAACCCTGTTTGAATTAACAGGGGAACCAGTAGCCGCCAAAAAGGTAAGGGCTGGTTTGCTTTTTGTTCAGTAGCAATTAAATAATCCCGAAAAGTCAGCTTTCCAGAAAATTCAGCTTCGGGAGACCAGCTTTGATTAGATTTATTCGATGATTTATTTGATTCAGAACCGCTGGATTTATTGGATTCAGAGGCATTACTTTTCATGGGCGTAGTCCTGAAAGGGGAGAGAAATAAGCAGGATTAGGACTTACGCAGAGACAGGCTAAGGAACTTCAGTCTAAAAAAATATTCCATTGCTATGTCAGCAGAGGAATTAGAAGAAGCAGAGGAGAAAGAATTTGTTCCGCTGAAAGTGGGATAATTTATTTTCCGGAAATCCCTAAATAATCAACTATTAGGAATACACAGAGATAATATTCTATCGAATTCTTCGTAATTACGAATTACGAAATGTAAATAGGCTTGTACCTCTTACCAATGACAAATGAAAAAGAACAAAGGACAAAAGACAACTTACGAATTGCTTTTTTTACTTTTTCTTTCAGATTGGCGACGTTCAAACCATAGTCCGGCGCTAATTAGTACAGAACCGCACATTACAAAAACCAGCGACTTGACTAGCAAGTCTGTATTGTACTCCCACACGCGACTGAGGACTTGTAAAGTTAACAATAGCATACCGCCCCAAAAGGAGGATCTATCGTTGAGTTTCAATCCTTCTTGAATTAGTTTCCAAGCTAAGATGACTAACAGAACGTTGAAGGTAAAAATTCCCAGTTCGCTAATACGAGTAATACCTTGATGCCAAAAAGGTACTAAAGCCGTAATGCCAATAAATATCCCAATCAGGATCAGGTTGAAAACCATTTCTCGACGGGCAGGATTGTTGCGTTGACGCAGCAGAAATAACCATTGTAATACTGCCAAGCCACTGAGAATTCCTATATCGATGATGGGAAGAGTTCTGAGGATGTTGCTGTTAGTAGTTGGCGGTATATAACCATTTTCGGGAAATTGCCATTGCCAACGGAAGGACAAGATATAAAATGCAAAACCAAAACCGAATAAAGCCAGACTACGGGCTAGAGGTTGAAACAAGCGATAATTGACTGTGGGAAATAGTAAATCATCGTAACTCCACAATAAAGCTGGTGGGAGTGCAAAGGCAAAGGATGCCACCCACGGCGCAATATCAGTGTAAGTTAGTACTTGTAAAGGATTGAGGTTGAATTGCAAGGAACTTGCAAACGCAAAAACTGCTAATCCAAAAATCCAGCGCGATCGGCAAAAATAGGCTAAGGGTACAAAGAATAGCCATGAGATCAAGGGCATATGGCGCACAATTAATCTTGCCCAAGTCCATTCGCCCTGAGTGTACCACCAGTCTCCGAGTCCACTCCAATAGCCAATTAAGACAAGGACAATGCCCAGAATACCCAAGGAATTTATGGATAGACTGTAAGCCATGACTACAACCCCAAATCCCCAAGCAATAAACAGTTCCGCAGTGGAACCAGCAATATTGAAGACTTGGGCCATCAAGAGGATATTTGCGCCTAAAATAAAAGCGCCTAATATCAGTAAAGCCTCTCCCAATAGACGTTTGCTGCGGTCAGGTTTTTTGCCTTCAGCTTTCCGAAGTGCAGGTTCTCGCCAAGTGTAAAAACCAGTGATAGTAACAGATAGAAACAAACTGATCATCAAGATAAACTTGACATCACGTGACCATTCTTGCCAGTTGGCGGCAATAAAAATAATCACACCTAAGACTAACAAGATACCGCCGACTGCGATCGCAATCATCCGCGAGCGATCGCGCGTTGCTGCTTCTATGTTATTAAATTGATAACGGTCTGCTAGCTGTTGGTATTGTGAAGCACTAATTATGCCTTCGTCTCGCCATAGTTGTGCTTCTTTGCGTATTTTTCGCTGAAAATTATCTAATATCATGACCCTCTTTGGTGTAGTTTGGGGGCTGGGGATTGGGGACTGGGGATTGGGGACTGGGGACTGGGAAGATAAGGGAATATGGGGAAAGGGGAAATAATCAATTACAAACACCAAACACCAAATGCCAAATGCCCCATGCCCAATCCCCCATGCCCATTTCAAATGACATGATGTTTTTCAGTATGCAGCTAAACCTTAGCTGGGCATTGTTCTTTCATAACAGTTTGATTTTGCGATGGAAAAACCTTCAAATCTATTAATTAAACTTGCAAAGCGTTTGTTTGCAAACGTTGATATTCAAGAAAAATTTATTGAGGCGCTAATTAATCCCCAACCTTTTCATCCTTGCATTCTGTGGTGCCAAGAAAGACCAAATATTTCACATTTTTCTGTAGAAATACCAGCCAGTTGGCAACCTGAATTTGTAGATAGATTACCTTTAGGAGAAAAGCCAGGTAAACATCCTCTACATGACCAAGGCGATTTTTATTGTCTGGATTTTTCTTCTGTATTTGCCGCTGCACCTTTATTAGCAATACCATCATCGGTAAAGCTGATTTTTGATATGTGTGCTGCACCAGGGGGCAAGAGTATCTTTGCGTGGAAAGCTTTACAACCTGAGTTACTAATTAGTAATGAGGTAATTGGTAAACGTTTAGGAATGTTAATTTCTAATTTGAAACGTTGCCAGATTAAACCCAGCTTTGTAGTTAATCGTGATTCTAGTATTTTCGCGGAAACTATACCATTATCTAGTAACTTGGTATTAGTCGATGCTCCTTGTTCTGGGCAATCTTTACTTGCTAAAGGTGAAAAAGCCGCAGGATGTTTTCACCCAACTAATATTAATAAATGTGCTAATCGGCAAAAACGCATTATAGCTAATTCTGCTAAATTGGTAGCACCTCAAGGTTATTTAGCTTATATGACTTGTACTTATTCTCCTGAAGAAAATGAGGAAGTATGTGAATGGTTTTTACAGCGGTTTCCCCAATTTGAGGCAATTGCAGTGAATAATTTACAAAATTACCAATCCCATTTAACTGATATGCCTTGTTATCGGCTATTTCCCCAAGATAGGTTAGGGGCAGGAGCATTTACAGTACTGTTCAAAAATACAGAAATGGGTGAGCCAAAGGAAGTAGATGAAGAGATTTTTAATCAGCTTGGTTGTAGAGAAATTTTGCCTAAATAATAATTAAAGATTATCAATTTAAATAACGCAAAATTTGATTTTATGCTTAGTGCTTAATATCATTTAATTTTCATAATGATACAAATACATGGTATGAGCATATATCTCAATACGCTTGGGTTAAGCTCATTAGCGATTGATTTGCCACTTATTAAAAAAGCCAGCAGCATTGGGGGATTCTCCCCCAAACCCCCGATTGGGTGACGGTTGCGTCCCCCAAACCCCCTCCAAAATTATGGATACATACTTTTCCTATCAGAGAGGCTACGCATAGCTTGCTTCCCAGCAGGGGTTCAGCTTTGTTGTACTAGCTATGTAATTCATTTATCTCAGAAACACTGTATAGCGCTGGCATCAATCCTAAATATTTATTTATGCCAATTTATTTAATTAAAAATGTAGTGACCATAACATTTGTCTGGAAGATACTACATTATCTTTTTTAAAGATTCAAATAATTTTTATCTTTTCAGGGTCAGCTATCACTTCGTTAAGCTACCTAATGCATCTAAAAAAGCTACATCTATCCTAGTATATAAGCTTGGAGGTGATTACTTGTATTTACTATAAAGCAGGTGCAAAATTTCTCTAAGTTCATCAAGCCTTAATAGTATCCTCGTATTTCTGCTAGGAAGAATAAGGTAGAGTAGAGGTCTTATAACTCTATACATTAAGTAATTTCCATGTTCCGACAAACTGCTTTTGGCATAGCTTTAAGTACGCTTGTCCTTGCCAGTGGATTAACAACTACTCCTATTGCAGGTCACAGTTCTCCACAAAAAAGCCCTCATAATAAACCGTTATCGATCGCTTCAAATCAGGTTGCTGCATCAAATACTGTTTTTAAAACTACATCTCTAGAAAAATCAGTTTTTGACCAAATTAATCGATATCGTGTTTCTAAGGGTTTATCAAAGTTGACCCTAAATGCAAATATCACTCGGCAGGCAAGAATTCATAGTCAAAATATGGCTAATGGTAAAGTTCCTTTTAGCCATCAAGGTTTTGAGAGGCGAGTCACTGTTCTGCCCATTATTTACAAAAGTGCAGGAGAAAATGTTGCTTTTAACCAAGGATATAGCGATCCGGCCTCACAAGCTGTCATTGGTTGGAAGAACAGTCCAGGGCATCTCAAAAACATCAAAGGAAAGTATAATCTCACAGGGATTGGCGTTGCTGCTAATAAAAAAGGCGAAGTCTATCTCACACAGATTTTCTTGCAAACTAATTAGTGCTGAGTACTAGGTTAAATTTTGTACTAATTAGAAATTTTTGCCAATCTGCACTAGTACATCAGAAAAGATGGCTACTTAAGGATGGCTAGAAATTCTGCTTTTTTTGCACAATAATAATGTAGTGTCTCATAGAACTCGCTTCTGTTAGACACTGCAATTATTCTTGAGTGATTCATGACATTACAAGATTTTCAGGTGAGCGATCGCGACCTTAGCGAAACTGCTCTATCTCAGTATTTAAAATCAGAGGCGATCGCTGTTGATACGGAAACAATGGGATTACTACCACAGCGCGATCGCCTTTGTCTTGTCCAGCTGTGTAACCTAGAGGGCCAAGTAACTGCAGTTCGCATCGCCAAAGGGCAAACTGAAGCACCAAATTTACAAAAACTGTTAGAAGCAGCTAATATCCAGAAGGTATTTCACTTTGCGCGTTTCGATATTGCTACTTTACGTTACAACTTAGGCATTAACGTTCAGCCTGTTTTTTGCACAAAAATAGCTAGTAAATTAGCTCGTACTTACACCAATCGTCACGGGCTAAAAGATGTAGTGCAGGAATTAGAAAAAGTCGAACTTGATAAAAGCGCTCAAAGTTCTGATTGGGGTAACGCTGTTAATTTATCTGTAGAACAGCTGAATTATGCTGCTAATGATGTGCGCTATTTACTCAGTGTTAAAAACAAATTAATTGCGATGCTTAAAAGAGAAGAACGTTGGCAAATTGCTCAAGAATGTTTTCAAGTTCTACCAACAATTGTTTCCTTAGATTTATTGCAGTATAAAGATATATTTGAACACTAGTAAGTAGTAGAGCGGTGCAATTAAAGATAGCTGGTAAGGGCTGTCATTAGTTATTTGTCATTGGTCATTCGTAAGGGTTTTAAGCCTATACCCTAGCTGAAGCTGCTCTATGTCTACAAAATCAATGAAACGCCTACTCCGTCTTAATTTTGAATTTTGAATTCTGTCTTACGGTACTAGTTGCTAGACTTCATACATTTTTTGATGTTCAGCTAAAAGCTGGAGATACTTCTCATTGGTCTTTGCTTGTATCCATTTGGTTTTAAATATTGCTGCTGATTCTGCTTTAACTGGGTCTACATCATAAGGTAGAATCTCTTTTTTTTCACCTGCTGCTGGCGAACTAGATTTATATTTCCTACCAGTTTTATGATTAGCATAACGGCGCGATCGCGTATAACCCATTTGTAAAAACTTGCGTGCCATATCTGCACCAATAAAATCATTATTTTCTAAATAATCTAAAAAAATCTCATAAATCTTTTCACTTGAATCTTTAGCGATATCTGGAGTTTTAAATCGCCAGTAAGGTAGAATTTCCGATTTGTATGGCTCTACTAAAAGTACACCCTGCTCACCTTTACCAACACGATAGAGTTCCGGATGTTGGCGAAAATTAATATTGGCAAAGTCTAAAGAATAATCGAAAGGCATGGTAAGTTTTTAAGATAAATAATAAACTTTGAACAAAAAGTTTATCTTCTATCTTTGTAGGGAAGTTGATTCTGCCATGCTATCTAGCTCTTGTGCTGCGAACAGTGTCTTAGCTGCTGGTGTTCTACGTAAGGTACATCACATTGCTCTCAACGTTCAAGATATGCAAGCATCCCGACATTTTTATGGCAATATTTTAGGTTTACATGAACTTACAGGTGATGAAGTTCCCGCAACCTTGGTTGAACTTGTCGCTGCTGGTAAGGTAGCTAACTTCATTACTCCTGATGGCACAATTCTAGATTTATTTGGAGAACCGGATTTATCACCACCAGATCCCAATCCTGAGAAGTCTTTCACCAGAGCATACCACCTAGCGTTTGACATCGATCCGCAATTATTCGATCAAGCGGCAGCAGTAATTAGAGACAATCAAATTGCGATCGCTCATGGGCCGGTTACCCGCCCCACTGGTAGAGGTGTATACTTCTATGACCCTGATGGTTTTATGATTGAGATTCGTTGCGATCCAGTTGCAGATTAAGAAACTCTCACAGTCTGGCTGCAAGTATATAGATATATTCGCCTTTAGCGTTTCCTAGGGAATACAGCAACTAACTGTATCACCTAGAAGAATTGCTTGTGTTTGATTAATGAATCAGTTTTATAGAGCAATCGGATTTTGGTGCCAGTATTGTATTGAGGTAAAGACTTTCAGCATTTTTCTGTTGCGATGCATCTTTATCGCAAATTGATATAAAGCAATTTTTTATATTTCATCATTTAATACTTTATATATTTATTGTTGGGTTTGATAAATATACGAACCAGCTGTTGAGGTGATAATTCCGGATTTTTGTACAAAAATCCGTAATTTTTCTCTTATGTAAAGAATGACTCTACAAGTATATTTATTGGTAGTTGCACAAGCTGATTTCTCAAACAAGATATCTAAAGAATAAGTGTATTGGCAATACATAAATACTTCAATTAACAACTTAAATATTTAATTGCTTAATAAAAAAGTTGTTAATGAGGTTTAAATATTTAGCATCAAGATGGTTTGTGATTACAGCGTTCTGCAAGATAAAAAGTCAACTCCACCAAATTTAGTAATTAGAAAATTGGTGAGCTAAGAGTTCAGTGCATCTCCCTTGTTCACAAGTCTAACCCCTCATCACATCAATAAGAATATGCACCAATACTGTCAAAATATCATTGCACTGGCTGTAGTTTCAATTTCTGCTTTGACTGTGATGCCATGCCAAGCACAAACTGCACCAGAATCAAATAACAACGATACTAATAAGATTAGCCCCATATCTACAGAACCATCTATTGGCATCAATCCAACTGCGCCATCTCAAGGTAATAATTCCAGTTCTTCCACAAATAACCAACTCAATATTTTATCTGAAAACCTGAGTGATCCTTCTACTAATGCTACTGTCACTACACCAGAGACAGCTAAACCTAGTACAAGGATTCCTATTGGCAGCAGAATTTTTGCTGTACCTACAATGGAACAATAATTAAATTGTGAATCAGCAATAGTTCAAATTTCATAATTTCCATCACTAGCACAACAAACTTTTTCATAGCTTTCACCGGCAATATCCCAGGTAAATTCTGTTTCTATCAGTTCTCTGCCATTAATAGATAATTCGGCTCTCAATTGTGAATTATCAAATAGTTGAGTAATGGCGTTCACATACTCCGCTGGTGTATTTGCTCTTAAGGCTCGTAGAGGTGTACCAGAACCATCTACCGCTAACCCTTCTAAACCGCGATCGCTTGCAACTATCGGTACACCAGCAGCCATTGCTTCTAGAGTTTTATTTTTAATTCCAAAACCCGTCCGCATTGGTACAATGCAGACGGTTGATTTATGTAAATATTCGGACATTGAAGGTACACGTCCGGTTACAGTAATTCCCGGTAGTTTTTTTAGTGCTAAAACCTCTGGGGTTGGATGACTACCAACAATATCCAAAGTTATATCAGGATAATTTTTTTGGATTTCTGGCAATACTTCTTGGCTAAAGAAGCATACCGCATCAATATTTGCCAAATTATCCATTGCACCAATAAAAATTAAGCGATTTCCTCCCGAATCATTAATTCTGTAGGGAAATGACACTAAATCAACGCCATTAGGAATAACTGTAATTTCACTATTAGGGTTAAATTCTTGTAATTGAATTTTATCTTCTTCCGTTGTCACCACAATTTCAGAGAACTTAGAGCAGTAGCTTTGTTCGTAACGGCGTAAAAGTGGCAAATTAATTTTATCTCTCAACTTATTTTCGGAAATACCAGTTGCCAGCTGGTTATAGCAGCTACCGTATACAGAACTATGAATATTGACTACAGTTTTTAGCTGTTTTTGGAAGTGCGATCGCACATAAATTTCATTCACACTATGTTCGCAGGTAATGACATCACATTTTCCCGCCTCTACAAAGTTGTCAATCCACTCTTGCATTTCAGTTGAGTAGCGGTTGATCACACTTGGTGGTGTTCCCTGTTGCAAAAATGAGCTGAAGCGCTGAATTTTCTGTAATATTCCTGCGGAGGTTCCTGATTCTGGGGGACGTTCAAAAACCACTAGACGATCCATACAATCTTGTAAGGCTATTATTTCCGCTTCTGTGACAGTAGCATCGCGTTGAGTTACCAGCGTAATACTATGACGTTGACTTAAATACTTAAGTAAATTAAACGTCCTCACCTGGGTTCCCCCCCGTGTTGGTGGATAGGGAAAGGTAGAAGATAGCATTAAGATATTCATAGAATTGATATCTGTAATCACACTAAGAAATGAAAATATATATATACAATGACTTCAGTTAAGGCTGATTGTCATCATGAAAATCCCTTATATATTTTTTGTAAACTTTTAGTAAATTAAAGCTAGTAAAAAGTTCATTACTGATTGGCTAGCAATTTGATGAATTTCCTGTATATTGCTGTTTTAATTGTTGTATTTACGGAAAATTATATGCCAATATATCCAGCAAAGCTACCAATTAATTACATTTACTGAAGCAAATATGTTTATAATTCTTGATTGATAAATTATTGAATGAGTCTGACTAAGTATTTTTCCTGAATAAAGATGATTTTCAGATAAAATATGACAATTGAGGGTTAAGTTAACATTGAAATTGGGAAACCTAGTCAATAGACTAATTTCTAATTGTGTAACAGCTTTAGTTAAACAATATTTATTATTATCATTGTGGCTAAAATTAGTGTTTGTATCCCTACTTATAATAGAGTTAATCTCTTACCCTATGCCATTGAGAGCGTCATCAAGCAGAGTTACCAGGACTTTGAATTAATTGTTTGTGATGATGGCTCACGTGATGGTACACCTGAGTTGATGTCACAATATACAGATAACCGTATTAAATACATTCGTCATCAACAAAACATTGGTAAAAGTAATAATATGCGCTCTGGCTTTAATGCAGCTAGTGGCGACTATTTTATCAAATTTGATGACGACGATCGGTTAACACCTGATTTTCTAGCACGTACTGTTGCCATTTTTGAACAAAATCCTAACATTGATTTTGTTGGTACCGATCACTGGATTATCGATATTAATAATACCCGCAATGATGAGATGACTGAAGAAAATTCTCGTCGCTGGGGTAGAAAGAAATTATCAGCGGGTGTTGTCGATAATTTACTAGACGTAGTTTTTATTTACCAAAGTTTTCAAGTTGGTGCAACATTATTTCGTCGCCAAACATTGCAAGAATTGGGTTTTATGCTTCCCAATATCCAAAATTGCGAAGATAATGATTTATTTGTGCGGTTAGCTTTGTCTGGTAAAAAAGGCTATTATTTACCAGAATTGTTAATGGAATATCGCTACCATGCAGAACAGCAAGGCATTAATCGGGCAATTCCTTATTTATTTGATAAGATTAAATACCTGCAAAATTATAAATTTGATTCAGAAAAATTAGAGTCGATTAGAAAAAATCGTCTTGCGGAAGCGCAGTTAATATTAGGTTTGCGTCTAATTGAAAAAGGCGAAATCCAATCTGGTAGAGAGTTAGTTTTAGCTGGTAAGTCTTTTTCTAATACTAAAGCCTGGACTGGTTTAGGTTTATCTTTTTTACCTGGTGGATTGCGGAATAAGGCTTTTAATGCTTTGAGGAGAGTATAAGAATCAGTCTTTTGTGCATAGACGCGAAGTTAGGAAGAAATACACACGCATTTTATACTGTTTCTCCCTATTAACTAACAAATTTCACTACTTCTGTGACCACAGATCAACTATCTCAAGCATTTTTTCAGTGCTTATTGCTTTATTCATTTTTTTACCATGTGGAACTCTAACTCTTTCCACTACATCATTTAATGACTTAAACTGTCCTTTGCTACGCTCATTTTCTACTGATTCTGCAATCTGTTCAGCTTTTTTTGGTGCAAAACCAGCATTACGTAACTTGTGAGCAATCTCTACTTTTCCTAGCTTTTTAAACACTTCTAATGGCTCATGTATATTTGCTATTTGCTTCTTAAGAGTTTTGATTTCATTTTCTAGCTTGACATTAGCTGTAGCTTGTTCTAAGACTTGATTAGTGATTTTTTCAAACCGTGACTCTAAATTTATTAAGAATTTTTCAAAATCATTTGAGTTGAAGTTTGACTTTTCTGAAATATTAATATTTTTCTGCCTAAAAATTTGTACTTGATTAATTAAACCTTCTTCATTTTCAGGCTCAATAATAAATACTCCAATCATCTCTCCTTTACGAGGATCAATTTCTCTAGCTCTAGCGGCAGCATAATACTCAAAGTCTCCATCTATTACCTCGTATGATTGTAAACTAATCCTACGAACAACTATGGGATTAATAACGCCTTCCGAATCTAAAATTAATTGAGCAGCTTTTTCTATTTCATCATCTGCGAAAGTCGAACGCAGTTTGTTTGATGTAATTTTTTTGACGGCAACGAGCGATGTAGATAACTTCATTAATCTAGCCCTATTTTCTTTAAAACTTCTATTGCTAATAACTCAAATTCGTGTGCTGATAGGGATTCTGGTTTAAAATCTAATACTGATATAGGATCAGCTATTTCTATTTCTCCCACAATCTGAATCCTTTCAGCGCACTTTGCCAAATCCTCTCTTTCATAAATAACAGCATCCATTACATTAATCCCATATCGGCTAGAAATCTTCTCTATCCTATTTTTTAATGTAGATTGTACAAACCTAGCATTTGTTGATATTTTACAAGGGAGAACTCCTATAATTTCAATTTGAGGCTTTCTTATTTGTTTTCTATATGCATTAATACTTTTGATAAATTCTTTAACATTTGTTAGACCTTGATTGGCAAAAGGTTTTAAATCTGAGGGAATAATTAAGTAATCTGCTGCTATCAAGGCAATTTTTGCATATAGGTTTAAAGAAGGTGGCGTATCAATAAGTACAACATCATATTTGTCCTTAACTTCCTCTAATTTTTCAAGGAGTATGAGTCGGCTATAATCGAGGGCATTTAGTTCTGTTTCTTGCCTAATTAAATCAATATGTGCAGGAATTACATAAATTTCAGGATTACTAAAATTAGATTTTCTAGCTACTTCTGAAATAGAGTAAAAATCTTCCGATTGCAATACATGAAAAATATTAGAGTCTTTAATATCATCAAACTCTTCATCATCAAATTTAACTAAGCCAGTAGCAAATGTAGTGTTTGCTTGGCTATCTAGATCAATAACTAGTACTTTCTTACCTTTTTTTCTCATGGCAGCAGCTAAGTTAACTACAGTTGTAGTCTTACCAACACCACCTTTATTGTGATAAACGGCAATTATTTTCATAAAATGCTCCTTGTGGGTTTCATTGATTAG
Source organism: Calothrix membranacea FACHB-236 (assembly GCF_014696315.1). Taxonomy (GTDB): domain Bacteria; phylum Cyanobacteriota; class Cyanobacteriia; order Cyanobacteriales; family Nostocaceae; genus Aulosira; species Aulosira membranacea. Next base: position 21,311 of record NZ_JACJPX010000048.1, read on the forward strand.
ATTATTTTCAATTTTTTGAATCTGTAAATTATCGATAGCGTATTTTTCTTGTAACCTATTCCTACCAATTAAATTTTGAATTTCTTTGAGTTTCGTTTCTACTTCTTTGCCACTACAGCAAAAAACTAGTCTAATATCATATTGAAATTTTTCATAAATTCTAATGTCTTTACCATTTGTTAATAATCCATAACGCACATTTAGGCTTGTCAAATAATGCCTAAGTCTGGGAACGTGATTATTTAAATTTTGTTTAGGATGCTTCGCCTCCATCACTACACTTAGCGGCGAGTTTGCATCTAAAACAAAGGGAATAACTTGTGCAGCAAATGCTAAGAAATCTAAGCGGATGCTACCAAGGACGACTTCTTGATGCCAGGTGTCAGGAGTATACCCTAGCTCTGGTAGCAAATATTGAACTATGAGTTTACTTTCAACTTCGCTTTCGTTACGGCACAGTTCAGGATTAAAAGGCAATCTCTTGCTCCCTGGAGAAAACTGCAATCATGGGAAAGAAGCTCATACCTGTTCGATTATTACATCAACTAAGTAGTATTTAGTAAAGAACGTACTGGATTAAATGTAAAAAATAATAACATTTTTAGTAGTTATACTGAAACTTCTGGACATTATCGAAAGTTCGCAGTATCTACATTTGACCAAACCTATAGGTATAAAAATAAAAGTTTTTACTGAGGCTGCAACAGAAAATTAGACTGTGAAGAAGCTTGTTAGCCAAAATCAAAGTATTTTGTCGTCCTATGAATGACGAATGTGAACTATAAATATTGATTTATCCTTACTAAGGTTTAGCAACTTATGTCAGGTTGCTATATAATTCTGACTGCCTCAATTGCGGCAATGTCACTGGAATAACTTTGTGTATTCCAGAAATATTAAATTTAGCGAAAATTTCCATATATCAGGAGAGGTGTACGCTACCTAGATGGGGATGCGTCATCAGAGGACTTAACCAATGGGATATGTAATTGCAACTGCAAATATGAAAGGTGGTGTCGGTAAAACCACCATTACGGTTAATTTAGCTACTTGTTTAGCTAAGTATCATGGCAAGCGGGTATTGGTTCTAGATTTAGATAGCCAAATTAGTGCCACACTCAGTTTGATGTCGCCTTTGGAATTTGCCAAGCGGCGGAAAAATCGAAAGACATTTCGATATCTAATAGACCAAGTTATCGCTCCCGAACCGGATGCTAAGTTGACGATTCAAGATATCGTTCATGCCAATGTTTGTAAGTTACCTGGATTAGATTTATTACCAGGAGATATCGATTTATACGATGAATTTGTTGTTTCAGAAATGCTGCATCAACAATCAGTAGCGTTGGGTGAGCAGGATTTTGAAATGGTTTGGAATCGGTTTGAAAGGGTGTTAATTAATAACATCCTCAAACCAGTTCGGCAGGAGTATGATTTTATAATTTTGGACTGTGCCCCTGGCTATAATCTTTTAACTCGTAGTGCTTTGGCTTGTAGTGATTTCTATATTTTACCTGCTAAACCAGAACCATTATCTGTAGTAGGTATTCAATTGTTAGAAAGACGCATTGGACAATTAAAAGATAGTCACGAACATGAAGCGAAAATCGATATAAAAATGCTGGGTATTGTATTCAGTATGTCGAGTTCAAATCTTTTAACTAGCAGATATTACAAACAAGTAATGCATCGCGTTGTGGAAGATTTTGGTGTAGAAAAAATTTGTAAAAATCAAATCCCAATTGATGTGAATGTGGCTAAGGCTGTTGATAGTTTTATGCCAGCTGTTTTAATGAGTCCGCAATCTCCTGGTTCTAAGGCATTTCTGCAGTTAACTCAGGAGTTGTTGCAGAAGTTATAGTCAGTGCTGAGTAATGAGTGCTGAGTGCTGAGTGAGGAGTGAGGAGTGAGGAGTAGTTATATTTATTCTTCACTCCTCACAGCTCATTTTTAAAATGTACCAGCTAGGGCGGAAACACAACGTTCGCAGAGTAGGGGATGTTCTTTTGATTCTCCGACGTGGGTGGAGTAGTTCCAACAGCGATCGCATTTTTCGCCGTCTGCATTCACTACTGCAATTGTCCAGTCTTCGGTTTGCGCTGTATATTTCAATCCTTGCAGTTTCTCGGCGGAATCTAATAATTCCACTTGCGAAGTCAGCAATAAGTAGCGCAGTTTGTCGATACCGTTACCTTTAGTAGAGTCAAAAGCTTTGATTGCATCGCCTAACTGTTGGTGGGGGATGTGAATTAAAGCTTTCGCTTCCAGGGAAGAACCAATGAGTTTTTCTATTCTCGCTAGTTCTAACACCTTGTTAACATCGGTGCGGAGTTGGCGCAATGCTTGCCAAAATTCGCCTAATTCTGGGTTTAGCCATGCTGCTTCTACTTGTACCCAACCAGCTTCAAATACTGATTTATAAGGTGTTTTGTAGGGGAGATGTTGCCAAATATCTTCCGCCGTGTGACATAACACAGGTGCGATCGCTCGTGCTAAATTCTCTAAAGCTATCTTTAGTACTGTTTGACAACTGCGACGGCGGAAAGCGTTAGAGGCGCTGATGTACAGTCTATCTTTGGCAACATCTAAATAAAAGTTGGATAAATCCACAACGCAGAAGTTCTGCACTGTTTGGAAGAAGCGGAAGAATTGGAAACTGTCGAAGGCTTCCGTGACTTCACCAAACACTTCCGTCATGCGATGCAGCATATAGCGATCAAGTTCTGGTAATTCCTCAAACGGGACTGTATCTGTCTCCGGATTAAAATCGTGCAAATTCCCTAACAAAAACCGCGCTGTATTCCGGATTTTTTGCCGTACATCAGCTAGTTGCTTGATGATATTTTTCCCAATCCGTTGGTCAGAAGTATAATCTACTGATGACACCCACAACCGCAGAATGTCAGCACCATAAGCGGGTTCTTCTTTTTGATTTTTCCCACCTTGAATGATCGCTGCTGGGTCAATCACGTTTCCTAGTGATTTACTCATTTTAAATCCTTGTTCATCCAAGGTAAAACCATGAGTCAACACAGTTTTGTAAGGTGCAATGCCGTTAACCGCTACGCTGGTAAGCAAACTTGACTGGAACCAGCCACGATGCTGATCGGAACCTTCCAAATATATATCAGCTGGGTAACATAACTCAGGACGAAGTTTAAGAACTGCGGCCCAAGATGAACCAGAATCAAACCAGACATCCATTGTGTCTGTACCTCTGCGGTAGGAACGGCCATTACTGCGGTATGGTTCGGGTAACAATTCCTCTACTGACAATTCCCACCAAGCATCGGAACCTTTTTCGGCGATAATTGCTTGAACGTGGTTGATGGTTTCCTCATTCAGCAGTGGTTCGCCAGTTTCTTCATCGTAGAAAACCGGAATTGGTACACCCCAGGAACGCTGACGGGAAATACACCAATCAGAACGTTCCGCTACCATTGGCGTGATGCGATTTTCACCTTGGGCGGGAATCCATTTTACCGAAGCGATCGCTTTTAATGCTTCTTCTCTAAATCCTTCTACGGAAGCAAACCATTGTTCGGTAGCGCGGAAAATTGTCGGTTTCTTTGTCCGCCAGTCGTAGGGATATTTGTGTGCATAGGCTTCTTCTTTCAATAAAGAACCAGCAGCCGTTAACGCATCAATTACCGCCTGATTTCCATCACCCAACACATTCAACCCCGCAAATTGTCCGGCTTCTGGGGTAAAGTTGCCGTTATCATCCACTGGCGCAAGGATGGGTAAACCATAGCGCTGACCGACAATGTAGTCTTCTTGACCATGACCGGGGGCAGTGTGAACTAACCCTGTACCAGACTCAGTGGTAATGTAATCGCCACCGACAACCACCGGACTTTCGCGGTCAAATAAGGGATGACGGTAGGTGATATGTTCTAAATCTTTCCCCTTGAATGTGGCTTTTACGGTAAGCTCAATTCCCAAAGTAGTAGATAAGCGTTCTGCCAAATCAGCCGCAACTATGAGATATTTAAATCCCGTCTGCGTTTCTGCATCTTTGCGTGACACTTCCACCACAGCATAGTTAAGGTCTGCATTCACCGCCACAGCCAAGTTACCTGGAATTGTCCAAGGTGTGGTTGTCCAGATAGCGACAGCCAAATCTGGGAGATATTCACCTAGTTGTGATTTAGTAGTTTCCGCAAGACTCGTAACGGGAAAAGCAGCATAGATACTCCGAGAAGTGTGACCTTCTGGATATTCCAACTCAGCTTCAGCCAAAGCTGTTTTAGAACTGGGACTCCAGTGAACAGGCTTTAAACCGCGATAGATATATCCTTTTAAGAACATCTGCCCGAATACGCCAATTTGAGCTGCTTCATATTCTGGCTTTAGGGTCAAATAAGGATCATCCCAATCACCCCAAACACCATAACGTTTAAAACTTTGGCGTTGGTCATCTACTGTTGCTAAAGCAAATTCCTTCGCTTTCTGCCGCAGTTGTAAAGGTGTGAGACTCTGCCGTTCTGCCGATTTCATATTCTGCAAAACTTTTAGTTCAATTGGCAAGCCGTGGCAGTCCCAACCAGGCACATAACGAACCTTACGCCCCCGTAGCAGTTGGTAGCGGTTAATAATATCTTTGAGAATTTTATTTAAGGCATGACCAATATGAAGCGAGCCATTTGCGTAGGGTGGCCCATCATGTAGTATAAATAATTCGCCAGGGTTATTTTGCGACAGGCGATCGTAAATGTTATTTTCTTCCCAAAATTTTTGAATCTCCGGCTCACGCTTCAGTGCGTTCGCTCGCATATCAAAACTAGTCTTGGGTAGGTTTACAGTATCTTTGTAGCTTCCAGTTTCTGTCACAGTCTCATGCCTAAGATTTATTTGTGCAGGTTTTATAAATTATAGAAGATGGCATGAAGACCAAAATTAGCAATTTCCCTATATTGACAGGTGAATGTCTGAAATCAGGTAGTTGCTTGGTAATTGGTAAGAAATTCTGAGGTACTGTTTCCTTAAGAGACGCGACGGCAACACGTTTCTTAAGGAGACGCTTGTTTAGACAATAATATCCTGGGAAGGATTAAACATAGAATTAGTATTTAGGTTAGCAAACTGAACATTATTAAAGCTCAAAGCGCCTGTAGTGTTGTCATAGCTGAACAGATTCAGGTCAGTCCCAAAGCTAGCGCCGATTTTAATTTTATCTCCTTGTGAACGTGAGAAGTCTGCGATCGCATCTCTCCCTTCTGATAGAGAATTGAAGACAAAGGTATCGGCTCCAGAACCACCTGTGAGAGTGTCGTTACCCAGTCCGCCTATCAAAATATCATTATCATCACCGCCTGTTAACACATCTCTGCCATTACCTCCTATGAGAGTGTCATTGCCAGCACCACCTGTAAGGGTATCGTTGCTAGAACCACCATTGAGGTTGTCATTACCTGCTTCTCCAATGAGGTTATCATTGCCACCCTCGCCAATGAGGTTGTCATTTCCAGGGCCGCCGTTGATTCTGTCATTCCCAGCGCCGCCATTGGCTGTATCATTACCAGCACCACCTGTTATGGTGTCATTACCATTGTCGCTATTGAGAACGTCGTCACCATCGCCGCCGTCAATGGAGTCATTGCCATCATTACCATAAATGGTATCGTTGCCTGAAGCACCACTGAGGCTATCATCACCAGCACCGCCATAGATAGTATTATTATCAGCATTGCCAGAGATAGTGTCATTGCCGCTACCACCGTAAGCTGTGGTAGTGGGAATTAAGTCGATGTAGTTGAGATTGAAATCATCTGAGAGTACATTGAGGCGCAGTTCATTAATACCTGCACTCAAACTTACTCCTTGAGCGATCGCATCTGTCCATAATTGATTAGCGCCTGTAGCAGCAAAACTCACAGAACGCTCTATCTGATTGCCAATTAAAGCCTGAAGTTGCTTTTGAGAGTTACCCTCACTGGCAACTCGGAATACAATGTTATAAAATCCAGCTTTTGCCTCGAAACGATACTTTAACCATTCCCCGGCTTTCATTCCAGTGACATTAAAGCCACCACCATTATCAGCAGTTCTCTCAATATCTACGTTTAAATCTGAGCGATAAACTCGTCCTTCATTATTGGGTGTAGTATCAGACGCATCTTGATAATTTTCGGCTTGAATCCGAACTGCTTCTGCAGCAGATGTATCAGCCGCATTATTGGGTAAACTATCTGGTTTAGAGCCTGTTTGTGTTAGAAATTTTGTTAATTGAGACAAATCTAAGTATCCACCAGTATTCACCTTGTCTTGCAAAGAAGGGACTTGCTGAACGCTGGAGAGTATCGCATGTCTGAGTTCTAATACTGTAAGCTTGGGATTAGCCGCCAAAAGTAAAGCCGCCGCACCAGTCACATAGGGAACAGCCATTGAGGTGCCACCCCATGTAGCATATGTCTTATCAGGGTAAGTACTATAAATATCTACCCCAGGTGCGGCTATATCTATGCTTCGGAAACCATAGCTGGAACTACTAGCTAGTTTGTTATTTTGATCGAGAGATGCAACGGTAATGATATTAGGCAAATCGTAGCTGGCTGGATAGTATGGAGTCACATCATTATCGCGACCATTATTACCAGCTGAAGCTATGACTAACACACCTCTATCGTTTGCATACTTCAGAGCCTCAAATTGTGCTGGGTCATCATAGCTGGAGCCTAAACTGAGGTTGATAATTTTAGCGCCATTGTCTACAGCGTATCTAATACCGTCAGGCACACCCCACAAATACCCCTCTGAATCACTGGCTCGGTAATGCTTTGTGGCCATGATGGAGACATTGGGACTGACTCCGATGATACCTAGGTTATTGTTTCCTACAGCACCTAGAATACCTGCTACGTGAGTGCCATGACCGTAACTGGCTTTAGTGGTGTCATTTTCTTTGGGATCTCCGTCTCCATCGCCAAAATCCCAACCATAAATATCGTCAAGATAGCCGTTGTTATCGTCATCAACGCCAGCTATGCCATTTTTTTCTTTGGTATTAGTCCAAATATTAGCAGCTAAGTCAGGATGGGTGTAATCAACACCAGTATCAACAACAGCTACAACTACACTTTTATTACCTTGAGTATAATCCCAAGCTGCGGGTGCATTAATCTTCTTTAAACCCCAAAGACGGTTAAAAGATGTATCATTTGGTACTCTATCGGGTGTAATTCCCTCATTATTTGCTTCTGTCTCTATCTCGCTACTGACGACATCTTCTTTCGTAGTTGAAGAAGCATTATTATCTATATTTTCCATTTACTGAAAAGCACCTCCAAGAGAGTCATTAATGACTAGAGAACAACAAATATTTTTTTCTTAAAAAGAAAATTATCGAGAACGATTTACAGAATATAGATGCAAGTAAAAATCCTTTGAGGAAATTCCTCATCAACTTAAAAATTATTTGCAAGTCACCCTGTTAATAATAAATAAGTTAGTAAATTCACCCTGTATACTCTGATCCCGGCCAAATTATATTAGCTGGATTTTTCCAGAGTATTATGAAGTTTCTGTGAAATTATGATATTTAAATACTATGTATTTTGCAATACTTTATTGCAAAGGATATACCTCTGTAAGGTGAGTTAATAACAGACAAAATAGTAGTATGATCTATAGGCTGTATCAGATGTGGGAAAATAAGATTTTTAGTATAAAATTTTACAAAATCTAATACATAATAAGTAAGATAGCTAAAAAATAGATGTATTTATCCGGCAGCAATAGTTGAAAAAAGACAAATTTTCATAATTGCTTGTAAGATTTTCTCTTCAGTGCTAGAAGTCAAAATATAACTTACGGCATAAAGCATGGATATTCATGCTTGCTTATAGGCGATCGCCTCTCAATAGCTGAGAGCAAAATGCTAATAAAGTCAATATATTTAGTCGGCAGAAAGAAAGAACTAAAAAGACAACTCTTGCCTTATAATTTCTAGTCAAATAAATTAGATTCTCTAAAATTAGAACCTTTTAGCAGAATTTTAACCTTCGCTGAACTAAGCATTAATAATTTTATTGATTAAGTCGCTAGATATTTGCTGTGTAGTTAAAGAGGCAGGGGGCAGGGAGCAGGGAGCAGGGGGAGATGAGGGAGATGAGGAAGATGAGGAAGATGAGGAAGATGAGGAAGATGAGGGTGATGAGGGAAAAAGTAATTACCCATTACCCATTACTCATTACTCATTACTCATTACTCATTACCCCATGCCCAATGCCCAATGCCCCATCCCCCATGCCCATTGCATCTAGAAAATGTCAAAATTGAATGTGTTTTGTAACCGTCGCTGGACATAGGGCGGATTTGAGATAACTAAACTGGAAACTTATGGGCAAGCAGCGCGTTCTGTCGGGAGTTCAACCAACCGGAAATTTGCATTTAGGCAACTATTTGGGAGCAATTCGTAATTGGGTAGAAGCCCAAAGTGATTACGACAATTACCTTTTCGTCGCTGATTTGCACGCAATCACTGTGCCACACGAACCCAAGGAGTTGGCATCTAATACCTATACTCTCGTGGCTCTCTATCTAGCTTGTGGTCTAGATTTAAATCATTCCACTATCTTTGTACAGTCTCACGTCTCGGCACACAGCGAACTTACCTGGTTGCTCAACTGCATTACACCTCTCAACTGGCTGCAAGACATGATCCAGTTTAAGGAAAAGGCTGTAAAACAAGGGGAAAATGTTGGTGTTGGCTTATTGGATTACCCAGTGCTGATGTCTGCTGATATTTTGCTGTACCAAGCAGATTTTGTCCCTGTGGGTGAAGACCAAAAGCAACATTTAGAATTGACGCGGGATATTGTGAATCGCTTTAATCACTTATTTGCCACACCTGATCAGCCAGTGCTAAAGCTACCAGCACCTTTGATTCGCAAAGAAGGTGCAAGGGTGATGAGTTTGACCGATGGTACCCGTAAAATGTCCAAGTCCGATCCATCGGAATTAAGCCGAATTAACTTGTTAGATACACCAGAGCAAATTGCCAATAAAATTAAGCGTTGTAAAACCGATCCAGTTCGGGGCTTAACTTTTGACGATCCAGAGCGTCCAGAGTGTAATAACTTGTTAACTCTATATATGCTGTTGGCTGGTAAAAATAAACAAGAGGTAGCAGCAGAATGCGAGAATATGGGTTGGGGACAATTTAAGCCCTTGTTAACAGAAACAGCGATCGCAGCTCTCAAACCGATTCAAGAGAAATATCAGGCGGTAATGGCAGACAAAGGCTATTTAGAGTCTGTGTTGCGGGATGGTCGCCAAAAAGCCCAAGCAGTAGCTAACCAAACCCTAGCAGAAGTAAAAGCGGCTTTGGGCTACTCTGTTCCTCTCTAAAGATTTCACTTTTAGGTGTAATTTGATTTACCCTGTAAGAAAATTGAAATCTGAATGTTATGCCTGATACCCAGATTCCGACAGTCTTGAATGCCTTCCGCAGCGCCGCGCAAGCAGGCGAATTTTTAATAACTGCCGAAGTAGCACCTCCTAAAGGTGGAGATCCAAAACATATGCTTGATATGGCGGCGACCCTTAAGGGGAGGGTTCATGCCGTCAATGTTACCGATGGTAGCCGCGCAGTATTACGGATGTCTTCGTTAGTGGCATCAGCAATTTTGTTACAGCATGGCATTGAACCAATTTGTCAGATTGCTTGCCGCGATCGCAACCGGATTGGTTTACAAGCTGATCTGATGGGCGCTCACGCCTTGGGTATCCGTAACATCTTAGCTCTCACGGGTGACCCAGTCAAAGCAGGCGATCACCCCGATGCTAAGAGTGTATTTGATTTAGAAGCTGTCCGCCTGCTGCAGCTAATTCGCAACCTCAATCAAGGTGCTGACAGTAACGAGCAACCCTTGAGTGATGGCGCACTTGACTTATTTGTCGGTGCAGCAGTCGATCCACAATGTGCTAGTTGGTCAGGCTTGCAAAGTCGCTTTGAACGCAAATTACAAGCAGGAGCGCAATTTTTTCAAAGTCAATTAATTACCGACTTTGAGCGCTTAGAGAAATTTATGGACAAAATTGCCACAGGTTGTAATAAACCAATTTTGGCAGGCATTTTTCTGTTGAAATCTGCAAAAAATGCCCAGTTTATTAATAGGTGCGTTCCGGGTGTCAATATTCCGCAGCACATAATTGATCGGTTAGCCAAAGCCAAACATCCACTAGAGGAAGGTGTAAAAATTGCTGCCGAGCAAGTGCAGATAGCACAGCAATTATGCCAAGGTGTACACATGATGGCTGTGAAGCGAGAAGACTTAATTCCGCAGATTTTAGATTTAGCAGGAGTTAAGCCAATGAATTTGGTATTAACTAAGTAAACAGCAAAGGCGATCGCATTTTTTACCTGATGACAAAGCAGAGAAAGTGCGATCGCCTCTCTTCTCATTGAATTGCTAAACTAAAAAACAACCCTTACCCCTGCAAAGGTAGTATTCTGACCACAAAATAGGGTTTTCAGCTTCGCAATTGCTATTTTGGACACTACATTTGCTGCTTCGGATACTACAATTGCCATTTCGGACACTACAATTGCCATTTCGGATACTACAATTGCTGCTTTTGACACTACAATTGCTATTTCGGACACTACAATTGCTGCTTCGGACACTACAATTGCCATTTCGGATACTACAATTGCCATTTCGGATACTACAATTGCTGCTTTTGACACTACAATTGCTGCTTTGGATACTACAATTGCTGTTTTTGACACTACATTTGCTGCTTTGGATACTACAATTGCTGTTTTTGATACTACAATTGCCAAAAACGTTCAAAAACCAGTCTTGAAAAACGGGGGTATACAAGGAAGTTAGCCAAAAAGTAAAAAATTTTTAATATTAGTAAAAAAGGAAAAAGTAAACACTAACTAATGGAACCGACCATAGAACAACTCAAAGCATTCTTTGATTTCTGCATTCGCACTAGCAATCTGTTACAGAACATAGAGTTAGTTCGGTACGATAGAAGAAACAATAGAATAGCTGTTTTAGTAGGCGAAACAATTGAAGTAGAGATTCTTAGTAGTGGAGAGGTATTAATAAGATGAGTGATTATCTAAATTTGTCCTATAAAGAATTAAAAGAATATATCAAAACCCATCCACAAGATGAAGAAGCTTTCCAACACTTTCTAACATTGATGAGAGCGAAGCCGGGAGTAGTAGTAAGCGGTGGTGAACAAATAGAGGCAGAGCTTAGAAAAAGACTAGCCTCGTAACCAAAAATCATCTAGGAATATCACCAATTTTCCTAGATGATTAATAGGAACGTTTCAAAAATATCATGAATTTTAACGCATACTCAACACTATAATAAATCGGTGAAAGGTGCGTAGACGTGCAGAGGTTTGTCCTTAGACATCGCTTCTCCACTCGATACAACAGCTACAAAATCTTTTGTCATTTAGCTTCTAGAGCTTGAGTAAGCTATGTACCTGCATTAAAAATTCTATGTCCTAACCATCCTAAAGCCAAACCTAGACTAGAAGTGCTAGCTAAAATTAGCAAAATATTAATCTCGCTAAAAGATTCTAGTTCTAATTCATCTTTAGCCCTAGTCACAGCCCTAGTCACAGCCCAACCCACAGCCCAACCCACAGCACAAACCACAACCCCAGCCACAACCCCAGCCACAACCCTAGCAACAGCCCCAGCCCCAGCCACAGCCACAGCCACAGGCACAACCCCAGCCCTAGCCCCAGCCTCAATCCAAGCACCAGCCCCAGCCCAAACCCAAACCACAACCAAAATCACAACCCCAGCCACAACACCAACCACAACACCAACCACAACACCAGCATCCGTCACAGCATCCGTCACAGCATCAAGCACAGCATCAAGCATAGCCTGAGGCACAGCCATAACCATAACCGTAGCCAGACTCTCACCCCAAGCCCAAGCCCAAGCCCAAGCCCAAACTATATACGGAGCGTTAGACGCTGCTAAAAAGTAGCCTATCAATAGGTAGCTTAATAATACACCAACCAACCAGCCCGATGCTTCTAAGTTGAGTTCGGGTTTAGGACGAACCACTTTTTGTCTATGAACTGGCTCAACAGGTGGTAGAGGCGTTACTTTTGGTGCTTCTAGCATTGCCAACCATGCCTGCATCGACTGAGGGCGGTCTTGTGCTTCCAGCGCCATGCCTTTGAGAATTGCCTGATTTAATTCGTTGCTAATACTTGGATTAATTTGTTTAGGTGATTTCACAGAAGCATCATCGAGCTTGCGAGCTAGAGAAGTTGTAGGGCGTTGACCTGTCACTGCATAATAAAGTGTAGCAGCCAAACAATAAACATCTACTGTTGGCTCTCGACTGCCTCTGCTCATCTGTTCATAGGGTGCAAACCCTTCATTACCCGCAATACCCTTTGAACTTAAAGTTTTAGGTAAAAGTTCTTTAGCAATCCCAAAGTCAATTAACACCGCTTTGCCATTTCTCCGCACCATGATATTTCCAGGGTGGGCATCTCGGTGTACTAAACCTGCTTGATGCACTACGCTCAAAGCTTCCCCAATCTGGCAAATGTAGGGTAAAATTTCTACTTCTGGTAAAGCCCCCCTACGCTTCACTGCTTCAAACAAATTTTCTCCCTCAACAAAGTCCATCACTAAACAGTGGGTAGCACCTTCCCGAAACAAATCAATTACTCCCACAATATGAGGATGGGGGTCTTTAGATAAACGCGCTAGTGTCCGCCCTTCTTGGATAAATCGCTCTATGTACTTGTCATACTCTGGATCGTGGCTGAGGTATTCATTAGGTGTTTTAATTACAACTGTCCGGTTTAGTTCAATATGCAAAGCCTTATAGGTAATCCCAAATCCCCCCTGTCCCAGGACTGTCTCAATTACATATTTGCCACCTTGCAATTGTTGTCCTGCTATCCAGGGCATGAAAACCTCTAAATAATTCGTAATTCGTAATTCGTAATTCGTAGTTAAAACAGGTTAAAAAAGCTGGAAATGGTTGTTTTATATGACTTAACAGTATTTCACAACAAAAACATTTTGAGTAAATTTTGTACCATACACAATGAAAGTCTAGCTAATTCTACGGTGTTTTGCTAGATGAGGGACTCGGAGACACTGAAGCTGGGCTAGAAGGTGGAGAAGGTTTTAATTTATCCATCACAGCCCCCATTCCTGCAAGTAATGTGCCAATAGCTGCGATCGCTGCAATCACCACTCCCCAAATCTGAATTTGTTGCTGCAAATTTGAGTTAGTGTTAGATGTTACAGTTGGCTCAGGCTGAGGAGTTTCCCCAGCCAAACCCAAAGAATCGAGCCATTCGCGCATCGACTGCGATCGCTGTTTAGGGTCTAGCTTCATACCTGTTAAAATTGCTCGGTTAGTGCGATCGCTAATCTCAGGATTAAGGTCTTTGGGAGCAACTAAACGAGCATTATCTATCTTACGTTTGAGCGCACTAACTGGTGTTTTTCCAGTAATCAGTACATACAGGCTTGCTGCTAGAGAATAAATATCGCTATAAGCCCCAGTTGCTATACTTTGAGCGTAAAGCTCAGGTGGTGTAAATCCTTCAGAAGTTTCTTTGGTTCGGTTTGTGGTTAAGATATGGTCAAAGTCGAGAGCTAAACCAAAATCTATCAGTACTGCTTCTGCTTGTCCATTTCGCACCCGCAAAAATATATTTCCTGGGTGTACATCTCGGTGAATCAACCGATTTTCATGTACCACTATCAAAGCTTCGCCAATTTGTTGAATGTAGCGTAGTGCGTCTGTTTCTGCAAGTATTGGTTGGCGACGGTCAGCTAAACTGACTCCATCTACATATTCCATTACCAGACACCAATGCTCTTTTTCCTTAAAAGGTTCTGCAACCTGCACAATATGCTCATGGCGACAACGGCTTAGTTTTACGGCTTCCTGCCAAAACATTGTTTCCAGTCGTGCGCGATCCTCTTGGCTTAGGGAATTAAGCAAGCTATCGTTTAAAGTTTTAATGACTAAGCGATCGCCATTTTTATTTTTTACCAAATAAGTGATGCCAAAGCGTCCCCTTCCCAATTCCCTTTCAATAGTATATTTACCACCTTGCAAATGATCACCTGCTACCCAAGCCATCGTTGCAACTCCCAAAATACATAGATTAATTTTCACACACCAGACTCTTGAAAACTTGAGTTAGTTTCTTCTCAGGAGTGCGATCGCTCTTTTTCTCGCGAATTGATAAACTAAAAAACAACCCCTAACCCTGTGCAAAGGTAACATTATGACCTCTGCAACCAATTTCACAGACGAACTCACTCCTTTCCCCGACCATACGCAGCTACCAGAGTCTGATGGTACTTTCGTGAAGAATTTTCAGGAACATCCCCAAAGCCTTCTACTTACCGACTCCATTAAACCGATATTGCAAAAACGCCATCCAGATGGGCAATACTGCATAGGTCAAGATAGCGGCATATATTGGCGGATGACTGACCCCCCAGAAAAAGGCGCAGAAGCACCGGATTGGTTCTATGTACCGAATGTACCACCCTTACTGGATGGGCAAATTCGTAGGTCTTATGTGTTATGGCGAGAGTTTATCGCTCCATTAATTGCTTTGGAGTTTGTTTCTGGTGATGGTAGTGAGGAACGAGACAAAACGCCTTGGAAGGGGAAATTTTGGATTTATGAGCAAGTAATTCATCCGTCTTTTTACGGCATTTATGAAGTGAATAAAGCCAGTGTTGAGGTTTATGAATTAATTGGCGGACAATATCAGTTAATGTCACCTAATGAACGTGGACATTATGCCATTATCCCGTTGGGAGTAGAGTTAGGTATATGGCAAGGAGAATATCAGAATCTAGAATTACCTTGGCTGCGCTGGTGGGATGAGCAAGGGAATTTGTTGTTGACTGGTGAAGAAAGAGCAGAACAGGAACGCCAACGAGCCGATCGCCTAGCTGCTCAATTGCGTGCTTTGGGTGTTGACCCAGAAGTATAATCTGGTTAGTGCGATCGCTTAGTGTGGAAATAGAAACCTAATATTTTTGGTCTTGGACTTATTAGGATTAAATCGAGATAATTTTGATTGTTGTAACTCGATGCATTGGTTTGGTTGGCTTTTCAGTGGTAATCAGTTCATCGGCTTTGAGCCAGAGGGCCGCAGCTACATGAAGTGCATCCATCGCGGCTAAACCGTAGATACAGGCAATTTGATAAGCATCTTGTGTAATTTGCTCTAAGTCGGTTGCCCAATGGCTAACAGCACTGAAGAAGGTTTCGTAGAATTCTGTTTCGTCTGGATTTTGGTTATAAATTGCTTTAGGCAGTAATTCTAACTTAACAAATTGGCTCGACACAAATTCCCGATTTGCATCATTGAGAATGCTATTTGCTCGGATGCTGGTTGACTGAATACCTTGAAAAGCAGTGATGAGAACCCCAGAGTCGATGTAGGTTTTCTTACGACTCACGGTATCCACCCCGACGTTCAGTAAGCTCTTGTTCAATTTCTGCTTCGTTGAGTAATTGTATTCCAGAGGCGATCGCTCTAGTACGAATTTCCCATAGTTTTTTTGCTAAGGGCGTTTGGGGAATATATTCGGTAATGATTGCTGTTGCATCTGGTTCAGATTTGAGTGCTTCCACAAACTCTAAAACCTTTTGCTGCTTTTCAGGTGTGAGTTCTCGCCAGCCTTCAAGTAATTGTTCTTCTTTACCCATAATCCACCTCATCGTAGAGTAATGGTTTTATTTTTACTCATTTTTTCAATGCCAATACTTTTACAGAATTGATCGCCAATTGTCGCGTCAGGAAGATGCGATCGCATTATCAAGTTAATAATGTAATTAGCTGTAAGGTTATGGAGTCAAATTCCGCCCAAAGCTAGCTCGATTTTAGCTTTTTAAGTACAGACGCGATTAATCGCGTCTCTGCAACCCTTGACCTAATTACATTAATGTCACAAAATCCCTTCTTTGTTGGTGGCCCAGTACCACCAGAATACTTTTTCGGACGCAATGCGGAAGTCAGAACCGCTTTTGATCAAATTTCTCGCCGCGCACACTTGGCTATCTATGGTAGTCCTGGAATGGGTAAGTCTTCGCTATTGCGGTATATTGCTTCACCGAAAATTTGGCAGACGCGGGGAAGAGATACATCAAAGGCGTTGATTGTTTCTATTAACTGTACGGGTATAAGTCCTTTTACCGCCTCTGGTTTTTGGCGAGAAATCCTCAGCTTGCTACAAGATGCAACGGAAGATGATGAATCTCTGCAAGCTGATATTAAACAGTTATTGCAAGAAGAAAAGGTAGAAAAGGGAGACTTGCGTCGAATGCTGCGGAAAATTGGGCAGCGTGACAAGTTCTTGTTGCTACTGTTAGATGATTATGATGCAGCACTCCACCCCAATGAGCAATACACTGAAACCCAAATGCTCACTTTCTTAAGTGAGTTCCGGGATTTGGCAGTTCACAGCAATGAAGGCAAATACCTCTCAACTATTGTTACTACTTTTCGCCGCCTTAATGAACTGGGGCCGACTATCAAACCGGGTGGTTCGCCGTGGTATAATCATTATCTCTTCCGGTTATTAAGACCATTACCTGCTACTGAAGTTAATAATCAGCTAGCCATACCCATTCCTGGAACTTTGCGAGCAGGAGTTTTAGAAATTATCGATGGACACCCAGCGCTACTGCAAAATGCCGGTTATTTATTGTATGACACCCTATTAGCTGGAAAGACCCCTGATATTCACTCCTTTGCTCAGGATTTTGAAAGCGCTACCGAGCAATATTTCCGCGATACTTGGAGATTTTCTACTGAAGAGGAGCAGATTCTGTTAATGCTAATTGCCTTGGTGCGTTTGCAAGGTCGCTTAAACAGAAGTACTCGCTATGCTTTAGGTGACATTGATTTAGTGTTTAGCCAACGCAGTCGGGAACTAGTTGATTTAGAGGAACGAGGAGTAATTCAGCGCACATTAGATGAAGGAAAAACTATCTATACTTTTAATTCATCAATGATGGAATGGTGGGTAATCCAAGAAATTTACAACACGAATGAGGCGCAACTGGAAGGAAGAGAGAAAGTTTTTCTCAATTTGATGAGTCGGGAACAAGCAGGTACAGTCAAGAAAGCTATTCGTTGGGTATGGCAGCATCGAGATATCGTCCAGTCTTTAGTTTGGATTGTTCGCAAACTAGCAGGCGATCCTACTTGAGAAGTAATTATCACGTGCCGTATGCTTAAAGTACAAGCTAGATCTACTTCCTCTGGGGAGGAGTTGGCGAGAATGGTGTCTTCAACCAATTGGGAAGATAATCCGTATGTTATTGGTCGTCCAATTTATGAACCAGAGTTATTTTTTGGGCGTGAAGACCTATTCAATTTTATTTATGACAATCTGAATAAAGGCGCACAAGTAATTTTACTCCACGGTCAGCGGCGGATTGGTAAATCGTCTGTGCTGTCCCAAATTCCTCACTTTATCGATTTAGAAAACTTTTTCTTTATACCTTTGTCCCTAGAAGGTAAAAGTCAGAAGTGCTTAAGTGAGGTTTTATATGAACTAGCAAGAGAGATTATTGATTATTTAGATGATTATCGCCATCCATATCGCCGCAAACTTGCTTTACCAACAAAAAAACAACTGCAAAAAGATGCAGGCATATTTTTCAATGAATTCCTGCCCCAAGTTTATCAAGTCATCAATGGTAAAAACTTGGTACTTTTGCTCGATGAGTTTGATGTTTTAGGTGATTCTGGTCAAGATTCCTCTGTTGCTGACTTTTTTCCCTGTCTCCAATCGGTTGTTTATTCCCAAAAAGAACTTTTTATCATTCCAGTTATTGGGAGACAATTGGATGATTTACCAAATTTACTGAGTTTATTTAGGCAAGCACCAAATCGAGAAATAGGTTTATTAGATAGACAAAGTGCAGAAGAGTTAATTACCAAACCTGCACAGAATATTCTTAAATATGAGCCTGATGCTATAGATGCAATTTTAGAATTATCAGCAGGGCATCCCTATTTTACGCAAGTAATTTGCTTTGCGCTTTTCTCTCAAGCTAGGGAGGAACAACGCTGGCAAGTAACTCGCAGTGATGTACAAAATATTGTTGAGGAAGCCATTGAAATTGGTGAAGCTGGTTTAGCTTGGTTCCGAGATGGTTTACCGATTACTGAGCGAGTAATTTTCTCGGCGGTAGCAGAAGTTCAACAACAAACACCCACTGTAGCTAAGGGAGAACCGCTAAAACTGCTGGTGCAATGTGGTGTAGTTTTAACTGAGCCTTTTCACATAGCAGAAGAGCGATTATTGCAATGGGATTTCCTTCAGAATGTCGCACCGATAATCTCTCTACCATTACGTTGGAATAACTATAAAGTAACAGTTGAGTTAGTCCGGAAATGGCTAGTTAAAAGATATCCGTTAAGGCGAGAAATCTGGGAATTAGAAAAGCTGGATTCGCAAGCTCATCGCATTTATCAACAAGCAGCCAAGTTATCTCAAAATAGCGATTTACAAAATGCAGCCAATCTCTACGAGCAAGTATTGCAGGCTAATCCTAACCATTTTGATGCACTGTTTAGACTTGCTGAAATTTGCATAGATATTAGAGATTTTGACCAAGCTGTAGAACTTTATGCTAGAGCTTATAAAGTCGATCCGATTAGGACTCAGGATGGATTTATTCAAGCTTTACTGAGTTACGGACAAGAACTAATGGAGCAAGGGAGATTTGAAGCAGCGAAAGAACAATTTAAACAAGCATTAGTACTGCAACCTCAAAATTCTGTAATTCAGGCTGTTTTAGTTGCTGCTCAACAGCGAAGAAGAATTGTCAAAACTGATGAAATGGTGGTGATTACTAGCGGTAACTACATTGAAAAATTGAGCGAATCAATGATAAGTGAAGTTACTATTAATGAAGCGAATAACCTTGTTAATAGTAGTATTACCCAACTTGAAAATTTAGACTCTCCAGAAGCAGCAAAATTAGCTAACCTGCTGAAACAGTTGCAATCAGAAATTGAAGCGAATAGAGAATTACAACCTGAAGATAAAGCGGAAGCATTAGAGCAGGTAATGGCTTTAGCTGAAGCTGGGAAAAATCCTGAAGAAGGACATATACACAGGTTAGCCAGAACTGCGTTTAAGATTTTGATTGGTACCCTGGCTAGTTTACCCAATTCTGCAAGATTAGTGAAAATTGGGCATAAGTTGTTACCTGCGATCTCGCAATTGTTGGATTTGAATCTTTGAGGAGGGATTGGGGATTGGGGACTGGGGATTAGGGATTGGGGATTGGGTTATTTCTTTTAATGTTTTTTAGGCAAAGAGTGCGGCGAATAGGAATAGGCTGTCTACTAAAATAGTGCTTAAAACTGCGCCACCAAAGGCGTACCAATGTCTTTGTTTACTAAATAGGGGTATAATGCCTGTTGTTAATAATACTAATGCTAAGGCGATCGCCCATGCTTGTCCCCAAGGTGTTCTGACTTGGATAACAGCATTTTGTAAAATTGCTGAGACTCCCTCAGGTTCAACTTGCATGATTTGCCGCCAATAGGGGACTAAATCTACTAAATAAAAGTACACATCCGTTAAGACTGTACCAAATAAGGAACCTAAGTAAAACCAGTTACCGACTTTGCCCCAATTTCTGAAAAGACACCAACAGGCAAAGGGTAGCCCAATAGATTCTACAGGTAAATGCCATAATGGTTCCCAGCGGAACCATCCCCAGTAAATTGCGCCTGCTAGCCAACTCCAGCTAAAACCTAAAAGCAAATCGCCCCAAAGATATGTTGCGGGACGTGACATTAAATTAAAACTCAGCCACACCCATAAGCCTGCGATCGCTAAACTCAAACTAGGAAGCGATCGCACTAATGGCGCTTCGATAAATACTGGTACGGATACTAAAAATACCGCCGCCGCAAAGACTAACCAAACTTTTGTAGAAGCTGGAGATATTGGTAGATTAGGCGAATTTGAGAGTGTTGTCTCTAATTCACCTATGCCTTTGTGTCCTTGATGTATGGATTGCAATTCAGTATCTATAGAGCCGGTAGGAGTACCGTATGAGGACAATGTATTATTAATCAATGTTTTTAATAATTGTTACTAAACTTTATCTTACTTAAAATACCACACTTCAAAATCCCCCCCAGGGGCATATTTATTTTACATTAATTTTGGGCATGGGGCATTGGGAATTGGGTAATTGGTAATTGGTAATTGGTAATTGGTAATTGGTAATTGGTAATTGGTAATTGGTAATTGGTAATTGGTAATTGGTATTTTCTCCTTGTCCCCTAGTCCCCTAGTCCCCAATCCCCAATCCCCAATCCCCAATCCCACCCCTATTCACACGAACTTTAAAAAATTGTCGTTAAGGCTTCATCTATTTTTGCGAAACTCTAGCTATTAACCGCTACCCTCTGAGTTGGAGAGTGCTAAATTAATGGCGCGTCTTTGTGGAAATTAATGATAATCCACAGGTTTGTTTTGTGATTATCCTGGCAAGTTCCCCAGGTAGTTGTTTGTTTAATTGGTTGTATGATTAGCGATCGCGGGTAAACTAATGGCTCTATTAAAACGACAACAATTTTTAATGTTGAGTGCGGTATCTGCTGCTTGTTCAGTAGCCGCATTTCCGCTGCAAGTTCTCAGTGCCCAGCCTAACCCAGGAGGTGAGGGGGTGCAACAAATGAATATTTTGCAAGCGATTATTTTAGGTTTAGTACAAGGACTGACAGAATTCTTACCCATTAGTAGTACAGCCCACTTAAAAGTTGTACCTGTGGTTTTAGGCTGGGGCGATCCGGGGGTAGCGTTTACGGCGATTATTCAACTAGGTAGCATTGCAGCAGTGCTGTGGTATTTCTGGCCGGATTTGGCACGAATTATTAAGGGTTCAGCGAGAGCGATCGCCCATAAAGATTACAATGACTATGACTTGCGGTTAGCGTTGGGGATAATTTTGGGAACTGTGCCCATTGTCTTCTTTGGGCTTTTAATTAAAAAGTTTATCCCCGATTTTGATAATTCTCCCATTAGAAGCTTAAGTGCGATCGCCATTGCTTCTATAGTAATGTCGTTATTACTGGGATTAGCAGAACAATTAGGTAAGCGTCAACGTAACTTTGAAAAGCTGACAATGAATGATGGCTTATTAATGGGTTTGGCGCAAGCTTTAGCTTTAATTCCTGGGGTATCTCGTTCTGGTTCTACCCTAACAGGGGGGTTATTTATGGGATTAGAACGGGAAACCGCAGCCAGGTTTTCATTTTTGCTAGGGATTCCGGCGATTACCCTAGCAGGGTTAGTGGAGTTAAAAGATGTTGTCGGTGCAGGCTTAAGTAGCGATGCGATTATTCCCCTAGTTGCGGGCGTAATTTCTGCCGCTATATTCTCTTATATTGCGATCGCAGGTTTGCTGCGCTTCCTCAAAACCCAAAGCACCTGGGTATTTATTTGGTATCGATTGGCATTTGGTGTAGCTATTTTAGGGGCGATTAGTGCTGGTTTGTTGAAGAATAGTTAATAAAAAATCAGTGGTCAGTGCAACTGACCACTGAATAATTTAACAATATTGACAAAATTGCAACTTTCTAATTTCGATGCCTTGGTTAAGCTATGACAACAATGTCACTGTAAGCCAAAGAAGGCTTGGAACTTAGTACAGCAATTTGCGTAGCTGCTAAAGCACCTGTACCGTCAATGTCAAACAATAAATCTCCATTAGCCGAGTTATAGATAAACCTATCGGAAGCATCACCCGCAGCTGTGCCGATCACAAATTGATCGGTAGTAATTGTTCCACCTGCTACTAAACCACCGCCAAAACCAGAAGCAGAGACAGAAATTTTATCGCCTTGATTACTCAAGAAATCAATAATGATATCAATTCCTTGATTACCATTATTGAAACTAAATCTGTCAGTTCCATTACCACCAATCAAAGTATCATTGCCTAAGCCGCCAATCAAAATATCATTACCAGCACCACCGTCCAAGCTGTCGTTACCACCGCCACCGTTAATGCTGTCATCGCCAGCACCACCGAGTATGGTGTCGTTACCTATTCCCCCTTCCAAGCTATCGTTTTTACTCGTACCCGTTACCTGAAGGCGGTTAATCCCACTGAATGAGATATAGTCGAGGTCAGTGTTAGTCGTGGCTTGGTCGCGATAAGCACTACCAGAGGATTCAGCATTGCTGGAACTGGTGTTCAGGCGCATTGCTTTGCCAACATCATCAATGGAGTAGTCCAAGATGAGTAAGTCATCGCCTACACCACCGTTGACTGTGTCGCTACCTAAACCAGCATTAATGGTATCGTTTCCTGCACCTGTGTTGAAGCTGTCGTTGCTGCGGTAGGCTATTCCATTGACTAGGCTAGGTTGAATAATACTGTCATTACCCGAACCTGTGGTGATGGTGAATTGCTCAAAGTTTTTGGCATTCACACCTGCAACTGTGAGGTTGTTACTCAAGGCGAGGTTAAGGTTGCTGGTTTGGGTTGAGAGGTTGAGGATGAGGCGGTCATTCCCAGCACCACCGTCCAAGCTATCATTACCACCGCCACCGTTAATGCTGTCATCGCCAGCACCACCGAGTATGGTGTCGTTACCTATTCCCCCTTCCAAGCTATCGTTTTTACTCGTACCCGTTACCTGAAGGCGGTTAATCCCGCTGAATGAAATTGAGTCAATCCAAGTTCCTGTAGTTGATGTACGTCCTGCACTTCCTGAAGATCCTTCTGATCCTGTATAGCTGTTAAGGGCTATACCTTTGCCAACATCATCTATAGAATAGTCAAGAACAAGCAAGTCATCTCCTGCACCACCGCTAACTTGATCGTTTAACCCTAAACCAGGATTAATTGTGTCGTTACCTGCACCACCATTGAAAGTGTCATTACTACGGTAAACTACTCCCCCAACTACCGCAGATTGCAGCAATTGGTCATTACCACTACCTGTAGTAATTGTAAAATTCTCAAAATTAGTAGCAGTAACAATTCCTGGGAGAGTAATGCCATTGCTAGGGTTGGTAATCGTTAAATTAACGGTTTGATTGGATAGATCAAGATAGAGACTATCAGTACCATTACCACCATCAAGGGTATCAATTCCTAGTCCACCTCTAATGGTGTCATTACCATCATTGCCACTGACGCGATCGTTACCAAAACCCCCATCCAGGTTATCATCACCAGCCCCACCGTTAATTACATCATCACCTAAGCCACTGTTAATTCGGTCATTTCCTAACCCGCCATTGATGATATCATTACCCGCAGTTCCGCCAACTACATCATCGGCAATAGTCAAAAAGTTAGGTTGGCGTAAAGTATTTAAATAACCTGAAAGTTGACTAGAAGCTAAAGCTTGGTTGATGCGTTGATTGTAGTCAGTTTTTGATAGTCCAAATCGGTTTTCATAAGCATCTAATCCGCTAATGACTAAACTCCAGTAAATAATAGCTTGGTCTTGATTAGTAGGTGCATTACTTACTAAACTATTGAGAACTGTATTCAGAGCGCTACTATTTTCTAGACTGTCATTGTCAAGGTTATATGCTGTATTCGGAAATAAATGGCGTAATGAACCTTGAACCAACAAGCGTCCGCTAAATTCACGCACTAATTCATTCCAAATTCCTAACAAAACATTAGATGCTTGGGGCCCTGGATCGGCTGCTGTCGCACCTCCTAAAATTCCCCCACCTACTTGATAGAAGTTGTCGCCAAAGAAAGTTTCTAAAAAGGCTAACTTCCTGCCATCAACATAAGTACCTCGGCTATTAGTCGCCACACTTTGTACGCCAGCCCAACGATATAATAAAGCTTCAGCTTGGGTAATAAACTGGTTATAGAATTGCTCGTAGTTGCTAGTATCTAAACTCACGAGATTTCGCATCATGCCTAGCAGAGTTGAGTCTTTGCTCATGGCAATGTAGAGATCTGGTAAGTTACCGTAGCCTCTGAGAGTTGGTAAAAACAGAGTTTCTGCTTTAAGTTGATAGTCTTTGCTATAGTCACTTGTGACCTGATCTAGAGCGAACCAGACATCAACAATCTGTCTGGTTGTGCCATTGGCCAGGGTATAGGTACTGGTACTGCTAATGCGATTACCTTCATTAGTCAGATCTACAGCTTGATAATTGAGGTTAATGTTTTTAATTCCCCAATCATTTAAACTTCTGAGTTCACCAACATCTGAAAAACCATCTTGATTCGTATCCCGCCAAACTCTCAAGTTATTAAATTGAGTATCTTTGGCATCAATAATTCCGTCATTATTACTGTCTAGCTGTTTGAGAATAATGAATCCGTCAGTTGTCGCATTACCAAACAGTTCAGTAATATCATTGATTTCTCCATCACCATTTTTATCCCACGCAAGAATACCATCATCTGCTTTTACCCATCCAGTTCTTTCAGCAAATCCATCCGCATCAAGGTCGAAAAAAGCGGTTGAGTTTTGTAGTGAAATAAGTTCGATACCATCATTATCGAGATCAAGGACAAGTGGAGAAATAGCATTTTTAGCTTGTGCCCATAACGTGGAAGCCAAAGCACTAATACCTAAACCTTTCCACAATCCTCTGCCATGTTTGTTAAGACCTGAAAATGTTCTGCGAAATCCCGGCGCTCCTAAACCGTATCTCTTAATACCAGGAACTTTCCAAGGAATCCAACCTGTGAGAGCACCATCAAATACTGCACTTCCTAAACCTGCGTTACTGTAATTACTAGTTCCGTAATTTCCAATACCATAGGCAAGTGCATTACTAGCGGCTCCAGCAGTGATTGCTATGGGAACACCATAAACTAGACTAAGCCCACCCGTAGCTCCTATAACTCCGCCATACAAAGCTCCTCCTACCAAAGCCCCAGCAGCTCCCCTTAAACTAGAATCTCCTCCTAATGCAGCTGACACGCCATAGGAGGCTAAACCCCATATTCCTCCAATTGCTGCTCCTGCAAGAGCAAGCGGAAGAAGCGGTGTTTCACCATTTGGATCGATTAAGGATGTAGGATTGTTAGCAGCATAGCCATATAAATTTAATCCACCTTCCTGTCCAAGCGGATCGGGATTCATAAACCGACCTAATGAAGGCGAATAATACCTCGCCCTCATGTAGTCGAGTCCATTGCCATCATTCATTACCCCCCATTGCCCTACATATTCAAAGGGGTTAGCTACTCCCTCTGTGGCTGTGAGGGTTTCGCCAAAAGGACGGTAACTGTAACGGTTAACGTAGCTACCATTTGCACCTGTTAACCCAACTGTGGAACCGATCGCATCAAAATCATAATAATGTGCTGTACCACCCGTACCAAAACGCCCGACTAAGCCTATACCGTGAGTATAATTGGCAATTAATCCACCGCTACCGTTATACTCGCCGGTCACATGTCCCCATCCCAAGGGATCGACTAAATATTCTGTGCGCTGTCCATTCTGCACAACAGCAGTACGGTTCCCCAAAGCATCATACTCATAAGTAAATGTTCCTTGGGGTGTTGTACCGCTAATTAAACGATTCTCATCATTGTAAACATAAGTCCAAGTCTGAGTGCCATCGACAACCTTAATTAAATTACCATCTGCATCATAGGTATAGGTCGCACTAGCAACCTGGCTGTATTGATTGAGATTATTTCCTGTATAGTTTGTTTTTACTCCATTGATAGTGCTACTAATGCGGTTACCCGCACCATCATAGACATAACGCAAATCTTGATCTGTCAAACTTGCATTTGTGTAATCCAAAAAAGCACGGGTTAACTGTCCTGAAGCATCATATTCATAGGTCGTTTTTCCTTCTGTTGTGGTGACGCTAGTTTTCCGACCTAAATTATCGTAAGTGTAGCGTTGGTAGGAATTGACTGTGCTATTGGCAGTATAATTTGAGATATCGGTCAGTTGACCGGCAGCATCATAAGTATAGGTAGTGTAAGTGCCATTACCGTTGGTTTCTCGGCTTAAACGCCCTACTGCATCATAAGTATAAGTAATTAAGCTCCCACCACTGGCATTAGTTAACCCAGTTAAGCGATTCTCACCATCGTAGCTATAGTTAACGGTGAATCCACTTTGATCCACCATCTTTGTCCGCCTTCCTGTACTGTCGTAGCTATATTGCAGCCAGCGTCCATTAGGATAGGTAACTTTCGTGAGGCGATTATCTGTGTCATAGCCGAAGCTAATCGTGCTACTTCCCTTAGTAATGGCACTAATCTTCCCGTTGGCGTTGTAAGTGTAACTTTCAAACGTTCCATCATCAAAGGTTTTGCGCGTCAATTTCCCCTGAGTGTCGTAGGTATATTGAAAGGTATCGCCGCTGCGTTCTTTTGCCTGAACTACATTACCTGACAGATCATAATTAAAAGTTTCGGAAGTCCCGTTGGCATGAGTAATTCCGGTCAACTCGCCATAGGTGTTATAGCTATATTGAGTTACTTGTCCCTTATTATCTGTGACAGTAGTCGGCGCATCCAAATTCCCTGTATAGGTAAAGCTGACTTTCTGATTTAATGGATCGGTTTGATTCAGTAATCGCCCTTGGGCATCATAGCTAAATTTAAAAATGCTATTTCCTGGTGCGGTGATTTGACTAAGATAGTCATTGGCATCATAACTAAATTGAGTTAAGCGGTTGAGCGGATCTTGTATACTTTGAAGCTGACCAGTGCTGGTGAAGCGAATTTGTGTTGTAGAACCAGTTGCATCCTTGATGTTAATTACACCAGGAGAAACGTAATTATAAGCAAATGGGCGAGTGTTAGTACTCATAAATTCTTGATAGGGGACTTTAGATCTGAAATTTGATACTAATTCCAGTCTCCCTATTTCTACTTAAAGAAGTAATGTGATTTCGTAAATTTTTTAGGGATTTTTATAAAGAAATTACTGATTCAGGTATAAAAAGACTTTTAGCGATCGCTTATTTCCCAGTAATTAAATCTACGGCACAGGACTCTAACCTTAAAATCAAGAAAGTGTAAAATTATTAAAAAATTTTATGAATATTCAATAAATTACCGATAAGTTACTAGGTAAATTTTGCACCATGAATTACGTAATTTTCCTTAAAAAAAGCATAACCCTAATCATTCAGAGATAATTATTAAACGATCACGGTACTAAGTTTATGAGTGCGTTGACTATTCGTCCTGCCAAAATTAGTAAAGTATTACCAGATTCCATCGCGGCTGAAGTTGGCTTTGAGGTGGGGGATGCGATCGTTGCGATTAACGGTACTTGTCCCCGCGATTTAATTGATTATCAATTTTTATGTGCTGATGAAGTTCTAGAACTAGAAGTTTTAGATACATCTGGCAAAACTCATTACGTAGAAATTGAAAAAGACTACGACGAGGACTTAGGGCTAGAATTTGAAACTGCGCTGTTTGATGCTTTAATTCAGTGCAATAACCGCTGTCCCTTTTGCTTTATTGACCAACAGCCACCAGGTAAGCGTTCTAGCTTGTATTTTAAAGATGACGATTACCGTCTGAGCTTTTTGTATGGTTCCTATTTAACTCTCACCAATTTACCAGAACGAGAATGGCAGCGGATTGAACAGATGCGTCTGTCTCCTTTATATGTTTCTGTTCATGCTACAGAACCAGAAGTGAGAATTAGACTGCTGAAAAATCCCCGTGCGGGGCAAATCTTACAACAACTCAAGTGGTTTCAAGAAAGACGGCTGCAAATTCACGCCCAAGTAGTGCTTTGCCCTGGTATAAATGATGGCTTTTATTTGGAACAAACATTACATGACTTAGCGTCATTTTATACTGGCGAAGTGCCGACAGTGGCATCAGTGGCAGTAGTCCCTGTGGGTTTAACAAGGTTTCGCCCTCAAGAAGACGAACTCATTCCTGTCACCAGAGAAAAAGCTAAAGAAGTAATTTCCCAAGTGCGATCGCTTGCTTTAGAATTTCGCCAAAAGTTCGGTTCTAGCGTGGTTTGGTTGGCTGATGAATGGTTTTTAATTGCAGGTGAAGATTTACCTAGTGAAGCTGAATATGAGGAGTATCCCCAAATTGATAATGGCGTTGGTTCGATTCGGTTATTTCTGAAGCAATTTGCAGCTGCGGCGGCATCTCTTCCTGCTAAAATTTCTCCCCAGAAAAAATTAACTTGGGTAGTTGGTAATGCAGTTGAGCAAGCATTTCAACCCATCCTCACACAATTAAATACTGTGGAGGGTTTACAGGTAACTATGCGTGCTTTAGCTAGCGACTATTGGGGACAGAATATTAGTGTGACTGGTTTATTAACTGGCCATGATTTAATTCTAAACTTAAAAGGGCAAGATTTAGGTGATGGCATTTTGCTGCCAAATCTCATGCTTAAACATGGTGAATTAATATTTTTAGATGATATGAGTATTGCAGAAGTCGCTAGCAAATTAGAAACCAAAATCTTTCATATATCAGGGATTGAGCAATTAATCAATACCTGTATTGGATGAAAAAGGAAGGATGAAGTGTAAAGTGTAAAGGATGAAGTAAGAAATCAGTAAATGTCTTGCTGAGTTTGGGCAAGCAAATATTTGAATGCTGAAAATTTATGCAAATTCCTTTGAGGATAGGATATTTTTATACTTTATACTTCCTACTTCAGTTAATTATTAAACAAAGAATTAATCTAAGTGAGGAGTGAGGAGTGAAGAATCAGGAAAAGCGTGTTACCACATTACAATTACAACTAAAAAAAGCCGGATTCTTAATTTTTAATCTGCAATTTTTACTATTAAATAGTTTAGGTATTTTACCAGCAATTGCCGCAGATGAAGAACCTGTATTGAGCATAGTTTATAGTCAAGAAAATAGTAATCAATGGTCAACAATTACTAATCGCTTGCAAGCGGCTGGGGTAAACTATTGTGTGATACCCCTAGCGGATGTGCGAAGTGCGACAGATTGGGGCGATCGCAAGGTGTTATTTTTGCCCAACGTTGAGACATTAACACCAGCACAAACTATCGCTTTAGAAGAATGGATGAGCAAAGGCGGGCGTTTAATTGCTAGCGGCCCTGTAGGAAGTTTGTCAGCGCCAGGAGTGCGCCAGTTGTTGCGGAGTCTTGTAGGCGGTTTTTGGGGATTTAGCTTGAGTGAAAAGCAAGAGCTACAACCAGCAAAAACCAAGCTACCAGAAGACTGGATTAACCAAGGGGCGATGTTTGGTAAAGTACATGGTGGCGTAATCTTACCTGATAGCGTCAGTACACCTGCAGCAGTGTGGAATAGTAAAGATAATCAGGCGGCTGTGGTCACTACTGACCGTTCCACTTTGTTAGGCTGGCGCTGGGGTGTAGATGCAGTTGCAGGTGCGGAGTTAGATAACGCTTGGTTAAAAGCCGCGATCGCGCGTTATATGAAATTACCACCCAGTGCTAGCCGGAAAGTTGCAGGCGGTTCACCAACTTGTTCTACTTCCACAATTGCTAAATCTCCAACGCCAGCGCCACTACCACCAGCGATTACAACTGCAATTCAACCAGTTGTCAAACCGCCAACTGTAACTACGCCAAAACCACCAAATGCGATCGCTACTGCTCCCCAACCTAGGCCATTAGTGAATGTGATACGTCCAGGTTCACGGGAGGCGATTGACGAACTAGAAGATACAGTTCGGTTGGATGTAGTACCCAACTCGAATGCACCAATTAGTAGCGGTGATGCGATCGCTCTCCAGCAGGAGCTAGAAAATCTCATTGGACGCGTCGAAAGTTCCAATCTAGCGGCTTCTAGCAATGGTAACAATGAAGATATCGCTAGCAATTCCGAAGGGCTGAAGGTAGATCGCTCCAACTTAATCGCCAGTCGGTCTGGTGTGCAAGTACCAGAAACAGCCGTAGCTATTACCCAAGCCAGAGAAATTGCCAAAAACATACCCGTGTTGGTGGCGCAAAAAAATTATGCTTCAGCACGTCAACAGTGGCTCACAGCCAAGGCGAGTTTGTGGAAGCAGTTTCCTTTAAATCGCAGATTGGCTCAACCAGAAATTCGCTCAGTGTGGTTAGACAGGGGGACAATTGTCCGTGCTGGTAGTGAGCAAGGACTAGCGCAAATTTTTGACCGCTTGGCACAATCAGGAATTAACACGGTATTTTTTGAAACCGTCAACGCCAGTTATACAATTTATCCTAGCCAAGTCGCGCCCCAACAAAATCCCTTAGTCCGCGGTTGGGACCCCTTAGCCTCAGCCGTAAAATTAGCCCACGCAAGAAATATGGAATTACACGCTTGGGTTTGGGCTTTTGCGGCTGGTAATCAACGTCACAATGAAATTATTAACGCCAAGCCAGATTATCCCGGGCCAGTATTGGCGGCTAACCCCGATTGGGCAAACTACGATAATCGTGGCAACATGATTCCTATCGGTCAAACTAAGCCCTTTTTTGACCCAGCTAATCCCCAATTGCGGCAATATTTACTCAAGCTGTATGAAGAAATTGTCACTCGCTATCAAGTTGACGGTCTTCAATTAGATTACATCCGTTATCCCTTCCAAGACCCTGCAGCCGGGAGAACTTACGGCTATGGGAAAGCAGCCAGAGAGCAATTTCAGCAACTTACCGGGGTAGATCCCACGAAAATTTCCCCCAGCGATCGCGATTTGTGGCAAAAGTGGACAGAATTCCGTACCGCACAAGTTGATAGTTTTGTCGCCCAAGTTTCCCAACAACTGCGACAAAAGCGCTCTAATTTAACTATCTCCGTAGCTGTATTTCCCTTACCAGAAATAGAACGCATTCACAAGCTGCAACAGCGCTGGGAAGTTTGGGCTAGGCGCGGAGATATCGATTTAATTGTGCCTATGACTTATGCTTTGGATACCCCTCGCTTCCAACGATTAGCACAACCTTGGATTGCTTCTACACAATTAGGTGCAACCTTATTAGTACCCGGAATTCGGCTGCTTTCTTTGCCAACGGTGGGTGCATTCGATCAACTGCAATTGGTGAGGGATTTACCTGTTAGCGGTTATGCACTTTTTGCTGTCGATAATTTGAACAACGAGTTCCACAAAATCTTTAGTAATACTCAAGGTAAAGCACAACCTACAAGCAACGAACCTATTCCCCATCGTCAACCTTTTCAAGCGGCTGCTGTGCGTTATAACGCTTTACAACGAGAATGGAAATTTGTTTTGCAAAGCGATCAAATGCGAATGCCAGCAACTACAATTGCTGAGTTTAATAATCAAGCCCAAGTTTTACAAACAGCTTTATCTCAACTTGCAGCCTCACCTTCTGCTAGTAAGTTCATCACCGCCAAAGCTGCACTCAGTCAATTCCAATCTCAATATCGAACCTGGATGCGTCAAGAAGCAATAGAGAATCCCTATCAAGTCAAAGTCTGGGAAAATCGTCTCGCCACGATTGAGCGTTTATTGCGTTACGGCGAAAGGCGCTTGCAATCTCGTCCTTAGAGGCAGGGAGCAGGGGGAGTAAAATTTGTGTAACCGTATGAATTTATATTCTCCCCTTCATTTTGTGTTTGGAAAAAGGTTAACCTTTATGGAACCCTGTAGAGAAACAAGGCGCAGGATTGAGAGGGAAAGTAAGATAATTGATGTTTTCGTACTTTTTAAAGTACATACCCTGATTTCTTGGGAAATAACCCATATTTCATGATCTATTACCTGTTACCTATTACCTATTGCCTAACCCCCAATCCCTAATAATTCTTAAGACTGTTGTATCTACATAACATAAATTTTCCCGTGTTAATACGCGAGTGCTAATTAACTATTAGAAAGAAAATATTACAATATCTGGGAATAATCTCATGGAGGGTAACAATCAGTTATCTGAGTTTGAGCTATTGCTTTTAACCCTCACTCAAGCCTACCACTTTATCTAAGTGGTAAATTCTGGCTTTTAAAATAAAAACCTACAGTAACTATTTTCTGCTCGGAGTTATCCTCAACATTTATGCAAACCGTACCTCAACTGATGTGGCTAAGAGACTTAAAGTCAATGCTTGACTTTCAGCCGTTGACGGTTGGGCCGGAAACATTGGTGTTAGATGCGATCGCTCTCATGGCAAATCAAGGTAAAAGCCTGTTAGTCGGCTCGACTACCGATATTCTCGGTGG
Source organism: Calothrix membranacea FACHB-236 (assembly GCF_014696315.1). Classification (GTDB taxonomy): domain Bacteria; phylum Cyanobacteriota; class Cyanobacteriia; order Cyanobacteriales; family Nostocaceae; genus Aulosira; species Aulosira membranacea. The sequence continues at coordinate 53,441 of NZ_JACJPX010000048.1, forward strand.
GTTTAGCCAAAAAAATTTAGTGAATTTGGTAGCTTCTGGGGTAGATTTCAAAACCACTAAGATTTCGGAGGTGATGCAGAGTCCCATCATCAAGCTCAAGCTATCTGAGGTTAAAGATCTACCAACACTGCTTTGTCAATTACGCCAATCTCATTTGGATTTACTACCAGTTGTTGATGACGATGATCAACTGCTTGGTACAATCACATTAGATAATATTTGTCAAGCGTTAGAGCAACAGCCCCAGCCAGCCACAGATCAATGCGATCCCATTAATAAACAATTATGGTTGCTAGAGTCGGTAATAGCTAGTGCTAACGATGCCATTGTGATTACAGAAGTAGGCTCACTGAATGAACCAGACACGCGAATAGTTTATGCGAACACAGCCTTTACCCGGATGTGCGGCTACAGCTTGGGTGAAATTGTGGGCAAAACACCCCGGATTTTACAGGGTGAGCAAACTTCTCGCACGGAACTGGCAAAAATCCGCACAGCACTGCAAACAGGATCGGCAATTAAGGCAGACTTACTCAACTATAAAAAAGATGGTACTCCCTACTGGGTAGAGATGAACATCTATCCCATTAGAGATGAAGGCGGAACAATCATTTATTTTGCCGCCATCCAGCGAGACATCACTGCACGCAAACGTGATGAAGCGGCTCTGCAACAAACAGCAGAATTATTTCAACAACTCACAGAAAATATTCCTCAGATATTGTTTGTGCGGGATGCAAAACAGGAAAAACTTTATTATGTCAGCCCAGCTTACGCCAACATTTGCGGCAAAAGCAGCGATCGCCTGTATGAAAACCCCCAAGAGTATCTTGATTTAATCCATCCCCAAGACCGCGATCGCATCATTGCAGCGAGAGAAAATCTTTTATTAGGTGAGTCTTTCAACGGAGAATATCGCATTATTCGCCCTGATGGAGAAGTACGCTGGATTGCCAGCAAAACTTTCCCCATTAGAAATGAATTCGGAGAAATTTATCGCATTGTAGGCATTGCCGAAGATATCACCACACTCAAGCAAGTTCAAGCAGATTTAAGTCAAACAAACGCAGAGCTAGAAAGGCGAGTATTAAAGCGCACTATTGCTTTAGAAGAAATCAACCAACAGCTGATCTGTGAGATTTTAGAGCGCCAAACCATCGAAGAGCAATTGCGAGAGAGCGAACAGCGTTATCAAACCATTGCCACTATCTCACCTGTAGGCATTTATCGCACAGATGCATCGGGAAATTGCCACTATGTCAACGAACAGTGGTGCAACATGACGGGAATGACACAAAACCAAGCCGTAGGAAGAGGCTGGATAGCAGCTCTTCACCCTGAAGATAGAGAAAGGGTACAGACAGAATGGTTGCAATCCGTAGCCCAAAACCAGCCCTTTCGTTCAGAATATCGGTATCAGCGCCGAGATGGTAGTGAAATCTGGGTTTTTGGTCAAGCAGTTACCGAACGCAACGAAACAGGGGAAATCATTGCTTATGTAGGGACAGTCACCGACATCAGCGAACAGCAAGCAGCACTGCGCGATCGCCAACTTGCAATCCAAGCACTCAGAGAAAGTGAAGAACGCTTCCGCAACTTAGTAGAGACTAGCAGCGATTTAGTTTGGGAACTGGATGAAAATGCACGTTATACCTACGTTAGCCCGCAAGTTCGCGATATTTTGGGATATGAACCAGAGGAAGTACTGGGTAACAGCCCCCTTGACTTTATGCCCTTACCCCAAAGAACAATGTTGGCAGAGAGTTTTGCGGCAGTTTTCCTGACACCACAAACGTTTCAATGTCTGGAGAACATCCAGATGCATCAAGATGGCCATTTAGTTGTATTAGAAACTAGTGCTGTGCCTGTATTTGATACCCAAGGTAAATTTATTGGTTATCGGGGGATAAGTCGTGATGTTACCCAACGCCACCAAGCAGCAGCATCCCTAAGGGAGACGCAAAAGCAGCTACAAGCAATCTTAGATAATTCTTCAGCAGCTATTTTTGTAGTAGATATTCACAATAGATACCTACTGATCAATAGCCAGTATGAAAAACTATTTAATCTTAGACAAGCAGAGGTAGTAGGTAAAAGCATTTATGAAATTTGGGATAATGAGATTGCCGATAACTTTGCAGCCAACAACCGCCAAGTAATTAGCAATGGTATCCCCATCGAAGTAGAGGAAGTTGTTCCCCAAGCGGATAGCTTACATACTTACCTATCGAGCATTTTTCCTTTAAAAGATAACAATGGTAATATCTATGCTGTTTGTGGCATTTCTACAGATATTACCGAACGTAAAATAGTTGAGGAATCATTACTCAGCCTACGCAAAGCCATAGAAAGCACGAGTGATGGCGTTACTATTGTTGATATCACAGGTAAAGGTATTTACTTCAATCCAGCATTTCTCAATTTATATGAATATACCCAAGAGGAATTACAAGCACCAGGCGGGTTAGCCGCGATTTTTCAACAGCCACAAGACCGTGAGGAATTATGTCAGACTCTTCTGCAAGGCAATTCCTGGCATAAAGAATTAACCATGCGATCGCGCAGTGGTCGCACCTTACAAGTATATCTGCGTGCTGATGCTATTAAAGATGCGACTGGCAAAGTTCTCGGAATAGTCTGCAACCATACTGATATTACCCAACGTCAGCTAGTAGAAGCAGGTTTACGACTTCGCGATCGTGCGATCGCTGCTAGTAGTAATGGGATTATTATTGCCGATGCCAGTATACCAAACGGCCCCATTATCTATGTGAATTCTGCCTTTGAGCGCATGACCGGTTATAGTGCAGCAGAAGTTTTAGGACAAAACTTTAATTTATTCCACAACAATGATAATCAAGCACAATTAAAACAACTGAATGCCGCCATGCAAGCGGGTACAGACTACACTGTTATTCTGCGTAACTATCGTCAAGATGGCGAACTTTTGTGGACTAAGCTGAATATTTCTCCTGTTTATGATGTTACAGGGAAACTCACTCACTATATTGGTATTCAAACAGATATCACTGAACGCAAACAAGCAGAAACGGCACTACTTCTTAGCCAACAACGACTGCAATACTTACTGGCTTCAACCCCAGCTGTAATTTATAGCTGCAAAGTTTCTGGAGATTTTGGTGCAACTTTTATCAGCGAAAATGTCAAAGCCATGATTGGCTATGAAGCCAGAGAATTCCTCGAAGATTCTAACTTTTGGGCTAGTCGTATCCACCCAGACGATGTATCAGATGTTTTTGCCAAAGTATCCGAAGTTTTTATTCAGGGATACCATACCTATGAGTACCGTTTTTTACATAAAGATGGTATATATCGTTGGGTTTACGATCAAGTCCATGCAATCCAAGATGAAGCTGGTAACTTTGTCGAACTTGTGGGTTACTGGGCAGATATTACAGAGCGTAAACAATTAGAACAGGAGCTAATCATTGCACTGGAGAAAGAAATAGAACTCAACGAACTCAAATCTCGTTTTATCACCATGACTTCCCATGAATTCCGTACACCGTTGAGTACGATCCTTTCTTCCTCAGAGTTATTAGAACACTACCGCCACAAATGGACTGAAGAAAAACAACTCATTCACATTCACCGTATCCAAACTTCTGTCCACCGCATGACAGAAATGTTGAATGATATTTTGTTTATTGGCAAAGCCGAAGCGGGAATACTAGAATATCACCCAACAGCTTTTGATTTAGTAGGATACTGCCATAATTTAGTTGCAGAAGTTCAACTAGACCATCACAACCAACACCGAATTTGTTTTCACAGCCAAGTTGAATTCATAGAATGTTACATGGATGAGAAATTACTAAAACATATTCTTAGTAATTTGCTCACAAATGCCATCATATATTCTCCAGATGATCGCAATGTCAATTTCACTCTGAATTGTCAAAATGGCCAAGCAATATTTGAAATTCAAGACCAAGGAATAGGCATTCCAGAAACAGACCTACCGCATCTCTTTGCATCTTTTCATCGAGCTAGTAATGTAGGTAATATCGTCGGTACTGGATTAGGGCTAGCAATTGTGAAAAAATGTGTTGATATCCATCAGGGTGAAATCTTTGTCACTACTCAACTAGGAGTTGGAACAACGTTCACAGTCACTCTCCCAATTGGTAAGCATCATGAATTACTAACATCAGAGTAAATAGGCATTTAATAGCTGATAAATGACCTATAAAATGTCACAAAAGCTAATTACAGAATCAAATACAAACAGATTTAAATTATGACTAAAATTTTAGTAATTGAAGATGAAGAACTAGTACGGGAAAATCTATTAGATTTACTGGATGCAGAAGATTTTGATACCATTGCAGCTGCTAATGGCAGAATTGGTATTAACTTAGCTTTCTCAGAAATTCCTGATTTAATTTTGTGTGACATGATGATGCCAGAAGTTGATGGTTATGGCGTATTAACTACACTACGTCAAGACCCATTAACGGCAACAATTCCCTTTATTTTCTTGACGGCTAAATCTGCAAAAGCCGACTTTCGTCAGGGTATGGATATGGGCGCAGATGACTATCTGACCAAGCCTTTCACCCGCGCTGAATTATTAAGCGCTATTGTTAACCGCCTAGAAAAACAAGCTGCTTTAAAAAAGCACTTATTATCCACACAAACTGCAAATATGGCCTTATCGCCCAAGATGCAGTTACTAGAAAGTTACTTACAACAAGTAGTTAAAGCGGAAAAATTTTCGGAATTCGAGTTGTATTATCAACCAATAGTAGATATCGCTTCCGGAAAAATTATTGCCGCCGAAAGCCTATTGTATTGGGAAAGCCCAGAATTAGGTTTAGTTCCACCTTTAGAGTTCCTACAATTAGCCGAATCTACAGGTTTAATTCTGCCAATTGAGCAATGGATTATTACCAACGTCTGCTCTCAAATCAAAAGTTGGCAATATAATCTTGACTTTTTGCCCTTAAGTATCAATGTCAATGTATCTGGAAGTCAATTTTATCATCCAGATTTTATCTCAACGATATCTGAACTTTTAGCCAGCAAGAAAGTCGCACCCCAGCACCTAGAAATCGAACTGAGTGAAAGCACTCTCATGCAAGACACCACTAATGCGATCGCTATTCTAGGGAAATTATTTTCTTTAGGTGTAAAAATCAGTCTTGATGATTTTGGTATTGGCTCTTCTTCTTTAGTTAACTTGAAAGAGTTACCTATTAATACCTTAAAAATCGGCCGATATTTTATTCATAATATTGACTCGAATCTACAGAAATCAGCCTTAACTACAGCCGTAATTGAAATGGCTCATAAGCTAAATATACGGGTAATAGCTGAAGGTGTAGATACAGAAGCCGAACTAGATTTCTTACGTCAATCTAATTGTGATGCGATGCAAGGATTTCTCTTAAGTCGTCCATTACCAGCAGCTGAATTAGAAAACTTCTTTTAAATACAAACTGCTGAAAAAATTTAACTCTCATACCTTTAAATTAAATAAAAGCTTCGGCATTGCATAACAAGGAAATATTTTGTTTAGCAATGCCATAAGCTAGTTGGGTATGTAGAATTGGCTGACTTGAAAACTATTATAAATAGCTTATATTAGTGATTGTGTTGGGGTTCAGGTATAAGTTTTCGTATAAGTTGTATATTTTGTATACAAACAGCCAATTTCTATATATTTTTTTGGTGAGAGCATGGCAAAAAGATCTCTTCAAGCATCAGATGAAGGTATTAGAAAAGCCAAACAGGCTTTTAAGCGCAAAGGTTGGACGCAAGAATATCTAGCTGCTACGGTCGGTTTAGAAACTCGTCAGCCAATTTGGAAGTTTTTTACTGGTAAACCTATAGACCGCCAAGCTTTTAACGAGATTTGTTTAGTTTTGGACTTAAACCCCTTAGAAATCTCGCAAAACTGTACTGAGGATGAATTAACACCTTTAGAACAGCCATTTCATATCAGTACGAATTTCAACCTAGACATTGACAGTTTAGTAAAAAAGCTCAGATCAGCTCAATATGAAAGAATTCAAGCCCAGTGTGGTACGGTGCATATTTTGGATATTGCGCGCCCTATTGGGATAAATGAGTTATATGTTGATGTCAATATCCTAGAAGAAATTAATAGTAAAAGATGGATAGATATTAGTGATTTACAAAAGGTTGATAGGGAGAAATTTGAGCGTTTTGGTTTAGGACAAGTCCGTCAGAAACGAGTTAGCGGGCAAGATGTAGTATTACAATACTCTAAGTTGATGTTGTTAGGAAAACCAGGCTCCGGCAAAACAACATTTTTACAGTCACTAGCTATAAATTGCAACCAAGGCAACTTTCGTCCTGATTGTTTGCCCATATTTATAAATTTAAAAAACTTTGCTGAAGACACAAGAGACCTTCTGCAACCTAGCCTAGTAAAATACATTCATAAATATTTTGCAGTTTTTGAGATCACAGAACAGCAAATTATCTCTGTATTATCTCAAGGAAAAGTATTACTTTTATTAGACGCTTTAGATGAAGTTGCAGAACAAGATAGCGAAATAATTATCAAAAATATTCGACAGTTTATTGAGATTTATCATAAAAATATTATAGTTATTACTTGCCGTGTAGCTGCCCAATATTATAGATTTCAAGGATTTACAGAGGTAGAAATTGCCGATTTTACTAAATCACAAATTGCTACTTTTGCTAATAAATGGTTTTTAGCTGTTGCCAAAAAAAGTCCCGCTAAAGCGCAGTCCTTGGCGCGTAAGTTTATCCAAAAATTAGAACTTGCAGAAAATGCCCAAATTTTAGAGTTAGCCTCTACACCAATTTTGTTGAATCTCACTTGTTTATTATTTCAGTTTGTCGAAGATTTTCCTTCTCAACGTGCTGAACTATATAAACAAGGATTAGATCTACTACTAGTACGCTGGGATGAAGCGAGGGGTATCAAACGCGATCAAGTGTACCGGAATTTGTCGCTGCTACAAAAAATTAAGCTGCTGAGTCGTGTTGCAGCAGTTACCTTTGCTCAAGGAGAGTATTTTCTTCCCGAAAAAAAAATGTATCAGCTAATTGCTGACTATCTATCTCATCTTCCTCAAGGGACACATGATGCCGATGCTTTAGAATTAGAGAGTGCAGCTGTTGTGAAAGCAATTGAAGCGCAACATGGATTATTAGTAGAAAGAGCCAGAGGAATTTATTCTTTTTCTCATTTGACGTTTCAAGAATACTTCACAGCTAGAGAAATTTTTGCTAATGCTAATACTCAAACACTACAAGAGCTAGTTAACCAAGTCAATGAAGAACGTTGGCGGGAAATATTTTTACTCACTGTAGAAATGTTGCAACCGGCTGATGAATTATTGCAGCTAATGAAGCAAAAAATTGATAAGTTGGCAACCGCCAACGAAAAATTAGAAGATTTTCTCAACTGGTTAGTAGAGAAATCCTCTACAGTCAAAGGATGTTATCATCCTGCTAGTGTGCGTGCTTTTTACTTTACAATTGCGCTGCCACCAGAACATCCTCTAGCCCGTACCCAAAATTTTGCGATATCTTTAGATCCTCAAATGGCTGGTAATCTATCTCTTGATTTAGCATTAGATTTGGCTCTAACTCATGCCCTATCTGTAAGTGTGACAATCACTGCTGATATATTTAGCCAACGCTTATTTGCTTTAAGTTTAGCTCTTGACCTAGAACATTTACTAACAGATGAGCCATCTTTACAAACATCACTAAAATTATTAAAGAATCAACTACCATCACCAAAACAAGGTAGAGAAGCATTAAAAATGTGGTGGCAAACTCATGGTGAAGGTTGGATTAGGAAATTGCGAACTTTAATTATTGGTTCCCGCCAAATTGGTCATGCTTGGCAGTTTAACGCACAGGAATGGCAGGATTTACAACAGTATTGGTATGCCAATCAATTACTACTAGATTGTCTTAATAGCGCTACTAATATCACTCCAAATGTACGAGAGTCAATAGAAAATAGTTTGCTTTTGGTTTGTGGTTAATTGGTGTTTGGTGTTTGGTAATTGGTAATGGGAATTTTTTCCTAGTCCCCAATCCCTCATCCCCAGCCCCCAGATGGATGGGTAATTACGGCACTTTAGTTACACTCAAGAGTGAGTACTTTCCTATCTTCCTGTTGTGATTTTGGGAAGAATTTAATTATTTATGCAATTTCTTGAGCGTTTTTTGCCGCTATTATTGTTATTCACCACAGTAACAGCTTGTAACCAAACCAGCGCCTCTTTAGATGATTCCACACCGCAACCATCTGCATCGGTTGTACAACAGGCACAGAATTCTCCACAGCAGCCGAAAAATGTAGTTCGGACTGAAGCAATTTCGCCTACACCTATTCGGATTAGCTTGAATAATTTACCAGCACCTTTTGCTACCGAGAGTGCTTCCAAAAGACCTGAGGTTGTGTCAATTCCGCAGAATCCTTTGCTGCGTGTACCATCAGGATTTACGGTTAATGTTTTTGCTGAAGGTTTAGATGCACCAAGGTGGCTAGCTTTAACTCCCAATGGTGATGTGTTAGTCACAGAAACTAGGCAAAATCGGATTCGGCTGTTGCGTGATAGTAATGGCGATGGGGTGGCTGATGTTCGTAAAACTTTTGCCAGTTCCCAAAATGGGCTAAATATACCGTTTGGCATGGCTTTTGGCGCTAATTCATTCTTTTTGGGTAATACCGATGCTGTGCTACAGTTTCCCTACAGTAAAGGTCAACAACAACTGAGTGGTACTGGTAAAAAAATTGCTGACCTTCCTGGTGGTGGCTATAACCAGCACTGGACGCGTAACGTGGTAGTTTCGCCCGATAGTAATAAGCTATATGTTTCTGTTGGTTCCGAAAGTAATGTAGATGAAGAACCGCTACCACGAGCTTCGGTACAGCAAATGAATTTAGATGGTTCGCGACAGCAGACTTTTGCTTATGGCTTGCGTAACCCAGTAGGTTTAGATTTCCACCCAGTCACCAAGGAACTTTACACTACTGTGAACGAACGTGATGGTATTGGTGATGACTTAGTCCCAGACTACTTTACACGTATCCAGCAGGGAGAATTTTACGGCTGGCCCTATGCTTATCTCACACCTAATAACCTTGACCCACGACAGAAAGCCAATAATCAAAGTAAACGTCCTGACTTAGCAGCCCGTACACTTACCCCAGATGTGTTATTCCAAGCACATTCAGCAGCTTTGGGTGTACAGTTCTATGATGGTCAGACATTCCCACAAAAATATCGTAACGGTGCTTTTGTTGCTTTTCGTGGTTCTTGGAATCGCGATCGCGGTACAGGTTATAAAGTAGTATTTGTGCCATTTAATAATCAGGGTCGTCCACAGGGTTACTATGAAGACTTTCTCACGGGATTTTTGCTAAATCCTGCTACACCAACCACTTGGGGGCGACCTGTGGGTTTACTAGTGTTACCTGATGGCAGTTTATTAGTAACAGAAGAAGCTAATAATCGGATTTATCGGATTCAGTATCAGGGGGGTTAGGGATTAGGGACTGGGGACAAGGGGACAAGGGGACAAGGGGACAGAGGGAATATTATGGTCACTAACTTTGAAGGCTTTCTTGAGGGTTAACCTGTTTGCGCTACATTATTGAACAATTAACTGCGATCGCTATTAGGTTTCAAAATTAGTTATGACTCAAAATGACAGTAATACTCAGTCAAATACTCAGCCTTCTTCCCATTCTGGTTCTAGATATTGGGGCCATGTAGAACTTGTAGAAGAAGGCGAAAACTATAGAATTAGCCGAGTGGAAATCAAACCTAGGCATGGAATTAAACCACAAATCCATTATCATCGGAATGAACACTGGGTGGTAGTTTCTGGTGTCGCCAAGGTGACTTGTGGTGAACAAGAACTATTATTGAATCGTAATGAATCTACTTACGTTCCAGCTGCAACACTGCATAAGGTAGAAAATCCTGGATCTATTCCTCTAGTAATTTTGGAAATTCAAAACGGCGAGTATTTAGGGGAGGATGATACTGAGCGCCCTTTTGACCTAAATTTGGTGAAACCTGTCAGTGAAATTACTAATTCTTAATTTGTAATTAGGGAATTCAGTTAATATCTAATACCAATTTGAAAAAAGAATGCGACAGATTGTAGGGGCAAGGCACTGCCCATTGGTGTCAACTTAAGAAGATAAAGCCCAAATTTGTTGGGTGTAAGCGTCAATCTCTCGATGGCGCTTACGCCTGGTTTTGACTAATCCAAACAGCTTT
>NZ_JACJPX010000049.1 GCF_014696315.1 Calothrix membranacea FACHB-236
TAGCTGTTACTGCTTAATCGGGCAATTTGATGTTGTATCAATTCCTTGATCCTAAATTTTCCTTATCCAAGTGATTTTTCCTCACTTGTGAGAAATCCGGGATTACCAGTCCATTAACAGATTTAAAGCGATCTGATTCAGGCATCAAGCTTAACCTCTGTATCTCAAGCAACTATTTTTAGTGATTACTCTTTGCAAAAGTGATCGCTCTCCTCACAGTCTGCACGGTAAGCGATCTGGTTTCAGGACTTGGTAAGCTGATTACATCTAGTGAATAGTTCTGTGACTGGTTAAGGAATTTTCCAACCTTCAACTCTTTGATGCGTTAAGGGTAGACTGAGGCAACAGCAGTGTATCTTCAATCTGCTGCCGTACTTCTCGGCTGACGTAACACTCGCTGTTGAGGCAATCAATTAATAGCAGATTTGCATCGTAATACCGATTCAACAAATTATTCTGAAATTTGCTAAACTGCCAGTCATGACTAATATTACGATGTTTTATCATCACGGCTCTAAGTTTTGCAGCCCAAGTTTGACCATTTTTCTGCCACCAGTTCTTAAATGCTTGTTCATCATTCACCTCAGGTGGTTGTCCTTTGAGATGTTGGAGTGATCGCCTTAATTCGACGGAGAGTTCGAGGTCGCAGTCAAGGTTGCGGATTCTTTCGAGGTAGTGTCTGAATTGCAAATCATCGTCGAGGTCAATGTCGATGCTATTTTGGAGGGTGGTTTCAAGGTAAAAGTCGAGGTTAAGGTCAAGGCTACTTGTACCAATAGTTTTGAGGTTGCAGTTATAGGCGATGGAAAAGGTGAGGAAACGCTGGGAGAAGTTCGTTAAGCCAAAGGTGAGGGGAAAGGCATCGTCACCGCCGAAAGCAAGGGTGCTGTCAAGGGCGAGAGCAAGGGGGCTTTCAAAGATGTAGATGTTTCTATCAAAGGAATACATGGAGCCAACAGAGGCGCGGTTTGCAAGTCTGAAGTAGACAGATCGAACAGCAGTAGATTTATAAGGAGAGTCTACAGAACTAGATTTTTCTTCAACCCATCTAAGGAACTGCTGTAATTTTTCATCAGTTGCTACGAGGTCATCAATGCGATGTTTCATCAACAGAAAAAAATCATCAGCATCGCCCAACATCCCCACACTCAACAAGAAAACTTCTCGCCAATGCTTGTCTGTGATATGACTATCTAGCTTTTGAAACACCTGCTGAGAATTACAATTTAAGGTTATTTGTTTAGCGGCGAAAAACTCATGAAACGTTAGATGCGAAAATGAATAAATTCTCCATGCCCGTTCTATCAGTAATCCATGCTGTGCCTCTATCGATTTTAATACTGCCTTACTTTCTAACAGTAATGCTTCTGTTTCGGTTTGGGCATCTGGTAAATTCTTAATGTAATTACTTATGTATTCTTCTGCATCGGTTTCCTTGAAAAAGTAATTTCCTTTCTCAAAGGTTTCTAAGGCAATCTTGCTAAGTAGGTGTTGTTTATGTTTGAGCGAAAGTTTATGGTATACCTGATCGCGCTCAATCCTGCGTGTACCATCCCATTTTTTCAGTAATATATATACTCCTTCTTCGTAAAGATCAGAACGACTAGAAGGAAAATCTGTCGAATCTTCAAACAGCAAGCATAGCAGTGTCAAGAGTAAGGGATTGGTACCTAGTTCTTTGATCGGCGGATTTTGTTCGAGCTTTTCAACAAACTGTTGGGCTTTCTTTGGGTCTTTAGTCTGGTACCATTTGGTCGCAAACTCAGCAATCTGTTTTTCATCAAAGTCAGACACTTCAACTTCACTAAAATGTTCAAATTTATATTCATTGGCGGCAATCCGACAGGTGGTCACAAAATAGTTGCTATAGTACTGAGTAGTAAATCTTTCAATTTCTCTTATAACTCTACCGTTGTCTACTTGCTTAACTTCATCTAGCCCATCAAGTAACACAATTGTTCGACCCTGACGCAACAGCGTTTTAATTATGTGCTGGTCTAAAATCTCGTTCTGAGCAAATTGGTCATTGATATATTGCAATAAACCAGGCTGATCAGGCTCTTCAGCAAAAGCTTTTAGCATGATGAAAATCGGGACATGATCGCCTAAAAAGTTCCCTAAGTTACATTGAATTGCAATTCTTTTCAAAAAGGTTGTTTTGCCTGCCCCGGGCTTTCCTAAAATCATCAGCTTGGGGTATCTTTCAACAGCTTCCAAGCCCGGCACTCGCTTTTCTACTACCTGACTCAGCCCAACGCGCTCGAAGTCTTCTGGTTTGCAATTTTTCAAAAGCTCAGCTATTTCTAAGGGTCTGCGTCCTGTAATTTTCTCCAAAATATTGACATCGGTGTAAATGTCATTTAACCCAATTGGTTGAGTCATGTCCAAAACACGCATCCATCCACATTGTTTTTGGATATATGGGCTCAGTTTTTCTCGTACCTCTTGCACCAAGGCATCAATGTTCGGGTTTTTGACTGCTTGTTCTTCGCCATCTTCCAGTTCTGCAATATCTCTCCACTCTAAGCCCAATTCAGTGCAGATCGTTTGGAAGAAACTCTTATCAATATTTTGTCCCTTGAAGAATTTACCGACAACCTGACGAGTACAACCTACTCCCCCTGCTAAGTATTGTTGTGCCCAACCTTTGAGCTTGTATGCTTTTTGCGCTTTTTCCAACCCAACTTTCGATGCCCTAAGAGATCGCGTCATAGCTGTGAGTGCAACTTTGACATAAGTATTACATAACTCTAACAGCCTTTTCTAACCAAGAGTAAGTTGAAAACTCGTACTTTAAAAGAAGAAGAAAAAACCTGGATTTTACCCAGGTATGAACATCGAAAGTACGAGGCAACAACCATGAAATTTGATAGTCAACCCCGCAATTTCAATCTTAATTCAACTTCGACTGAAGTACTGTTAAAGCAAGCAGCAAAGAATTTACCCACCTCCAACGAACAGCAGTTTTCTACACTGCTAAAGCAGTTGATGAGCGCAGTGAGTAAAGACAGCAGCAATAATGTTGCGATTGTGGCGATCACTGCCATGTTTTTCGCTTTGGCGATGATGCTGTTAAAACCAGCAACACCTGTGCCTGTAGTTAATCCCCCAGTGATTAACGTACACAGCAACCCCACAACTACAGTCACCACCGAGCAACAGCAAAACCAACGCATTGATGATGGCACCGATCGCGGGTCGTAGTTGAAGAAGGGATCGCCTAAGCTTGTAAAATTTTACAAGCTTAGGCGATCCCTTTTTTCTTGTTATGGACTTGTGTAAAACTAATGTCATAGTTGTGGCAGGTTGACGATGAGTAGATCGTGCCGAGCATCGAAAGTTGGATTGGAAAAAGCGCAAAAAGCATTTAAAATTAGAGGATGGTCACAGGAATACCTTGCAGGGGTCATTGGACGTAAACGCCAAACAATCATCAACTTCTTTGCCAGAAGAAAAGTTGATAAGAGTGTCTTCCAAGCGATTTGCACTGAATTGGACTTGGAATGGGGTGAGATTGCCGATCTGGAGTCAGAACAACTCAGCAGGTCTGATGAAGATGAAATCATTCAAGAGTCGAGCGGTACTACACAAATGTTAACTGATAAAAAAAGTTATGCATTTGCTATTGCTGGTACTGTCTCTCCAGAGAACATATCAAAACTCAAAGCGATCGCTGCTCTTTTAAAAGAATTAGCTCAAGATGCTTCTATAAAAATTGTTGACATTGAGCGTGGTAGCATCAAACTGATTTTGGAAGGTTCCAAAGAAGGACTTGAGCGACTAGAAAATTTATTCAGATCGGGACAACTAGAAGATGTATTAGGCGTTTCCGTAGAAGATGTTGAGTTTGTAACTTCTCCAGACTCCAATCCCAGTAAGAAACGACTGGCATTTACTATTGCTGGTGATGTTGCTGAAAGTGAAATTGCAATATTAAAAGCTGCGCTTATTGAAACTTCAGATGATGCAGTTGAACAATCTGAAAGGCAAAACCCAATTTCTCGTAGTAAACCAATTAGTCGTATCTACCCGACTGGTAACTACGTAAACCGTTCCAAACCGAAAGGTTTGCATTTAATGAATCGCTACCTGAGGGATCGCAACCAGGGCTTTTCCAACCTGAGGCGTGTTAACTTAGAGGGTGCTAACTTAAAGGGTGCTAACCTAGAGGGTGCTAACCTGAGGGGTCGCAACCTGAGCTTTGCCAACCTGAGGGGTGCTAACCTAAGAGGTGCCAACCTGAGCTTTGCCAACCTGAGGGGTGCTAACCTGAGAGGTGCCAACCTGAGGGGTGCTAACCTGAGGGGTGCTAATGTTTCGGGTGCCTTATTTGGTCGCAATTTTGGACTTACAGAAGACGTGAAGCTTGACTTAGTGCGACGAGGTGCAATTTTTGGCGATCAACCTCCAGTTCCCAGCCCAAGATAAAGCGATGCTCATCCTTGTAAAATTTTTCAAACTTTACACCCCCGCCGCCCGTTGTGTTTTACCGAGTTACTCCGCAGTATCGTCAACGGGATTGGGGTAGAAACATGAATGCTGCGTGGGGCACTAACTACAGCCGCCATCGATTCAACTAGCCTTGTCAAGTCTCTGCACAACTTCCTGATTAGCAATCTTCAAAACCTGACCGAAAGCAGAAACGCGAACGCTCATCAATGGATTAACTTTACCTGTGCTGGCTGTAATCTTGTCCAAATCTTGCACTGTGTTAATGCAAAACTTCGCACTTAGTACAGCAACCGCCTGTCTCACTCGTTCTCAATTTCCAGTTGATATAACCTCAAAGATGGATGTTCACTCATCAATCGCCAGTAACAGTGCTCTGGAGCTACCGAAAACTTCTCACCACACCGATACAGAAATACTGGCTCATCCCTTAATAAACCTGTTAGTGCCACATCTGCCCAATCTTGCTCTGAATCCCATATTAGATGAGATCTGCCAAAGTATTCGGCATTCAATAAACTTGCAAATAGCCATTCCATAATTTGCTGAATTTGCATCGGATCTAGATTGCAGTCGTTCTGACCATAACTCTCAATTTTTGGTTGAGTAGATTTTGGCTTTAGAAAAGCTAACAGCAAAGATGGAATTTTAAGTAGTTGCTTCATTTCTCTAAAACCTAATATAGGACTAACTAATTATTGGCAGTCATCCCATAGCTGTCGCCTTTGAGCTATGTAGCAAGTGTTGCTTTTAAGGAAATTTAGGGAATTATACAAATATAAACCAGTAAATAAAAAAATATAGAAAATGGTATTCCAAGGGGTAGAGCATAAAGTTAAGGGTGGTTCTATCGTTTCTATAGGTGGGAAACTTCCTTATTATTTAGAAGTTCAGACAAGTAAGTTATTAGATCTACTTGTTATACTCTCTCGCCAAAATAACAGTCAAGAAAAAACCTTGAGAGACAAAATTAATAGATATTTATACTCAAAAACCACCCCTGGATTTTACTTAGAGTTTAATGAACACTTGCATCTTGCTTATGCAGATCAGCGCAATGGTCATGGTACTCAACATTGGTGGCGATTATTTTTTGATAGTCATTACAAGCAGAAGGTAGAAGAGATAACACGCGGAACGTCTTTAGCTGTTCCTGGGAAAGATGTACCACATTCCAGCGATGCTGACCCAGGACATGAATATGTTGGTACTCATTCTCATCCCCAATGGGAATGGGGTGGAATGTACTTTCGCTCAAAAGCTGAAATTAAAGTTGCAGAGGAATTAGATAAGTACGAGGTATTATTCTTTGCTAATTCTCGTGGACGAATTGGCAAACAAGGTTCTCCTGTATCTGATGCAAGTGGTTGGCTAACTGGTCGAGTTGAAACTGATTTCTTAGTGTTTTATAAACGTAAGTGCATGATACTGGAAGTAGACGGTCAACATCATCAAGAATCTCTGCAAATCACTAGAGATTATGTGCGAGATAGAGTCTTCCTACGAGAAGGTATAGCTACAGTCAGGTTTGCTGCTAAAGAATGTTTTGAGCAGACAGCAGATGTTATAGTTGAATTTTTAAATATGTTTTAAATAACATTTAGTTACAGCTAATTTTAGCTAAAGCTTAATCGTCTTCATTATCAGTAGTTTTAACAGTTCCAATAATTGCAGATAAGATTCTCATTCCCAAAATAAGCAACTTGCTCCATATTGATTTTTCAATTGGGTTTTAAGCTTGTCATACCCACCATAATAATTTGTATGAGCAACTGTTGCTCTAACATACAGACATTTATTATTTTTGTATTTTAAAATAACTAATGCACCAACTGGAGTATCTAACTGCTCTGCTCTTTCAATAGTTCTTGTGTCGTTTGTGGCGTTTGTAGATGAGCTAGAATTATCTTGAGTTTCAGAATCTGACTTAGCGAGGTTATCTTTTAACCAAGCTTGCATACTGTGCCACCATACTGGTTGTGGATCACGACTATCTATATACGCTGCTGCAACAGTAATAGCCAACAAAGTTAAGATAAAAATATTCTTAAATGCCTGCAAGGTTTTCTCCTCTGAAAATCTCATGTAGCTATGTCTAAGACATGGCTTGTAACCCTTGGTTATTAGTATTCCCAAAAAAGAAATACAATATACACAGGAAGAGATAATTTATCCTATTCAGAGATTTACTTAGTTATTAAAAATCAATATTATTTCTTGCTAAAAAACTAACAATAAGGTAAGTAACAAACTTTTTGTTAGCTCTAACATTCTGCTCACATTTTATCTTGAGGGTTAAAATAAAATGAAATACCTATATGTCTGACTCTAAAAGGTTCACCTGATCTGTCATGTGTATGAGTTGAAAAAAAGGCTAGACTTCTATTTGGGCAATCTGTTGATATATAATTTTTTAAATTTTGATTAAACAAATGGTTTTTCCATCTATCCATAATAGACTTTGCATTTGCTTGGCGGATATAAATTAATAAACCGCCATCTTTTTGATTAGAGTCACCAATTGAATATCTAGTATTAAGCTGTTGAAATCCTCTCCATAAATATGGATAACTACGGTGAATTTTTGCCTCGCCAATCCATAAATAGCTGTTTTTTCTAACCACTAAATCAGCATGACCTCCTATTTTTTCTTCATGGGACGCATCATAGCCTAGCATAACTAAATGATTTTTTATATCTAGTGTTATTTTATCTTCTTCATCTGTTTGATAGAATTCAGGATTTTGTTCTTTTAAAGAAATTATTTTATCAATAGTTGTATAAAGTTCATCAATAAATTCATCATAAGTATTTACTAAAAGCCTTGATACAAAACCTCCAAGACCTGGAACATGGGGCTCAAAATTTTTTAAATCTCTTAAACTTAAATTTTCTAATGTAATATCGTTATTTGGCATATTGGTTTAATCAAATTACTGCTTCGTAGAGCTTTTTAATTAAAGAACTTGGTACAAAATACATAAAAACTTTTTCTTCAAAATCATCAACTATATCTCCTGTCTCAGGATGAACAAGTTCGCCTGTTTTTTTAGCATCAATTACATCACTATTTGATAATTTAAAAAACACTTCATCTTCAAGAAGTTCAAAATTAATGTCCAATAATTTAGTACGATCACCACATAAGTATTGAACAGATTTTAATAGATCAATATTTGTATATTTATTGCCTATAACCATTTTTAAGCTACCAAATGTAATATGATATTGTTTATCTATAGGCAATTGAGTTAAATAATCTAATAATTTAACGCAAATTTCTGATTGTAGGCTATCACCCCAATCTTCATAAATTTGTTTTATAATTAACTCTTTGCTAATTTTCATAATTAAAATATTTGTTAATTATATTAAATATAAAATCGTATTCTTCCATAAAACCGCACTTTTCTATTATAATCTCTTCAAGCTTTGGATTGTTACTACTTAAAGTGTAAAATTTCCCTGGTAAATTTAATATAATTTGACTGTTTATATATTTATCTTTATCTTTAAAGATTGTAAAATCCCACAAAATTTTTAACTGATATGGCGTAATGTGATGCACTGCTTTTTTGCCAGCACTATGATAAGTCTCATGTCTCAGATCATCTTTATCTTTTCTGATTGTTTCTCTCTTAGTTGAACCTTCATCGGTAATAAAAGATAACTCAACAATTTTTCCTTCATTATTGGAATTGTATAAAGTGTTAATAAGCGGAAATAAATTTACACATTCTTTCAATAGTTTCTCAATACCTAATTTTTCTTCTACTAAGATATTAAAGGTATTTATAATTTTATTAAAATAATGGTGATATTCTTTTAGTTGATGGTTTTTACTAATATCAATTCTTGCTTCTATAAGTCCTTTATTTTTCCAAATCACAATAACATCAAAAGATTGATAAATTTGTCTTTTTGTGCCATAAACCTTATCGTAATAAATTAATTTATTTTGAGCTTCTGGATTGAAATCATTGAGATTTATTTCCGTGCGTTCTGTAAAAGAATGCCTAGTACAAAAGACGAGAGATATATTTTCATCTGTAATTTCAATATGAGTCAAATTAGTTAATACATCTATTCCTTTTAAATCCTCGTTATCCACAGGAAATGGATAATATTTTTGATAAATTGTTGGCTCAATTTTATAATTTTCAAAACAAGATATTAGTATTTCAATATCTTGTTTGCTAACTGTAAAAAATTTAATAGCCTTTTCACTAATTAATATATAGTTTGAATATAGTGTTTGTAATGTTTTGAATTTAATTTCTGAACTCAAAGTATCAAATTGTTCGGGAGCATCCCAAATGTGTAAAAATAAAGAAAGAAAAATAATTCGCGATTGATTATCGCGAATAAATAGGGGGATTTAATCTTGCTGTTCTTCCTCCTCCTGTTCTAACCCAGAACGAATATCTAGGAGACACTCATCGAGAGTATCAATGATTTTCTGTATTTCTTCCCAAACAGAGCGTCGAAAAACAGACATAACAGCATCAATGTGTACATCCGTACCAGCTTTGCCTAAATGTCTGTATTTACTTAGTTTTGAAGATGTCGCTCTAGGGAAGCTTGGAGTAGAAGCTTGTAATTTGTAGTACCAATATTTCTTCAGATTCTGACGAACTTGGTAACGAGCTACCCAAGCTCCTTGTGGAGCAAGCGCCCCCTGCTTTAGTATAGTAGCTTGTTGTTTTTCTAAAACTGTAATCGCTTTCTTAATCCGCTCAAATCGAGCGATTTTATCAAGTTCCGCATCGTTGGCTCTTGGTTTTGGCATACACAGGCACACAAAACTATTCGCGATTGTAACTCGCGAAGTACAAGAGAAAGAGAGTTTGTGCGATTTATTTACTTATCAAAAGCTGGGCGCTAGAAAGCCATTTAAGTAGGCACAACGTAAAGACAGCATCTGTGGTAAATTTTCATACCTCCACTGTGCTCCTACTATTTGTAGTCGCTTATCTATTTGTTTGACGGCTGACTCCACTGCTCCAGAACCAATGGAGCTTAATTGTTCTGCTTGGAAGTACATATAATTTACCAACCGATGTCGGTGTTTACATAGATAGTTGATGAACTGGGTTGCTCCCACATATTTGCATTTTTTGAGTTTGGTGATTGCAAGTTCAACTTGTCCGTGCCAAAGTTCAGCTTCAATGTCCACCAGAAATTTTTTAGTGGCTCGTATTTTATACAGGTTTTCTTTCAAATGATACCAGTCTAAAATTTCTTGACGAATATCCGAGTCAGCTATTTCGGAAAATAGATTCCAAATGCCATCATGTCCATCTCCTAAGCAGTAAAGTGTTTTACCGATGTTTTGACTGTTAACCCAATTGGTGAGTCCGAGATTATCTTGAAAGAATGCTCCGTAATATATCCCCTGCAATCTCCCTGTTTTATACTCTTTCCAGTACGCAGGTTTTCCTTTCTCTTGAGAGCGTAACCGTACTTTTCCCCCATCCAAACACACTTCTGTTAATTTCTGTTTGACGTTTGGAGGGGATGTATCCACCTTCTGGACTTGACGATGATAGGTGCTATGACCTACTTCTATCCCGGTCATCACCTTTAAGTCTTTTTCTGCATCTTGGAATGATTCGTTAGCTGCCAGTAATAAACAGCACTTTTCTAGCAGTGGGCTAAATCGCCTATATGGTTCTATTCCCAAACGCAATGCTTGAAGTCTTGTGATGATTATTTTCCCGACACAACTTCTTATGGTTCGGCTGCGTCCTCTGGTCGTTCCCGTTTTTTCTCCGATAAAAAAAAAGCGATTTTCGGGCTGACGTGTTCCAGTACCTGATCTCGAACGGCTGTTTCGATTCCTTCAAAGGTTTCGATTTTTGAGGGTGGCGTGTTTTTATACAGAATCTTGGCGATGGCTTTTACGTGTGCATCCAACTGTTTTTTATCTTCTGGGGTCATTGGCCTTGATCTTGAGATTGAACACAAATAATTCTCTCGAATTCTTGTGTTGATGTACAGTCCCCATTTATTCGCGAGTTGTAGTCGCGAATAAACTGG
This sequence comes from Calothrix membranacea FACHB-236, assembly GCF_014696315.1. Lineage (GTDB taxonomy): Bacteria > Cyanobacteriota > Cyanobacteriia > Cyanobacteriales > Nostocaceae > Aulosira > Aulosira membranacea. The sequence goes on from NZ_JACJPX010000049.1 coordinate 10,489, forward strand.
TATTTTCACCCTCTTTTTGCAAAATTGGGATGCTCCCAATTGTTCATTTTCTTCAAGCCTCTTAATAGTTTTATCCCTTCCATTTCCTATCGGCAAATCACACATATTTAGCATATCTTTCATTGTTTCCCATGATGAAATCCTTTGACGGATAGCTTTAAGTAAAATAGATTTAGCCATTATAAAAATTAAATAATCCTATTGTTACTAAGTAATCAGACTAAATTGAACTTTTATTTAGTCTCATAAACATAAGTTTTCATGTATTTTACTACACAAAGTAACACTACGTTATAAATTTTATCTATCTTAAAAACACTATTAAATATACTTTTAACAAAAAATAATTTACCAATTTGTCTATCAAAATATAGGCAACACGATATCTAATCACTAGATCAATTGCCGACACATGATCAAGGCATATTGCATCAATTTCATAGTTGAGAACAAAACACATTATTTGTATGCAAATAAAGTAAAACCTTTGTAGGGCAAAGGTTTCAAGCTTTTGGCTAGAGATAAGATGTTGCTTAACGTGAAATTAGCAGAAGTTACAATCACAATGCTATTGTCTACAATCACAAATTTGTGATGCATTAAACTACTACCTGCTGTACCATCGGCTCTATCATCTATTAAAGGAACTTTGGCATTTTGTACAATTACCAAAGCATCTCTTTGGTTAATTTCTTCAGAACTGAGTCGATTATCCTGATTAATATCGATAAATTTACGAACTTCGTTATAGCGTTCTTGTTCCCTTTTTTCTAACTGGCTAATTTCCTCAGGAGTAAAGCTACTCCAAGGACGGCTATAGGTATTTTCTAAAATTATTCTGACTTTGACTCCAGCTTTTTGTCTGTCTACTAAAGCTTGAGCAATTCTGGGTAAACGTAATTCTTGAACAGCTACATCGACAGTAGATTTCGCTTGAGAAATTGTATCGACAATCTGCTGTTCTAAATTATCTCCCAAACGGGTTTGCTGACGGTAAGGTTCAGTAAATTCTGAGGACTCGGAATAATTAAAGTAAACCTGCACCAATGGATCTTGCGGTAACGGTGCGGGACGTTTATTGAAAGACTGTACTTTTTGACAAGCAGTCAGAGCAAGAATAAGCAAGAAAATACAATAATTCTGGGGATGAAAGAAAAAAGGCACAGTGATTTGGCTATATATGCTTTAAAGGTGAATAAATAATATTATTCCCACAATTTAGTCTGCCTCTTGCTTAAAAGACAGCAACGAAAGCTTTTGCTAAGATTGGTTACATAATTTAACATTTTGTTTTTAATTTAGACATTTATGCAGACTGTTCTCAAATCAAGCCAAGAACAAGTCACTCGATTGTTTTCTAATTTGGAATTTGATGGAAATCAGCTAAATCATCAACCAGGTAGTGTTTTAGGTAGTACAGCGTTGATTGCAGGAACTACGGTTGGTGCAGGAATTCTGGCATTACCTGCGGTGACTTTACCGTCTGGGGTTGTACCATCAACAGTCCTATTGATTGGTGTATGGTTATACACCTTAGTTTCAGGATTATTAATTGCCGAAGCCACTGTAAATACTATGCGTTTTGCTGGTCGTCCCAGTGTGGGGATGTTAGCAATGATTGAAAATACCCTTGGTGTTGTAGGCGGGCGAATTGCTGGCGCTACCTACTTATTGCTACACTATGCCCTCTTGGTGGCATACACTACCCAAGGCGGCGACATTTTAGGTTCTGCGATCGCAAACTTATTTGGTATCCAACACAAATTACCTGCATGGGTAGGCACAATAGTTTTCACCCTGATATTTGGCGGGATTATGTATCTGGGGCGAGAAAAGTTTGTGGAAAAACTCAATAGCGTGTTTGTCGCTATTGTTTTAGTGTCGTTTTTGGGATTATTACTGCTAGCTGGCGAACAGGTTAAAACTACACAACTGTTATTTCAAAATTGGACTGCTTTAGGTAGCGCCGTTTCTGTCATGGCTGTAGCGCTGTTTTACCATAACGTCGTGCCGGTAGTGGTGACTCAGCTAGAAGGCGACACCCGCAAAATTCGGCAGTCTATTGTGATTGGTTCTGTGATTCCCTTAATCATGTTCCTGGCGTGGAATGCGGTGATTTTGGGCAGCGTCAGCCCGGAGATACTTCAGAAGACTGCTGATGGTAGAACTATATTTGACCCTTTGCAAATTCTGCGTTCAGGTGGTGCTGGAGAATGGTTAGGCGTACTAGTTTCGATTTTTTCAGAATTTGCGATCGCCACATCATTCATCGGATTTGTCTATGGCTTGCTAGATTTCTTCCAAGAAATTTTCTTCGTTACCCAAGTGCAATTTTCTAGCCGTTTACCGCTTTATTCGGTGATTCTTTTACCTGCTATGAGTTTAGGGGCAATTAATCCCAAAATTTTCTTTACCGCCTTGGATTATGTCGGCACGTTCAATATCTCCGTTTTAGCCGGTATAATTCCCGCCTTGATGACTTGGAAACAACGTCACAGTTTAGAACAGTCAAATAAAATTCATCAACCACTCGTCCCTGGTGGAAAGGTGACACTGATAGCGATGATTGGCATCGCATTAGTTATTATTGGCAAGGAAATTTGGACGATGTAAAGTTCTGAGTTGCAACAGACGCGATTAATCGCGTCTGTACAAGAGTGCTGAGTAAAAAATTCTAGCTTCTAGTTCCTGGCGCTACTAAGCTGGCTACTACATCAGCTAAGTGTGTTGCCTCTAGCGGTTTAGGGATGTGCATTTGATAGCCAGAAGCGATCGCCTTAATTTTATCTTCCTCGCGGGCAAAGGCTGTTACTGCTATAGCTGGAATATGCACACCCACGTCACTTTCCCAGTCTCTGACTTTGCGGATAAAATCATAGCCGTCTTCTAGGGGCATACCGATATCGCAAAGAATGACGGCGGGTTTCCAGGTAAATAATTCTTTGAGGGCTTGTGCAGCAGAGGCGCAAGCGCACACTTCAGCTCCCTCCTGCATGAGTACTGCAGCAACTAGATCACGTGCATCAGGTTCGTCATCAACCACAAGCACTCGCACATTTCGCTACCAACAATAGTAGTAACAGCCCATCCAGTCAGATCCCAGGCTTCAAAAGGACTCCAACCGCACTTGGTGAATAATTCTTCGCATCGAACTGGGCGGTAAGTATTTAAATCTACCAAGACTAAATCAGCATCATATCCAGGGGCGATCGCACCTTTGTTGGGAATACCATAAGCTTCAGCCACGACCATGCATTGACCCCATAAAAATTTTAATTCCTGGTGTCGGCTTAGCAGTCAGTAAATCTGGCAAATTCTCTGCCGTTGCCCCAATAAAAAAGCCATAATTAACTAAGCACTTAGTGGAGGCACGTTGTAGCTTATCATCTAAAGCTGCTTGATTAGTTGTCAGAGGACGCGTGTTTGGAATTTCTAAAAAGGAAGTTACTCCCCCTTTAGCCCAGGTACAACTGGCGGTAAACAAGTCTTCCTTATGTTCCAGTCCTGGTTCACGGAAATGCACTTGCGGATCAATGACTCCTGGCAACAAAGTTAACCCAGCTGCGTCAATTTCTGTAGTGGGCGTTGGTGTGGAAATTTCTGGTGCAACTTCGACAATTTGGCGATCGCGCGTCAGCACATCTCCAACCATCAATTCACCATTAGGTAGAATGATACGGGCGCGGCGAATCAGTAAACTTTTTGGAGATGACATGGAATTAACAATATTAAGGCAGAGGACTATACATAACGGAGAACTATCTTTTTAGGTTAAACTTGGTTGCACTCTTAAGAGTCAATTTTTGCCGCGGTGAGAAAAAAGTTTATTTTTACCTATGTATGTAATTGTAAATATGGCAACATAACTAGAACATCTAAGTTCTCCTGTTAAGATTCAAAAATATAGTTCCCCTTGGCGAGTTAAGTAGCTGCATCTTTTTTACTTCAGTAATTTCATGCAAAATCAAGTGTCTGATAAAAATTCTAGTCAACAACCCGATCATTCTTGGATTGCAGAGCTAGGTAGAACAGTCGTATTAAGTATAGTTCTAGCCCTAGGTATTCGTACTTTTGTTGCCGAAGCTCGCTGGATTCCTTCTGGTTCAATGGAACCCACTTTGCATGGGACTCCCAACCAGTGGGAGGCAGACAAGATCATTGTGGATAAATTGAAGTACAAGTTTTCCGATCCGCAGCGAGGGGACATTGTGGTCTTTTCGCCTACAGCTGAGTTACAAAAAGAACAATACCACGATGCTTTTATTAAACGTGTAATTGGCTTGCCTGGAGAAAAAGTTGAACTGAAAAACGGCAAAGTCTTCATTAACAATAAACCTCTGCCAGAAGAGAAGTACCTAAGCAACCAACAACGTACAGTAATTGACGTTTGCACATCTGGACAGCAACCACCATTTTTAGCACAGTCTCAGACTATACCCCAAAACGCATACTTAGTATTGGGCGATAACCGTAACAGTAGCTACGATAGCCGTTGCTGGGGCGTAGTTCCTCGCCAAAATATCATTGGTCGTGCTGTGCTGCGTTTTTGGCCTTTAAATCACGTTGGCGGTATCGATAAGTCACCACTATATCCATAATTGCATAGCTAGGATTTCAGTCCTAATTTTCGCATTTTTGTCCGTTCAGCACTGCCAAATCTTTAGTCAAAGCCTGATTATTAAGTTGTTAGCAGTAGCCACCTAGTACTACGAGAAAGAATTCAATATTCAAAATCAATACAGCTTAAGCATTTCGTTGATTGAGAATGGATGATTTATTAATGCCTTGTTGTACTAGGTTTATTGATACTTGGTCAGATATTACAGCGTATTTCAATTAATTAAAGAACATAGTAGGGGCACAGCAATAGGTTGTGCCCCTACTATTATTCATTATCCATACTTCGCTTCTTTGCAATCTGCTATTAAGTGGAGCCGTCGGGAATTGAACCCGAATCCTGCAACTGTCCGTTTGTTGGTTTCAGAGCAGTCGAACACCAATCGCGGCCCCAAAATTTGTATTGCCGATGATAATTTATATACCAAGGTTTAAATAGGTTTTTCACCTTTGTATTACATTTGTAGTACAAAAACTACATTATGTCAATAGGATACTGCTAAAGTTGTTGAACAAATTTATCTCTAATGGCTTTGATTGCCTGAAGTTAATTTTGTTAGCGTGGTGATATAAGGTTTATTGTTCCTCAGCAATTAGCTAAGGGACACAGGGGTATAACATGGCTAATTTAAAACTGCGTCGCACCCAAAATGTCAACGGCGATTTTTATGTAGATACTAGCTGTATTGATTGTGATACCTGTCGCTGGATGGCTCCTGAAGTATTTTATCGTGCTGATGAACAGTCAGCAGTTTATCACCAACCGACAAATGAGACAGAAAGATTAGCCTCACTGCAAGCACTTTTAGCCTGTCCTACTAACTCTATTGGTACAGTTGAAAAGCCACAAGATATCAAAATTGCCCAAGAAACATTTCCGATTGTAGTTGAGGAAAATGTTTACCATTGTGGCTATCATTCGGAAAAATCTTATGCCGCCGCTAGCTATTTTATTCAACATCCTGAAGGGAATATTTTAGTAGATTCACCTAGATTCACGCCGCCTTTGGTCAAGCGTTTAGAAGAGATGGGCGGAATTCGTTATATGTATTTAACTCACAGAGATGATATTGCCGATCATCAAAAGTTTGCAGACCATTTTCAATGTCAACGTATTCTTCATACTGATGATATTTCGGCAGATACTCGCAATGTGGAAATCCAATTAACTGGATTAGAACCATTTGCTTTGGCTGTGGATATATTAATTATTCCGGTTCCTGGACACTCAAAAGGGCATACGGTTCTGCTATATCAAAACAAGTTTCTGTTTACTGGAGACCATCTTGCTTGGTCAGAAAACTTGCATCAATTGAATGCATTTCGTGATTTCTGTTGGTATTCCTGGACAGAGCAAATTAAATCAATGCGGAAATTAGCTAATTACTCATTTGAGTGGGTTTTACCAGGTCATGGACGAAGATTTCATGCTGATGTTGAAATTATGCACCAGCAAATGCACAAGTGTATTGAGTTGATGGAAGCAGTTAAATAAATAATTACTACTTTGTAACTCTTAATTTGTGATTCATAGTTTTCTCTCCCTCTTAAGGTAATTAATAATAATCCAATTACCTATTACCAATCACCAAATTTCTCGCCTTGCTCTCTGGTTTCACTAGGAAGCCGTTTCAAAATTGTCGATTTGTATTGAATTTAGCTGAAAACCTCTCTAAATGAGGAGGATTTTACAGCTTGATTGCGAGACAGTGAGTGGAAATGTCATCCAAAACTAGTGACAGGTAGATTATGAAAGCAACTGTGTATTATGGAGCCGGCGATGTGCGGGTGGAAAAGGTTCCCGATCCGCAAATTCAAAAACCAACAGATGCGATCGTACGCATTACTCATGCTTGTATCTGTGGATCGGATCTGTGGTTTTATCAAGGTAAAGACCAATGGCAACCAGGATGGCGTACTGGACACGAATGGATGGGTATTGTCGAAGACGTGGGATCAGAGGTGCGAAATATCAAGCGGGGCGATCGCGTTTTAGCTCCGTTTGCTTTTTCTGATGGTGCTTGTGAATTTTGCGGCAAAAATCTCCAAACTTCTTGTTTACAGGGCGGTTTTTGGGGCGGCACAAATGATGGCGGACAAGCCGAAGCCGTTCGCGCTCAGTTTGCTGATGGTACGCTGGTGAAAATTCCTGATGCTGTGGAAAATGATGCAGCCATGCTCAAGAGGATTTTACCGCTAACAGATGTAATGGCAACAGGACATCATGCGGCAGTCTCAGCAAATGTGAAACCTGGAAGTACAGTAGCAGTAATTGGCGATGGAGCCGTGGGACTGTGCGGGGTATTAGCCGCCAAACGATTGGGAGCAGCAAGGATTATTATGCTTGGTCGCCATGAGAATCGGCTGGCGATCGCGCGTAAATTTGGCGCAACAGATTTTGTCACCAGCCGGGACGAACCAGCTATTCAAGAAGTGCAAGAAATGACAAAAGGCGGAGCCGAATCAGTTCTGGAATGCGTTGGTACAGAGTCCTCAATGAAAACAGCGATCGCTATTACTCGCCCTGGTGGAGCAATTGGCTATGTAGGGGTTCCTCATGGTAGTGAGACAATTAATTTGTCCAGGATGTTTATGTCCAACATCACATTGCGAGGTGGTGTTGCCCCTGCACGTGCTTATATTCCAGAACTTTTGATTGATGTCCTGGCTGACAAAATTGATCCCTCTCTAGTCCTTGACCTGACAGTCGATATCAATGGCGTTCCCGATGGCTATCAGGCGATGAACGATCGCAAAGCAATCAAAGTCATGGTGACTGTTTAGCGATCGCAGCTTTTAAAGAATCCCAATCATAAATTATCTCCACTGCTCCAGAGTAACGGATTCAGTGGGGAACTTCCAGCAATTTAGTTAAATTAATTTTTTAATGGCTCAGGTCTGATTTGAACAGACGACCCCAGGCTTATGAGTCCCGTGCTCTAACCTACTGAGCTACTGAGCCTTGCTTTATCCAATGATTTCTAAATATAGCAGAAAAACTTCACAATTACTAGCCCCATTAAAAATTAATTTTCTGTTTGGGGTTAGTGAATGGCTGTGCGGCAAAAGAGGGAGTTAAACTCCCTCTTTGAAAAAGGCCAGAATTGAATTCTAGACAGCCAGAATCTAGATGCGTTGAGCCAATAAAGTAATGGGGTTAACGGCACCCTTACCTGTGCGATGAATTTCAAAATGGCTGTGTGGCCCAGTGCTAAAACCAGTACTACCCATGAGAGCAATTGTGTCTCCTTGACGTACTTGCTGACCTGCTTGCACTAAAATCTTGCTGTTGTGACCATAGCGAGTCATGCTGCCATCAGCATGGCGGATATCTACAAGATTACCGTAGCCACCATTATTCCAGCCTGCTTTAACCACAATACCATCAGCAGATGCGTAAATTGGTGTGCCTGTGGAGTTGGCAACGTCAATTCCTTTGTGCATTCTTCCCCAACGCCAGCCATAGCCGGAGGTAAGAACACCTTTAGCTGGCCAAATATAACTTGCTGTTTGTGTGGATGGGGGAGGGATGGCTTCGTCAAGAGGTTTAGGTAGATATTGATCTACTGCTGACAAAGGCGGCAAACTAGGAGAAACAACAGTACCCCGCATTTTTCCTAAAGAGTCAGAAGCATTAACGCCTCTGGGAGGTGTCGCAATCCGAGGTGCAGGTAATTTGCGTCCAGGTGCTTGGTTGGACAAGAACTCTGGATTTACTGGCTCGTTAGTTGGTTGAGTTGCACGGAACAGGGGCTTCACTGGTTGGAAGTTAACCGTTCCGCTAGGTGAAGGCACAGGAATCTGTATTGCACTTCGTGACAAAGTGGGGCTAGTCGCAAAATTATTGCTATTAGCCACAGGAAGCACTGCCGCAGGCTGATTATTTTCGCTAACTACTGGTACAACGACTCCAGCTTGTTGAGCGCGGTATTTCTCACGCAATCTTTGGATTTCTGCTTGTAAGCTCTGAAGGCGCTCATTACTTTTAGTGCTTGCTAGCTTCTGCGGTTTTTGATTTTGCAATTCTGCAAATACTTTTGGTACTGGAGCATCACCACCCATACCATAAGTGCTACCTGGAGTGGGGGCTTTTTCCGGCGCGATCGCAGTATTTGAGGGAATTGGATTGTTCGCAGTTGCTGGTGTCGGTAAAGTAACACTGTTGTTGTTAGCAACGCCTGGTAACTGTGGTGTTACAGGTAAAGTCACACTGTTATTGTTAGCAACACCTGGTAACTGTGGTGCCACAGGTACAGATGGGCTGACAATAGCTGTATTGACAGGAGATGGTGCTACTTTGGCAGTAGTAACTTCAGGCTGTTCTACAGTAGGATTAATTGCTAACGTGGATGGGTTAGCTATGTTACTGTTAACCCCAGCAGTCGGAACAACCAATTTTTGACTGATTTGCAGTTGATTGGGATTGCTCAGATGGTTAGATTTGGCTAATTCTGAGACAGATGTACCGTACTTACTAGCGATCGCAGCTAGTGTATCTCCTGGCTTAACTTCGTAACCTACAGTAGACGATGGTGTAGCAGCTTTGATTGTCGCTGGTACAGGTGTAGCTACAGGAGCTGTATTAGCTTTTGCCTGTTTTAGCTTTGCTATCAAGCTTGCTTGACTAGCATTTATGGTGGTTGGTGACTGCTCTGTTGTAATTTTGCTTGCGTTGATTTGTGGCGCTTTTTCAACTACAGCTGTTGGTTCAGCCAACCCCTTGTTAACTTCTGATAAATTCTGGGTCTCCTCAGACCGCAACTCCGCCAGACTTTCTTTTAAACGGTTCGATTTTTCTTGTAAGCGATTCAGCGCAAATTCTTGCTGTGCTTTCAACTGAGCAGCAACTTCACTATCCACACCTTTAGTGTCTGTTACTGCTGTCAAGGATGTATTGGGTGAGCTAACTGCACTATTACCAATAGAAAGTTTTTGTACTTCAGGTAGTTTGTTGGTTGTTTGTAAACCATTTACTACTTGAGACTGTTGGTAGAGAGATGTTTTATAAGTTGTTGTAGCTTTGGCAGTTGCTTCTGATGCTGGAAATGGCAAAGACATCCCACTGGCCGCAACCTGTAGTTTAGCTTCAAGCCCAGGCACTTGTGAAATTGCTGTTGGTTCCACAATCACAGGATTTTCCGGAACGCTCACTAGGGAGACGGTTTGGTTTTCCAGCGTTGTGGGAGCAAATTTCATCTCAGTGTCAGGAGCAGCAGGAATCGTTGAGGCTGCCTTTTGGCTGCCTACAGGAGCCGCTGCTTGGGCTTGATCGCTTTGCCGAGTCACCAACAGGCTGGTTGCTCCCATTGACAGGGCCAAGCCGATCATGGCGGCTTGTGTCCGCGCCCGGCGGTTGGCTCCAGAATTTACAATGTTTGACGGTTCCACCGGGACACCTTCACTGCTGGGAGTATTGTTCAGCACAGCCTTTACTCTCTTTTTCAATGCTCGTTTCAAAGACGACCTCCTAAATGTTCACTAGCGCTTAACTGACCTTGATTTTTTCAGTCTGATACTAGTCAATGATTTAGATCACATCCAAAGATTGATCAAGATCACACCCACCAGAGATACTTACGCAAGATTAACCTGCTTCTCTGATTTAGACAAGTTCACACCTATTAGCAAAACTTAAAATTGCTGTGCTGACTTGTCCGCTCCGTTCCTCACACCTTTAGGATTTTTTGCTGTTTAAATCGGTCTGCGCTTGCTTTGCTGAACTAACTGGGGTTGGACAAACATATACACTCTGCCATTTCCACTGGTTGCTATCAGCAATTAATTCGCTACGACTTCTAGAAAAGCAAATCCCCTGCTGTAGATATCTTCAAGAGATTTCCATCCAATCCGTCTACCCAACACGAGACTTTACGTTGATTATTCCCTAAAAGACAACCGTATTATCTCGCACCTACTTTTGCGCTCCTGTTTTATCTTGATTGAGCAAAAAAAGTTCAAATGCCTCATAGGACTAGCTTTTGACGATTTTGTTCCCAAGATTAAGATAATTGAAGTTCATCAAAATCTATCATTCATTTGCGGAATCGTCGCTACTTTTCGATACAAATTTCTTATATAAGCTCACCTACATTCGTAAGTATTGTTTACCGAGCTTCCAAAAAGCTTTACAGAATCAAGTATAACCATTCACTTTGTTGAAGCTGTAACAATGGATATATTTGGGCGAATTTGGGGGAAAGGGGATTGGGGACTGGGGATTGGGGATTGGGGACTGGGGATTGGGGAGATGAGGAAGGTGAGGAAGGTGAGGGAGGTGCGGGGGATAAGGGAGTAAAGGGACAAGGAGATAAATACTATTACCAATTACCAATTACCAATTACCAATTACTATGCCCCATGCCCCATGCCCTATTGTAAATATCCTAATTGGCGGCGGGCTTCAAATAAGCTGACAGCAACACTTACAGACAGATTTAAGCTGCGAACATTGGGTTGCGCCATAGGAATATAGAGAGTGGCATCACAAGCTGACAAAGCTGTGGGCGGTAATCCTGTGGTTTCGCTACCAAATAACAGCCAGTCATTATCTTGAAACTGAAATTGAGCATAATTGGAACTGCCACGCACAGAGAAGCCCAACCATCTACCGCCACGTTGCTGATGTACAGTTTTAAAGTCTTCTAGAGTTTCATGATAGTTGAGTTTGACATAGGGCCAGTAGTCTAAACCTGCTCTTTTGAGGTAGCGATCGCTAATTTCAAACCCCAAAGGCCCTACCAAATGTAATTCTGTACCCGTAGCTGCACAAGTCCGGGCAATATTGCCTGTATTCGGCGGAATTTGGGGATTAACTAAAACTACCTGGGGCATTTTTCAGTGGTAAAAATGTAGTAGAAACAACAATGTATCAATTCGACACATTTTACCAATCTATGTTGATTATCTATAGGTTTTCTTAATAATTATGAAGCTATTTCTATTCATTAGTTTTTTTAAACATAAAAAATAAACTCTTAAAAGCAAATCTAAGAGTATTCATAAGATAAAACAATCAATTATTCAATTTTTGTGAGCAACTAGTACCATCACGCCAAAATCAACTTACTCAAATTTTGGCAATGAGGTGCTAGTTGCTTGTGTTCCTGGGGTCTCCCAAGTATTCTGAAAAATCTATCATTTGTAACTAGGGAGGGGATGGGGTGTTACGCCATTGAGGGGGAACACAATTTATCTTCTAATTCAACTTCGCATTCTTTAGCAGTAAGAATTGCTTGGGTAATGACACGTTGAGCATCAACCCCAACTGCGTGCAATTGTAGCCACTGTTGGGCTTCATTACCTTCGCGCAAAATTTTCTGTAAAGGAGAAAGGAAACAATTAAATCCTCGTTCTTTAGCGATCGCCCAAAGTTCTTCATACATTTGAGCGATCCAATCTCTAGCAAGAATAGTTTTGCCATCTTGCCAGTGTGTCAGCTGAGCATCCAAACTATTTGCTGCGGCGGCTGCTTCATTGCTAGCAGTGACAGCAATTAGTTCTTCGGGGGTAAAGGTGCTTTGGGTTAACGGATCGATGTGGGTGTTTTCTATTATCTGCAACAAACGAGCTTCCAACAACGCGGTAATTGCGAGTAAAGCGATAGGATCTGTGACTAAATCGCAAATTCGCAGTTCTAAGCGATTTAAATCATAAGGACGGCGATCGCCATTAGGACGAACTGATGTCCATAAATGCCGGACATTTTGCATAGTTCCAGCAACTAGCTGTTGTTCTACCCATTCAATATGATCGGCATGACTAGCAAATAAAGGTACATGGCTAGGAGTTTGGGGGAAGAGTCCCCAACGAGTAGAGTGATAGCCAGTACCTTTGCCATCAATGAAGGGTGAGGAGGCACTGAGGGCGAGGAATAAAGGTGCTTCGGTACGAATAACCCGACAAGCCCGCATTAATGTTTCTGGATCGCTAATGCCTACATTAATATGTACGCTAGCAGTCACTACTTTTGTACCGTAGGTTTTCTCAATGTAATCGTGATACGGATTTTTGGGATCGGAACGGAAGAAGCGATCGCTCCTACCCAAAGACAGTGTACTACCTGGAATTAAGGTATAGTCTCCAAGCTGCTGGAGGTATTTTCGTAGTTCTTGGCGAGGACGTACTAGGGCACACAATAGCTGCTCAAAACTTTGTAAAGGTTTCGTGACATATTCAACGTTGCGGCTATCTGGCTCTCGCATAAAACTTGGCATAGCCTCAACTATTTTGTCAGAGAGACCGACGATTTCACCTTGAGGCGTGCCCGTATACATTTCAATTTCAAAGCCTTTTAATAACCTCACCTTTTTCTCCTCGGCTCTCCTAGCCTATAAATTGTATCGAACACGACGATTTTCTGCATGGATGTAGCAGTTCAACCCAATTCAGATTTTTTACTCAGAAACTAAGAACCACAAGCATTTCACCTGTTTGCCCAGAAAGCAGCAATACTAAAGGCATAAATAATTTATGCCCTTAGTATTAGTGATTCATAATTAATATTTCTTTGCGATCCATTCTGCCGATAGACCTCATGAGCAGCCTTCTGCATTAGGGAGTACGTAACAATTAAGCCTATTATTCCCAGGCGATCGCTTATATAGGATGAACACCAATTTTGTTTAAAGGCAAATAGTTACCCCATATTGATATATTCCCATAAAGTTAGTACCGCTTTGCGTCAGAAAATAGTCTTGATAAAACCCAATTCACGCAGAGGTTTTGGGGCTTTAACTTGTTATAAAGTTGTGAAATCTTGTATTTACTCCTTGACTTTTTTCCTCGTCTTCTTTTCTGTTGGTACTTTTTTTATTTTTGTTGCTGGTTCCTTTTTAGAAGGTTGCTGAGTAAAAGTATGTTGCGAGATAAAATCATCGACTGAATAATTTTCTTGAGCAATCTGAAGACGAAGCAACTCTGACCATACTTCATTATTGAGTAAATTGACAGCAGTATCACAGTTGTGTGTGGCGATCGCACTCATAAATTGACGCAAGCCCTGGTGCAATGAATCAATGAAGGGTGCTTCTGGTGCTACCTGACTCAGCAATGAAAGTGCTAAGTTCACACTTACTAAATCATCAGGTGAGTTTTGGAAATTTAACCTTGGCAAGAGAATATTTAGCCACACAGGAAGCAATTCTAGCCAGTTATTTTTTTCTATTTCTTTCAGTGCTATATTTTCCATTTTCATAGCACTCCATAAATACAAAGAATTTCTAGCTAATTGAGTGTCACGATTTTCTAAAGCTTTTAGCCATAATTGTTGAGCATGGTTATGGAAACGCTGGGTGAGAAATTCATAAGCTTCATTCACTTGCTGGGGAATTGTCACGTGATAAACGGACTCACCTAATGGTATTTGCTCACCGTTATAATTAAGCCATTGGTAGGAACCACAAAGATAAATTTGTTTATCAACTATTACTTCTTTAATATGCGAACCTGCTAATTCTGCCAACTGTATATAAGGTAAGCCTTCAGGGATTTTAATGGCTTGGATTGTTTCTGGAATTTCAGTTTGAGGCGATATTCCATAGCCAATTATAATAGAAACTCCGCGCTTGGCTGCTTGTTCTAATACCTCTAGAATTTCTCTATTGGCAATTACCTGATTTACCCAAGGCGAATATATAATTATCTGAAATTTTGCAGCATTGATAATTTCTAAAAAAGTTTGATGAATTTGGCGATCGCTTAACTGTATGACATTACCTGAATCGCTAGATTTTTTGCGTTTTGTGCTAGGTTTGACATCATTTTCTAAGGCTTGCTGGCGAATCTTTGTAAATCGGGATTCTATTGCCTCATTTTTATGATTAACAGTCGCTTCTAACTCAAAATTGATGGCTGTGTTTGATGATTTGCACAATTCAGATAAAGATATTTTACCTTCATCTAGCAGTGTATCTAGCCATTTTGAACTAGAATCTAAAAGTTCCTTTCCGCGTCGCAGTTGAATAGTAATTTTATCTTTCCTGGCATCATAAATCACAAAAATTGATATTTTTCGCCAAATAATTTGCTGTGATTGTAATACCCTAAAAGCTGTGACAACTTTGCCAGCTTCAGGTACATGAAGCGCTACATCTGAAGCTTGGAGGCTCGTTTGGATTTGCTCTAAAGTTAAGGAAGATATCTCTTGATTTGGCACATTGATATTTAGAAAAGTTGCCAAATTAGGCAGATTGAGATTTATCTCATTTAATGGTTCAGTCTGAAAGGTAATATTGTCGCTCAAAGCATCTGTTATCGCATAAATTTGTACAGCATGGGGTGGTTGGGGTACAGAACCTTTTTCATAAAATAAGCGCCCTTGTTCTGTCACTGTAATTGGCGATTTGGGTGCAAGAGTTTGTAACCTTTGCAAAGTTTTAATTGTACTTTCCACAAATATGCTATCCAACCCCAAAATAGATGCTAATTCTTTGGCTGTTGGTGGCGGTTCAAATTCTATTCCAGCGCGAATGATAAACTCTTCTAGGACATTTAACGGACGAGGTTCGGTAATAGTTAATTCTACATTTGTTTGCTGCAAACTGTAGCGCAATTGACGAGCAACTAAAACTGATAAATGAGGATTTTGGGTTGTAATTTCTTCGACTAAATTCTTGAGGCTATCATCTATGGGTTTATTTGAGGATGTGAGAAACATCAACAAAACCTCCATGATGACTAACAACATTAGCAACTTCTGAGTACATATTGCCGACTTTACCAGGTTGCTTGGTAAATAAATCGTGACAGCCTACAATTACTAGCAATTCTTGAGCGCGAGAAAAAGCGACATTTACCCGTTCTGATTTTTGCGCAAATCCTACATCTCCTTTATTATTGTTGCGAACCATGCTCACAATTACAACGGGGCGTTCCATACCCTGAAATCTATCAACTGTACCAGTACGAATTTGCAGTGAGGGGAAAAGTTCTGTCTGAAGACGTTCATCAATTTTTCTGAGTTGAGCGCCATAAAATGTAATTACAGCAATTTCTTTTCTGGGTTCACCACAGGCGACTTTTGCAGCCCAAGTATTTTCAAATTGCTGACATAAAGCTTCAATCACATCTATTTCCTGAAGGTTAAATAAAGAAGTACCTTCACGCTGTTCTTGAAATGCATCTTCTCTGGGCATTTTAACCCAAAGTAAATGGTGTTGAGGCTGAATTATTTCCCCAGTTAAATCATGGGCGCGTTTAATATCTGGCTGTGAAATTCCACATTCCAATTTACCCTCATAAAATTGATTGATTGCGCCCATAATATTGGGGTGCATTCGATATTGGGTAGTTAACATTTGTTTAATGCTTTGATCCGCATCTTCAAATTGGCTTTTGAAGAGAGATTCTTCTAAAAATTGCAATTCTTCTCTGCTACTGCCAATTTCTTGGACAACTTCTTCTAAAGTACTAGTATCGAGCATTGGTGGTAATTGTCGATGATCTCCCACCATGACTAATTTTTTACCCTTCAAAGCTGGGATGAGCAATTCTGGTGGCGTACATTTACTAACTTCATCAATTATCACCACATCAAAGCACTGAAATTCTTCGGAAAAATCACGATTTGCGGCTTGTACACAGGTGATACCGACGACATTAGCATTATCTAAATATACCTGTCTTAAATCGTGGCGATCGCGTTCTGATGGGTTGCGTACTTTTTCAATCCAATCTTGAATAAAATTACTATAGCGGTTGAGGTAAAGTTCATCTTGAGTAAGTTGCTCTTGCCAAGCATCAAATTGAGCTTTAATGCTGTGTAAAAATTCTAAATGAAATAAATCAGTGGGAGAATTGGCAAGTCTAAATTTATCAGATATCCCTTGCCATTCTATCTGCCACCAGTTGCGCTCTAATAATAAAGTCTCTGATACTTCTTCTGGTTGTGTCTGTTCGGATATTTTAGCTAGTTTGACTTTTAAAGTTTCAATCTGCTGTTGAAAAATCGTTGTTTCCTCTTGCAAGATTGTTAGCTGTTCAATCAAAGAAAATTTGATATTTTCTAATACAGCAAATGGTTCTAAGGATGTAATTAAATTTTCTAGCTGACTTAGCTGATTTATCCAAGTATGGACGTGTTTAGAAAATTCTTGCGGATGTTCCCAAATCTTGGCTTGGGTTGTGAGATATTGGTCAACTAAAGTACGTAATTTCTGAGGAATATTTGGCTGTTGGTTGAGTTCTTGCAAAGTATTGATTGCTCTTGCCAGTTTCACATTAGCATCTTGCCTGGCTGCTTCTGTGTTATTTTGAATATTCAATACTTGCTGCGGCGCAGTTTCATGATTGTGCAGTTCATTTAACTGTTGTTGCAGATGTTGTAGATGCTGTTCGATTTCAGTTTTGACTTTAAAAACGCATTGACGCGCATTGCTAAGGATGCTTTCTATAAGTTCTTGGGTAATTTTAGTGAGAGTTGCTTCACTATTATTGGCTTCCCATAATGCATCATAGGTTTGTTGAATTCTATTCAAGAAAATTTGGGCTGCATCAACTATAGTTTTTCGCTGATTTTGCGTTAAATATTGATAGTTATTAATCTGTTGAGCAATTTCTTGCCATTGAGTGCGATCGCTCATTTTCAACACTAAAGGAATCTTGCTAAAATTCTGCTGGAGAAAATAGCTAAAACTATGCTGTCTACCTTTTCTATCAGTATATTCTCCCTCAATTTCATAAGCGATCGCCTTTGCTAATAAATCCCAATCTGGTAGATTAACTATATAATTGCTTGGCATTAATGATATTTTTAAGGAATTAGCCAGCATTACCAATTCTGGCGGTAATTGCATTAGCTCTATGGTTAAAGGTTGATTAGTCTGCCGAGCATTATTTAAAATTTCCGATAAGCGGGTATTAGCTGTAGCCTTCCATTCCTTAACAGCGGCGATAACAGACTCGAGTTCCTGCTTGCGAGTTTCCCAATTTTGAATAGTTTGCTGTAGACTGTGCTGTTTACTAAAAAATTGCTGATTATCTTTTTGTAATTGTTGTAAATTGCTGGAATGCTGTTTAAAAACTTGAACTGCAGCTGCAACTTCTAACATCGCTACAGTTGCACTTTGAGCATAAATTAATGCAGTTTTAAAGTCTGGGATTCCCTTGGCGACAGTGTCACGTAACCACACAGCTAATCCAAAAGCACCACATTGAGGGCGAAGAAAGCCAAGTTTATCAGTCAAGGTGATAGCTTTAGCGACATTTACTAAAAAGTCTTTAACTAAAGTATTCCCTTCAGTATATGAGCGTAAATGTGGTAAAAAATTAGTAATTTCTGGCGCTTCCCAATTAACTATCGATGGAGAATCTAAAAGATTTTCTAAACCAGAAATTAATGTTTCAATTTCAGTCTTTTTACCTAATGCATCTTGATAAAGTGCTGCTTGCTGTTGCAAATTAACTGTTAATTTAGCTCTTTTTTGAGTTAATTCTTCCTGATTTACTTGGAATTCTTCTTCCGCTTGGACATAAGCTGTAAATCTTGGATATAAGGCCAATAATTGACGATAATTTTCTAAATTTTGGCGGCGATTACTGAGACTAGTTTCGCAGTCAATAGCAGTATTATCTAACCATGTGCCAATAACTTGGTCTTCTAAAAAAGGCTGTCCTTCTTCACCAACTTTCTCAGCACGTCCCTTACGTATCGCCCGAATTACGGGGTTATGAACTAATCTACTCAGGGCGTTATCTACTGCTAAATTCGCTTGGGAAGCAATCAAAGTCCGCCCACCTCGTAAAGCAACTTGATAACAAATTTCAGCAATTACAGTTGTTTTACCTGTACCAGGTGGCCCTTGAATTAAAACTAAATCTTCGGCGGAAAGTACTGTTTCTACTGCTGCTTTTTGACCGGGATTAGCAGATGATAATAATAAATCTTCTACTGCTAATTCTACAGTTTTATGAATAGGTCGAGCCTGAGCAGCATCAAATAAGAAATTCCCTAAATAAGGATTTTGTGTGCGTCCATTATTTAAATCATCTAAAGCTTTTTTCTTGCGCTGAATTTGTTTAATATCGCCAACTGCTTCAAAACATAAAAATCCAGTATCAGGAAGTTGATAACGCCCGCTTGTCATGTAATCAGCAAAATCGCGTTCCAGTCTAATGCTAATGATGCGATTTTTGATGTCAATTTCTTCTAGTGAACCTAATAACCGGCTTTGTTGCCAATTTCTCCCTGTCGGTGCTGTTTCAAATAATTTCAAATCTTCGTTTTTTGCTTTCCTTACCCGTTCCCAGAAGTTTTCCACATCCAACAGATTTTCAGGAGAACCATCAAGGGTAGCTGAGTTGACATCAATTTGAAAACTGATGCGTCTTTTAAAGTTATAGTTATGATTGCGGTAAGGTACACAAAATTGACGCGCTTGAGCAATTTTCTCTTCAATCTGCAGAAAGGCTTTCCATGCTTTTAGTTGCTCTTCTGTAGGTACAAAGTCACCACAAATAGGCGTGTTTGCTATATGTGTAAATACTGTTGAGGGAATACCGATATGATGCTCATGGTTAGGCAGAAGCCGTAAGCGCAAAGGTACAGCATAAGCATCATTATTTCCCCGCGCAATTGGGAGTAAATAAGCAGATAAAATCCTTAAACCTTCGTAGCCATTTGGGTGTACTGCAGCTTTAAATCCTAAAGTTTTGCCTAACTTTTGCAGTCTCAGAGGTAACTTACTATTTTCAGAATCAGTAGCGATAATTAATTCCCAAATTTCTTCTTTAGCTGCTCTTCCTGCACCTTTACGACGCAAATAAAAAAGACAAGGATTTTGTCCAACGCATTCCCACATTAATTCATGGGCGTATTCTCGACGTTCGCTAAAATCGGGATATTCTGCGACTGCATCCGCGCCTGCTAAATGCCGGATTAAACTATCAATCGTCGAATTTACGAACATATAGCCCCAATCTTCTGAGGCCATTTTCATTTTTAAGGAACTAGTTCTGCGAGTAGTAGCAACTTTAGTAACTGCTGGTTTAGCAGCTTTGCGAACACGTTCTGCTTCAAATTCGGAAATAGTGCTACTAGGACTTTTAGCGACAATATTGAGTTGTTGGCATATGACTAATAGCTTTTTGCTATCTACATTTATTTCCTTTGAAAGTTCGTAAATTCTAACTTTTGTTTTGTTCATCCAGTAATCGTCTGTAATATTTGATATTTATGAGAATAAAACTATTGCTAAAGCTAAAGATGATGTCCGCAAAATTTCTCTCCAACTCTTATTCTTTTGTTACTTTTGGATAATTTGTAGTTCATTTTTGATAAGAGGTGCGGAAGTTTTGAGTATAAAAATTTCACCCATAGACGCAGAGAGCAAGATTGAGACTTTAAAGTTGTAGATTTGGGTGTGTGATAATTCCTCGAAGAATTTAGTAGTGACTATAAGTTTACAGTTTATATTGTCTGTACACTTCACTAGCAGCACGATGTACTAAAGAATGTCGCCAAACGAGGGATGACAAATCGTCGGCGTAACCGCCACCAATAACACAGGCAACAGGATAACCAGCACTGACGCAAGTACTCAAAACCTGCATTTCGCGACGGAAAATCCCAGTATCGGTTAAAGCTAATTTTCCCAGGCGATCGCCTATATGTGGATCGACACCTGCGTCATAAAAAACGATATCTGGCTTTACATCTGACAATAAATCAGGTAGATACTTTGCTAAAGTTTGCAAGTAGGCATCATCTTCCATCCCTTCAGGTAAAGGTACATCCAAATCGCTGCTTTGCTTCGTACCGGGAAAATTCACTTCACAATGCATGGAAAATGTGAACACGCTGTCATCATCTTGGAAGATAAAAGCCGTACCATCACCTTGATGCACATCTAAATCAACTATTAAGATTTTTTGAGCTAGTCCAAGTTTTTGTAAAACGCGAGATGCGATCGCTAAATCATTGAAAATACAAAAACCAGATCCATAACTGGGAAAAGCATGATGAGTCCCGCCAGCCGTATTGCAAGCTAAACCCTGACTCAGTGCTAGTTGAGCAGTCAGTATTGTACCACCAACCGCTACACAGGTACGATTCGCCAATGCCGGACTCCAGGGCAAGCCTATACGCCGTTGCGCTTTGGAATCTAATGTTCCCTCACAATAAGCTCGAACATAGTCACCAGTATGAACCAACTCAATCAATTCTGTTGACGGAAGCACAGGCTTATGAAATTGCTCAATTTGCGCCACCCCATCATTTATTAACAATTCGTATAATTGCTGAAACTTCACCATCGGAAACCGATGTCCCTCCGGTAGCGGCGCAACGTAATCTGGATGATAAATAATTGGTAAATGCATAATCATTTGTCATTGGGTAATTGGTAATTGGTAATTGGTAATTGGGTGTTTATTATTTCTCCTTGTCCCCTCATCTCCCTCATCTCCCTAATCCCCAGTCCCCAGTCCCCAGTCCCCAATCCCCAGTCCCCAATCCCCAGTCCCCAATCCCCAATCCCCAATCCCCAATCCCCAGTCCCCAATCCCCCACAGTTGTCTAAACTAAGAAGTGACAATGAAAACATAGTAAGGAAGCCTGCGTGCTTGATTTGTATCCGATGATGCAACTAAAAACTGTATGGCAACTAGGTAGCACTAACCCAGAAAATCACCATCACCTAGCTACTATTCGCCAATGGTGGGCAAGTCTTAATAGCAAAAAAGTTACTTGGCAACAGAGAATAATTACTGAAAATAGTGAAGTCGATCAATTAGATTGGGAACCCAAGCGGTTTGATGAAGCATTTGCGATCGCTAACCCAGATATTCGTGGTATTACAATGTATTGGCGTAAACCTGACTCTTCTGTTGAACGTAACACCACGCCACATCAACTAATACTTGATAGCCTCAACCAATATTTATATATTTTTCCTAAGTCACAAAAAGAACTAGTTATCCGTGTAGGTTTTCCATCGATTGTTTATGAAACAATTTCACTAACAAATCCCCAATATTTATATAATTCATCTGGTGAAAACTATATTCTTACTTTGCAGGATGCATCGCAACAGCTAGAAGTCAAAGTTAGCATGAGTCCAGAAAATCTCAAACAGCTACTTCGGCAACTCACAAGGTAAAATTAAGCCAACATACGTTACCCTTACTGAGTACCCTAATCTTAAATACTTCATTTTAAATTGATTATGATGCAATGGATTATGCCAGTTGTATTTGTTCTTGCTGGCTTACTAGCAGGAATAATTGCGGAGAAATTTTTCTTCAAGAAGTTGAAAACATTTGTTCTCAAGACAAAACTTCCAGGAAGCGAAATTATATTCCTCTCATTGCATCGCATGACATTTATTTGGTTTGTGCTGGCAGGATTTTCTGCAGCAGTTCTTAGCGCTCCGATCAAACCAGATATTGCCACTGTCCTGCATAAAATAGTCACTATAGTTATACTTTACTCAGTCACAATAGTTTTAGCTAGATTGACTGCTGGTTTTGTCAATTTATTTATTACTAGATCTGAAGGAGTTTCAACCTCACTTATTTCTAATATTGCCAAGACTGCTGTTTTTGTTTTAGGAACGCTAATTTTATTGCAAACAGTAGGCGTAGAAATTACCCCCATAATTACGACTTTAGGTATTAGCGGTTTAGCAGTCGGTTTAGCTCTCAAAGATACGCTAGAGAATTTATTTGCGGGCTTTTATCTGCTTATTTCTAAGCAAGTCAGGACTGGAGATTATGTCAAACTAGCAGATAGTCATGAAGGATATGTGATAGATATCTCTTGGCGTAATACAACTATTAGGGAACTTTCAAATAACGTCATCATTGTACCTAACTGTAAGTTATCTTCAGCAATTTTTATTAACTACCATCTGCCAGTTAAAGAAATTACTCTTACTCTTAATGTTGGAGTTGATTACGAGAGCGACTTAGAGCAGGTAGAAAGGGTAACCGTAGAAGTTGCTAAAGAAGTGATGGCAGAGATAGCACCAGAATTAATCGCCAATGAACCATATATCAGATTCCACAGTTTTGGAGATTTTAGTATAGATTTTACTCTTTATATGCGCGTCAATGAATTTTTTGACCAACGCATTGGCAGACATTTATTTATTAAAAAATTACATAAGCGATATCAGCAAGAAGGAATTAAAATTCCTTTCCCTGCTAGAGAATTGTTTATACCCGAAAATGCTGCCAAACTTGGACAATAAACACTTTGCAATATTATTGGAGTTGTAACATTTTTGTGCTCGTGCAGTATTTACAACAATATAATGTCTTTATTCCTACATCTAAACCTCGAATTTTTCAGAATGTCTCAAAAATTCGAGGTTTTAGCATTTATGAAAGCAGACAAAATTTATAATAGATAAAGCCTTTATCAAATGAATCTTAGTTAGGATGTGTTACAGCTATGAAAAGATTGGTGACTTAGAGTTAATGAGATTGAGCCGTAACGCATCATCCATGCGGCTTTATAAATAACCTCTAATTAACAAAGGCTAAAATTACCACAACTGCTAACATTCCTATCAAAGGAGAATCAATAACCTTGAATACTCAACTAACCCTTAAAGAACAATTCCTAGCTAAACTTGATAAAATTCAAAAACACAGTGATGGTTCTCATGTCACCAATTTAGAGATAGACGAAAATACTGCCACAGAAATTGAGCAATTAACAAAGGAACTCGAAAGTAGTAATCCCAATCCCAAACCTCTGCTAAATGCCATTTCTCTGCTGAATGGAACTTGGTTACTGAAATACTCCACTGCTAGAGAAATTCGGGCTTTAGCTTCTCTACCATTAGGATTAAAAGTAGGTAAAGTATATCAAGTAATTAATGTTACCAATAAATCGTTCTTCAATATAGCTTTTGTGCAACATCCCTTGAAAATCATCTCAGGATACGTGAAAGTTGCAGCTAGCTTTGAGCCTGTCCAAGAAGATTTATCGGATTTACCGGACAAACGTATCCAAGTCAATTTTGAAAAACGCTACTTATCAATTGAAAAAATTTTTGGCATTAATACCCCTCAACTCAACCCATTTAAAGTTGTTCCAGCTAGTAATCCTAAAGGACGAGTTCCTAGCCTAGATATTACTTATTTAGATGAAACCTTAAGAATTGGGCGTGGTGGAGATGGTAGCTTATTTATTTTGACTAAATCTCAAGATTTACCTGACAAATTTCGATAAATTTGAATGCGTAATTATTACTCAAGAGTTAACCAACTAAAAACTTGCTCAACACTTAAAGATAAATCAAGATTACTAATAACCGGTAGCAAATCTTTACCTGTTAGCATTTCAACTCTTTGATTTGGAAATATAGTTAAAATACTCGCTTCTTCTGGAAAAATTAGCCACCCTATTTCTGTGCCATTTTGAGAACAGTGGAGTAAGTTACGCAAAACTTTGGCTTGACTTTGCTCTGGAGAGAGAATTTCTATTGCCCAATCAGGATGAGTTTCAAAACGGTTAGCAATTCTGCCAGATGCTTCACGAGGAATGCGTTCCCAACGAAATACAGCAATATCAGGAACTATAGCTGCGCCGCCAAAAATACAACGCAATTCGGGAAAAGCTAGTGCAATTTTTTGAGGTTTAGCTATTTGGTTAATTCTTTCACAGAGTTCTACTTGTAGTAGACTATGTTCTCCTTGAGGCATAACTTTTTGGCTAACTTTTCCATCGATATACTCTGAGGCAGGTTTGGTTTCTGGCAATTGGATAAATTCTTCTAATGTGATGGATTTGACTAGTGTACTCATCGTTTTTCTTGCCAAATTCTCTAACATCTATTTTTCGTAATTTTTAATAATCAATGAAATAATGTTGGCGACACATCAATATATTCTAGAGGGCAAGGCAGTGCCTTGCCCTTACAATCTGTCGCCTTCTTTTTTCAAATTGGTGTAATTACAAAATACTGGCAGAATCTAGATTGATAGGTTTGAATTTTTTGCAGAAAGTTCACGAATTAGATTACTCAACTCAGCGCTCTTGTACAGACGTGATTAATCGCGTCTGTTGCAACTTATTACTCAGCACTACAATGGCATAAAGTCATACCCAGTAGACGATTTATTGCTAGGTTGAATTTTTACTAAAACTGCTGTGCCGTTGCGATCGCCTGATGGTAAAAATTGAATTCTACCTGTAGCACCATTAGCAACCAAGCTGGGACTATGCAGCGCTTTTTCTAAGCCATCGCGGGTGCTATCTTGTTGTAAAGCTTTGGCGATCGCTATTGTCGCATCATAAGCTGTAGCGGTTCGCCAATTCACAATTCCGCCCCAAAGTTTCACCGCATTTTGTGGAAAGGGATTACCTGGAATTGCTTGCGGATGCCAAGGTATAGCTAAAACTAAGCCACTTACATCGCTTTTGCCTACCTGTAGAGTTTGGAATGTGTAGAGTGTGGGGCTAGCAAACAGTGTTAATTTACCGTTATTTGCCGCGGCTAAATCTAAAGCTTTGTTAATTCTATCGACATGAGGCGATAAAACTAAGCTATCTGCACCACTGCTAATGAATTGGGAAATCAAGGTGCTGGGATTAAAATCAGCCGCAGCAACATCGCAATTTGTGGGGTTAACTTTACCACCGCCAGCAACTATACCTTTGATAAACTCATCCTTGAAAGATTGAGTATCAATTGATTTTGAGTCTGCACAAATAGCAATATTGTTTTTACGCGCCGTTTTAATAGTGTAATTAGCCAGGCTGGCGGCAAATGAGCCATTACTAGGTACAGTGCGAAATATATAATTACCAATACCAGAGAGATTTTGCGCTGTGCTGCTGGGAGAAATCATCACTAACCCTCCCTCTTGGTAAATTGGCGCAGCCGCAATCGAAGCATTACTAGAGTTATGTCCCACTACAGCCAGAATGCTAGGATCTTGGACAAATTGCTTGGCAATCTGTTGAGCTTGGTTAGCCTCATTATCATCGTTAGCGATCGCCACCTGCAAAAGTTTACCATTGATGCCACCGCTACGATTGACTTCATCTTGAGCCTGGGCTACACCTCGGAGAATTTCTTTTGCCACATCTAAATTCCCGCCGATAGGTACACTCACGGCAATTTTCAAGGAATTATTACTTTTTATCTGTGAATTATTTAAATAAATTAAGCTTTCTGGATCGTTGCGGTGTTTCTGTAGCGATGATTTTAACTTGGTGCTAGCAGTAGCAAAATCGCCTTTTGCAAAGGCTTGTACTCCAGCTTCTTTATCAGCACTCGTATCAGCAGCCACTAAAATTTTCCCGCCTAAACTGATCCGCTGTGATTGAGAATTTCCGTTGATGGGTTGCGAACTATTGCCTGATATTAAGGAAGTCAAACTTTTACCAGAAAATTGATTCCACACCCACAAGCCCAAACCTAACACAGCCGTAGTACAAAGCAGAGACAAAATTAGCAGCTTAATTTCTTTCTGAGAATTCATAAGTTATTGATATAGATTGCTCCGTAGAGTTGGTATTTTCTCTACTAAATACAATCAGAACGAAGAAAATAGGCAAACCCGTAACTCAATAACAGCTTACCGCGATCGCGGGGGTTGGGGATTAGGGACTGGGGATTAGGAAGAAACACCAATTACCCATTACCCATTACCCATTACCCATTCCCAATTCCCCATTGTTACCAGTTCCAAAGTCTTCTACACTGACTGCATAGGTTTTAAGTCTTAAAAGCTCCTCATAATGGTCAACGATACTGAGTACATTAGGCAAACTGAAGCCACTCGTGTACAGGTGCTTAGCGAAGCTCTGCCTTATATTCAACAGTTCGCCGGACGTACTGTTGTTGTCAAATATGGCGGTGCGGCTATGAAAGATAGCACCCTTAAAGATCAGGTGATCCGCGATATTGTATTCTTATCCTGCGTCGGCTTGCGCCCGATTTTAGTCCACGGTGGCGGCCCGGAAATTAACAGTTGGTTAGATAAGCTGGGAATTGAAGCGCAATTTAAGAATGGTTTGCGAGTCACTGATGCGCCCACAATGGATGTGGTGGAAATGGTATTAGTGGGTCGAGTTAATAAGGAAATTGTTGAACTGATTAACCAAGCTGGCGGTTTGGCGGTGGGACTCTGCGGTAAAGATGGTAATCTCATCACAGCCCGCCCCCAAGGCCAAGAAGGTATCGGCTTTGTTGGGGAAGTCAGTAATGTCAATATCAAAATTTTAGAAACTCTAGCTAGCAATGGCTATATTCCAGTTGTGTCTAGTGTCGCCGCCGACGAGACAGGACAAGCTTATAACATAAACGCTGATACCGTCGCTGGGGAAATAGCAGCAGCTTTAGGTGCAGAAAAGTTAATTTTACTGACTGACACCAGAGGTATTTTAAAAGATTACAAAGATCCGTCTACTTTGATCCCCAAAGTGGATATACCCGAAGCGAGAGATTTAATCGCCACGGGTGTAGTTAGCGGGGGGATGATTCCCAAGGTCAATTGTTGTGTGCGATCGCTTGCTCAAGGAGTCAAGGCTGCACATATCATTGATGGTCGGATGCCCCACGCTTTGTTATTAGAAATCTTTACTGATGTTGGGATTGGAACTATGATTCTCGGTTCCCAATTTAGAGGCTGATTAGCTATTGGTTGGGCAAACTGCCCAACCACAAAATTACCAAGGATAAAGTATATTAACGCGCGATCGCCCTCTAAATGGTTGATTATATCCAGGATGACGGTCAAATACTGGATTTCTGATTGTCGAGTCGCGGAAAATCGGGTTCACGACAGAGGGAGTATTTAAACCCGGATAGATAGTATTCTGCCGATATTGTGGATAAGTGTAGATAGTAGTTGTGGGATAGCGGTAATCATTGCGTTGGCGATATCGGTAATTATTGTTCCAATGTGTTCTCCCTCTCGCCGGTTTTACACGTATATGATTATGCCTCTGATGCCCATATATAAATGAATCACCTAAAGGTGTTTGTCTTGCACCATTAATAATAATCACCGATTGAGCAGCAGCAGGGGTAATGGTAGCGCTGATTAATGCCAGAGTGAGGCCTGCACCCAGCCAATTCCGTTGTAAATCTTTGATTCTAGCCATATTTTGCTTCCCCAGAAATTTGATCGACTGAAATTTTCAGTAGCTGCTGATTGTTGGTAATTGAAAGATTTATTCACTAACTATTTACAGGTTTCTCATCAGTACTTCAGTGCTGAATCCGAAAATGATCTGCCCATGAACGTTAATGTGTATTTTTTAACCTACCTCAGTAGTGCATCTTTAGTACTGCTGCGGTGATTAAGAATTATTGAAGAAGTACAGGTAACTATTTTGATAAAAATTTTAACTAGTCTCGTGAAATTCCACATCCATCTAAAGGTAGGGACAGGCCATTTGTGCGATATGCCTCAAAAATATTTCCTAATGATTGCTGACATTGGCACAATAAATTTAAGAACTACTGAAGTGTGTACAGAACGTGAATGCAGAAAGTTTAGAACTTGCCAGATCTCGCTATCAAGCTGGGCGAGTTGCTTTTGAAAATGGGCAATACCGAGAAGCTGTGGAGAATCTGGAAAAAGCCAGCGCCCTCTTGTCTGGCAATTCTCGCTTTGGGGGCGAAGTGCAAATTTGGCTGGTAACTGCTTATGAAGCTGCGGGAAGAACAGAGGATGCGATCGCCCTTTGTGAGCAACTGAAACGTCATCCCTACTCAGAAACCAACAAACAAGCCCGGCATTTACTCTACATCTTAAAAGCACCAAAGCTGAAAAGACCTAGCGAGTGGATGACAGAAATTCCCGATTTGGGCAAATTACCCGAAAACGAATCACAAGTGCGGA
Source organism: Calothrix membranacea FACHB-236 (assembly GCF_014696315.1). Classification (GTDB taxonomy): domain Bacteria; phylum Cyanobacteriota; class Cyanobacteriia; order Cyanobacteriales; family Nostocaceae; genus Aulosira; species Aulosira membranacea. Next base: position 38,908 of record NZ_JACJPX010000049.1, read on the forward strand.
TATCTGTCAAGCCACGCCCAGCTGCTAGCACCAAAAAACCAGAACCGGAATTTGTTGACCTCAGCCAAGTCAATACCAAAGATAACCGCTTTATTTGGCTGGCATTAATTGTTATCGGTTTAATCCTGGGATATTTGGTTTGGCTGAATGTTTAAAGGCCATGAGTCAAACAGACGCGATTAATCGCGTCTGTACAAAATTCCAAAATCCAAAGTTTAAATTTTTTAGATGTGGATTTTAAACTCAGATCTCTAAGATGGGAAAATATCGGGTGGGGCTTAAAAGTAAGTTAATTTTCTTCTGAATTTTTGACCCTTGACCTTTGACTCTTGACTCTTGGTTCTTAAAATCTGATAGTTCCGGAGACTTATTATTGATGAATTCGTCATATCTAGGAAAAGTTTTCCATTGGTTAGTGATACCGTTAAGTTTTGTTATAAAAAAAAGAGAATTGTTAACAAAATTTGCTGCTTGTAAATCAAATAATTCTATGCTTTTCTCCTCGCAAGAAAGCAGCAACGCCAAAACACCAAAACCGATTTTGTGGGTAGTCGTATTAGCATCCTTAATGTTAACTGGTTGTGTGCAGTATGACGTAGGCGTAAACTTTAGCAACTCCAATCACGGAGAATTGGTGCAGCATATTAAATTAGGAGAAAGACTCACCAGTTTTAGTGGCGACTATGTTTATGAATGGTTGAATAGTATAGAATGTCGCGCCCGTAAACTGGAAGGAAAAGCAAAGCGAATTTCTCCTGAAGAAGTAATTGTGACTATTCCCTTCACTAATGGGCAAGAATTACAAGAAAAATTTAATGAGTTTTTTAGCTCCCGCATCAATCAAAAAACTGAGCCTGTAGCCGCGGAATCTGATTCAGAACTACCAAAAGTTGAATCTAACTTACTCATAGAGGAGAACAACTTTTTACTATTGGTACGCGATCGCTTAATTTATGATTTGGATTTGCGATCGCTCTCTTTAATTGCTAGTGATGGTAATGTTTTAGCAAACGCAGGTTCAATTCTCGATTTGAATTTTAGTTTGAAAACCCCATTGGGAGCGCAAAACATCCCCATTGGTGAAAATCCCATTGAGCCAGAAAAAATAAACAATCAACTTGTGTGGAAGCTAAGAACTGGGGAACTCAACCACATAGAAGTAGTTTTTTGGCTTCCTAGCCCCCTTGGTATTGGTGCGTTGCTAATTGCTTTGTTTGTCTGGGGTGGAATCTATCTTAGATATACATTTATGCCCGATCCCAGACTTCAGTTTGCACCAAAAGCAGCAGTATCAGAATAGTGCTGAGTGCTGAGATGAGAATAGCGTCTTTAACGGGAGAGGCGACTAGTGTTGACAAGTCCAAGCGAGTTTTTAACTTTGGACTCTTGTAGAGACGCGATTAATCGCGTCTCTCCTACTTAGATTAAGGAGATAAACGCTCAATTTTCCAATCGCCATTATCTAAACGAGTATAAAGCAGGCGATCGTGTAAGCGGCTGGGGCGGCCTTGCCAAAACTCAATTTCTGTGGGAACGATACGCAAGCCTCCCCAATTAAGAGGGCGGGGAATCTCCTGATTTTCATATTTGTCCTGCAATTCTTGCAAGCTTTGCTCTAAAACTTCTCGGCTTTCTATCACCTCACTTTGATTAGAAGCCCATGCACCCAAGCGACTATTTTCAGGACGGCTGTAAAAATATTGATCTGATTCCGCCTCCGAAACTTTCTCAACCTGTCCTGTAATGCGAACTTGGCGTTCTAGTTCCGCCCACCAAAACACTAAGGCCGCTTGGGGGTTTTCTGCTAGTTCTTGACCTTTACGGCTGTTATAGTTGGTAAAGAAGACAAAGCCTCGCTCATCAAAATTTTTCAGTAGTACCATTCTGGCCGAGGGTTTACCGTCGGGCATAGCTGTAGCCAAAGTCATGGCGTTAGGTTCGGGGAGTTGGGCCGCTAGTGCCTGATCGAACCATTGTTTAAATTGTATAAAAGGATTAGGATTAACCTCAGTTTCGCTCAAATCTTGTAGAGTATAGTCTTTACGAAGGTCAGCTATGGTTTGATTCATGGTGATGTACTTCCCTGGTATTTAGATCAGCTTTAATAGATGTCTTTATTCAAAATATCTTTTATGGTCAGCGCCAACACCTATTGAGCAATTTTTTTCGAGAAATCTTGAAAAAATCTTGCATCTGATACCAAATTAGGATAAATAATATTGTTTGAGATAAGGCGAGAAGCTTGTTGGGAAAGACTTTCAATCTAAAATCCACAATCTAAAATCCAAAATTTAAAATTGATATGATCCGCCGTTCAGCCTCCCTTCAAAGTTTATTAATTTACGGTCTGAGCGGCCCGATTATCGCTCTTAATGTGTGGCTATTGTCGGTAGTGTTTCACTATTTCCAGCATCCCATCACTATCCTCAGTTGTGCGGCAATTCTGGCTTTTTTATTAAATTATCCGGTACAGTTCTTTAAACGCGCACGTATCACCCACACTCAGGCGGTGATTATTGTTTTGCTTGTCACTTTTACATTAGTAGTGATTTTGGGTGTCACATTAGTACCCCTGCTACTTGACCAAACAATTCAACTTTTAAATAAAATTCCGGATTGGTTAACTAGCAGTCAAAGAAATCTAGAACATGTTGAGGCTTTAGCAAAACAGCGACGCTTACCGATAAATTTGCAAGTGGTGAGTACTCAAATTAATGCTAATATCCAAAATTTGGTGCAACAGTTAGCTTCAGGTGCAGTAGGATTTGCTGGCACACTACTCTCAGGAATACTAAATTTGGTGTTAGTGGTCGTGCTAGCGTTTTATATGCTCATATATGGCGATCGCGTCTGGGCTGGCCTGGTCAGTCTGTTACCTTCTAATATTAGAATTCCTTTAACAACATCCTTACGATTAAATTTTCAGAATTTTTTCCTCAGTCAGTTGTTGCTAGGGCTATTTATGGTAGTGACTTTAGCACCAATTTTCATAGTTCTGCAGGTACCATTTGCTTTACTGTTTGCCATAGTTATTGGCATAGGCGAACTTATTCCCTTTGTGGGTGCAACTCTTGGGATTGGTTTAGTCACAATACTAGTTCTGCTACAAAATTGGTGGTTAGCAGTTCAGGTTGCTTTGTCGGCAATTCTTTTGCAGCAAGTTAAAGATAATTTATTAGCGCCTAAATTACTTGGTGACTTCATTGGACTAAATCCTATATGGATTTTTGTAGCTATTTTAATGGGTTTTGAAATAGCTGGTTTATTGGGAACACTTGTTGCCGTTCCCATTGCCGGAACTATTAAAGGAACATTTGACGCTCTTAAAACTGGTGAATCTGGTAACTTTGTCTCACATTTTTCTATTAACTATACATCTGGCTTGGATGAAGAAAGTAAAAGTTAGAAAAGTGGTGATTGGTAATTGGTAATTGGTAAAACTTAAAATCATCCAATTATCTTTGATGTAAAATCTAAAATTTATATAGTATGAAAAAAAATAAAAAAAGCCAAAATTACTGAAAAATATGCAAAAACCAGGTGTTTTATAATACTTTATTTACTTATAGGAAAGTATAAAAATCTCATGTTATACTTCATCGACTGTTGTGAGAATTACACTATTAGACGTTCAAGGTGCAATCAATGTCTTATCCAAAATGGTGCAAGATAAAACTTGCAAAATCTAAAATTACCATTCACAATGATCATAAAAGTAATTACTTGCTAGATATAAAGTATAATTTATTACAAAATATTCTAATTTAATGAGACAGGTAATACCTGTGCTAATTTTTATCTACGATACTAGCAAGTCATTCTTTCACGATATGAAGCATAATTGCTAGCCGAATAAATCCAGTGTTAAAGCTAGACACTTTTTGACTTAATTACTCGAAATTAATTAATGGATGCGTCCGAGCTATTAGAAACAATTACACTTCTGATCAAGCAAGCTGAACAAGGAGAAATTGATCCTTGGGATGTCCAAGTAATTGAGGTAATTGACCGTTATTTAGAACTAATGGCACCGCAAGCCACAGCTAGAGGCTATGAAGCCGATTTATCTCAATCTGGACAAGCTTTTTTATCAGCATCAATGCTGGTGTTATTTAAAGCAAACACCTTGATGCAATTACAATCAGCCGCAGACGAACAAGAACTGATACTTGATGACGCACTGCTAGAAAGTGAAAATGGGCTGTTACATCCAGTTAATCGTCTGCCTTTAGAGCATCATTTGCGTCGTCGTCCAGCCGCAATGCCACCACCTAAACGTCGTGTGACTCTGCAAGAATTAATTGAGCAGTTGCAGATCATGGCGAATCAGCTCAAACTTGTCCAAAAAACTAGCAAACCAGTCCGTCCTCGCCGCCAGCCTACCGTGCAAAGTATGCGAGCTGCGCTAGAACTGGCACACCAAGAAAATCTGACGGAAGTAGCTGGAGAACTAGAGCAAGTATTACAGCTATCAGCACAAAAATTACATTTGGAACAAAATTGTTTGAATTTGGAACAGCTTGTGGAATTATGGGTCGAGAGTAAACAGCCATACCAAAATGTTTCTGCCCATACATCAGCACATAGCCACTTGGTTAGTGTGTTCTGGGCGCTACTACTGCTATCAGCTCAATCCAAAGTAGAGCTATTGCAAGAAGAGTTTTACCAAGAAATTAAAATTCGGTTACTCATAGATTCAGCGAACACCCACCAACCCTTGGAGCAGCCGATGAACTGAGCAAGATTCATCCACTTATTTTTAGATAATTTAGAGACTAAGGTGTCATCAAACCCAAAGTCTAGGTAAATTTAAAAAGTAAGCCATTGCTCGTCATTTGACGATGCCGTTAGATGCAAAGCTCAGCAAATTCCCCTAATCTGTGCTATCAGGGATGAATAAAAAGAATAAACCAATGAAGTATAACTTGTTGACAGTAAACTGGCCTGTGGTTGAGGAATAATCTTTATGAAGGCGATGATTCTTGCAGCGGGTAAAGGTACTCGTGTCCGTCCGATTACCTATACAATCCCCAAACCGATGATTCCTATACTGCAAAAACCAGTAATGGAATTTTTACTTGAACTGTTACGCCAGCATGGCTTTGACCAAATTATGGTCAATGTTAGCCATTTAGCTGAGGAAATCGAAAACTATTTCCGTGATGGTCAACGGTTTGGCGTACAAATTGCTTATTCTTTTGAAGGGCAAATTGTGGACGGTACACTGGTGGGAGAAGCAGTTGGGTCTGCTGGAGGGATGCGGCGTATCCAAGACTTCTCGCCGTTTTTCGACGATACCTTTGTGGTATTGTGCGGTGATGCTTTGATTGACTTGGATTTAACAGAAGCAGTCAAGTGGCATCGAGCTAAAGGGTCGATCGCGACAATTATTACGAAATCTGTTCCCAAGGAAGAGGTTTCTAGCTACGGTGTAGTCGTAACTGATGACGACGGGCGAATAAAAGCTTTCCAAGAAAAACCCTCAACTGAAGAAGCCCTCAGTACCAACATCAACACAGGGATTTATATCTTTGAGCCGGAAGTATTTAAGTATATCCCCTCTGGCATTGAGTACGACATTGGTAGTCAGCTATTCCCCAAACTCGTAGAAATTGGCGCGCCTTTCTACGCTATCCCAATGGATTTTGAATGGGTAGATATTGGTAAAGTACCAGACTACTGGCGGGCGATTCGTGGTGTATTGCTAGGTGAAATTAAAAACGTCCAAATCCCCGGACATGAAGTAGCACCTGGGATCTACACTGGCTTAAACGTCGCCGTCAATTGGGACAAAGTCGATATTACAGGCCCAGTTTACATTGGTGGCATGACCAGAATCGAAGACGGCGCTAAAATCGTTGGCCCGGCAATGATTGGCCCCAATTGCTGGATTTGTAGCGGGGCGACAGTAGAAAATAGCGTGATTTTTGAATGGTCACGCCTCGGCCCCGAAGTTCGCCTGATAGATAAATTAGTGTTTGGGCGTTACTGCGTCGATAAAACTGGAGCCACCATTGATGTGCAAGCAGCAGCCTTAGACTGGCTGATCACTGATGCACGTCAGTCACCACCATCTCATACCCCAGTAGAGCGACAAGCGATCGCAGAATTGCTCAATACGACTGCTATTTAGTCAAGGGTCAAGGGTCAAGAGTCAAGAGTTATTAGTCATTTGACTTTGGACTCTTGACTCTTGACTTTGGACTAACTATTCAAATACGTGTATCGTCTCAGACTTTGCTCGTAAGTTTGTAGAAGTCGCTGAGATTCTGCTAGGGTGATGCGCTTTTCCTCCAGGGCTTTTTCACAACGCTGGCGGATGTTTTCTACCATGTCTTCTGAATCGTACTGCACGTAGCTAACTACTTCGCTCATGGTATCGCCTTTGACAACATGTTCAATTTGGTAACCTTTGGGGGTCAATTGAATGTGAACTGCGTTAGTGTCGCCAAATAGGTTGTGTAAATTACCCATAATTTCTTGGTAGGCTCCACTGAGGAACATTCCCAAATAATAGGGTTCTCCTGGTTTAAAGGTGTGCAGTTCTAAAACAGATTTGACATCACGCAAATCAATAAAACGGTCAATTTTGCCATCACTATCACAGGTAAGGTCTGCCAAAATTCCCCGGCGAATTGGTTCTTCGTCTAAACGGTGTATGGGCATAATCGGGAATAATTGATCAATCGCCCAACAATCTGGTGCTGATTGAAACACCGATAAATTAGCGTAGTAGATGGAAGCCATGATTTTTTCTAGGTCTTCCAGTTCATCTGGTACGTATTCCTGCTGTCTAGTGATGTTTAAAATTTTCTGGCAACAAGCCCAGTAGAGACGTTCAGCTTTCGCCCGTTCTCTTAAGCGTAAAATGCCCAAGTTGAAACGGCTGATGGCTTCTTCTTTAAATTGGGCTGCGTCGTGATAAAACTCCTGATAATTTTCTTTGTTAATCGATTGGTAGGTTTCCCAGAGATAATTAATAATTGGGGATTCGCCTTCTTGTGGCGGTTCTGGGGTATCGAGAGGAACATCACTGGTACTGAGAATATCAAAAATCAATACCGATTGATGGGAAGCGATCGCTCTCCCACTTTCACTAATGAGTGTAGGTACGGGAATTTGCCGTTCGGCGCAGGTATCTTTTAACTCTGCCACGATGTCGTTGGCATAGTTTTGCATGTTGTAGTTTTTCGAGGCGTAGAAGTTGGTTTGGGAACCGTCGTAATCTACACCCAAGCCACCACCGACATCGAGATATTTCATATCAGCCCCCAGCATCGCCAACTCTACGTAAATGCGGCTGGCTTCTTGGATGGCATCTTTAATCACATTAATGGCTGAAATTTGTGAGCCGATATGGAAATGCATCAACTGCAAGGAATCGAGCAAATCAGCTTCGCGTAACTTGTCAACCGCCTCAATGACCTCAGGCATAGTTAAACCAAATTTAGCGCGATCGCCACTGGAACTACCCCAGCGTCCCATGCCTTGGGTACTGAGTTTAGCCCGTACTCCTAAGATAGGTTTAATACCCAACTGACGGTTAGCAGCAATGACTAAATCGACCTCTTCAATTTGCTCTAAGACAATAATCGGTGTTTGCCCCAGCCTTTGAGCCAACATTGCTGTTTCGATGTATTCTTGGTCTTTGTAGCCGTTGCAAATTAATAATGCTCCTGGGGTATCCAAGATAGCTAGAGCAATCATTAATTCTGGCTTAGAGCCAGCTTCTAAACCAAATTGATGAGGCTTACCAAATCTGACCAAATCTTCTATCAAATGCCTTTGCTGGTTGCATTTAACAGGAAATACACCCCTATAAACACCAGGATAGTTATAGCGAGCGATCGCCTTCGCAAAACAAGCATTTAAACGCTCAATCCGGTCTTCCAGAATGTCCGAAAAGCGAATCAACATCGGCAGACCTAAATTACGCTGCTTCAAAGCGTTGACCAATTCAAACAAATCCAAAGAACCACCGCGATCGCCTTTTGGGGAAACAGTGACATGACCAGCCGCGTTAATCGAAAAATAAGGTTGTCCCCAGCCTTCGATGCGATACAGGGCTTCGCTGTCCTCGATTTTCCAAGAGCGAGACGAATCATCCGTGATAGTACTAGGCGCTAAAAGCTTTTTTGGCTTATGGTTTTTCACTTCTGGTTTGTGTCCATTAGACGGCAGCTTAACTATCTCTTCCGATGTAGCAGTTGACTCAACACCCATTTATTCCTGACCTCTGTGTTTCACCCACGAATTTTCAATTTAACGCATTCATTTGCGATCGCATATGCACCCAGAGATAATTTCTGAGATAAACTCTGATTGGTCAAGAGTCGTGTGTTACTAGTTATTAGTTATTTAGTCATTTGTCATTGGGTCAAAATCCCTCAAGTATCAACAAATGATCAGGAACTAAGGACAAAGAACAAAAGATAATTGATCTTGAAAAATTTATTAAGTTTTCGGAGATAGCTTTGGAACGCACATTTTTGGCAATTAAACCCGACGGCGTACAACGCGGACTAGTCAGCGAAATTATCGGTCGCTTTGAAAAAAAAGGCTTTACCCTCGTGGGTTTGAAGCTACTTCACCCCAGTCGGGAATTAGCTGAACAACATTATGACGTTCACCGCGAAAGACCCTTCTTTGCAGGATTAGTTGAATTTATCACCTCCGGCCCTGTAGTAGCGATGGTATGGGAAGGTGAAGGCGTAATCGCCTCTGCAAGAAAGCTGATTGGTGCAACCAACCCCCTCAACGCCGAACCTGGAACCATTCGCGGCGATTTGGGGATCAACATTGGTCGCAACATCATCCACGGTTCCGACGCTCCGGAAACAGCTCAAAAAGAAGTTGCGCTGTGGTTTAAGGATGAAGAATTAGTTAACTGGAAACCAGAAGTGACTCCTTGGTTGCACGAGTAGGGAGTTAGGGATTGGGGACTGGGTACTTGGTGAGGCAGAGGGGCTGGGGGCAGGGAGCAGGGGGGAATTTTTCAATTACCAATGCCCAATGCCCCATGCCCCATGCCCAATGCCCAATGCCCCATTCCCTATTTCGGTACTTCCGTTTTTTCAGTTAATTCTTGGGGTACTTCTATATTTGTACGTTTGGAAAATCCCCAAGCGAGGATAAGACCGATCGCAGTAATCATTAACCATTCGGGTGGAACTAAGCTATCGTTGACCACCTTCAATAACAGACGCAAACCTACGAATGCCACAGTAATATAGCCTGCGTCTTCTAGGTTTTCAAATTCGTCTAACCAACGGATAAATAATTCCGCCATGAAGCGCAGGGTAATGATCCCAATGGTTGCACCTGTTAGCACTAACCACCTTTCTTGAGAAACTGCGATCGCAGTTGTTACGCTATCCAAAGAAAATGCCAAATCTGTAAAGGCGATTACTGGTATAGCTTGCCACAAAGATCTAAAACGCGGCCCGTGATGGTGATTCTCTTCATCTGTTTGTTGGGACGTGAAATGTTGGAATACTAGCCATAGTAAATAAGCAGCACCCAGAAGTTCAAATTGCCATAAATTTTGTACCCAGGTAGCCGTCAGGATTAATGTAATCCTTAGCACATAGGCAACAACCAAGCCCAAATTCAGCGCCTGTCGCTCAACCTTTTTATCTTCCAATCCTTGAGCGATCGCAGCGAGGGCGATCGCATTATCAGCAGATAGCACGGCTTCTAAAAACACCAGGATAAGCAGAACTATAGGAGCTTCAACGCTAAAGTGAAAATGAAGATAATCAAAAATTTTGTCTAGCATTCCAAGTATCTCAAGCAGCGAAAATTAAAAATTAACAGGAGCAATGAATTTCATCCTCCAAAGTGCAAGCAATTGCTACTTTTATCCAGCTTAACGTGGCTGTGGTTGATTCTGAAGACCCTAGAATTGGCGTAATCACAGGGTAGTTAGAGTCTGTTGAGTGTAGCATGACACACCAGAAGTCTTAACATTTTCTTAAAAAAACTCTCTATAAATCAAGTACGGAAATACCCAAATCAATTCGTATGTCCTCACTTGTTGCAGAAGGCTAAGATCTAGGCAAAAACTTTTGTGTATGTGAGTGAAATTCAATCTAGAAGATTGCTAATATGTCAGCCTCAATTTTTATCTGGTTAACCAATAGAAAGAAAAACCCGCTATTTATAGTCAAATAAGCCGGGTTTTAAAAAGAGTAAATTTTAGTTTTAATTATTACTTCTTCCCAGGAGTGCGTCCACCTTCATCATTGCTACCACCGTGAGGACGAGAATTGCCTGGATCGCAACCTTCCGCACCATTACCTATGCCTTGGTTACAATTACGGCGTGGTTTTCCACTTGCTGCTGGTATTATGGTTTGCTCCAAAACTTCAGAACGCTGCTGCGTTTTTTCGACAGCATACTGAGAGGATATATCCGCTACTTCCCCAGTACTAACTAAAGATTTATATATCAAAGCCGTGACTTCAGCTCTAGTTGCCACTTTATCAGCATTGAGAGTTTGCACATCGGGATAATTGACTACAATACCGCGTTGTGTGAGTGCAGCGATCGCAGTGCGGACTTCGCTACGAATAGAAGTAGCATCGCTGTAGGCAGCTAAAATCGTTTGGGTAGAACCGCTAAATGTGTAGTTTAGCCCTCTGGCTATGCTGAGCAAAACTTCTAGGCGGGAGAGACTTTGAGTAGGTTGAAATTGATTACTAGAAACTGATAAAAAGCCTGTGGAATAAGCTTCGCGGATAGCATTATAAGCCCAGTGCCTTGTAGAAACATCCCTAAAACTGATGGGATTGCGAACTTTCACTTTCTCAAAAGCCTGACTCAGCATTGCGGCAAATTGAGCCCGAGTCAACTGTTCATCTGGGCGAAAATTACCATCTGGGAAACCTTGGATAATTTGTAAAGCTGCTAATTCAGCAATAAAATCTTTAGCCCAGTGGTTTTCAGATACATCGTTAAACTTAACTTGCACGCTGTTGTCTACGCCAAACTCGCGATACTTCAACATCATCTGGCTGACATTGTAGACAGAGTTGTTGTCATCGCTAACCTCAATTAGTTCCACCAGTTCGCCAGGTGTAGACTTCAAAGCCGAAGCCAAAGAGGAACTGAAGGCACTAATTGATTGACGCACCAAGCTATACTCGCCTTGGTTTAAAGAAGTAGGATAAACGCTGGTGGCTGGAACCGTTGACCAACCTTGAACCTGGAATTGCTTAACATTGATTGTCCGTGAACTGCTCAGGAAAGTTACGCGTTGATTGCTAACCTGAGTGAAGTAGTCGTAGGTGGTAGTACCCGCGTCAATTTTGCCGTCTGAGTTGGCATCTACACCATAAACAGTGCGAACAACTTGGTATTCACTGGGGTTAGTAGATAAGATTAAATTAACTGTGGTGTTTGCTGCTAAACACTCAAATTCGCTATAGCCAATAAAGCGATTTTGAGTATCATACAACCGCACAACAACGCGATCGCCTGCTTTTAAGGCCTTCACAAATTTGGCTTTTTGCTTAATCTTGTACTTGTAATCGCCCAAAAACCGTTCTTTTAAATAACCCTTACCACGTTTACCCTTAACAGAAACTCGGGTAATTACTTCTGAAAAATTACCAGCAGGTTGCCAAATTGCAAGGCTCAAACCTTTAGTTTTCTTGTGTGCTGACGACTCAACTTCAGTTCTTTTTCTATCATCGTCGTCATCATCGTCGTCACTAGAGTTATCAGCTACAAGCTGCTTATCAGCATAATTGCTGATGGTCTGCTTACCTGGGTGAGATAATCCGGATGCAGCTAAAGTTGCAGATATTGGTAAAAAAGTTACTACAGCAACAGCTACAATAAATTTGCTTAAGTAAGCTAAATAACTCTGGTTTGTGTGTTTCATCTCAGTTCATACCGATGGCTATGAGGTTACAAACGCCTAAATTAGGCTAAAAGTATTTATCCCTTATTTAGGATAAAAATAACATACCTCAAAAAAAGCACACTTACGCCTAAGAGCTTTTACTTAATACTTTTAAGGCAAGAGTATCCCCTTGTTCTCGATTTAGCAAAGAGTGTTTACTAGCGATTCATACTCAACTGAAAGTTAAAATTACTACAAGCATTATATTTGCTAAATCTACGCCAAATCCCAGCACAACAGATGAGAACACCAAGCCTCACATCCACCGGATAGGCAAAAAAATAGCATTTTGTCTAAGTTTCTAGCTGGTAGGAGGTATTACTATTAAAAAAATACTTTAGGAATCTTAATAATGAATTTAACTACCCAACAGTTACCTTCAGTCACTTTAGAAAAATTCCTTTGGACTTGGCGGGGCTATAAAATTCAGTACACTGTTATGGGTACAGGAGAACCCTTGGTACTAGTGCATGGCTTTGGTGCTTCTATGGGACATTGGCGCAAAAATATCCCAGTTTTAGCAAAGGCTGGTTATCAAGTTTTCGCTGTAGATTTGTTGGGTTTTGGTGGTTCTGAGAAAGCACCAATTGATTACAGCCTGGAAATTTGGGTAGAACTGCTCAAAGATTTTTGGTATGCACACATCAACCAACCTGCCGTATTTATCGGTAACTCCATTGGTGCATTAATCAGCTTAATGGTACTGGCAGAACATCCAGAAATTGCTGCAGGTGGTGTTTTAATTAACTCTGCTGGTGGTTTGAGCCATCGTCCCCATGAATTGAACCCACCGCTACGAGTTGTGATGGCAGCATTTAACAGAGTAGTGCGATCGCCCCTCACAGGCAAGTTTGTCTTTAACCGCATCCGTCAAAAATCCCAAATTCGCCGCACACTTTATCAGGTTTATCGCAACCGGGAAGCCGTTACTGATGAATTAGTTGATTTACTTTATACCCCAGCTTGCGACCCTGGCGCGCAGAAAGTCTTTGCATCGATTCTTACAGCCCCTGCTGGGCCTACTCCTGGGGAACTTTTGCCTAAGGTTGAACGTCCTTTATTAGTAATTTGGGGTGCTGACGATCCTTGGACACCAATTACGGGGGCAAAGATTTACGAAGAAGCGCGTGAGAATGGTAAAGCCATCAAAGTTATCCCCATTCCCAACGCTGGTCATTGTCCTCATGATGAAGTTCCAGATATTGTCAATTCCCAAATTGTGGATTGGCTAGCGCAAAGGTGATGATTTCGCGCATGGGCATCTTTTAGATGTCTATGCGCCTTTGTGCCAAAGTGTATCAACTTTTTAGCAATCCACATCAACCCCTGAAGTCTGAAGTTTAAAGGATAAAGGATGAAACAAGATGCAAGTTACATCCATGAGCATTCAGAGTCATAGTAGAGGTAATTTCACACTTCATACTTCGTACTTCATTCTTTAGCCTTCAGCCTTCAATTGACCAAATCAAATTGTGTGGTAATTGTCTATGGGACTTGATGTGCAAAATGGATATCAAGGGAATATTCCCGTCAATAAATATCCAGATTTTTCTCAGCAAGGCTATCAAGTTATCCGAGAACTAGGACGCAATCGACAAGCAGGACGGACTACGTATTTAGCTCATGCGCTTAAAACTGAGCAAAAAATCGTAATTAAAGAGTTTTGTTTTGCCAATGGGATTCCCGATTCGTCAGTTGTAAAAGCTTATGAAAGTGAAATTGCCATTCTTCAACAAATAAATCATTCACGCATTCCCCGCTATGTTGATTCTTTTGAAACATCAGCGGGTTTTTATATGTTGCAGGAATATAAAAACGCTCCATCTTTAGTATCACAATCTAACTTTCAGCCAGAAGAAATTAAAAAAGTTGCTATCTCAGTTTTAGAAGTTTTAGTAAATTTACAAAAGCGAGTTTCCCCCATTATCCATCGAGATATAAAACCAGAAAATTTGTTAGTTGATCAGCAATTCAACGCTTACTTAGTAGATTTTGGTTTAGCTCGCAACAAAGGTAAAAAAATGACTCTCAGCAGTTTTGCTGTTGGCACCCCAGGTTTTATGCCTCCAGAAGAACAGTTTGGCTATCCTTTAACTGAGGCATCAGATTTATATAGTTTAGGGGCAACATTGATTTGCTTACTGACTAATACTCGTTCTGTAAATGTTAGTCAGTTGATTGATGATAAATATCGCTTCAATGTGCAAAAAATACTGCCTCAAATTAACCCATCCTTTAAGCGTTGGCTAATGAAAATGGTAGAGTATAAACGCCAACATCGATATGCTAATGCAGCAGTTGCTTTAGAGGCATTAAAAACAATTCCCGTATTGGGTAATGCTACAGCTTGGGAAACTTTAGCGGCTACTATCAACACTAGAAAGAAAATTTTTGTGTTGGGATTAGCAACTATTGGTACAATAGCTACTGCTGGAAAAACCTTGATAATAGCTCAATCAGAAAATATTAATAAGCAAGCACTAGAAGCAAGAGAATGTCACGCATTTAATGCAATTGCCAGTTGTTTCAATAAACCCAGGCATTAAGAGAGAATTTATAAAGTGAAACTTCTGTAGGGTGTGTTACGGCTATGAAATGATTTCGAGCTGAGAGACAATGAAATTTAGCCGTAACGCACCGCCGCGTGGATGGTGCGTTAGGCGCTAGGATAGTTCTCTCTTGATAAATAGCACTTACTTAAGTAAACATTGATGCTCAGATCCCCGACTTTTTCAAAAAGTCGGGGATATAAAACCCGCTAAAGTAAGCGACATTTCACCCTACAGTATAGAATTTACTTCAGGTCAATCATACGCTGTTATAGTAAACTGCCTTTAGCAAATCAACTTGCTTGCAGTAATTTTGACAGCTTGTGAAGAAAATCCTGATTTTATCTGCTAATCCTACGAATACAGACAAAGTACGCCTGGATGAAGAAGTGCGGGAAATTCAGGCTGGTTTGGAACGCGCCAGAAGCCGAGATCAGTTTGAAATTATCACGAAATGGGCAGTCAGAACTGATGATTTACGCCGTGCGCTTTTAGATTATGAACCAGAGATAGTTCACTTTTCTGGGCATGGTGCGGGAAATCAAGGTTTGGCGTTGGAAAATAATACTGGAGAAATTCAGTTAGTAAGTACGGCTGCGCTGGCAAGATTATTTAAATTATTTAAAAATCAGGTTGAGTGTGTGTTGTTGAATGCTTGTTATAGCGAGGTACAAGCTGCAGCGATTCATCAACATATTGATTGTGTAGTGGGTATGAGTCAAGCAATTGGCGATCGCGCGGCGATTGAATTTGCTGTAGGCTTTTATGATGCACTGGGTGCAGATAGAACCTATGAGGAAGCCTATGAGTTTGGCTGTACTGCTATTGATTTAGAAAATATTCCTGAGTCGGCAACCCCAGTTTTAAAAAGTAGGAATAATTTAACAGATAATTCAGCAACTAATAAAGGAACTTCTCAAAAATCAACATCGGAAGTCAAAGTAATTTCTCTAGAAAATCCTGAAGGGCAAGTACCTCTAGATTCTGCTTTTTATGTTGAGCGTCCGCCGATTGAAACGGACTGTTATGAAACTATTCTCAAACCTGGGGCATTAATTAGAATTAAAGCGCCTCGGCAGATGGGTAAAACTTCTTTGATGACGCGGATTCTCAATCATGCTGATCAAAATGGTTATCAATATGCATCTGTGAATTTTCAATCAGCAGATGCCGAATTTCTGAGTAGTTTGGATTTATTTTTACAGTGGTTTTGTGCCAGTATTACTGATGAATTGAATATCCCAGTTAAGTTAGAAGATTATTGGAAGGGGGTTTTAGGTAGTAAGAATAAATGTACAAATTACTTCCAACGCTATTTATTACCTGCAATTAATACTCCTATTGCTTTGGGTTTGGATGAAGTAGATGAAGTTTTCAAACATCCGGTAATTGCGGCAGATTTTTTTGGCTTGCTACGGGCTTGGCATGAACGGTCAAAAAATGAAGTAGTCTGGAAAAATCTCAGGTTGGTGATTGCTCATTCTAAAGAAGTTTACATTCCATTAAATATTAATCAGTCACCTTTTAATGTGGGTTTACCAATTGAATTACCAGATTTAAATTATTCACAAGTACAAGATTTAGTCAAGCGTCACGGTATCAATTGGTCTGATTTACAGGTGGAAGAATTGAGAAAGTTGGTTGATGGTCATCCTTATTTAGTGAGGGTAGCACTTTATGAAATTGCTCGTGGTAGGATCACCCTACCGAAACTACAGCAAATTGCAGCAACAGAGGAAGGCCCTTATAGCGATCATTTGCGTCGCCATTGGCTAAATTTGCAAATAGACGCAGAGTTATTAGCAGCAATTGCACAAGTAGTAACAGCAGATTCTCCTGTGAATGTGGGAGTAGAAGCAGCGTTTAAACTCCGCAGTATGGGACTGGTGAAATTTCAGGGTAATGATGTGATACCTTTGTGTGATTTATATAGGCAATATTTTTCTGCGCGCATGGGAATTAAACAAGGCAATTCCCCCACATAAAATATACAGTAGGGTGTGTTGTCGCGCAGCGCAGCATCCACGCAGCGGTGAGTTACTTAAGATTTATTTTATAAATAATCTCTCTATTCCTAATCACTAGCAATATATTTATGGTTCAGATTATTCAGGGTAAAGATGTCAGCCTCAATCAACTGATTGAGGAATTTAATTTACAACGTAATGATGATGAAAACTTCTTCCGTGAGTGGCGGGATAATTTACCAGAAATCAATGAGTTAGAAAAGCAAAATATTGAAGAAATCAAAACCGAATATCAGCATTTATCTCGATATCCCATTTTAGAACCTGTAGTCAAAATAATGGTGGTACTTTCCCCACTATTGTGTCTAGCAGGTTTTTATCAACCACCTTTTTACATTGCTGCTGAGGAAGAAGTGGAAATTTCTTCTGAAGATGAAGGCACAATCATTCGAGGACGCATTGATATATTGGTATTTCATCCACCATTCTGGGTGCTGGTAATTGAGGCAAAAAGAGCGCAGTATTCTTTAGCTGTTGCCATTCCCCAAGCATTAGCTTATATGTTAGCTGATACCACTCCAGAAAAACCTGTTTTTGGCTTTGTCACTAACGGTAATGAATTTAGATTTATCAAACTGATAAAAGCTGAAACTCCTCAATATGCTCTATCCGATTTATTCGCTTTAGATAGCCGAGATGACCTTTATACTGTCATCAAAATATTAAAACACCTAGCTGATTTAATTCGTAATTCGTAGGCTAACGCACCTGAAATTATTGCTGATGCGGCGCTTGGCGACAACACACCCTACTTAAATTTATTGTTAATTTTGAATTTTGAATTTTGAATTTTGAATTCGGAGCGGAGCGACGTGACAAAGTACCAGTATCAAGTCGGGGGAAGTTTGCCCCAAGATGCACCAACTTATGTCAGACGACAAGCTGACAATGACATCTATGAAGGCTTGACGCGGGGTGAATTTTGTTATGTCCTCAATTCGCGGCAGATGGGGAAATCTAGTTTGCGGGTGCAGGTGATGGGGCGCTTACAGGCGGAGGGGTTTGCCTGTGCGAATATTGATATTACTGCGATCGGGACGGCAGATATTACCCCAGAACAATGGTATGCGGGGGTGATTGATACCCTGGTGGGGAGTTTGAATCTTTATACTAGTTTTGATTTAGATAGTTGGTGGACTGAGAATAATTTGCTGTCGCCAGTGCAGCGTTTGAGTAAGTTTATTGAAACGGTTTTACTCAAAACAATTACGGAAAAGATTGTGATTTTTATTGACGAAATTGACAGCGTTCTCAGTCTTTCCTTCAACTTAGATGACTTTTTTGCAGTGATTCGCGATTGCTATAACCGCAGGGCTACCCATGCAGATTATAATCGCCTGACTTTTGCTTTGATTGGGGTGTCTACCCCCTCAGACCTGATTCAAGATAAACGTCGCACTCCTTTTAATATTGGGCGGGCAATTGATTTAACTGGCTTTCGGCTGGATGAGGCGGAACCTTTGGCGCGGGGGTTGGCGGCGGTGGGGGATTCTGGGGAATTGATGCGGGTGGTGTTGGCGTGGACGGGGGGACAGCCGTTTTTGACGCAGAAGGTTTGTAAGTTGGTGATTGGGGACTGGGGAAGGGGGAATGGGGAATGGGGCAGGGGGCAGGGGGCAGGGAGCAGGGGAGAAGTTGGAAGTCAAAATCTAAAATCCGAAATTGAAGAGGAGCAATCTAAAATCCAAAATCCAAAATCCAAAATTGAGGGGTTGGTTGAGGATGTGGTGAGGAGGCGGATTATTGAGAATTGGGAGGCGCAGGATGAGCCGGAGCATTTGAAGACGATTCGCGACAGGATTATGGGGAGGGGGGAAGAGAAGACTGGGCGATTGTTGGCGTTGTGTCAGCAGATTTCGCAGCAGGGAGAGATTGCAGCTGATGATAGTGCTGAACAAACTGAGTTGCGGTTAACGGGATTGGTGGTGAAGCGGGATGGTAAGCTGCGAATTTATAACCGGATTTATGCTGAGGTGTTTAAGCAGGAATGGAGTGAAAAGCTTTTGGCAAAGCTGCGCCCCTATTCTGATGCTTTTAATGCTTGGGTGGAGTCACAACAACAAGATGAGTCGCGGTTGTTGCGGGGTAAGACTTTGGAGGATGCTCAAGAATGGGCGAAGGGTAAAAGTTTAAGCGATTTGGATTATCAGTTTTTGGCTGCTAGTCAGGAATTAGAAAAGCGCGATGTGCAAAGGCGGTTGGAGGCGGAAGAACAGGCGAAGCAAGTTTTGGCAGAGGCGAACCGCAAAGCTCATCGGCGGATTCAAGTTGGTTCTGTGGTGCTGGGGTTGGCGGTGGTGGGGGCGGTAGTATCGTTAATGTTGGCTCAATATCAATTAGGGCAAGCACGATTAGCTAGGACGGAAACGGATAATGCCAAAACAGAATTAAATCAGGCGAAGCAAGAAACAGAAACCACTAAGCAAGAGAATCAGCGCATATCGGTAGAGAATAAAAAGATATCAGCGCAAGCAGCACAGGCACAACGGAATCTGAATAATGCAAATGCAAACTTGAAAGCTGCAAAAACTAAGGAGAATCAGGCACAGGAAAAGCTGAAAATAGCAGAAGACAAAGTAAAAGTAGCTGATGCAAAGGTAAGTGAAGCTGAAGGAAAGGCAAAGGAAGCTGTTGAACAACTGCAAACAACACAACAGCAGCGAGAAGAAGCTGTTGCAGGTTTAAATCAGGCGAGGGAAGAACAAAAGCAGGCGCGACAAGAATTACAAACAGCTAAAACTGCGCTGAATGCAGCCGTTAACGCCCGTAAAAATGCTTTGGCAGATTTGAAAAAAGCTGATGAAGAGCGAAAAATTGCTTTACAGGCTACCAAATTAGAACAAGATGGTACAAATGCGTTGCGAGTGTTTGATACTTTAGGAGAAATAAATGGTTTGCTGTTAGTTATGCAGACAGTAAAAACCTTAAAAACTCTAGTCAAGGATCAACAACCTTTAGGAGAATATCCAGCATACAGCCCTTTGTTTAATTTACAGAAAATTTTATTCAATATTCGCGAACAAAATAGTTTAGAAGGGCATAGCGATTCGGTCACCAGCGTCGTCTTCAGCCCCGATGGCAAAACTTTAGCTTCCGCCAGTGATGATAAGACCATCAAATTGTGGAATCGGGAGACGGGCAAAGAAATTTCCACCCTAACTGGGCATAGCGGTTGGGTCTTCAGCGTCGTCTTCAGCCCCGATGGCAAAACATTAGCTTCCGCCAGTGGTGACAACACCATCAAATTGTGGAATCGGGAGACGGGCAAAGAAATTCTCACCCTGAGAGGGCATAACTCTTCGGTCTACAGCGTCGTCTTCAGCCCGGATGGCAAAACATTAGCTTCCGCCAGTGATGACAAGACGATCAAATTGTGGAATCGGGAGACGGGCAAAGAAATTTCCACCCTGACTGGGCATAGCGAAAAGGTCAACAGCGTCGTCTTCAGCCCGGATGGCAAAACTTTAGCTTCCGCTAGTGGTGACAAGACGATCAAATTGTGGAGTCGAGAGACGGGCAAAGAAATTTTCACCCTTTCTGGGCATAGCGATTGGGTCAGCAGCGTCGTCTTCAGCCCCGATGGCAAAACATTAGCTTCCGCCAGTGGTGACAAGACCATCAAATTGTGGAATCGGGACACAGGCAAAGAAATTTCCACCCTAACTGGGCATAGCGGTTGGGTCAGAAGCGTCGTGTTCAGCCCAGATGGCAAAACTTTAGCTTCCGCCAGTGATGACAAGACGATCAAATTGTGGAATCGGGAGACGGGCAAAGAAATTTCCACCCTAACTGGGCATAACTCTTCGGTCTACAGCGTCGTCTTCAGCCCCGATGGCAAAACTTTAGCTTCCACCAGTGTTGACAAGACCATCAAATTGTGGAATCGCGACACTGGCAAAGTAATTTCCACCCTAACTGGGCATAACTCTTTGGTCAACAGCGTCGTGTTCAGCCTGGATGGCAAAACTTTAGCTTCCGCCAGTGTTGACAACACCATCAAATTGTGGAATCGGGACGCAGGCAAAGAAATTTCCACCCTAACTGGGCATAGCGGTTGGGTCTTCAGCATCGTGTTCAGCCCCGATGGCAAAACTTTAGCTTCCGCCAGTGATGACAAGACCATCAAATTGTGGAATCGGGACACAGGCAAAAAAATTTCCACCCTCAATGGACATAGCGATGTGGTCAACAGCGTCGTGTTCAGCCCCGATGGCAAAACTTTAGCTTCCGCCAGTGGTGACAACACCATCAAATTGTGGAATCTCGACACAGGTAAAGAAATTGCCACCCTCAGTGGGCATAGCGATTCGGTCAACAGCGTCGTCTTCAGCCCCGATGGCAAAACTTTAGCTTCCGCCAGTGGTGACAAGACCATCAAATTGTGGAATCTGAGTCTTGATGATTTATTAGCGCAGGGTTGCAGTTGGCTGAAGGGTTATTTGATTAGTCATCCTGATGAGGCGAAGGTGTGTAAGGGGAGGTAGAGAAGTGAGGGAGATGAGGGGGATGAGGGGGATGAGGAGGATGAGGAAGATAGGGGGTGAGTATTTCTGATGGAAATCAGTATAAATGTGGAGGGGAAGGGGAGTGATGAGTAATTTTAGGCTACGATTTGTGTTTTGAAGGCGGAGTTTCTTGTTTGAAATGAGAATGTTTCTGTTTGGAACGAGAGTGTTCTGGTTTGAAATGAGAATGTTCTTGTTTGAAACGAGAATCTTTCTGTTTGGAATGAGAATGTTCTTGCTGGGAATGAGAATGTTTCTGTTCAGAACGCGGAGTTTCTTGTTTAGAAGGCGGAGTTTCCTGTTTTGAACAGGAATTTTCTCAGCGCGAAGCTATGGGGAAAATCAAAGACGCGATGAATGGAAATGAAAGACGCGATGAATGGGAATGAAAGACGCGATGAATGGGAATGAAAGACGCGATGAATGGGAATGAAAGACGCGATGAATCGCGTCTCTACAAGGGTTGACTTTAATTAAAATTGGCCTAACTCTAAATTGTAATTAAGGCTGAAGAACCAACCATTAAAATCTATGTTGGGGGCGCTGGAACCGCCAAAGCTAACACCAGTCTGAAGGTTAAGATTGCTGTCTTTGGAGACTCGATAGGTTAAATGCCCAAATAAGCGGTGAAATGCGTCTTCGCGGGCATCGGGACGATTGGTAAAATTTGACAAGTTGAACTGATAGTTAATCCCAACTTGTAGGGGTTTTTGTACGTAGTAGCTTAAAGATAACCACAAAGAGTTAATAATCCGACTACGGCTTTCTGGATCGGCAAAACTGACGCTTAATCCATAGAAGCTATCGAGAAATAATTTGGAACTTAGGGGATCTCGCCGCCCTACACCTAAGCGGATGGAGTTTTCACTTAAAAAGCGATCGCCTGATTTGAAGGTATCACTGTTGTTGGCGTAGAACAACATCTGATTACTCCACGCAAGTTCCCCATACATCCGGCGTGATAGTTGTCGGTACAAACTTACATTAAATCTCAACTGATTGTAATCATAAAGTGATTGATCTAAATAATGAATCTGGGTGCCGTCAATTGAACCACTTATATAAGTCTTAGAACCCAAAGGGAAATATGCAGAGGCTAATGTTAACCCATAAAAAATTAAGCTGTCTTCTATAGGGTCAACATTTGAAGAAAAAATGTTATCTGAATGAAAGAAGCCGATACGACCATCTAGAGTACCTATAGGTTGAAACTGCGGTACTGGTGTCTCTATTGGTGTTGGGGGCTGTTGTTCTAAGGGTGGTGCTTCTACTATTGTTCGTGGCTTTACCCGCAATCCCAATTCTAGATCGTTCGTTTCTGATGGCGATTGTGTTTGTTGTTGCAATCTCTGCCTTAGCCTTTCTAATCTTTGAGAATAATTAGGCTGGGGAGTTTCTAAGAGTTGCTCTATTTGCGATGGCGAAGGACTGGGAACAGTATTAGGCTGTACTTCTAATGGTGGCGGATCGTTCGCTGGCGGATTGTTTGGCGGTGGATCATTTGGTGGCGGATTGTTTGGCGGTGGATCATTTGGTGGTGGGGGATTTGAAGTATTGGGTGGCTGTTGATTAACTTGCGCTGTTGCTTGTCCTGGCTGGCTCGAATCGGGTACTCGTTGTGAATATAAAATTTTTAAGTTACTTGGCTGTCTACACAAGTTGTCTTGACAGTTGAAATTGGGTTTCCCTGCTTCAACAGCAGCGTCAAGCAAGGATGATTGCAAAGAGTTAGCGGATTTCAGAAATTTTTCTAAACAAGTATCGCCTTGATTCAAGCTCAGCATTTCAATCGGCTGAGAGAAGAATATTCTGCGCGCCGACTTTGGTACCTGATGAATGTTATGTATATTTGCTAACTCTGGTAGTTGATAATTATTTGTATTAGCTTGAGGTTGTTCGCATTTCTCAGTAGCAATTTGTGCGATCGCTAAAGATGTGACGTTTGATGCTACAGTTTTTGGCAGACCTAATCCACTCACTAAGTCCTTTTGAGAACTTGCAGCCCATACTTTATCTACCCTGATGCAATACCAGTTTGCACCACCAATAGTTAAAAAAAGCGCAAATAAAAAGTTTTTCCAGCCCTTAGATTGCATCTTTGATGGCGTTGATCGCGTTTTCCCAACGTAGATCCAGAAGCTAACTCGGCAATTCCTAATTTAAATATCAAATTTCCGATTAACTTATCCCTGATGTTTACTTCTCTTACCGAAAAGTCTTAATTAAGATTCAAGATTACTATATATGATATTGGTACTACTTCAACCAAAAGAGCAAAAACATTAAATTTTATTATACATTTAAGTATTAATGTATTAAGTTTAAAATAAGGATGATAAAGTTTCGGAGCATTTTATTAAAATACACTGACGAAACTCAGCCTTATTTAGATGCTTTACTTAAAAAAGTATAAATTATAACCAACAGAATAGAATCTCAACCCAGAATTTATTTTTACAAATATTCAGTATTAATTAAATCTTCTGAGTCTCTAAAACTATGCTGCAAAAATTTTTACCACTTTTAGTAATTGGGCTGTGGGGAACTATAGTCTTGCCTTTGTCAGGACGGGCAAATGCAACTACCCCTCTAACCAGAGCTGAGATTCAGGAATTGCGTAACTTAGTGCAGCTAATTCCCAGAAATGGGCCCAAGAGGCGACCAGCACGCAAAGCTGATGCAATGACACCTGGGGATGGTTTGTCCACTGGTAGAAAGTCCCTTGCAGATTTACGCTTTAACGATGGTTCTTTAGCACGGGTTGGAGAACAAGCAATATTTCAGTTTTTACCCAAAACTCGTAACTTTCGACTTACAAATGGGACTGTATTGTTGCTGATTCCACCTGGTAGGGGCCAAACACGTATACAAACACCAAATGCAGCAGCAGCAATTCGGGGTTCAGCATTATTTGTCCGCTATGACGAACAAACCGATACTACAATTGTCGGCGCGCTTACAAATAGTGGTATAGAAGTCTCTAATAAAGCTTCTCAAAGTCAGGTGCTCGAAGCAGGGCAACTGATGGTTATTGTTAAAGGTAGATTTCAGGGTTTATACGATTTTGACCTCAGAAATTTTTATGAAACTAGCGATTTAGTTCGAGGACTTGATTTAACTAGACAAAATCTAGCACCAACACCAGATCCTGCGATCGCTAGCGTTCAAGCTGAAACCGCAGCCGCTGTAGCTACACAAACTCCACTTAAAGGTGAGGGAGTTGTCGAAAATCCTTCATTTTTACAACTAACAGCTAGTTCTGCAAGTTCTACCACCGAAGATAGTAAAAGCGAAACTAGTAACGCCACTAATAGCGAAACTAATAAAGAAGAGTCTTCATTAAACACAACCCAAGAAGCTCTGCCATTAGAATCCATTGTGGACACAGGACAAGCTCAATCAGATGAGCAGCTAAGTAATAATAGTAATTCTGTTGAAACTACTCAAACTTCCACAAAACCCCAAATCCCTTCATCAAAGCCTAGTGAGCCAGTAACACAGCCCAAGCCGGATAATCAACCGGGACAACCCAAACCCAATCCTCAGCCTGAGCCGCCTAAGCCAGATAACCAACCGGGGCCCAAACCCAATCCTCAGCCTGATCCGCCTAAGCCAGATAACCAACCGGGACAACCCAAACCCAA